>NZ_QVMV01000032.1 GCF_003417465.1 Wenzhouxiangella sp. 15190
CAGGCTCACTTCTCGTTGGAAACGCGGTCCCCGTTCAGGCTCATGTGTCATTGGACAAGGCTCAGGCTTGCCCAACGGGGGCAGTTGCACTAGAATGGCCGGCTTCCGTCGGGGTGTAGCTCAGCTTGGTAGAGCACTGTCTTCGGGAGGCAGGAGTCGCTGGTTCGAATCCAGTCACCCCGACCATCTCCCTTCACGCGTTCGCCTATCGCGCTTCGTATCGGCCCGCACGCCGCCGAACGATGGGCCTCGCACTTCCTTGCCCGGATCACGAAGCAATTTGGTGTTGATGTGATCCTGACCCCCGCTTCCCGGCGAGCGTCAATGAACCCCGGCTCTTCCCTCTCTCCCGAAAAAGTCCCCTCGCTGCCCGAAGCCCGCATGCGTCATCCGACGTAAAAAGCGATAAAGCATGAGCCAAGTCAACGCAGACGGACCGCTCATTCTCTATGATCTGAAAACGATGCATACAAGGCACGATTCATTCGTTTTCAGCGAGAGGAGCAGATCATGACGAGACTGAATTCAATTATCCACCTAGCCATCTCCGTCACTCTCCTGTTGCTGCTCTCGGGGCACGTCCTGGCCATGCCGGATTTTGCCCGCAAATACAACATGAGTTGCGCCGCCTGCCATGCAGCCTACCCCAAGCTCAACCAGTTCGGCGAACACTTTGCCGGCAACAATTTCAAGCTCGACAACTGGGAGTCCGGAACACTCGATACCGGTGACAAACGCTTGAAAATACCGGAGTATCCACCGCTGGCTGTCCGTGCACAGGGTTACTTCCAGGCTCGCGAGGCCGGCAACATTGACCCGATCAGCGGCAAGCAAACTCAGGCCGACACCGATTTCCAGTCGCCCTACCTGATCAAGCTGCTCTCGAGCGCTCCGCTGAGCGAGCACATCACCTATTACTTCTACGCCATCTTCGGAGAAAAGGGCGGCAACGGTGAAGTCATCGTCGAAGACGCCTGGTTCCGACATGACGACATCTTCGGCTCGGGCGTTGGCATGCAGCTCGGTCAGTTCCAGGTCTCGGATCTGATGTTCCCGCGCGAGACACGCCTGTCCTTCCAGGACTTCATGGCCTATCGGATGGCGGGCATCACCTACGAGCGTGGTGTCCTTTTCGACCGGGCCGTGGGGCCACTCGATATCGGCCTGGGCTTCGTCAACGGCAACGGCATTTCGGATCACTTCGACATCAACAGCCCCGGTTTCAACCGTGCGGACAACCTGTTCGACAACGACAATTCCAAGACGGTGTTCGGACGTGTCGGTTTCGACCTCGGGCCGGTCTCCGTCGGGCTGTTCGGACTCGATGGCACGCAGCGCGGAGCGCGCGGGCCAGCCGGGCTCGAAACCAGCGACCGCGACACCGACAAGCGTGTGGCCGGGCTGGATCTGTCGGGTTCAGTCGGGGGACGCTGGTACTGGTATACCCAGTACTTGTGGAACGAGTGGGACGGCTTTCTCGAAACCGCACCCGAACAGGACTTCTCCTGGGATGGCGGGTTCGCGGGAGTCGACTACATCCCGAACGATCGCTGGGCCTTTTCGGCACTCTACAACTATGCCGATGCGGGAGATTTCGACAATTCCGATACCATCTACGAAGGTATCGACATCAACAGCGTAACCCTGACGGCCTCGTACTACTTCATGCGCAACCTCAAGGGCATCATGGAGCTCAACGTCGACCTGCTCGACGACGAACCCCGGTCGGGCGACTATTACACCGGGCACTTGGAACAGGAGCACTACTTCCTGCTGGGTTTCGACGCTGCCTATTAGTTGGAGTCGCTGATGAAAGTCTCGCAACAGCTACTCGCCCTGTCGTGCCTGACGCTGCTGGGTTGGACCGCGCCGGTCGGCGCGATAGACGGTGCCGGCATCCGTTCCTTTACCGTCGAATCAGAGCCGTCGGGGGCCGAGGTGGTCACGATCAAGGGCCACCAAGGCACCACGCCGCTCACCCTCGACGAGCGTGACATCTACCCCAACAGTTACCCGCCCGAGAAGACGGACCAGTACGGCATGGTGACACTGCGCAAGTCCGGCTGCCGGGAAATGAACATTCGGCCCAGCGACAGCGATATCGCCAACGGCCTATCGCTGGAACTCGATTGCGGCCAGACCGCTTCAGCCGGCTCGAACGATGCGCGCAGCGGGAATACCGCCCGCTCGGTACCGGAAGCCGAGAAGGCTGAATCGAACTCACGCGAAAGTGATGCGGTGGCGTCGAGAAAACTGGAACAGTTGCGTTTTCTCCAGGAGCTTCTCGACGAGGGCCTGATCACGGCTGAAGAGGAAGCCACCATTCGTAAACGGATTCTCGAACAGCCCTGACCAGCCGACGGCTGGCACGATCAGCCAATCCCTTACAATGGACGCGACTTCACAGGGAGATTCGCAATGTCGCTGCTCATTGTCGGCCTAGTGCTTTTTCTGGGCACCCACTCGATCAGTATCGTTTCCTGGCGCTGGCGCGACGGAATGGTCGCGAAGATGGGCGAGATGCCATTCAAGGGCGTCTACGGCCTGTTGGCCATCGTCGGGCTGGTATTGATCGTCATCGGTTACGGCCAGGCCCGGTTGGATCCGACCTGGCTATATCAGCCGCCGGCCTTCCTGCGCCACGTGAACATGCTGCTGATGCTATTCGTGTTTCCGGCCCTGCTGGCGGCGTATTTTCCCGGCCGCATTCAGCAGGCACTGGGGCATCCGATGCTTGTGGCCGTCAAGGCCTGGGCGCTGGCCCATCTGCTGGTCAACGGCACCCTGGCCGACGTGCTGCTGTTCGGCGGCTTTCTGGTCTGGGCGGTGGTCGACCGGATTTCACTCAAGCGCCGGCCCAAGCGCAACATTCCGCAACTGCCCGCCTCCCGCGCCAACGACATCATCGTGGTCGTCGGCGGCCTGGCGCTGTACGTCGCCTTCGCTTTCTGGCTGCACCCGGTACTCTTCGGCGTTCCCGTCATTTCCTAGCGTATAGCCGGTGAGCGACTCCGCCGAATCGCCAACCGGGCACCAGGACCCCGGCGACGTCTTGCGCCGGGTGTCGCTCGTTGTGCTGCTCGGCGCCCTCGCCGGGATGGTCTCGGCCATCCTGGCCAACGGTTTCGTCGCGGCCATCGGCTGGCTCAACGATCTGCTGCTGATCTCGCCGCGCAGCCGGATGATGGAGGAGGATGCCTGGCTAGTCACACTGGCGATCATCATCGTCCCCACCGCCGGCGGACTCGTCGGCGGTATCCTGCATCGCTTCATTCCGGACCGGCGGCCGCACTCGCCTGCCGACCTGATTGCCGCCGTCCAGACCCGCAAGGGCCGCCTGCCCCTTCGAACCGGCCTGCTCACCGGCCTGTCCAGCCTGGTCTCGCTGGGCTCGGGGGCCTCGGTCGGCCAGTACGGGCCCCTGGTCCACGTCGGCGGCAGCGTCGGTTCCGGACTGGCGCGACTATTTCGCGCCGGCGTGACCAGCGACAACATCGCCATCGCCTGCGGGGTAGCCGCGGCCATCTCCACGGTCTTTCACGCACCCATCGCCGGAATCCTGTTCGCGCACGAAGTCGTACTGCGCCACTTCGCCCTGCGTGCCTTCGCACCGGTAGCCGTTGCTTCCGTACTCGGGCACGTGACCGCCCAGCTGATCTGGCCGCAGCCGCCGCTGTTCCAGGTGGCCGAAGCGGAAGTCGCCCATCTCTGGGAATTCGGCCTGTTCGTGGTGCTCGGCATGGCCAGCGCCGGCGTCGCGGTCGCCTATATGTCGGCGCTGCTGCGCATGGCCCGCATTGCCGGAAGCATGAAAGTGCCGTCCATGCTGCGTCCGGCGCTGGCCGGCCTGGGGCTGGGCCTGACCGCGCTGTGGGTACCCGATATTCTCGGCATGGGTTCGGAGACGCTGCGCCTGGCCTTCATCGAGGGCGCGTTCACGCAGTGGGAGCTGCTGCTGGTGATGGTGCTCAAGCTGCTGGCCACCGCCTGGTGCCTGGGCATGGGCTTCGCCGGCGGGGTCTTCAGCCCGGCCCTGGTCATCGGCAGCTTGTTCGGTGCCCTGTTCGGCAGTGTGATCGGCTCGCTGCTGGGGCTGGATCTTTCCGCCCTGGTGGTCTACGCGGTCTGCGGCATGGTGGCGGTGACCGCCCCGGTGATCGGCGCACCGCTGACGACGGTCATCATCGTCTTCGAGATGACCGCCAGCTACCCGCTGACCATCGCCGCCCTGGCCAGCGTGGCCCTGGCCAACCTGGTGGCCTCGCGATACTTTGGCCGCTCGCTGTTCGACCGGCAACTGACCGAACGCGGTCACGATCTCTCCGGCGGCCGCAGTCGCGCCATTCTGCGCACGCATACCCTCGGCGAGCTGCTTTCGGACGACTATGTCACGGTCAGCCCCGATGCCAGAGCGGGGGAAGCACGCGAGGCGATCGTCAACGCCGGCTCGGCCGAAGCCTATCTGGTCGATGCCCGAAGTCATTACGTCGGTACCGTCCATCTTCACGAGCTGGTTGCCGCCGGCGATGACGAACCGGCCCAGCGGTGGTGCGACAGCAACGCATTGTGCATGCGTGAAGATGAAACGGTCTGGGATGCGATGAACGCGATGCGCCACTTCGTCGGTGAGGGGGTCGCTGTCCTCGACAAGGACGGGCGCCTGGTGGGCACCGTCTTCGAATCGGACCTGATCAACGCTTACCTGGAATTGCTCGAGCGGATGCGCAAGGAAGAACATGCCACGGCTTGATCGAATGTTGATTTACCTGCTTCTGGCCGGCGTGGCCGCCGCGCCGCTCGCGGCCGAGGAGGACCCGCTCGTGATCGCGACCTGGGGCGGTGCCTACGAGCGCGTGCAGCGCGAGGTGCTGTTCGAGCCGTTCGAGGCCGAGACCGGCATTGCCGTCGAGACGGTGCCCTACAACGGCGGCACGGACATTCTCGAACAGGTACCGGACCTGGTTGACATGGCCATGAGTGAGTCCCTGGCCGCTTGCGCGGCAAACCGTCTGCAATCGATCGACGATCTCGAGCTGCCGCCCGGCAGCGACGGCACGCCCGCCCGGGAAGACTTCATCGGCGGTGCCCGCCACCACTGCGCCATCACGCACACCGTCTACGCCACCGTCATCGCCTACGACAACCAGGCGTTTTCCGGTCAGCGTCCCGGCCGGGTGGCCGACCTGTTTGATACCGAGACATTCCCCGGCAAGCGCGCGCTGCGCAAGACGCCCGCCGACAACATGGAATGGGCGCTGCTGGCCAGCGGTGTGCCGCGCCAGGAACTCTACAACCTGCTCTCGACCCCACGCGGCCTTGAACTGGCCTTCCGGCGCCTGAAAGCGATTCGTGATTCCATCATCTGGTGGGAGGCCGGCGACGAGCCGGTTGACCTGCTCGAATCCGGCGAGGCGGTCATGGCCTCAGGCTACAACGGTCGCTTCTTCAACGCCCAGCTCGATCCTGACAGCAGCATCGAGATCATCTGGGACGGTCAGGTCCAGGAATACCAGACCTGGGTAATTCCGGCCGATGCCGGCCGCCCCGAGGCCGCGCGCCAGTTCATTCGCTTTTCCACGCAAACCGAACCGCTGGTCGAACTGGCCGAGCGGCTGGCCTACGGGCCGGCGCGGCATTCGGCCGAGGCCCAGATCCGGCGCCACCCCGACACGGGCATCGACATGCGCCCGCATATTCCCACCCACGCCTACAACAGCGCGAACGCGGTGGCCAAGGACATTGTCTGGTACGCCCACACCCTCGATCGCATCCGCCAGCGTTTCGACGAGTGGCTCGAAAATGGAGAAGACGCCGAAGAAGCTCAATAGTCCGCGCGGATGCCTGCGTACAGCCATCGCCCCGGCAGCGGCGCGAAACCGGCCTCGACCAGGCGCTTGTCGAGCAGATTGTTGCCCTCGACGAACAGCTCAACCCTCGATACCCGCCAGCCCAGACGCAGATCGACCAGTGTTCCAGACTCGCCCGTGCTCCTGTCCTGGTAACGGGCGCGCGTGGTCAGGCGCACGGATTCCGCCAGCCGCCAGACCGCGCCGCCAGTGAAGCCCCGCTCGGGGTAGTCGAGGGCGTACTTGATCTCCAGACCGCGCGCGTCGAGTTCGGTGTCGAGCACCGTCCCCGCCAGGTCCACGCGTTCGAGCCAGCGCGTGTCGGGAAACCACCGCCACTCCATTTCGCCCCCGCGGCTGCGGTGGCCGTCGAACTGGCCGGCCTGCCACTGGACGTCACCCAGTGTGCGCGCCCAGTCGATGAGGGTGTCGGTGCGGCGCTCGAACAACGCCAGATTGATCCGGTGTGCGCCGGCGCGAAAACGCAGCCCCGCCTCGGCGTAGTCGGAGCGTTCCGGTTCCAGATCCGGGTTGCCCAGATTGCCGCCCGTCTGCAGGAACAGCTCGGTATAGGAAGGCACGCGCGCCGAACGCGCCCATGACGCGAAGGCCGTCCAGCGTTCATTCAAACGGTGTCGCACGGCGAGCGTCGGCAGGCCGTAGCGCCCGTAGTCGCTGTAGTCGACCAGCGAGAGACCGGCTTCCACGGCCGTGCGCTCGCCCAGCGGCTGGCGGTGCACCAGCCAGGCCTGGGTCTCGTCGCGATCGTGATGATCGAGCGCATTGGATTCGATGCGCTGGCGCGAATGCGAAGCGCCGACTGCACTAACGCCGCCGCCCCAGTTGCGCCGGCCCGACAGTCGCAGCCCCTGCACCCGGGTGGCGTGGCGATTGATGAAAGCGTTACCGGCCACCAGCGTGCGGAACCAGTCGTCGTGCTCGCGCCACCACAACTGCGGTGTCAGCGCCCAGTCACCGGCGCTTGTGTCGGCAGCCAGCCAGGCGGTTCGCGTCTGCGTACGCTCGCGCTGGTCGGGAAAATCGGCGGTGTAGAACTTCCAGGCGCCGAAATCCCGGTTTTCCGCGCCCAGACCCCAGCGCAGGCCCGCCCCGCCCAGATCCGTCCCGCCGGTGTAGAGCCCGCGCGTCAGATTGGCGTCGGCACGCCGCTTGGGCAGGTGGCCATCGGTGCGCAGGTGATCGAAACTCAAACGATGATCGCTCGCCCCCCGGGCGCCGGTAGCTGAGAAACTGCCTGAACGGGTGTCGTGGCTACCGAGGCGACCCTGGGCGGTCAGCGAAGTCTCGTCATCGCGCCGGGTGACGATATTGATCACGCCGCCGGTGGCGTTGCCACCATAGGCCATGGCGCCGGGGCCCTTGACCACCTCGATGCGCTCGATGTGCTCGACCGGCACGGGCAGATTGAGGTTGTGGTGGCCGGTCTGCGGATCACCCATGGGCATGCCGTCGAGCAGGATCACGGTCTGCTCGAAACCGGTGCCGCGAATGCCGATATCGGCCTGCGCGCCGGGCTCGCCGCGGCGCTGGACATCGACCCCGGCTACGCCGGCGAGCAGATCGGCCAGGGTCGCTGCCGGCCAGGTCTCGATCCGGTCGCGGCCGATCACGGTGACCGACTGGAAGCTGCCGGCCAGGCTGCGCCCCGCGGGGCTGGCACTGACCGTCACCGGATCGAACGATGCCGGATCATCCTGTTGTGCCTGCGCCGGAACAATCGCGGCGCCGAGAGACAGGACCAGAATGAACGAATATAGGGCGGCGGTCGTCACGCTTTTCAACTTCTTGCACCGAGGAAAAGCGCGACAGTCTACCTTATTCGACCAACAAAGGTTTACAGGCTGCTATTGCGCATGGACGCTTCATCAGAACCGGCCGCGCAGGCCAAATCCTACATTCCTGCCGGGCAACGGCGCGAAGTTCTTCAGGAATGAAGTATGGACACGGGCTTCCTCGTCGAGCAGGTTGGACAGCTTCGCGAAGGCTTCCAGGTCGGCACCGCCAAGTGCGAAGAAGTAGCTGGCGTTGAGATCCAGCATGTCGTAACCATCAGTCGGCGTCTCGTTGGGCGCTAGGTCGTCGGCGCTCGTGACGTGTTGGTATTCGAGGCTCCCACGCAGGTCGCCGCGGTGCCAGTCCAGGCCGGCGGTATAGCGTGCCGGGGAAATGCGCGGCAGGTTCTCGCCCGAGTCGAGCTCAGCGCGCACCCAGTCGTAGCCGGCGCGCAGGTCGAAGTGGCCGGCGGCCGTGCGCGGCAGATGCCACACCGCCTGCAGTTCGCCGCCGTAGAAGGTCGCATCCTGCTGCCGGGTCTGACGCAGCGGCAGGCCGTCGAGCTCCTCGCCGGTCTCGTCCAGGTAGATGAAGTCGTCGATGGCGTTGTAGAACAGGCTCGCTTCCACGTCGAAATCGTCGCCGTGACGGTGGACGATGAAGTCCAGACCGTTGGTGACCTCCTCGTCGAGGTCGCTTGCACCACGCTCGAAGGTAAAGGTGGCTGCGTGCGGACCGTTGGCGAACAGGTCGCCCTGCGACGGAGCGCGCTCGGCGTAGGCGTAGTTCAGCGACGTCTGCCAGCGCTCGTCGATGCGCCAAAGCACGCCGGCGCTTCCCGACACGGTCGTGAAGCTTCGCCGTGTTGGGCCGTCGCTCGCGAGCTCTTCTTCGTGGTCGTGGTTTTCAAGCAGTTCGTCGACCTCGATCTCGTTGCGCTCCACCCGCGCGCCCAGAGTCCAGGTCAGGGGGCCGGTGCGCTTTTCCTCGAGCGCGAACAAGGCCCAGGAACGTGTATCCCCGTCAGGGATGTAGGCTTCTTCACCCATGGCCGAAAGCGTCTTGTTCTCGAACTGGAAACCCAGCGCGCCGCGCCAGCCGGCCACCGGCTGATGCTCCATTTCGAGCCGCGCATTCCAGGCCTGGACATCGAAGATCGTGTGAGCGCCTTCCGGACCATGCTCATCGTCGTGCGCTTCGCCTTCTTCTTCATGCCCGCCGCCGACATCGCGCTCGGCATGCGTGTAATCGCTGTAGCTGGTGCGGAGCGTCGCGCGGATAAAGCCCGGTAACGGCTCGTTGAGCGCACCCTTGGCGTCCCAGCGGGTCTGCTCGAGATCGATGAAGACATTCTCTTCTTGCTCGCCCTGCTCGTCCTCGTGATCGTCTTCCGACAGGCGCGCGTAACGGAAAGCGTCGAGGCCGTGCTCGTCGTGCTCTTCCTCATTTTCATGCGCATGCGGCGCCGGTACACCGTAATCGGTCTCGAACTGCTTGATCGAGACGCCGAAGAAACCGCGTGAGCCGATCCAGCTCAGGCCCGCCGAGCCGGACTTCGACTCGACGAAACTGTTGGGCAGAACGCCGAAGGTTTCGTCCTCTTCATGGCCTTGTTCTTCGCCATCATGTTCTTCTTCGGGCTCGGCCTCGGCCAGCCCCGGAATCTCGTAGTCCCCGGCATCGCGCCAGGTGCCCGATATGTTCCAGGCCCAGTTGCCGCTGCCGCCGTCGAGTCGCAGCACACCGGTGCGTTCGTCCGCCACCGTGTTGCCGCGCAACTCGAAGCGACCCTCCAGCGACTCGGCCGGAACGCGCTCGGGGATGCGGCCATCGATCACGTTGACCACCCCGCCGACAGCTCCCGAGCCGAACAACAGGGTCGATGGGCCACGCAGAATCTCGACGCGATCGATCAGCATCGGCTCGACACTGACGGCGTGATCGTCGGACTGGGCCGAGACATCGACCGCCGGCAGGCTGTCTTCGAGGACCTGCACCCGGCCCGCGCCGAGTCCGCGAATGACCGGACGGCCGGAACCGGGACCATAACTGGTTGAATGCACGCCCGGCTGCCGCGTCAGTGTCTCGCCCAGAGTCAGACCGCGCCGGTCATCGAGCGCCTCGCCGGAGAGCACATCGATGGGCTGGGCCGATTCGAGCTTGCTGCGAGCAATCGGCAGCGCGCTGACCACCACTCGCTCCATTTCGGCGTGCTCGGTGTGTGATTCGCCGTCGGTGTCGGTTTTAGCGTCCTGCGCCAGCGCAGCCAGCGGAAACAGGCCAGCCAGCAGAAGGGTCGATCGAAGCATTCAGATCTCCATTCCTTCAATTAAGTGTAATGTTATATCAATTCATTATTGCCGGGAAATGACAATCGGTCAAGACGCCCGACAAGCTGGAAGCGACTAGAATGCTCGGCAGACTTGGCTCAAAAATCCGTAACGTGAACCGAATCGAAATCAGACGCCCCGACGACTGGCACCTGCACCTGCGAGACGGCGACATGCTGGCCGCCGTGCTCCCGGCCACCGCCCGCGTTTTTGGCCGCGCCATCGTCATGCCCAACCTCAAGCCGCCGGTACGCACCGTCGCCGACGCGCACGCCTATCGCGACCGCATCCTGGCGGCAATGCCGGAAGGCAGCCGCTTCGAGCCCCTGATGACGCTGTATCTCACCGAGACCACCACGCTCGACGATATTCGCCAGGCAGCCGAGAGCGACTTCGTTCACGCGGTGAAGTACTACCCGGCCGGCGCGACCACCAACTCGGATTCCGGCGTGCGTGATCTAGAGCGCGTCTACCCGGTGCTCGAGGCAATGGAAAAACTCGGTTTGCCGCTTCTGATGCACGGCGAGGTGACCGACGGCGATATCGACGTTTTCGACCGCGAGGCCGTGTTCATCGAGCGACACCTGCAAAAACTGCGCGAGCACTTTCCGGAACTGAAGATGGTGCTCGAGCACGCCACGACTGCCGATGCCATCGACTTTGTCGAATCCGCGCCCGGCCCCATCGCGGCGACGATCACCGTCCACCATCTGATGTACAACCGCAACGCCCTGTTCGAGGGCGGCCTGCGCCCGCACCATTACTGCCTGCCACTGATCAAGCGCGAGCGCCACCGCCGCGCCCTGGTCGCCGCCGCCACCAGCGGCAGCGAGCGTTTCTTCCTGGGAACCGACAGCGCCCCGCACCCGAAGCACGCCAAGGAATCCGACTGCGGCTGCGCCGGCGTCTACTCGGCACCGTCCGCGATCGAACTCTACGCGGAAGTATTCGCGGCCGCCGGCGCGCTGGACAAGCTCGAAGCCTTCGCCAGCCGGCACGGCCCCGCTTTCTACGGCCTGGAAGCCAACGCTGATCGCATCGTCCTCGAACGCTCGGACCGGCGCGTTCCCGAAGAAGTTCGCTGCGGCAAAGACGTCATTGTGCCGTTGTTCGCCGGGCAGGCGCCGGGGTGGCATGTGTCCGAGGGCGCAAGCGCTCGGGGCAATTGAACCCCGGCGGCAACGCGGCGTCCCACCTCCTGCGATGCCCGAAACTACCCCTCACCCGCTGTCCACGCGCCTGCGGCGCATCAGGCGGCGATTTGGCCGCCGCTTGGGCACACGCTCGGTGCTCACGCTACAGTTGGCCGGCTTCGCGCTGGTTGCACTGCCACTGCTGATCGCACTGATTATCGCCGGCGGGCAGATCGACCGCGTCACGCGCGAGGGCGAACAGTTGCTCGACCGCAGCCTGTCGGTTACGCGCTCGGCGCGACAGATCGGTGAGCGGGTACTTGCCTTCGAGCGCGCCGCGCGCCAGTACGGCGTGCTGCGCGACCGCGAGGCGCGCGGTAGTCTGCTGGAGCGCCATCGCACCCTGCTCCAGGGGCTTGAAGACTTCATGATCCTCACGGCCACGGAACCCCTCATTCACCATGCCGATGCAATCCGGGAGCAAAGCCGAGCGCTGTTCGACCGGACCCTGGACATACAAACCGACGAAGACTGGCCGCAGCACCTGGCCGACGAGTTCGGGCGCCTCAATGAGCGCGCCAACACCCTTCTTCTCGACAGCGAAGCGGCCGCCGGCGAGGGTCTCGAAAGACTCGAGCGAATGGGTGAATCAGCTCGCAACTTCTCTTTCCTGAGTCTCGGCCTGACCGTTCCGCTGGCCATAGCCCTGGCGTTGTTGATGGCCGGCTTTCTGAATCGGCGTGTACGCCGACTCGACCGTGGCATGCGGGCCCTGGCACGGCCGGAGCAGGCGCGCATTGAGCAAATCGCCAGCCCGCGCGACTTGCGCGCGCTGTCGATCCGCATGGAGTGGGTGCGCCGTCGCCTGACGCGCACTGAACGCGACCGGCGCCGTCTGGTCGGTCAGGTTTCGCACGAACTCAAAACGCCATTGAGCGCCATCCGCGAAGGCACCAGCCTGCTCTCCGACCAGAGCTTCGGCGCGCTTGGCCGCCAACAGCACGAGGTCATCGGCATCATCCAGTCCAACATCGAGCGGCTGCAGGAACAGATCGAGAACCTGCTGCGCTTCAATCGCTTGCAAAGCGGGACGCAGCCACGCCTCCACCGGATAGTGCGGCTCGATGAACTGGCCGGTCGCGTGCTCGCCAATCACCGGCTCACCGTGGAGGCGCGCAACATGCAAGTCGAACTCGATGCACCCGCGCCGGTGACAGTCGAGGGCGACCCCGACATGCTTGCCACGGCGCTCGACAACCTCGTATCCAACGCCCTGAAGTTCTCGCAGGAAGGTGGCACAATCGGTATCGATATCCGGCACGTTGACGACCATGCCATCGTCCGGGTCGCCGACAGCGGCCCCGGAATCCAGGCTCGCGACCACGATCAGCTTTTCGAGCCCTTCTACCGGGGCGACAGCAGTCACACGCGCACTCGCCCCGGCAGTGGGCTGGGCCTGGCGATCTGCCGGGACCTGGTGCGTGCCCACCGCGGCGACGTCGATCTGGTCGATCAGGCCGGCTGGTCGACCGTCTTCCAGATCCGTATTCCATTGCAGCAACTACGAGAGTCGAACCCATGAGCGTTACCGTTCCGCGCCTTGTCACCGTATTGATCCTTGCCGGTGTCGCGCTTTCCGCCGGAGCCCGATCGGGCGGGGAGAGAAATGACGACGCGATCACCCCCACCGATATCGTCGTACGCGTAGACCGGGCGCTGCGTGTGGATGACAGCAATGCGCATACCTGGTATGCCGGCCTGACCCATGCCGAAGACTGGACCGCCCGACTCGAACGCTCGCTGCTGGAGATACTCGGGCCGGCCGAAATCCGCAACGCCAACCGCGCCCTGGAGCGCCTCGAGCAGCTGGCGCGGGACATGCCGACCGACCGCCGCCTTGAGCAAGGGACCAGCACCACCCTCAAAGTCATCACCGAGCTGCTGGCCCGGCAGATCAACAGTAATCGCGACCGGCAAAAGCTGTCACGCGCGCTGGATACCGAACGCGAAGCGCACCTGCGCACGCTCGAGAAATTGGCCGCACTGCGCGAGATCGACGAAGAGCTGGATGGGCGCGACCGGGAGTCGGAAAGTGAGGGCCGCTAGCCATGGCTGAAGACGCCCCGATCGGCAAAAACTCGAGCGACAATGCCCCGCGCGTTCTGCTGGTCGACGACGACCCAGGATTGCTACGGCTGATCTCCCTGCGCTTGAGCTCGAGCGGCTACCGCGTTGATACGGCTGCCAGCGGCGAAGACGCGCTCGGCCGGGCGGCAAGCCACACGCCCGACGTAGTCGTCACCGACCTGCGAATGGAGGGCATGGACGGTATGGCGCTGTTTCGCCAGATACGCGAGAGCGATCCCACCCTTCCCGTGATCATCCTGACCGCCCACGGCACCATCCCCGATGCCGTCGCGGCCACGCGCGAGGGCGCGTTCGGCTTTCTGACCAAGCCCTTCGACAGCCAGGAACTGCTCGAGACCATCGCCGAGGCCATCTACACCCGCTCCGGCCAGCCGCGAGTATCGGGCAGGCAGCATAACGGCATCGTCACCCGCAGCCAGGCCATGGAACGGCTGCTGTCGGAAATCGAACTGGTCGCCGAAAGCGACGCCAGTGTCCTCATCCAGGGCGAAAGCGGCTCGGGCAAGGAGATCATCGCGCGCGCCATTCACGACGCCGGGCCGCGCCGTGACGGCCCATTCGTGGCCATCAACTGTGCCGCCGTCCCGGCGGATCTGCTCGAATCGGAGCTGTTCGGTTACCGCAAGGGTGCGTTCACCGGAGCCGACCGCGATCACGACGGGCTATTCGTCCAGGCGGCCGGCGGAACGGTGCTGCTCGACGAGATCGGCGACATGCCCCCGGCTTTCCAGGCCAAGCTGCTGCGCGCCCTGCAGGACGAACGTGTCCGCCCCGTTGGCGCAACCGAGGAAATCGAGACCGACGTCCACGTCATATCCGCCACCCACCGGAACCTGGAGCAGGCCATCCGCGACGAGCGGTTTCGCGAGGACCTCTACTACCGCCTGAATGTCGTCCAGCTCGACATTCCACCGCTGCGCGAGCGCCCCGAGGACATCGTGCCCCTGGCCGAGCACTTCCTCGCCCAGGTCCAGGCAGACAAGCCGGAAGGCGAGCAAATCGGTGGTTTCTCGCGCGAAGCCCTACGCGTCCTGCTCGACCACGAATGGCCAGGCAACGTGCGCCAACTGCGCAACGTCGTCGAGCAGGCCTGCATACTGTCGCGCCGCGGGCCCATTCCCGCTGATCTCGTACGACGCGCGCTGCGCCGGGAGACCGGCGGGGTCAAACCACTGGCCGAGGCTCGCGAGAGCTTCGAGCGCGACTATCTCGCGCGCATCATGCGTATGAGCCAGGGCAATGTCAGCGAAGCTGCACGCCTGGCCGGTCGTAACCGCACGGAGTTCTATCGTCTGCTCAAGCGACACCGGCTCGACCCTTCCGACTTCAAGCCCTGAAACCGCCTGTCGCCAATCGACGACACTCGATACCGGCGGTCGATCGGGGCCTGTGGCGCGATGACTCTTTTCACCTGTCGCTTGCAGGCAACAACTTGGGCTGTCGACTGTCCCGCCCGAAATCATACATCATTGATTTGACAGTTTTTTTCTAATTGGCACGGTATCTGCTGGAGAGTGACCGAGCCTCAAGGCTCGTTGTTTCAAGCTAATGCGAGTAAAAGGAGTTGCTCATGATGAAACTCAGAATGCTTTCCCTCATGTCATTCATCGCTGCCCTGGCCATGGCTGCATCGGTCGCCGTGGCCCAGAATCCCAGCTTCGAGGAAATGGACCGTAACGACGATGGACTGATCAGCGGCAGCGAGGCCATGGCTCTGCCCTGTCTCGCGCAGGTCTACAACCGAATCGAAAAAGAGGACGACGCGGGGCTCAATCGCAGCGAATACAACGCCGCGACCCAGAAGCACTGTCAAAGTTCACAGTCTCAGGAAGACGACTGGCCCGAGTCGTAAGCCCAACACCGGCGTCATGTCCGGGCCGGCATGACGCCCGTTCCACTCCCCAACCGGATTACCCGTCGGCGCCACGGTGTCGACGGGCTTTTTTGTGTCGGTCGCCCGCCACCTCGGGGCATAATACCGGTTGGTCTGTCAGTCATCACCAACAGGCATGAGAGCCATCGCTCCAGTAATTTTCACCGGGCCAATCGTCAGACTGCCGCGGCCGTCGTTGGCTTTCCGAATGCCGTGCGCCGGGACTCTTCGTCCATGATCCGTCTGGGCACCAGCGACAAGGATCTGAAGCGGGCCGCCGAATTGCTTGCGCATGGTGAACTCGTCGCCCTGCCCACCGAAACCGTCTACGGCCTGGCGGCCGATGCTGGCAATGCCGAAGCCGTTGGCCGGATTTTCTCCGCCAAGGGCCGACCGGCCGATCACCCGCTGATCGTGCACCTGCCCGATATCGATACGCTGGAAGTCTGGGCGACCGACGTTCCGGATACGGCGCGCCGGCTGGGCCGCGCATTCTGGCCGGGACCGCTGACACTGATTCTTCGAAAAGCCGACGACGTACCGGATGTCGTCACCGGCGGCCAGGACACCGTCGGGCTGCGAGTACCCGGCCATCCGGTGGCGCTGAAACTGCTCAAGACATTCGGCCGGGCGCTTGCCGCGCCTTCTGCCAACCGCTTCGGCCGCATCAGCCCGACCACGGCCGACCACGTCATCAGCGAATTCGAAGGCAGCGAAATGGTTGCCGCCGTGATCGACGGCGGCCCCTGCGAGGTGGGCCTGGAATCGACCATCGTCGACTGCAGCGGCAGACATCCAAGCATCCTGCGACCGGGCATGATCAGCCTCGAGCAACTCAGCGAGGCACTCGGCGAAGTGCCGGCACTGGCCGGGGAACTGGAGGGTCCGCGCGCCTCCGGTCGCCTGCCTTCCCACTATGCCCCGGAGACGAAAGTCGAGTTGGTCGAGGCGGACACGCTGCTGCGGCCCGATGCGCAAGCGGCCGTGCTGGCGCTGGCCGACATGCCCAATCCGGGCGGCTTCAAGGGCTGGCAGGCTTTGCCCAAAGATCCCGCCGCTTATGCCCGGAGTCTCTACGCCGCACTCCGCGAACTCGACACGCTCGGCGCCGAACGCATCCTTGTCCAGCGTCCGCCCGAAAACCCGGCCTGGGCGGCCATCCTCGACCGGCTCGAGCGCGCGACGGCCTGACGGCCTTCAGCCGAAGGCCAGAAGCAGCGCCAGACAGGAAACACCCAGCGCCAGAAAGGAAACCAACAGCGCCGCCAGCCCAACATTGCGACCCCGCCGCCCGTCGCGGCGTGCCTCGCGCAGGCCGCCGAGCGGACTTCCACAGTCGGCCAGCCGATAACCTCTCCGCGGTACGGTCTCGATGAGCGGTTCGTCAATTCCCAGGCGGTCGAAATGGCGACGGAGGCGAGAAACGATGACCGTCAGCGCGTCCTCGCACACTTCGCCGTCACCCCAGATTGCATCGAGCAACTCGTTTCTCGAAACCACTTCACCCGGCTTCGATTGCAGCAAGGCGGCGAGAAGCGCCACTTCCCTCGGTGCCAGGTGCCGACTACGCCCGCCTCGCTCGAGCGTGCGCGAATCGACGTCGAAGTCGATCTGCAATCGCCTCAGCAACGGGTGTTCCATTCCCGATCGTGACCCGGCAACTAGCACGCCGCACCTCCCGAAAACACACTTGAGCGCGTAGACCTTTCCTTTCTAGCGATTTTCGATCGGCACCGCAAGCATTTCGACAGGACAGCTCATGACGCTGCCCCCATGCTTCAACCACGGCGCGACTGGAAATCGGTACGCCCGCTATCCCCTTGAACCATGACCGGCGATCAGCGGCAACGGAGACTTGATCAATGAAAACGATTCGGACCATTACCCTAACTGTTCTGCTACTGGGCTGCACCGCTGCAGCCTGGGCCCAGGATCACAGCCGCTCCTGGGAACCCGGCGCCGTCCTGTCCCTGACCGAAGTCCATGTCAAAGACGGGATGTGGAACGCCTACATCAACGATCTCAAGACCAACTGGCGCCGCAGCCTGGTGTACCCCGCCGCTCATTCTGTAACATTCAGCGAGTCGGAAAGTGCTTAGCTGCAAGGCATGTCTCGCAGGCAATGGCCGTAGCCCTTGTCAAGAGACATAACGCCGCAGATGAGCGCTTTCCGGCTCGCCCTGCGGGAGCGTGCCTGAGCCGAGATTGCGGCGTTGCGCCCCTTGTAAAGGGCTACGGCCATTCACTGCGGGGCGCGCCTTGCACTATCGGCTCAGGCACGCTCTGAAAGTTGCACAATGAGCGGCGGGGTACACTAGAAGCACAAATCGAAGCGGGCGATGTCCTCGGCTACGGCATGTACGCCGTGGTTTCGCCGCGCGACGACGAACCCGACCTGATCCTGCGCGTCAGCTTTCCCAACTGGGCCGCCATGGACCGCGGACCGGACTATTTCGAGGAACTGATGAAAAACACTTTCGGTGGAATGGACGAGGCGCGCGAAGCCGGCATCGAGCGCGGGGAGTTGCGCACCCTGGGTAGCGAAATGATGCTGCGCGAAATCAAGTTCATCGACTAGCGGAACAGCTTTTAAAAACAGCGCCGCGGGCACCTCGCCCGCGGCCGCATTACGTTCTCGAACAGAGGGTCAGGGCGCCAGCCAAAAGAATCTCGGGTTTATACTCACGGCGTCCGAAACCATGGGTACCCGCCCTGAGTCAGCCAGAAAAACAACATCGCGATCTTTATCCCGACGCCTTGCGAGCACTGGCTCTCCTGATTGTCGTATTCGGGCACTGGTTCGCCACCCTGCCACGGATGGCAGGCGGCGAGCTGATTGCCACCGATCACATGCTGCATGCCTGGATCCCAGCTGCCTTTCTGACCTGGGCCGTTCAGGTTGTGCCTTTGTTCGTATTCGTCTCCGCAGCGGTCGGTACCGACGGCGTGGCCCGGCGCCTGCACCGGGGCCACTCACAACTGGAATGGTGGGGAAGCCGCGCACTGCGTCTGGCGCGGCCCACCGTCACCTACCTTGCCGCCCTGACTTTGCTGGTGATCGCCGCCAATTTTAACGGGGGGCGCTTCCTGGACACGTTCGACGTCTCACTAACCGTCCATCTGTGGTTTCTGATCATGCTGCTGACCGTCCAGGCCCTGTTGCCGCTGAGCGTGGAAGCCGACCGGCGCTTCGGGCTGGGTGCCGTTATCGCACTGATCGTGCTCGCGGCGACCGTCGACATGCTCCGCGCCGGCGCTTTCTGGCCCACACAATGGCCCACCCTGGGCGCGCGCGTGACCGGCACCGACGGCGGCATCGGCTGGCTCAACGCGTTCTTCGTCTGGCTGCTGCCGCAACAACTCGGCATCGCCTGGAAGCGCAGCCGATTCAGGGGGGCCTTCATCGGCCTGCTGCTGGTCATAGTCGGCGCCGCCTGGCTACTCGGCACAGTCATGAGCGGCTATCCCGTCGGCATGATCGGCATCGATCTGGAAGGCAACAGCAACATGTTGCCGCCGACGCTGGCGCTGATGGGCGTCATGTGGCTGCAGGTGGGCCTGGTGCTGTTGTGCGAGCGCCCGGCACGCTGGCTGCTCGACCGGGAGCGCCTAGCCAGCATCGTCGCCTTCCTCGGCGCCTTCGGCATGCCGCTGTATTTGTGGCACAAGCTGGCCGAACTGCCCGCCGCCTGGCTGGGTGAGCGGATCGGGGCGCCCATCGACGCGGGAACACCCGGCGATCCCGGCTTCTGGAGCGGCCGGCTGTGGTGGATCGGCCTGTGTTTTCTAATGGTCGTTCCCGTCCTCGCAATCGTGGCCTGGATCGAGATGCAGCGGCAGCGAACCGTGCCACACGCCGAGTCACCCCCCGCGATCGTCATCGGCGGTCTGGCGCTGTTGCTGGGCCTGGGCTGCGCGCTGGTCATGGGCGCGATGCCGGGCGCGCTGATTGGCCTGGCTGGCGTGGTGCTGGCTTCGCTGCTGCTTCGCCGGCACTCGCAAGCCTAAACTGCCGCTGGATCGAAGGGTGGCTATTGCGACGGGGCAGTCTCGCTCCGGCAGCGAAAATCGCCGTTGACGCGCTTTTCCAGCGGGATGATGGGAAACTCGCCGGCCAGCTCCGGATCGTCGATGGTGTACTGAACCACGCCACGATCACAATCGGAAAACTCGATGGTCATGCTGCCGACTTCCACCGATTCCTGTCCGGGCTGAGCGGGGGCGTCGAAATGCCCGCCGGTCGAAGCGTACAGCGGGCCGCTGGCGATATCACCGTCCACGTCGAGTGAAGCAGTCAGCCAGCGATTGTCGACCGCACCGATCCTGTCGATGCCCTCGGACGAATCGGTGGCAGCCGCGTCGATATAGGTGAACCAGGCCACGAACAGCAGGTCGGCAAACGGCATGTGGTCGAAAGTCAGGCCCTGCCCGTGCCCGATCAGCGCCTCTTCATCGGCCACCCACTGGCCATCGGCATCCAGCGCGAAATCGAAGGCCTGCGGCGTTTGTTCATCGCAGGCCGAAGCGTCGCTGTCGGGGGATTCCTTGCAGTGCGCCACGTAATCGACTTCCATCGTTGCCTGCTCGAGATCCGGATCGATCGCGCCACCCAGGTTTCCGCCGATGGCGACATTGAGCAGCACGAACATCGGCTCCTCGTAGACCGGGCAGTCACTGACGTCGTAGCTGCGCATCTGCTCGCCGTCCATGAAGAAGGCAATCTCGTCGGCGCTCCATTCCATGGCGTAGGTATGCCACTCGGTCACGTCGGCTGCGCCGCCGGGATAGGGAAAGCGGGCTTCGCTGCCGCAGGCGCCCCCGTAATTGTTGAAGAAATTGACAATGTAGGAGCCGGGTTCGTTGGAAAACCACTCCCACACGTCGATCTCGGAAGCGCCCGGATTGGGCCAGCCGACGTTGTCGTTGTCGCCCTTGACGGGCTGCTCGTCGATCCGGTTTTCCAGCATCCAGAACGCGGGCCAGGTGCCGCCCTGGAGATCGTGAAAGCGGATTCGCGCCTCGATCCGGCCGTAGAGGAATTCCCGCTTGTCCTTGCTGTTGATGCGACCCGAGGTCCAGCTTTTGGGCGTGCCGTTCTGTCCGGGGCAATTTATGTCCTGCCGGCGCGCGATGATCTTGAGCGTGCCGCCGGAGACGTCGTAGTTTCGATCCACTGACGAGTCGTCGTCGGTGTAGCACTGGACTTCGTTGTTGTAGTTGGCGGCGGTCTGGGCCGTCCAGTTGTCCCAGTTCACGCCTTCGCCATCGAAGCGATCGATCCACTCGAGCTGCCAGCCTGCCGACGCCGAGGCGGCAAGCGAAAGCCCGACGCCAATCAATAGAATTCTGACCATGATGACAACGCTGTCTCTTAGACCAGCCGCTAAGATAATCCATCAGACCGGCACGCGTCCATCGCGACGAAGCCATCGAGAACGAGCTGGGAGGCATCCTTCCCCGCTACGTTGGTTGCGCCGGGCCCAACGACCACCCGGTCGGGACCGCGAGCGCGGCCGCTCGCCGCTCAATCGCTTCGTTCGGCCCGTCGACGCAGTGCCAATGCCAGCAACAGCATGAATGCAGGCGCGGTGATTCCCCAGGGAAACGCCAGCATCAGCAGGCCGTGCGAAAAAACAGGATAGAAATAAACGATGCCGATCAACGGCGTCGTGAGTACGTGCGCCATCAAGGCAATCCGGACCCAGCGCTCGAATCCGATTTGGCCGAAAGCCGGAATCGCAAACAGCGCCGCCAGGCCCATGGCGATATAGCCCACCGCGTCATAGTTCCAGAACATAGAATGCGGCGACTGTTCCAGAACCCGGACGACCGAAGCCTCCCCTGCAACCTGCGCCGGAATGACTGTCGCCAGCTGAACGACGTAATTGGCGATTACGAATACAGCATAGATGACGGTGAAGCTCAGCGCTGCGTGTGTCCAGAAACGCTTTTCGGGTTCGGTCAGGTAATGCAGCGCCAACATCATGAGTAAGAACGGCACCACGATGGACAGTGAGGTCGCATAGATGAGAACGGCATCCAGCGGAAAGGCTGTCAGGCCAAGCAGTTGCATACATTGGACGACAAGAAAGGCGAGGGTCGCCGCAGCGGCACCAAGCCCCGACCAGTACCCTACTTTGCTGACTCTTACCGCCATGATGAGTTTTCCCTAATGGGCTCGTGTCCAATGCAAGCAAGACTTCTAAACGAGCCGGGCTTAAACCGTCACTCTATTCAAACATCAGTGCGACGGCAATAATCATGCGACCACTCCTATCCCCGGGACTTTCCAGTAACTGTGTCAGTCCGATCATGTCACGGAACAAATACACAAATGCAATTGCCAGGACCAAATACAGGAATGGAATCAGGATCCGTTCCAGGCTCCCGGGCCCCTCGGCTAATGAGATGTGCTCACTCCGATCACGAGCATGCTCTATATAGGCTATACACGTAGCCAGTAAAATAATCGGGCGAATGCATAGCTTCATCACACCAACTGCGACAGTGAGGGGCACACCAGCCTAGAGATAAGCGGCATAGACCCAATTCTCAGCCTCGAATGCATCGACCATGCTCAGGAAGAAAATGGCAGCGATGTAGGTACCGATCCCTACAATCCAGCACAGAACGCTGTATGCCGCGCGCAGGCGAAACTCCAGGCGAGAAAAACCAGGTTGATTCCCAGTTCTGCCAGATCGTCGTCGCTCTCCCAGACCTCGGGAGGAATCCAGCCCAGAAACTGCACCCAGACGTAATACATGATTCCGATTGCCACCCACTGCAGCGCAGAGAAGACCAGGATCTCCTTCTCCTCGAGAATCAGAGAGACTGCAGACCGCACGAGGCGGGCATCCCGCTTCCAGAAACTGTCCGCCGACGCGGCAGAACGCGCTTCACGGAATTTGCAATCACTGGCAAGCTCGTCCGCGACGAAACTCAATCGACCGCCACTGATTTAATGTTCGCTTTCGGAATTCTCGATCGTCATTCATGCCCAGGTGGGGTTCCCTCAGCGGCAGAGCATTACCAAACGTTGTCCATCCTGCACTGTCGAGATTTGCGCACTGGCGGACGCCCGACTACGATTGATACGGGCGTCTTTTCATCACAGTCCATGGCTCGACAGCAGGTCAGAATCGCGCACACCGAAGACGGCGTTCGGCTGGCCTGGTCGCGCGTCGGCGCGGGGCCGACGCTGCTCAAGGCGGCCAACTGGTTGACGCACCTGCAATACGACTGGGAAAGCCCGGTCTGGCGTCACTGGATGGAATTCCTCGCCGGCCACTTCTCATTCGTGCGCTACGACGAACGCGGCTGCGGCATGTCGGACTGGCAGGTCGACGATGTCTCCGAAGATAACTGGCTCAGTGACATGGAATGCGTGGCCAAGGCGGCGGAGATCGACGAGCCGGCCATTCTGCTCGGCATTTCACAGGGAGCGGTCACGGTCATCCGCTATGCCGTCGAGCATCCCGAACGGGTTTCGAAACTGATCCTCTACGGCGGCTACGGCCTGGGATGGGGACAGCGGGGCGGTCGCGAAGACGAGCATTTCCATGCCGTTCTCGAAATGATTCGGCTCGGCTGGGGCAGCGATAACCCCGTTTTTCGCCAGACCTTTACCTCGCGCTTCCTGCCCGAGGGCACGCACGAACAGATGGACTGGTTCAACGAGCTGTGCCGCAGGACCGTGTCGCCGGACAAGGCACTGCCTCTGATCGAAGCCCGCGGCGGCGTGGACATTCGCCACCTGCTCGACAAGGTCCGGGTTCCCACGCTGGTACTGCACGCACGCGGAGACGAAGTCGTGCCTTTCGCGGAGGGTCAGCGACTGGCAGGCGAAATTCCGGGCGCGCGGTTCGTCGAATTGGACTCGCGCAACCACGTGCTCCAGGCCGATGAACCGGCCTGGGAGGCGTTCAAGCAGGCCGTCCTCGATTTCTCGGGCGTGACCTACGCCGATGAACCGTCTCCGGACGATCGCCTTTCAACGCGCGAACGCCAGATCCTCGATGTCCTGGCCCGGGGGGTCTCCAACAAGGAAATCGCGAGAACGCTTTACATCAGCGAAAAAACGGTTCGCAACCACCTCTCCAGCGTCTACCGGAAGATGGGCGTTCACAGTCGCACCCAGGCGATCGTCAAGGCCGGCCGCATGACCCGGTCGGGACAGGATTGACGCGTGATTGGGACAAATGTCCCAGGCGAGCGATCCAACATCGCCCAATTGGGCCGCCTGCCCCATTGCCCGCATGCATCACCCCGCCTAGCGTGAATTCCATTCTTGAAGGAATGGAGATTACGCCATGCAACGCATTGCCATCCTGCTTTTCGGTCTGGTTACCTATGCCGTCTTTTTCGGCACGTTTCTTTACCTGATCGCCTTCGTCGGCAATCTTCAGCAAACCGCGCTCGTGCAGTGGCTACCCTGGTTACCCGACCTGGTACCGCATTCGATCGACGCCGGACGGCCTACCGGCCCCGTGGTCCTGGCTGTTGGCGTCAACCTGGGCCTGATCGCCTTGTTCGGGCTGCAACACAGTGTCATGGCGCGCATCGGCTTCAAGGACTGGCTGCAGAAGCGGCTGCCGGCCTCCGCCGAGCGCAGCGTTTATGTCCTGCTGGCCAGCTTGATGCTGATGCTGCTGTTCTGGCAATGGCGGCCAATTCCGGAAGTGCTTTGGTCGGCCGGGTCCGGCATTGGGCAGGTCATTGGCTGGATTCTGTTCGCCGGAGGTTTCGCCATGGTGCTCGTGGCCACGTTCCTGATAGACCATTTCGACCTGTTCGGACTCAAGCAGGTGTGGCACCAGTTCGTTGGAACGAGGCCTGAACCGCCCCGCTTCGTTACACCGTTGTTCTATCGCCTGGTGCGTCACCCACTCTATCTGGGCTTCATCCTCGCTTTCTGGGGCGGACCCGTCATGACCGTCGGCGGCCTGCTGTTCGCCGCGGCCATGACCAGCTATATCCTGATCGCCATCCAGTTCGAGGAAAAGGACCTGGTCCACTACCTCGGATCCGATTACGAAGATTACCGGCAGCGCGTGCCGATGCTGGTTCCGGGACTGAAGCGACGGCCGGCTTCGACGGCCGATAACAGAGGGGTCGTCCACTAGTCCGTACCAGCACAAATGTGTTGCGGGCACGGTCGCCAGGCTGCGACTAGGCTGTAGCTGTAATCACGAACTCGGCCCCGGAATGCGCGACCTGCATTCCGGGGCGGGGCGCAAGGGAAATCACGCGGCGGGCTTGCGACCGGTGATCATGGCCCGCACCAGGTTTTCCTTATGCAGGCGGCTGGTGATTACCACGCCCAGCACATGGATGATGACCAGGCCGAGCATGACGTTGACCAGCACTTCATGGGTCTCTTCCCAGAAGTGCTCGTCGGCCGCCCACAGCGCCCGGGCACCACCCTCGCCCGCCTCGACCACCCAGCCGGCCAGCGGCCCGGCGTTTTCCTCCAGGGCGTAGAGCACGATGCCGCTGAAGGCCAGCGCACCCATACAGGCGAGCAGCAATAGAATCATGATGCCGCCGGCGGGATTGTGACCCAGGTAATGCTTGACGCGGCCGATAAAGAGCCTGCGCAGGTAGTAGACAACGGCCACCGGCGAGCGCACGAAATCCGAAAAGCGGGCATGCTCGGTACCCACGAAGCCCCATAGCACCCGGAACAGCACGATGGCCACGATCGAGTAACCGATCCACACGTGCAGGGACATCACCTCGTCTTCCATGATGTAGTTGGTGAAAAAGCCGGCGACCAGCAGCCAGTGACCAACTCGCACGACCGGATCCCAGACCTTGACGGATGTGGTATTTGCGGGGGCGTTCATGCCGATACTCCTTCGTTTTGATCCGGAACCAGCATGTCGCAGGCCCGGTCAGACTAGAATCCGGCAAATGACCTGTTCACCCGCCTGAGTCCACCTATGTCGAATGACACACCACAGA
The DNA here is from genome assembly GCF_003417465.1 of Wenzhouxiangella sp. 15190. Taxonomy (GTDB): domain Bacteria; phylum Pseudomonadota; class Gammaproteobacteria; order Xanthomonadales; family Wenzhouxiangellaceae; genus Wenzhouxiangella. The sequence goes on from NZ_QVMV01000032.1 coordinate 25,088, forward strand.
CGCCCGGCAGAAACGTTTTGCTGATCACCTTCGGCGCAATCGCCACTCTCATCGGCTGGGACCTGCTCTCGGACTACAACGAGGGCGTCGAACCATTGCACGTCATTGTGGAACTGACCGTATTGCTGCTCGCCGCAACCATGTTCGGTTATGTCTTGACTCGAATGATCCGGGGGCGACGTCAACTCAATCAGATGCACACGCGTCTCGACTCGGTCCAGGCGGAATCACGCCGATGGCGCGAACGCTACCAGTCCACGATCCGGGGCTTGAGCGAGGCCATCCAGGAACAGTTCGAGGCCTGGCAATTGAGCAAGGCCGAAGCCGAGATCGCCCTGCTGCTGTTAAAGGGCCTGAGCCTTAAGGAGATTGCCGCCGTACGAACAACCGGCGAGCGAACGGTGCGAGAACAGGCTCGCGCCATTTATCGCAAGGCCGGACTGACCGGCCGTTCGGAACTGTCGGCGTTCTTCCTCGAAGACCTGCTGCTGCCAGATCCCGAGGCAATGATCGACAGGGAATGAGTGTCATCCATGGAATCGGAAATCCGCAGCCTCGAACAACTGCTGGATCGCATACGCAGAATCGACCATATACACGACCCGGTGCATCTGGACGCGATCCTGCAGGCCGTTGGTCGGCGTTCGTTCGGGCCCATCATCCTGCTGACCGGACTGATCACCCTGGCGCCGCTGATCGGGGATATTCCCGGCATACCGACCCTGATGGCGCTGCTGACAATGCTGACCGCCGGCCAGTTGCTGCTGGGCCGAAAGACCTTCTGGTTGCCGGGTTTTCTGCTGCGGCGGTCGGTACAACGCGCTCACCTGCACCGCGTACTGGATCGGCTCGAGAAACCGGTCCGCTTTATTGATCGCTTCCTGCACCCGCGCCTGGAAGTGATCACGCGCGGCCACGGTACGCTGGTCATTGCCGTGGCCTGCGTCTGCATCGCCTTGACCATGCCGGCGCTGGAGTTCATTCCCTTCAGCGCCAACCTGGCCGGCGCCGCCCTGACCGCCTTCGGTCTGGCCCTGATTGCGCGCGATGGCTACCTGGCCGTTTTTGCGCTGACCATTACCGCGGGCACGTTCTGGGTACTCATCGCCAACCTCTCCAGGATCGGGGGCGGATAGGCGATCGGACCGCCGGCGTGACGTCAGTCGCCTGCCTGAATCGCGGGACGCTGGCTGACCGCACGATGCCACTGTGCCAGGTACGTGCAGTCATCGGGCAGGTGCATCTTCATGCCGCGCAAGCCGAAGTCGATGGTGACCAGGGCCGTGATGTCGGCCACGCTGAAGTCGTCACCGGCTACGAAATCATGATTCGATAACATGCCGTCCAGGTCGTTCATGAACCACTGGAATCGTTGTCGACCTCGCTCGGCCAGTTCGGGAATCTGGGCGACAGGCCGCCGACCGGGCAGTGCGTGATCCTTCATGCCCTTGACCGAATTGCGGAACCCCTCCATTACCGCGAGCATGCCGTTCATCTCGACCCAGCGGTCCCGGTCATCGACACGGGCGCATTCTTCCGGTGTACTGCCCAGCAGCGGTGGATCGGGCTGGACGGTTTCGAGATAGCGGCAGATCGCGGCGCAGGAACTCAGGCAGGTGCCGTCATCGAGCTCGAGCACCGGCAGGGTGCAGTCGGAATGAATCGCCGCGAACGCGTCGGACAGATGCTCGCCCGTGCGCATATCGACGAAAACCTGCTCGATCTCCATGTCCTTTTCGGCCAGGAACAGGTGAACACGACGCGGGCTGGGTGCGTCCGGGAAGGTATGAAGTTTCATGCCGGCTGCCTCCTCGATCAGGATTCACGAACCGGCATCATAACGCCGCCTTGAAGCCTCAAGGCTCGACGGTATGGCTGAAGCGCAGCTTGCCGTCTTCGTGGTAGAGGCGGGCTCGCCGGCGCTCGAACAGGCCGAGAAACGCCGGTTGCATCCGCGTCTCCCCGGCACGCGACTCCTCGCGGGCGAGGCGCTCGTGTTCTTTCAGCAGGGTCGAGCGCACCAGAGCGTACAGTTCCTCCCTGCCCTTGTCGCTGGCGTGCGTGGGCGTCTCGCCCGATTCCTTCAACTCACCCAGCGCATCGAGCACGCTCGCACCCCACAGGCGCAGGTTGGTCCAGGTGGCGGTGAATTCGTTCAGGGCGCGTCGGGGGTCGGGAATGCGTTTGACCAGCTCGGCGAATTCATCGAGCTGCCGCGGCAGTTCCGCCAGGCCGAGCAGTCCGCAGTCCGGATTGAAGTGCAGACGACGCGTGTACATATAGTTCACCATCCGGTGGCGGCGGTTGGCCGCCGTGCGGCGATCCGCGCGCTCCAGGCGCGTGGCCTCGGCCCGCAAGAGGGTCTCGGCCGTTTGATAGAGTTTGGCGACCTGTTGCCGCGTGATGTCCCGGCGCCGGAAATCGCAGGCGAGATGGTCGAGCATGTCGATCACGCGCGGATCCAGCCATACAGCCAGTCCGTTGCAGTTGTCGCGGGGATGCTGAAACAGGGGCGTAATGCGACGCTTGGCGTCGATGGTTTCCGAGCGCATGCTGACGATGTCCAGCAGCCACGCGTCGCACTGCTGCATGGCCGACTCGAGATCGTGCATGAGGCGCTTGTCGTCCTTCTTGCCTTCGCGCTTGCGGCGGATCACCTCGGCGAGACGCTTTCCGACGCGTTCCTGCGCAAGCTTATGGCCCTCGAGCCGGCGCGCCTCCTCCTCCGGCGGGATACAGTCGACCAATGATCCGTAGACGACCTCCCAGGCAGTCGTGCCGCGATTGGCGATGTCCTGTTCAAGCAACAGGGCATCGATGCGAGGCAGTTCGCCGCCCTCCTCTCTCAATACCGTCGGCTGCGTGCCTGTACTCAACCCCAGGCTGGTGAACTTCCAGTTCGAGTAGCGAATCGAGGTCGGCAAACCCTCGCCGCGGGCCAGGTTGTCGACCGCCCCCTCGCGTCCGAAGTGAATGCCCGAAAAGTCACCCTCGAAGGCCGGCTCGCCGGCGGCCAGGCTTTCGAGTTCGTGATTCAAGAGCCGATCCCAGCCTTTCTCCCTGGCCTTGAGCAATGCGTCGAAGGCCGCGCCGGGCAGGTTGAGGATGTTCTCGGGCTTGAGGTCGGTATGCGTGACGTCGTCCTCGAGCATCTGGTGACCGTTGCGGAACAGATTGGCCGCCATGCGCAGACGATGGCTGAGCGAGCACGCTTCCAGCAGGCGCTTTTGCGCCCTGTCATCGGAGAGCATGCCCTCCTCGCTCCAATCAAGCGTGGCCAGCAGCAACTTGTGCTCGTAGTCGATGGTCACCTGATGCAGGAGCGGACCGATGTCGCGTGTGAACAGCCCGCTCCAGTCGGTATCGAGCGCTTCCCGGCCCGGCCTGTCCTGCCGGGCCCGGACATTGGAACGCTCGCTGAGCAGACTCATGGCACTGGTCAGAACTTCATCGGCGAGCTCGGGATGGTCGCCGGCCTGGGCCACCAGGGCCGGTGCCTGCACGCCGTGAACATACTGGTGTGCCTGCATCAGGCGAACCAGGTCGCCAACCGAATCGAAGGGCACGGCCTTGACCGCCACGCGTTGCCGGCCGCTCCGGTAGGCAGCCACGTTCCGGTGGCTGCCCATCACGCGCGGCGCGCCTTGTTCGTCGCGCTCGAGCTGCCAGGCCAGGCCCTTCATCACGAAGTGGTCGTTGTTGTGGAACCAGGCTTCGCATTCGCCGGGCCCGCCCCAGATACGCTCCTCGGCGTTGCGGCGCCAGGCATTGCGGCCAACGCTCTTGATCCGGTCGGCGGCGCGCGCTTCGACGAAGGCGCGAAACCGCTTCTCGAAGGCGTTGCCCGGGGCGAGGAATTGCAGCTTCCCATTGGCGCGACGAAACGCCAGGCCCTTCGAATTGCCGACCAGAACGTTGGTGATCGATTGTGTGTAGCTGCCTTCGTCCTGCCGGTGGGGGCGAACGGACAGCCGGAGCGAGACCGGCCCTTCCGACGGCGTCCGCCGGGCGAAGTCGAAGCCCTGTATGGCTTCGCGGAAAGCCTCGCGTCCGGCGCCTGACGGCCGGCTACGGGTGACGATGTTGTGGTTGAAGTTCTGGATCGCGGCCAGGAGGTCCAGCTCGCTGGCGCCGTTTTCGGGCAGGAGGAGTTTCTGTAGCCAGTCGCCGAGCTCGCGGTTGCCGTCACTCTGTGCAGCCATCAGCGTGAACACGCGCCGGAAATAGGCTGCGCGCAACTTCTCCTTCGTCCGAACGGCCTCGACCGTGCGAAATCGGCCCTGGAGGCAAAGCGGGTCCTCGATGCGCGCGAACAGCCGCACATTGCCCAGGTTGGCCTGGAAGGTCGCCTCCTCGTGCGGGATGGTGTAGCGATAGGCCAGTTCGACGTAGACCACGGCCGGATTGTCGGTCGGGAAAAGCCGACGCGGGCGCGCTTCCAGGTCGGCGAAGCGCGCTGTACCCAGCGCCGAATCGTCCTGGCCGGTGCGGTGCTGGACCAGCGGAATGTGGGGAATGCGGCGGGAGAACTCGTCGACGAGTGCCATCTCCCGTCTTCGCAACCGTTGCAGCTTTGTCTCCGACAGCGCCCGATCCTTGTGGGCGGCGGAGAACAGACGTGCAAGAAGGTGCGCGGTCAAGGGCTTCTAATATCGTTATGGGACCGGGGTCAGCCCGGCGCACTTTACTGGAGCGGCCAGGATGCGGCAAGCCCGGCCCCTCGGACATTCCGCTGTTACAACCCCATTGCCACAATCAACGCCGCGAGGCCGGTGAGCACCAGCGCCGTGACCGTCAGCCAGCGGATCATCATGCGTCGCGCCGCGTCGGCGCCTTCACCTTCGAGCTGCTGGAATTCATGATCGTTCAGCGCGGTTTCCGCGACGTGCTCGGGATTTTCGAGCAGCGCTGCGGCATCCTCCGCCTGCTCGGGCAGCACGGCCCAGACTGCGGCCCGGTATCGTCCCTGGTGGGCGAGATTGAGCCGCAGGGAGGTCATGTCGGAAACATGCGTGGCGATCCCGCGCGAACGCAGAAAAGCTGCCCGCTCTTCTGCTTCCGAATGCGAGGCGTACTTGGCGATCATCTCCATACGATTAACCCGGCAGCAACATAAATTGAATTCAGCCGCACTGTGCTTTCCGGCTACATAGAACGCTACCATGGCCGGATCACCAACGGGACTCACGCATGATCACTCTTCATCATCTCGAACACTCGCGCTCGCAGCGCGTGCTGTGGTTGCTCGAGGAACTGGGCGTCGATTACAAAATCCGCCACTACGAGCGCAACCGCAAAACCAGCCTGGCGCCGGCGGAACTGCGCGAGATCCACCCCCTGGGCAAGTCACCGGTCATCACCGACGGCGATCGCGTGCTGGCCGAGTCAGCAACCATCATCGAATACCTTGCGCGAACCTACGGAGGTAGCGAGTGGGCCCCGCAAACCGACGACCCGGCCTACTGGGACTTCAGCTATTGGATGCACTACGCCGAAAGCTCACTGATGCCCCTGCTCCTGCTCAAGCTGGTGTTCACCAAGGTCCGCACCACCTCCCCCCTGTTCGTGCGCCCGGTCGCGGCCGGCATCGCCGGCCAGGTGGACCGGACCTTCACCGATCCGCAAATCCGGACGCACTTCGCCTTCGTCGACGGCCACCTGGCCGAACACGAATGGTTCGCGGGAGAATCGATCACGGCGGCCGACATCCAGATGAGTTTTCCGCTGGAGGCGGCCGTGGCGCGCGGAACGGCCGGTGAAGAATTCCCGCACGTGGTCGAGTACGTCCGGCGCTTCCAGGCCCGGGCCGCATACCAGCGGGCGCTTGAAGCCGGCGGCACCTACGACTACGGACCGGCATGAAGCCGTGTGTACCGGGCCGTGTCTTTCGAGCTTGGTATGATCAGTCCTTTACTCAATCGGAGAAGCCCATGCCCACCGATCGCCCCACCCCGTTTCTCGCACTCACACTTGCCGCGCTGATTCTCGCCCTGACCGGTTTGCCGGCATTGGCCCAGGACACCGCCAAGCCCGTCCTGCACGGCAAGCACTGGGTCGCCGTGACCGGCAAGCCGCTGGGCGCGACCGCCGGAGCCAGGATGTTCCACAAAGGCGGCAACGCCGTCGACGCCGCCGCCGCGATGCTGGCGGCCACGGCCACCATGTGGGACACGCTCGGTTGGGGCGGCGAGACGCAGGCGCTGATCTACAACCCGGAAACCGGCGAGGTCATCGGCGTCAACGGCGTCGGCGTCGCACCCACCGGCGCAACGCCCGAGTTCTTCCGCGAGCAGGGCATGCAGTACCCACCCGAGTACGGCCCGCTGGCCGCGGTCACGCCGGGCACGCCGGGCAGCCTGATGACGATGGTCGCCGAATACGGCGAACTCAGCCTGGCCGACGTACTCGCGCCCGCCATCGAGATGGCCGAGGGCTACCCGATCGAGGCCGCCCAGGCCGACAACATGGAACGCCGGCGCGGGGTGATCGAACAGTGGCCGTCATCCAGGGAAGTCTTCCTGCCGCATTACGACCCGGACGAGCCGGATCAGCGCGCCGCACCGCGTGCGGGCGAGGTCTTCATTCAGGAAGACCTGGCCAACACGCTCAGGAAACTGGTCGAGAGCGAACGCCGGGCCCTGGAAGAGGGCAAGAGCCGCAAGGAAGCCATCTATGCCGCCTACGACCGCTTCTACACAGGCGATATCGCGCGGGAAATCGTGCGTGCCACACGCGAGGCCGGCGGCCTGTTCACCCTGGAAGACCTGGCCGACTGGGAGGTCAAGCTCGAAGAACCGGTAACCACCGACTACCGCGGCATCGACGTCTACAAGCTCACGACCTGGACGCAGGGCCCGGTCATGCTGCAGGCGCTCAACATTCTCGAAGGTTTCGACCTCGAGGCGATGGGCTACAACTCCAAGCGCTACATCCACACGCTCTACCAGGCCATGAACCTGGCCTTCGCCGACCGAGATTTCTACTACGGAGACCCCTACACGCCGCCGGAAGAGCCGGTTGAAGGGCTGCTCTCGAAGGAGTACGCGGCCGAGCGCCGCAAACTGATCCCGGAGGATCACAACCTCACCGACTACCTCCCCGGCAATCCGTATGAGTTCCAGGCCGGCGAAAACCCCTACGAGGAACTTCGCCAGAACTGGCAGATCGTGCCGCCCGAGGCCGAAGCCGAGGGCGAGGAAGGCTTCCAGCAGGCCCATCTCATGGACTTCGAGGAAGGCTTCCGCGCCGGCACCACCGCCATCCAGGCCGCCGATGCCGACGGCTGGGTCGTTTCCGTCACCCCGTCCGGCGGCTGGGTACCGGCTTTCATCGCGGGGGAATCGGGCATTGGCCTGAGCCAGCGCATGCAAAGCTTCGTACTCGACGAAGCGCTCAACCCCTACAACGTGGTCGCCCCCGGCAAGCGCCCCCGTGTGACGCTAACGCCCTCGATGGCCTTGAAAGACGGCAAGCCGCTGATGGCCTTTTCCGTCCAGGGCGGCGATACGCAGGACCAGAACCTGCTGCAGTTCTTTCTCAACATGGTCGAGTGGGACATGAACGTGCAGCAGGCCGCCGAGGGCAGGCAGAACATCATGAGCTACCAGATGCAAAGCTCCTTCGGCGCCCATCAGGCCGAGCCGGGCCGCATCGAAGTGCCGCGCTCGCTCTCGCCCTACACCACCGACCAACTGCGCAAGATGGGCTACGACGTCGACCTGGTCGATCGCGTCTACAACCCGACGCAGGCGATCTGGTTCGACTGGGAGAACGGCACCATGCAGGGCGGCGCCAGCGACTACGGCGAGGACTACGGCATCGCCTGGTAGCACACCGGACCACGCGGCCCGAAACAAGAAGAAAAGCGCCTGTGAGCCAGCTCGCAGGCGCTTTTCTTTCCAGCCACCGCGTGATGCGCCCGCCACCGGCAAGATGAATGGCCGATTGCACACGAAGATCTGCCACCGGCAGGTCGTCGAATAACGCCAGCGCTTCCTTGGCGCTGTGCCAACGCGCACCACGGTAGGCGCCGGCACCGCCAAGGCGCCCCTTCTTCAGCCATAAGAAACTGCGGCGGTTGAAAATGCAGGCATCGCTGCCGACAATCGATGCGATACAACCATCCCGGCCCCACTTCCGGGCCGGGATGATGCAAACTCGTGCACTGGAAAACATCCCGGGAACGCTCATTTGCCTCGCTTTCTGATATTCGTTGGCTTGATGATTGGCTTTTCCGCGTCAATGGCCGGGGCTCCGGAACTGCACGAAGCGCCCGAGCACTGGGGGCTGGCCATCGTGGATGTCGAAACCACCGGCCTGGATCCTTCCCACAACGAGGTGATCGACCTGGGCGCGATCTATACCGATCTGGAAGGCAATGAAATAGACCGTTTCTTCATCCGCATTCAACCGAAGCATCCCGAACGCGCCAGCGAAACGGCAAAGGCCATCAACGGATTCTCCGTCGAACGATGGAAATCGCTGGAAGCCGTTTCGCCCGAGACGGCCGTCGAACGCTTTCTTCAGTTTCACGAGAAACTGTCAGCCAATCGCCGATATCTGTTCACCGCTTACAACGCCAGCTTCGATCGCTCATTCCTCCACGCCCTGCTCAAGCGCCATGAATCCGCCTTCGTCGAACTCTACCCCTACTACACGCTCGATCTTCCCTCCATGGCATTCGGTGGAGGGAGCCTGACGATGATGAACGGAAAGGTCGCCGAGTTCTTCGACATCCCCCCGGAAACCGACGATCCCCTGGAACACACCGGCCTGTCGGGCGCGGAATGGAACCTGGAACTCTACTGCGCCATGCTCGATGCCGGGCTGGGTCCGGCCGCTGCCCAGTATTGATCAACATCCGGGAACTGAATCTGCCGGGCATTGAATCGACTTGAATCGTTTTGTTAGCCTTCGCGCCGGTTCAGTTTCGGGGCGGTCTTCTCATGACATCGACAACGGATGCGCCGGAATTTTCGGTCCGTCCGGCTTCCCTGTTGCTGTTTGTCCTGATCGCTTTCGGCCTGAGTGATTTCTGGTCGGCCGTTCGACCCTTGTTCGAAGGCCTGCCGATCGGCTCTTCGACCGTCGGCTTCAATCTGGTATTGGGGGCGATCACATGGCTCTGCCTGCACATGGAAGGTAGTTCACCGGCCAGGCTCGGCAGCCGGGCAAGTCATCTGATCGCCGGCATCACGGCCGTGGCCGCGGTGGTGCTTCTCGCCAACCTCCTCGGTCTGTTGCTCGCCGCCCTGCTGGGTACGTCATCTGGCGTCAGCCATCTTTGGGGCGAACGTGACATCGGCGCATGGATTCGATCGATCGTGCTGCAGTTCCTGATCGTAGGGCTGATCGAGGAGCTGGCGTTTCGCGGCTATCTCCAGAACTGGCTGATTCAGCGATTTGGCTCTGAGAGCCGAGCGGGAATCGCAGCCGCCATTCTCATCGGCGGCCTGGCGTTCTCACTCTGGCATCCAGCGCTCTCGGATTACTTCTCCGGCGCATGGCTCGAGCAGCTACCGATGCTCGGATTGCTGTGGTTTTCCGGTATCGGTTTCGGGCTCATCTACTACTTCAGCGGCAATCTCTACCTGGCCGCCGGGCTGCACGGCCTGGGCAATACCTGGCCTTTCGCATTTTCGATGAGCAATTGGTCGCCCTTGATTCTCGGTCTCTTCTGGACGCTGATGGCCGGTCTCTACCTGGCCGCGATCATCACCTGCCGCAGAATGGATAATGGCGGTCGACAGGCCACGACGTAGCCAGGTATGCCCAAGAATCCACGCTTGGTGAAACCCTTGGCTGCGGCTCGATAGCCTCATGGCGAACGCCTGGGGTAAATATGAACTCGGATATCGACCTTATGCAAACTCTGGTCGTATAAAGTCAGCGCGGTCCAACAACCCGAGCAGTATGGCACTCGAGAAAACCAGGAGCGAGTTTTCGGCAGCCTGTGTAGCATAATGGTCACCCGAATGCTGATCGACAGCGCTCCAACAAAGACAAGGCGATGAGCGAAGATCGACGCGACGATGACCGAACGCACCTCGACGAGGACGCCACCCGCGCAGTGGGAGAGAACGCCGGCGAAACCGGAGCGAACGGCGCCGACGACGAATTGAAGCTTCCGGGCTACCGCGTTATCCAGAAACTCGGCAGCGGCGGCATGGGCCAGGTCTTTCTCGCGCAGCAGTACGAGCCGGTCGAGCGACAGGTTGCGATCAAGCTGATCCAGAAGAGAATCCGCAGCGCGACCAGCGAGGTGCGCTTCCTGGTCGAACGCCAGGCCATGGCACAGATGAACCATCCGGCCATCGCCCAGATCTTCGAGGCCGGCACAAACCCCGACGGCTATCCCTACTTCGCCATGGAGTACGTACCGGGGCAGACGCTGACCGAGTTCTGCACGAGACACCGCCTGGGATTGCGCGAACGCCTGGAGCTGTTCGTGCGCATCTGTCAGGGCGTATCGCACGCCCACCAAAAGGGCCTGGTCCACCGCGACCTCAAGCCCGGCAACATTCTGGTCACGCGCGTCGACGACGAACCGCGACCGAAGATCATCGATTTCGGCATCGCCGTCACCGAAAGCTCGGCCAGCGAGCGCCGCCACCAGGGCACGGCCGGCACGCCACACTACATGAGCCCCGAGCTGTTCGACGAGAACATCGGCATCGACATGCGTGCCGACGTCTATTCGCTGGGCGTGATCTTGTGTGAGCTGATCACCGATTGCCGGCCGTATCCCTCGCGACTGTTCGAGAAAACCGACACGCGCATCATCCGCGAACAACTGGCCAAACTGTATCCACCGCCGGCGCCTTCGCAGCTTCTCGAGTCGGACGCCGCTGATATCGCGCGCGCCGCCGAGCGACGCGGCACTACACCTCGACGCCTCGTGCACCAGCTCACCGGCGACCTGGACGCCATCACGCTCAAGGCCATCGCCCACGACCGCGAGCAGCGCTATGCCAGCGTGCCGGAACTGGCCGACGACATCCGCCGCTATCTCGACCGGCAGCCGGTACGCGCGGTCGATGGCGGGCGCGGGTACTTCGCGCGGCGTTTCGTGCAGCGCAATGCCCTGACGGTTACTGCCGCCACCCTGGTGGCCGTCTCGCTGGCCGCCGGCCTCACACTGGCGATCCGCGGCATGACCGAAGCGCGCGAACAGCAACAAATCGCCGAGGCTCGCTCGGCGGAGCTGGAACGCATGGTCGACTTCCAGCAGTCCATGCTCGGCGACCTGCAGCCGCGCGAGCTGGGCCAGAGTTTCGTCAAGCGACTCAGGGAACAGCACGCGCAGTCCTTCGCCCATAATGCCGACGAGGAAACGATTGAAGCCGGTATCGAAGCGTTCGAACTGGCCGTCGGGCAGATCAACCCCACCGACCTGGCGCAGGACCTGCTCGACGAGTTCATGATGCAGCGCGCCATCGACAACATCAAAACCGACTTCGCCGACGAGCCGCGTCTGCAGGCCGAGCTGTTTGAAACCGTGCGCGACATCTACTTCAACGCCGGCATGGTGGACAACGCCCTGCCGCTGGCCGAGCGGGTCGTCGAACTGCGCCTCGAGGCCCTCGGCCCCGCCGCCACCGGCACACTGGAGGCGCGCCGACAGTACTATCGCATGCTCTCGCGCCAGGCCGATTACGAGGCCGCACGCGTCCAACTCGACGCCATCCTGGACAACCTCGACCCCGACGACCCCGACCAGGTGGGCGTGCGCCACGCCGCCTGGGACAGCCTGGCCAACCACCTGGTCCGGACCGGCGAGAACGAGCGGGCGCTGGAAATCGCGCAGGAGAACATCGAACGCGCCGAAGAGGAACTGGGGCCGCACCACGCCGACACCGTGCGCGCGATAAACACCCTGGGCTACGTCCATGCCCTCTCGGGGCGCATCGAACAATCCCTGCCCCACTTCCGCACCGCCGTCGAGCGAGCGCGCGGCCACTTCGAACCTTACGAGGACTCCTACTACAGCGCCCAGCTCAACGTTGGCGCGGCCCTGAGCTACCTGGGCCGGTCCGAAGAAGCCCTGGAAGTTCAGCGCGAGGTCTACGACATCCTGGCCGGCCACTACGGCCGCCGCCACGACTCCACCCTGAAGGTCATGAACAACATCGCCGTCACGCTGATGGACCTCGACCGCTTCGACGAAGCTACCGCCATGATGCGCGACATCCTGAGACTGACCCGCGAAGCCTGGGGCCCGCACAGCCCGCTCACGCTCAGTTCCATGCAGAACCTGGCCGATCTTTACCTGCGTACCGACCGGCCGCAACAGGCCCTGGAACAGATGGAACCGGTTGTCGTGTGGCGCGAACGGCTTTTCGGCGAAGATCACGGCGACGTGCTCAGCGCCCGCTACCTGGCCGCCACCGCCGCCCTGGACGCCAACCAACCCGAAAAGGCCCTGGCGCACCTCCAGCCGGCACTGGACATCCGCCGCGAACAGCTCGACCCGGACGACCCGACGCTACTGGAAACCCTGCGCCTGGCCGCCGACATCCATCGCCAGGCCGGCGACGTACAGGCCGAAACGGCGCACCGGCAGGAAGAAGTAAATCAATTGATCAATGGCGACGCCGATCCCGGTGCGGATTCCCTGGAATCGGCCATCCGGTTGGTCGAACTCTACAAGAATCTTGGCGAACCCGAACGTATCGAGCCGCTGGCTCAGGATATCGAAGGCTGGCTCGAAGACGGTGGGCCGAAACTGGATGAACTACGCAAGCGCTTTGGCCGCGTCACTGTCACCGAATCAGCGCCGGAATAGCCTCTTCTTCCTGGGTTGGACGAAAATGCTCATCAGGAAGACCGCTGGTCCGAAACCTGATCCCTGCGGCTGAAGGCGGATCAGGGATGGGAGTGATGCAAGCCGGGGCAGCAAGCAGGCTAATGAATCTTGCTGAAAGCTTTCGTTTGGTCGAGGTAAACCCCTTCAGTCGCGACGCGATCTAGCCCGCACGAGTGATGAGCATGGTTGGGTCCGTCATGTGCGTCCTTGCCGATGTTCTTCATGACACCGGCAACTTTATCCGCCTCGATGGGTTGGGTCCACAGGTACCCCTGCGCAAGATCGCAATCGAGTGCAATCAGTTCTCGGAGCTGCTCCGGCGTCTCGACGCCTTCGGCAATGGTGATCAGGCCGAAGCTTTGGGCGAGGTCGATCGCTGCCGTGATCAGTGCGCGATCCTGCGCGTCGGTCGTGATCCCGCTGACGAAGCTCTTGTCAATCTTGAGAAAGTCGACCGGCAGCTGTCGCAGGCTGGCCAGTGATGAGTAACCCGTTCCGAAGTCATCGATCGCGAATTTAACCCCGTGTTTGCGGAGCTCGCCGATGACGGTCTGGACGGAGGGCTCGTTCATGAGGGCCGACTCGGTGATCTCGAGAAGAAGATGCCTGGCGTCAAAGCCGGTCTCTTCGAGGGTCGAGAGAACCATGTTCGCAAGATCGCCGGATGAGAACTGCCGCGGCGAGACGTTAACCGACAGCATGAACGGCTCGGGAGTGAGCTGAGTCCAGGCAAGGGCATCCCTGCAGGCGGTCCGTAGGATGTTCTGGCCGAGCGATTCGATCAGGCCGATCTCCTCCGCCAGTCCGATGAAGATATCGGGCGCCACCAATTCACCGGACGGACGCCGCCACCGGGCCAGGGCTTCGACGCCGACAACACGGCCGCTCGCCAGATCGACGATCGGGTGGTATTGGGAAAAGATCTCGCCATTGCCGAGCGCGCCACGCAGCCCGGCAGCACGGGCAAGGTGATCCTGGGCCTTGCATTGAATGTCTTCGTCGAACAACGCAACGCGGTTGCGCCCGCCGTCCTTCGCCCGGTACATCGCGGCATCGGCGTCACGCAAGAGGTCGCCCCCGTCTGTCGACCCGTCGCCGAGGGCGATGCCGATACTGGCGGTAGCCATGAGCTCCATCGACTTCAACTGGAAGGGCATATCGAGGGCGGTCTGAATACGGGCTCCAACGGCCAGGGCGGTTCCCTCGTTGCCGATGTCGGGACACAGTATGGCGAACTCGTCACCACCGAACCGGGCCAGCGTATCGGACGGACGCATGATACTGCGGAGCCGCTCGACAACGGCGAGCAACAACTGGTCACCGACATCGTGGCCGAGACCATCGTTGACGAATTTGAACCCGTCGAGGTCGAGGAAGAGCACGGCGTGGCGGTGATCGTTGCGGTCCGACGCATTACGGACCTGCTGCAGACGATCGAGGAAGAGCGTTCGATTTGGCAGCTCGGTGAGCGGGTCGTGGGTCGCCAGGTGTTCGAACTGGACGTTCGCACCGGCACGCCGGAGCATGGAATCAAGGTGGCTGGCGACGTCACTGACAAAATGATGGCCATCGGAGGCAAGCGGTGATCCCTGGTCGTTCCAGACCGAGATCACCGCCGAGTCGCCGACGTCGACATGGACGATCGCGCCGGTCCCCGCGTCCGCCGGTGCCGAGTCCGGCTCGCCGAGCCAGTGGACCCGGGCGTTCCAATCATCGGGCCCGAGGATGCCGGTGATCGTGGTCTCGGCGGCCCTGGCGACCGACGCGATGTCATCGGCCGCCAGTGCGTAGCGGCCGAGTTCGGCAACAGCGGTCTGCTGGGCAGCGGTCCGCGCGAGGAGTTCCTGCGCGGATGTCAGATCGGTAATGTCCGCCGAGACGCCGATGATACCGGTGAGGGCGCCCGACTCCTCGTCCCAGATCGGCGAGTTGGTCACCAGTGCCGTGAATGTCGAGCCGTCGCGTCGGAGGACGCTGAACTGCCCCGACAACGTCTCGCCTGCGGTGGCCGCCGTCATGAGCTTGTTGGCGTCGTCGGCCAGACCAGTGGGGACAGTCACGTCCGCTATCGGACGCCCGATCACTTCGTCAGCCGACCAGCCGTAGAGCCGCTCCGCAGCTTCGTTCCAGTAACGAACGGTCCCGTCGAGATCAGTGGCGATCACCGCCTCTCCGACCGCACCCAGCAGTTGTGCCTGAAATCGCTGAGCGGCCAGTGCCTGCCGCTCGGCGGTAACGTCGGAGAGCGTTCCGACCCAGCCGGTCCGCTCACCCTCACCGTCGTGCATGGCCTCCGTCGTCGCAAAGACGACACGCGAACCGGCATCGCCCCGATCGATCGTGAACCTGTAGCGAAGCGCGGCGCTGTCGGCCAACGCGTCCTCGTTTCCCGCTCGTGACTCGGTATCGATGATCGAGTCCCAATCGCGGCCAAACGCCTCGTCTGCACTAATACCGGTGATCTCGCTCCAGCGGGCATTGGTGTAGACGTAGCGATTGTTGGCGTCGGTCTGGAATATACCGATGGGAGCGGCGTCGGTAAGGGACCTGAGCCGGTCTGCGGTCTCCTGGACGACCCGGGAACGGGCGGCTAGGTTCTCCGCGTTGAGGAAGACATGCGCGAAAAACGAAACCTTCGAGCGCAGCTCTGTCGGCGGAATAGGTGCGAACAGAAAGTCGACAGCACCGCCCGCGTAATGGTCGATTTGCCCGACTTCATCGCTGCTGAAAGCGGTGACGAAGATGATCGGCGTCATCTCGGACTGCCATCGTTCCCGGATGAGCCTGGCGGTCTCGAAGCCGTCCATGCCCGGCATGGTGACGTCGAGCAGAATCACCGCGAAGTCCTCCTCCATGACGCGGCGCAGTGCCGCGACACCGGAGTCGGCCTCGACGATACGGTGCCCCAGCGGCGCGAGCGCGGCCTTCATGGCCAGCCGCTTCGACGGCGTATCGTCGACGATCAGGACCGGGGCCACTCGCAGGATCGTCGTCTGGACGGGCTGGGTTGCACCCGGGATGATGGTGGGGTCGACGCCAATCATCAGGCTGGGCGTGCCACGCGCTTGAGCCACGGCTCCAGCGCCGTCAGGAGTTCGTTCGTGTCGACCGGCTTGGGCACGTAGTCATTGGCGCCGGCTGCGATGCAGCGCTCGCGCTCGCCGCTCACGACCTTGCCTGTCACGGCGATGATCGGCAGGTTCTTCAATCCGTCGAGGCCGCGGATCGCACGGATGGTTTCGTAACCGTCCATGACCGGCATCATGATGTCCATGAGAACGATATCGACGGCGCCACCGCCGTCGACCAGCATGGCAAGCGCGTCTGCGCCGCTCTCGGCCGTGAGCACTTTCGCCCGGGAGCGCTCGAGCAGCGCGGTCAAGGCGAAGAGGTTGCGGAAGTCATCGTCGACGACCAGCACCCTCGTGCCCTGGAGGTCCGCCGGAGCATTGCGCACGGGTTGCATTGTTTCGGCCGGGGTTGGCGCCTTCGCCATTACGGGCTCGGGGGCGCGCTCGACCACCGGACGATCGGCGACAGGAGTTGCGGATTTTGCCTTGGGACGAGACCCGTCTGCCACCGGCGTTGCCGATTCGGAATCTGCCGGCTTCGCCTGACCTGCGACTGCGAGCCCATCGACGGGCAGATAAAGGGTGAACGTACTGCCCTCGCCCGGCGTACTAGCAACCGAGATGTTGCCGTTGAGCAGATTGGCCAGATTCCGGCTGATCGAAAGGCCGAGCCCGGTACCGCCATGTGAACGGCCGGTGGACCCGTCACACTGGGCAAATTCCTCGAAGATCCGGGCATGATCCTCACCCTCGATCCCGATACCCGTATCGCTGACGCTGAAGGCAACGACGGCAGCGGCGTCCGCCAACGAGCTGCTCCCCGCACTCCACCCGCTCTGCGCTGGGCCGATGGATACATGAACCCCGCCATCGGCGGTGAACTTCAACGCGTTCGCGAGCAGGTTCTTCAGAATCTGGCGCAGGCGCTGCAAATCAGTGACGAGCGTCTTCGGGCAGTCGGGATCGGTCCCGACGGAAAACTCGAGGCCCTGCACCTTTGCGACCGGTGCGAATTCGCCGCGCAATGTCTCGCACAGCGCGTCGACGGAGACGTCATCGAACTTCGCGACTACGGTCCCCGATTCGACCTTGGCCAGGTCGAGGATCCCGTTGAGTAGCGCCAGGAGATCCTGCCCCGAGGAGCGGATAACCCTGGCGTACTCGACCTGGACGTCGGTCATGTTGCCGTCGGGATTGTTCTCGAGCTGTTCGGCGAGCATCAGCAAACTATTCAGGGGCGTACGCAGTTCATGCGACATGTTGGCAATGAACTCGGACTTGTACTTCGACGAAAGCGTGAGCTGGCCGGCCTTCTCCTCGAGCAGATCCCGGGAGTGCTCGGCCTGGGTGTTCTGTTCGGCGAGTTGCGCCGCCTGACTGCCGAGATCAGCATTGGATGCTCGCAGCTCTTCCTGTTGCGTTCGCAGTTCTTCCGCCAATGACTGGGACTGAGCCAGCAATGTCTCGGTCAGGGTGTTGGCCTCGAGCGAACTCAGGACCAGCCCGATGTTTTCCATCACCTGATCCAGGAACTTCAGGTGGGTCGCGGTGAAAGCGTTGACGGAGGCGAGTTCGATCACGGCGCGCACCGACCCCTCAAACAGGATCGGCAGCACGACAATGTTGAGCGGAGGTGCCGCGCCCAGCCCGGAATTGATCCGTATGTAATCCGAGG
Organism: Wenzhouxiangella sp. 15190; assembly: GCF_003417465.1. GTDB lineage: Bacteria > Pseudomonadota > Gammaproteobacteria > Xanthomonadales > Wenzhouxiangellaceae > Wenzhouxiangella. Next base: position 42,639 of record NZ_QVMV01000032.1, read on the forward strand.
GAACTTCCGTGAGCAGAATGCGCTTCTTCTCCTTGGCGCACTGCCCGACAAGGCCCTCTCCCAGACGGAACGCGGTCGAGAGCTTGCGACGCTCCTCGAAGCCGTAGCCGGCCTGGAGGGAGAGCACGGGATCGGTTGCGTCGCTTGTGCCGGTCATCGTGTAGAACACCCCGTGCTGGGCAGATACCAGGGGCGCAAGCTCGGAAAGAATCATACTCGAGGCCGTACCGAGGTCACGATGGCCTTGTAACATACGGGTAAATTGTTCCCGGTTGGTTTTCAGCCAATCCTGCTCCAGGTTCTGGCGAGTCGTCTCGCGCAGGTTCCGGATCATCTCGTTGAGGCTGTCCATCAGCGCCGCGACTTCGCCCCGGGCTTCGATATTGACCTGCCTCGTGAGGTCGCCCTCCGTGACGGCAGCAGCAACCTCTGCGATGGCACGAACCTGGTCGGTGAGATTGGCGGCGAGCTGGTTGACGTTGTCGGTCAGATCCTTCCAGACACCGCTGATTTCGGTCGACTGCGCCTGGCCGCCCAGCTTGCCTTCAACGCCCACTTCGCGTGCCACACGGGTGACTTCTCCGGCGAACTCGTTGAGTTGATCGACCATGGCATTGACCGTGTTCTTCAACTCGAGGAACTCGCCCTTGACGTCGATCGTGATCTTGGTGCTCAGGTCGCCGTTGGCCACGGCCGTCGTCACCTCGGCGATATTGCGCACCTGGCCGGTCAGGTTTCCGGCCATCAGGTTCATGCTTTCGATGACATCTTTCCAGGCTCCGCGAACCTCGAGCGAGGAGGCGGCGGCCTGCCCGAGCTTGCCTTCGGTTCCGACCTCCCGTGCGACTCGCATGACCTCCGATACGAAGATATTGAGCTGATCGACGTTGCCGTTGAGGGTGTTCTTGAGCTCCAGCATATCGCCGCGCACGTCAGCACGGACCCGCTTGCTCAAATCGCCGGCGGCAACGGCATCGGTGGCAGCCTGCATTTCGCCAATGGGCGATACGAGCGCCTCGATAAGCTTGTTGACCGAGTCGATGCCATCCGACCAGCCCTGTGAGGAGCCCGGAAGCGCCGCACGTTGAGAGAGCTGGCCCTGGGTGCCGACGAGATCGCTCACTCTGGCCAGCTCTCGTTCGAGTAACTGGTTGGCGATGATGATGTCGTTGAGCCCGTCGGCGACCTTGCCGGGTACCCCCGTCCAGTCGTGCGGCATACGAGCCGAAAAGTCGCCTTCCCTGACGCGAGCCATCACGTCGAGGAGGAGTGCGCCGGTGTCGTCGGATTGGAGGTCGTGCGTTGCGTGTAGCATCTCATTGAGCCTTCGTGAAATTGTGCATCCGGCTGGTTGCCACTTGGGAGTAGCGGCCGGGTTTGGGGCAAGACTTTACTTGCCAACCTAATACATGTAACATATTTCTAGTATTTTGTATACATGTAACATATTTCTATGATATGTCCCCTTCGGTATAGAAACCGGGAGTCCGAATGACAAGCTGGAGCTTTCTCACCACCCACGCACGAGTGTTGCTCACGATTGCTGCAAACCCCGATATCCGGCTCAGGGACATTGCGACCGCCGTCGACGTCACCGAAAGGCGGGCACACGCCATCGTCACCGATCTGGCGGAAGGCGGTTACGTGACAAAGCACCGGATCGGGCGCCGCAACCGATACGAGATCCAGACGCACCGTCAAATCAACGATGACCTCATCAAACTGGCGATCGGTGACGTGCTCGATCTCCTCAACCGCACCAGCAACGCGACCGCGAACATCGATGACGAATGAAGATCGGCCCACTGCGGGGAAACCGTGAATGTCTTGGTTTAGTCACCGAATTGATGATCCCAATTTAAGGATGCCCGCACTCGTATGGAGGAACGAGTGCGGGCGCCACGTGCTTCGATCGCTACGGGCGAGGGAACCCGGTCACGATGTGATTCAGCCGACTGTGCGGCTGAATGCGCGTGGTTCTGGATGCTCCTTGCGAGCATCCAACGTCAGGATGGCGTACTAGCGAATGTACGTCAGTTCGGTAGCGCACAAATATTCTGGCTTCGGACCATCGAACCGGATTCACTCCTGAAGTCCTTCTATCCTTGCAGCTTCGAGGCCAGGACTTCTAGACCACGCTGGATTTCTTCCGGCGGTGCGGCGGTGAAGCACAGGCGGACGTGGTGCTTATAGGAGCCGAAGCTCGGACCAGGGGCGACGAGGACGCCGGCCTCGGCCAGGTCACCGAGAAAGCCGTCGAGGCCGCGGTCGTCGAGGGCATCGGAAACGTCCGGGAACAGGAAGGTGCTGCCCTTGGGTGCCGGGAGGTCGAGGGCTTCGGCGGCTTCACGTCCCAGCCGCGCGTACTTCTCGCGGGCATTGGCCACCCACTCGTCGGCCGTGCCGTTGAGGGCGTTCAGTGCGGCGAGTTGCGAGGCCGAGCAGGCGGAGTAGTTGATGTTGGTCATGATGCGCTTGACCGCATCGATGGCTTCATCGGGGCCGGCCAGGTAGCCGCAGCGGTTGCCGGCCATGCCGAAGGCTTTCGAGAAGCTGTGCACCGAGATGGTGTTGTCCGGCGAGACCGACCGCGTGTAGACGTGTTCGCCATCGTAGACGTAGTCCTCGTAGACATCGTCGGAGAAGATCCACAGGTCGTGCTTTCTCGCCCACGCGCTTATGGCTTCCAGCCATTCGCGCGGCAGGAGTCGTCCGGTGGGGTTGTGCGGGGTGTTCCAGTAGACGGCGACGGTCTTTTCGGTTCGATGTCGTTCGAGTCGCTCGACGGCGGCTTCCGCCGTCTCGATCTCGGTCATCATCGGCACGTCGACCGGCGTGGCGCCGAAGGCGCGCACGCTGCCGGCAATCAGCGGCCAGTAGGGGGCGACCAGCAGTACTTCCTCACCGGGTGAGACCAGCGCGCCGACCACGGCGGCCAGGCCGGCCGTCGCGCCGCCGGTAACCACCACCTGGCCGCGCTCGGTTTGCACGCCGGTACGCTCCCCGTGGACTTCGGCGATGCGATCACGAAGCTGCGGATAGCCCGGCACCGGCGAGTAGCGGTGCATGCCCGGGTGGTCCTCGACGGTGAGGTCCTGCATCCGGCAGCCCTCGGCCGGTTCCATCCAGGTGTCGCCGACGTGCAGCGGCACCGGCGGCTTGCCGGAAGCGGGCTTTTTCTTGAGCCCGGAATAGACCGAGCCCTTCACGCCCTGCGCGGACTCGGCGATGTTCGGAAATCGCGGCATGATCGATCAGTGTTTTCGATACCCGCCTACAGGTTACACGCTAGACGGTGTGGCCTGGCGCCTCGTCGGGCATGTTGACGAACAGCAGCACGATGCCCGAGGAGACCGCATACATGAACGCGCCTTCGAGCGAGTTGATGCCCAGTTCGGTCTGCCACATCTGGAAGTACGCCCCGCCGACGGCCATGAACAGGCCCAGCCAGACCGCCACGGCCACCCCGCAGCCGACCACGGCCCACTGTTTGGCGTGCGCGAATACGGCGGGGGTATCTTGCCGGCGGCGAAGCATGTCGAAACTGCCCTTCAGGCACAGGATGCCGGCGAGCAGCTCGCCGAGGATGACGATCCACAGCGCCACCCAGACCAGCACGCCGGTCACGGGCGGGCCGAAGTGATTGGGGTAGTACTCGTGGTCGGCCATCGACAACACGGCGGTCATGACCGAGTGGGCGGCCTCGAGATTGACGATGTTCTGCAGCGCGTAGAACAGCGCCTGCAGGCCGACGCAGATGACGAGAACGATCTTGAGAATCCGGATGGCCATGGCATTCCTCCCTGGTGTACGCCGTCACTCAATCGACAGTGTTCCCTCGCCTCGACTATACTCCGCCGACCGCAGGCAAGCCAGGGCACCCGCCCGACCGCCGGACCCCATCACGACCTCACAGTGCAGTAATGAAACCCTCGATCCTTCTCGGCACCGCCACCATCCCCGACACCAACAAGCAGATGATGCTCTACCAGCACGAGGTGAAGTTCTCGATCACCATTCCCGGCCGGGGCGAGCTGATGAACAGCCGCGTCAACGGTTCGGAAAAGGCATTGGCCGAACTGACCTGCGAGCGCATCAAGGGCGTCAAGAAACCGCGTTTGCTGATCGGGGGACTGGGCATGGGTTTCACGCTGGCCTCGGCGCTGGAAGCGACCGGGCCCGACGCCGAAGTGGTGGTGGCCGAACTGGTGCCGGAAGTAATCGACTGGAATCGCGATTTCATGGGCGAGCCGGCCGGGCATCCCCTGGCCGACCCGCGAACCACCGTCTACGTGGGCGACGTGAGTGATGTGATCCGCAAGCCGGAGTCGGGCTTCGACGCGGTCATGCTCGATGTCGACAACGGGCCCGAGGCGCTGATCCGGCGCGAGAACGACTGGATCTATTCGGCCGCCGGGCTGTCGGCCATCGCGCGTTGCCTGAGCCCGGGCGGCGTGCTGTCGGTGTGGTCGGCCGGGCCCGATCGATTGTTCGTCAAGCGGATGAAGGAAGCCGGCTTTCGTGTGGACGAGCGTGTCGTTCGGCCGCACAAGAAGGGCAAGGGGGCGCGACACTTCATCTGGTTCGGGACGAAACACTCTTAGAGCGTTTCGTACCAACCTGCACCTGGTCATTGCCTCAGGCGATGGGGTGTTCGCGCAGGGAGGCCTCACCCAGGCGCGCCAGCGGGCTGCCGCACAGCCAGTCGGGAAGCCGCGCTTTCAGATCCCTATCGCCATAAGTTCGTAGCGCCCCCTGCTTCTCGGCTTCGGCCAGGGTCGAGCGGCACAGCCACACACCCGTCAGCGTGACGACGCTGGTCTCGACGACCAGGTCGACGTCGTGCCCGGGATCTTCCATGCACAGATCGGTTTCCCCCGCTTCGGCCACCAGCCACCAGTCGCCCTGCCCCCTGGGCGCATCATTGAAGCGAATCTGGATCACCGTGCGCTGATCGGGAAACTGTGAAGCGTCGACGCCGCGCCGGATATCCCACATCAACAGCCCGACGTCGTAATCGCCTTCCTCGAGCTGGCTGCCCACCCAGCGATGCCCCCAAACGGCCATGTTCTCGACCAGGGGCTGGATCTCGCGGCCGGCAGGGGTCAATTCGTAGGACTGGGCGCCCTCGGCATCGAGTTTGTGCTCGACCACGCCGGCCTGCTCGAGCTGCTTGAGGCGACGCGACAACAGTGTGGGGGAGATCAGGGGCAGGCCGCGACGGAGGTCGTTGAAGCGACGACTGCCCGCGACCAGTTCGCGAACCAGCAACATCGTCCAGCGCTCGCACAGGATTTCGGCGGCCTTGGCGAGCGGGCAGAACTGACCGTAGCCGTGTGCCATGGCCGCAGTCTATGCCGCGCCCCGGACGGCAGCAAGTACACATTCTGTACTATGCGCGCCGGCCGACGCTCGCTTAGGCTTGATTCACCTTCGCAGACAAGCTGCGAAATGGGGAGACAAGCAAAGCGAACGAGGAGGATTTCATGACATCGCTTTACCAGAATCTCGGCGGTGCCGACGGTATTGCCGCGCTGGTCGACGACATCGTCGATGCCCATCTGCGCAACCCCGTCATCAAGGCGCGCTACGAGCCGCTGGCCGAAGATCCGGAGAAGTTCGAACAGGCGAAAAAGCACCTGCGCGACTTTCTGGGCACCGGCAGCGGCGGCCCGGAAGACTACACCGGCCGCAGCATGCCCGACACCCATCGCGGCATGAACATCAGCGCAGCCGAGTACATGGCCGCCTGCGACGACATCATGAACACGCTCGATGCCCACAACGTCAAAGAAGAGGCGCGCAAGGATGTGCTGTTCATCGCCTGGTCGCTGAAAGACGAGATCATGCACATCTGAGCTGCAACACCGGGCACGGCAGTCGACTGCCGTGCCGCGGAACGGGGATGATTATTCGACCGTGAAGACCTGGTGCATCTCGGCGGCATTGATCTCCGAGATCCACAGGTAGCGACCGGGCGAGAGATCAACGGTCATGTACCCGTGGTTGCCGGCTTCCATGTGCTCGACGCCGCCGAGAAACTCCACGGGCGCCGGTGCACGCAGGCCACCGACGTCGCTCCAGTCCATCCAGGAGACGATGTCTTCGAGATCGGAATCTTCCTCGAGCCGGGCCAGGTTGACGTCGTAGGGCATGAACGTTTCGGGGCGATCTTCGATATCCACCCGGATGGTCTGACTGCCGGAAGGCAGCGTATCGGGCGCCTCGATGCCGTCGTTGGTGATCGCGATCGTCGCGTCCGCCTCGGGTTCGGCACCTTCGCCGCCCTGGTCGACCACGTCCACCTGGGTCAGCATGCCCATCGAGGTGTGAAAGGTACCATCCGGCGACTTGACGTAGCACTCCATCAGATAGGTACCGGGCTCCGGCACCCGAAAGGATGTCTGGGCCGAGCGTCCCGGCGCCAGCAGACCGACCCCACCGACGTAGGTCATCTGCAGGCCCCACTCGGGAATGTTCTCGCCCAGGAAGGTGCCGATGTCGGCCTTTTCGATCTCCCCGCTGCGGATACCGGCCATCAACTCGTCGAAGGCCGGCACCACTTCGCGGCGTTGATCCTCGATGGTCTTGCCTTCCACCAGGCGATACATGATCACGAAATGGGTCTGCTGGCCGAGGTTCTCCAGGCGCATCGTGTACCAGCCGGTGCCCATTTCTTCGGGTGCGTCGATGGCGAAGTCCCGCACGACGACTTCTATGACCCGCTCATCGGAGGCATCGGGGTCGGAATCGGTCTCCGGCGCGGCCTCCTCGGCGTCTGCTTCAACCGTGTCCTGCTGTGTCTCGCCCGCCTCTGCCGGTGCTGACGCCTCCTGTTCCTGCTGCGATCCGTCCCCGCCGCATCCGGCCAGGCTGAGTGTCAGTGCCAGGACCACCAGCGTCGTCAGTCTTGAGCAATCCCTCATGACTCCCTCCCGTCAATATGCGCAAAAAAAGCCGATAAATGCTCACAACTATAACATTTTTGAGAACTGCATCACGCCAGAGCGAGCCTCAGGGAGTCTCGGTCGCCGGCCCGTCGGCCTCCGCCAGGCGATCATCACGGCCGGGCGGCTTCACCCGTATAATCGGGCACTGATCCCATTACCGCAATTGGCGCATGACCCGTTTCCTGACCGCCCTGCTGGCCCTGGCTGCCGCGTCGATGCACGCCCCGGCCACCCCCGCCGCGGTTCCGGACTTTGCCGAGATGGACCGGCATTTCCGCATCATGCTCGAGGCCGAGCGGGTGCCGGGCGCCGCCTGGGCGGTGGTGCGCGACGGGCGCATCGTGCATGCCGCCGGTCACGGTGTACGCTCGCTCGACGACCAGCGAAGTGTCACGCCCGAAACCGTCTTTCGCGTCGCCTCGGTGTCCAAGACTTTCGCCGCCCAGCTCACCGGCCAGCTGGTGGCCGAGGGCCGGCTGCACTGGGACGATCCGGTCAGGCGCTACGTGCCGCAGTTCACCCTGGCCCGCGCCGAACACGCGCAGAAGCTGACCATCGAACACCTGCTGAGTCAAAGCGCCGGCATCGTACCCAACGCCTACGACAACCTGCTCAACGCCGGACGCACGCTCGAGGAGATCCTGCCGCAGTTCGGCAACGTGGCCCCCGTGTGCCCGCCGGGCGAGTGCTACACCTACCAGAACGTGCTGTTCTCGCTGGTCGAGCCGGCGATCGAGGCCAGCAGCGGCCGAAGCTACGCCGACTTGCTGCGCGAGCGCGTGTTCGAACCACTCGACATGCGACAGGCTTCGGTCGGCCACGACGAATTCCTGGCCAGCAGCAACCGCGCCTCGCCGCACGTCAAGGTCAACCGCTGGCGCTGGGTCCCCACCCAGGTCAACGAAAACTACTACCGCGTCGCCCCGGCGGCGGGCGTCAACGCCAGCGCGCTGGATCTCGGCCGCTGGCTGGCGGCCCACATGGGCAATCGCCCCGACGTGATTCGACCGCAAGTGGTCGCCGGCCTCACCCGCAAGCGCGTGCGCACCGCGCGCGAACTGCGGCGCAAGGGCTGGCGCGACCTGTTGTCCGACGCCCACTACGGGCTGGGCTGGCGCATCTACAGCATCGACGGGCAGCCGTTGATCACCCACAGCGGCTGGGTGAAGGGCTTCGTGGCGCAGGTCGCCTACTCGCCCGAGCACCGCACCGGGCTGGCCCTGCTGCTCAACGCCGAAAGCGGGGCGATCAACGACCTGTCGATCCACTTCTGGCAACAGGCGCTGGCCGAACCACCGATGGTCGCCAGCAGGGCCGCTTCCCCGTCGGAAGCGGCCGAGAGTTCCACCAACGAGACCTCGGTGGTTTCCGCGCCGAACTGAAGGCCGCGCGTCCTACTTGAGCGTGGCGTTGAGCGAGATATCCGCGCCCGCGAGCACCTTCGAGACCGGACAGCCCTTCTTGGCCGCTTCCGCGTGCTCCTGGAAATCATCTTCGCCGATGCCCGGCACGACGGCTTCGGTCACCAGCTCGATGCGCGTAATCGAAGGACCGTCGTCACCCTTTTCCAGGTGCACGTGGGCCACCGTCTCGACCGAGTCGGGCTTGTGACCGGCCTGGGCCAGGATATTGGACAGGGCCATCGAGAAGCACCCCGCGTGCGCGGCGCCGATCAGCTCCTCGGGATTGGAGCCGGTGCCTTCCTCGAAACGCGAGCTGAAGGAATACTGGCCTTCCCAGGCGCCGCTGCCGAACGCCATGCGGCCTTTTCCGGACGGTAGATCGCCTTCCCAACGTGCATTCGCTGTTCTTGTGGCCATGATCGGGCTCCTCGTGTGTGTGTGCGTGTGATGGTTGCTTGATTCTACGTGCCCGGCGTGGCCTCGACATGATCGAGTTCGACGGCTGACGGCTCTTCCCGGTACAGGCCGCCTGGGCATGCGTTGACGGCCGGACACCAAGTTGTACTACAGACATGGCATCGACTCCGCCGATCACCAACCCCTTCAGCCGTTCCAGCTGGGGCGGGTTACTTACCGACTGCCGCGCTGACAGGCAGCGCGCCGCCGTCAGGAATCGGGCGGATTTCGGTACGGCGCGTGGACGTAGTACTTGGGCCGGTCATCGAGCCTGACGTGCAGCCAGGCCACGCCACCGCCGGCGGTGCTGAGCCACACCGGCCGTTCACCCAGGCGATCGGCCATCGCCAGCGAGACTTCCCGCCAGAACGAGCGCTGCTGCTCGCGCGGCGCACCCCGAAGGAAGTTGGCCAGGTGCGTATAGGCTGCCTCGCCGTCGCGCCGGCAGGGCACCACCAGCACGGCATCGCCACCCAGGTTGGGAAAGCGGACGACCGGGCGATCACTTCGCAGGTGCCCGGCGAAGGGGGAAGGATCCGGCATCACGTCGATCGATGGATCGTCCACGGCCACGCATTCGAACCGCGTATCCAGGCGGTCGACCGTCATGGCCGGCGTTTCCCAGCGGAAGGCGGCAAACGGCAGTTCGGCCAGTCGTCGCCCGAGCGGGTCGGAGAAGGTCTGACCCCGTCGCCATCCTTCCAGTACACGGCGCCAACTCAAGCAGCCGTCGGAATCGACCAGGGTAAACCGGATCACCCGTTGATCCAGGGTCTCGGCATGAACCTTGTAGTCCGTGTCCACCAGACGCCCTTACTCTAGCCATCCCGTGACGGGACAGCCAGCGCCGCCCAGCCCAGCGCGATCCAGCCGGCCATGTGACACAGCCCACCGATCGGCGTGACCGGCCCCAGCCATTCGAAGTCCAGAATTATGCGTGCGTAGATACTGAAACTGAACAGCAGCGTGCCGGCCACGAACAGCCACGACGAGACGGCCAGCCGGAAGCCGGCCGCTTTCGAGACAACAAGCACGCTGGCCAGTCCCGTGATCACGATCATCACCGCGCCAAGCTCCTGATAACGCAGCGCCGTGAGTATCGGGCGCATGCCCTGCGAATCAAGCCCCGCAACTGGGCCGTGCCCGGTTGCCGCGCCGGCAACCACGGCGAGGAAGCCCAGAACGGCACCCGTCACAACCGATTTCATCGCAATTCCTCCTTGGAATGATCTCCGCCGATTATGGCGCAGTACAGCTTTCGTGCATGATCGCCATTCTCGGGTTCTGAGAAAATCTTCGGCATAATGCTCGTGCATGATTGGTGATCAGACCCTCATTCTCACCCCGACGGCACGCCTGGCGCGCGCCGAAAAGCAGCGGCAAGCGCTGGCGAGACAGTCCGCCGGCGAACAGGCCTGGCGTTCGCCCGAAGTACTGGCCTTTCCGAGCTGGATCGGTCGGCTGCGCGATGACTGGTTTCTGACCGCCGAAGCTCCGCGGGTTCCGATCAGTGCCTCCCAGGCGCTGGTTTTGTGGCAGTCGGTGATCGACCGCGATGTGTTCATCGGCGAACCCCGCGTGGCCGAGATGGTGGCTGCGAGCTGGCGGCTCGTCCACGAATATTGCATCGACGAGCCCTCCGACTGGCCCGACCTGATGCTCAGTGAGGACAGCCGGCATTTCCGCGACTGGGCCGGGCGGTTTAGCGAGCTATGCAAACAGCGGGGCCTGATCGACGAGTGGCGCTTCGCCGGCCGGCTTCCCGACCTGATCAAGACCGGCGAGATTGGGCTACCGGCAGCCATCAGGCTGTCCGGCTTCGAGCTGGCGATGACCCCGCTGCAGCGCGCCATCCTCCAGGCCGCCGAAGCGGCCGGTGTGCATATCGAAAGCGCCCCGTCGCGCGAGGACGCGGGTTCGCTGGAAACGGTGATCGCTCATGCCGAGGAGGTGGACGAACTGGTGGACGCCGCACGCTGGGCCCGCGGCCTGCTGGAAGAAAAGCCAGATCAGATCATTGCCGTCGTCGTACCCGGCCTGCGAGATCGGCTGGGTACGGTCGAGCGGGTCTTCCGGCGGGTGTTCGATCCGCCCGGTTTCGCGCTCGATGCCGGCCATGAGGAGCCCTGGCACATTTCTCTCGGCCCGACCCTGGCGCGCTGGCCGCTGGTGGCCGACGCCCTGTCCTTGCTCAGGATCGATCCGCACCGCATCAGCCAGCCGCAGGTCGCCGCCCTGCTGCGATCACCATTCCTCAGCGGCTGGGAAGCCGAGTCCCGGGCCCGCGCCGGCGCACTGAGTGCCGTCATCCGCTACCGCCCCTACTGGCTGCACGCCGGACAGCTCGCCTGGCAGATTGGCGAAAGCGGCGCAAAGGAGCTGTCCGGCAGGTTGGCCGAATGGGAGCTGCTTCGGCGCGAACACCGCGACACGGCCTTGCCATCGCAATGGGTGGTGCGCTTTCAGAAGGAGCTCGAAGCCATGGGCTTCGGCCGCGGGCGCGGTCTCGACAGCCGCGAGTTCCAGGTCCTGCAACGCTTCCACGACCTGCTCGAGGATTTCAGTGCACTCGACCTGGTGATCGAGCGGCCGATTTCCCGAGCCGAGGCCGTGCGCCGACTGAACGAGCGCGCCGCAACGGCGGCGTTTCGCGAGCGAAACCCCGGCGCCCCGATCGAGATCCTGGGCGTGGAAGAAGCGCTCGGTTCGCGCTTCGATGCAATGCGGGTCACCAGCCTGGACCACCAGACCTGGCCGTCGCCGACACGGCGCGATCCTTTCATACCCGCCAGCCTGCAAGCCGACGCGCCGGCCGCCAGCGCCGAAAGCGCCCTGGAGCGCGCCCGCGGCGAGCTCGACGGCCTGGCAAGGACGGCACCCATCGTGACCGGCAGTTTCAGCCGCGGCAGCGACGACGAGCAACGCCATCTTACGCCGCTGCTGTCCGACTGCCCGGTCGAGGAAGCGGCCCCGAACGAGACCGCCGAACGGGCCGAAATCGAGACCCTGCCCGAGGACACCCTCGCGCCGGAACATCCCGGCGGCGAGGTCCGAGGCGGCACATCGGTGCTGCAGCGCCAGTCCGATTGTCCGTTCAGGGCCTTCGCCGAGAGGCGCCTGGGTGCCGGCGACCTCACGCCGCCGCGGCCCGGCCTGGATGCCCGTGACCGCGGCAGCCTGGTGCACAAGGCGCTGGAGCACTTCTGGTCCGATCTCGACGGCCTCGATGCGCTCGAGTCGCTCGGCGAGTCAGCTCTGGCCGAGCGCATCGCCGCCGCCCGCGATGCGGCGCTTAAAGAATTCGCCCGGCGCAACCCGCTGGCCCTGACCAAAGCCGGGCTGGCCATCGAGGCCCAGTGCCTCGAACGCGCGCTGTCGAGGTGGCTGGCAATCGAGCGCGAACGCGCGCCATTTTCCGTCACGGCGCGGGAGACGAAAGTCGAGCTGGCCTTCGACCGGCTCCACCTGACCGGCAAGATTGACCGCGTCGACGAACTGGAAGGCGGTGGTTCGGTCGTGATCGATTACAAGACCGGGGCGTCCGGCAAGAACGGCTGGGCACCGGAAGCGCCCCTGGCCGACGTGCAACTGCCCGCCTACGCCACCAGTCTTCAGCCACGTCCCGTCGCCATCGCGTTCGCAAGACTCCGTCCGGACAATATGGGTTTCGACGGCCTGGCCGAGGTCGATGCCGGGATTGACGGCGTGCAGGTCATCGGCGAGATCAAGGGCCGCTCGAAGTTCGGCGAGATCGAATCCTGGCGGTCACTGGTCGACGAATGGCGCAGGCATCTTAATGGCCTGGCCGCAGACTTCCTGGCCGGTCGCTCGCAGGTCGAACCGCGCGACAACCAGGTCTGCAAGTACTGCCACTTGCACGCGCTTTGCCGTATCAACGAGCGCGTGATCCTGCCGGAGGCCGATGATGAGTGACGACAAGCAACGCAAGGTCGCCGTCGAGCCGCAGCGCTCGGTCATCGTCCAGGCGCCGGCCGGTTCGGGCAAGACCACCTTGCTAGTCGAGCGCTACCTGGGACTGCTCGGCGTGGTCGAGGCGCCGGAAGAAATCCTGGCCATCACCTTCACGCGCAAGGCCGCCGCCGAGATGCGTGAGCGAATCCTGCAGTTTCTCGAACCAGGCTACAAGGCGGACGGCCCGCACGAGGAAGCCGCGCTCGCCAAGGCGCAAGCCGTGGCCGGCAAGGTGGGCGAATGGGGTCTGCTCGACAATCCACAGCGGCTGTTGATTCGCACCATCGACAGCTTCAATCACTACCTGGCGCGAACCATGCCGGTGGCCAGCCAACTCGGCCCGGTCCCCGCACCCGCCGAGAACGCTCGCGCCCTGTATCGCGAGGCCGCACGCCGCGTACTCACGCGGGCTGACAGCCGCGACGAACTGGCCGAAGACGTCAAATGCCTGCTGCTGTGGCGCGACCACCGCAGCCAGGACATCGAGGACCTGCTGGTGGCCCTGCTCGGCAAGCGCGAGCAATGGTTACGCGCCCTCGGAATGAGCGGGCGACCCGAACGCGCGGTTTTCGAGCGAACGCTGCAGGAGGTGGTTTCCGACCAGCTCGATACGGCGCAGCAGGTGCTTCAGGCCGGCCTGACCGAAGCGCGCGTCGATCCCGACGCCCTGCTCGAAGTCCTGCGCCAGGCCGCCGCCAGCCTGCAGGCCGAAGGCAAGTCTTCGCCGTTCGACGATAGCGCCGATCTCACCCGCATGCCCGGTGCGGACCCGACCGACCTGCCGGGCTGGCGTGCACTGGGCTTTGCCCTGCTGACCAACAGCGGCGGCTGGCGCGCCGCACCCAACAAGAACCAGGGCTTTCCGGCCAAGAGCGAGCACAAGGACCGCATCGTGGCGATGCTCGATGCGCTGCGCGAGAACGATGAACTGGCCGGCTGGATCGATCGGGCCCGCAGTCAGCCCGAGCCGCGCTACGGCGACGAGGAATGGGACGTGCTTGCCGCGATGATCCGGGTACTCGAGGCCGCCGCCACCGAGCTGGAACTGGTGTTTGCCGAGACCGGCCAGACCGACTTCGCCGGCATCGGCGCCGCCGCCCTGCGTGGCCTGGGGGATGAGGAGGCCGGCTATACCGACCTTGCCCTCTATCTCGACCGCAGAATCCGCCACATCCTGGTCGACGAATACCAGGACACCAACTGGGGCCAGTACCACCTGCTGGAAAAACTGGTCGGCGGCTGGCAGCCCGGCGAGGCACGCAGCCTGTTCCTGGTCGGCGACCCGATGCAGTCGATCTACCGTTTCCGCGAAGCCGAAGTCGGGCTGTTCATGCGAACGCGTGAACACGGCATCGGCACGCAGGCGGTCGAATCCTGCCGGCTGACCCGCAACTTTCGCTCGCGCGCGGAAGTCGTCGGGTGGGTCAACGAACGGCTGGGCCCGGTCTTTCCCGAGATCGAGGACATTTCCGCGGGCGCGGTAAGTTACGCAACGTCCGAACCGGGTCGCGGTACGGGCGGAAGCGTCGAAATACTGGCCCGGTCCGGCCGCGGCCCGGAAGCCGAAGCCGTGGCGCAGACCGTTGCCAGGGCACTCGACGATCATCGCGACGACCCGGACTTCTCCGCCGCGATCATCGTGCGGGCGCGCTCGCATCTGGCCGATATCCTGCCGGCGCTGGAGCGCCACGATATTGGCTATCGCGCCGTCAAGCTCGATCCCCTGCTGACCCGGCCGGTCGTCCAGGACCTGCTGGCGATCACGCGGGCCATCATCAATCCGGCCGATACCACCGCCGTGCTGGCCATGCTGCGCTCGCCGCCCTGCGGACTGACGCTGGCCGACCTGCACGCCCTCGCCGGCGACGGCCGGTCGCTGAATGACGAAAATGCCCTCGAGCGGCTCTCCGAAGACGGCCGCCACCGCGCCGCGCGGGTGTTGCAGGCGCTGGCCCATGCCCGGGACATGTGGCGAAAGCGCAGCGCGCGCGACCTGGTCGAGGGCATCTGGACGCGACTGGGCGGCCCGCATGTGCTGGCAAAACCCGAATCGGAACGCCGCGATGCCGAAGCCTATCTCGACACGCTGTCCACGGCCGAAGAGCAGGACCTGCTGGCCGACTGGAACGCCTTCATGGAGCTGCTCGAAGAGCAGTACACCGAGGGCGATCCGCCCAGCGACGACATCAAGCTCGAAATCCTGACCATGCACGGCGCCAAGGGTCTGGAGTGGGACCTGGTGGTGCTGCCCGGTCTCGACCGCGGCACTGGTGGCAACAACCGGGAGATGCTGTACTGGCTGCCGTTCACGCCTGAAGCCGGAGAAGAACGTGTGCTGCTGGCCCCGCTGCGTTCGGCCGAGCAGGACGACAACAGCGACCTGATCAAGCTGATTCGCGCCGAGCAGAAGGAACGCGAAGCTTTCGAACACCAGCGCCTGCTGTACGTCGCCGCGACCCGGGCGCGTGAACACCTGGTACTTTCGGCCGCCCTCGATCCCGAGCGCGACGAGATCAAACCTTCGTCGGGCAGCCTGCTGGCGGACCTGTGGCCGACCTGCGGCGGGGACTTTCTTCAAGCCCTCGATCAGGCACCCGAAGCGGGCGGTTACGCGCCGGATGCCAACGCACGCCCCGCTCAGTCCCTCCGACGGGTGAGCGCCGACTGGCAGCCGCCGCTCGGCGAACGACTGGACTGGCGCCCGGCGCTGCCGCCGCGCGAACGCGAAGTCGAGATCGAGTTCAACTGGGCCGGTATGCAGGTCCGGCGCATCGGCACGGTGTTGCATCGCCTGCTCGAGCGCATCGGCCAGATCGGCATCGAGCACCTCGACGGGGACCGGCAGCAGACGCTACGGGATCGTATCCCCGGCCTACTGCGGGCAATGGGCACCGGCAGCCGTGATCTCGACTCCGCCGTGGTGCCCATCCGCGAGGCCTTCGATCAGACCATCGAGAGCGAAACCGGGCGCTGGATTCTCAGCGGGCGGCATCGCGAGGCCGCCTGCGAACTGCCCCTGACAGGCGTGATCGAGGGCGAACTGGTCAACGCCGTCATCGACCGCACTTTCATCGACGAACACGGCACGCGCTGGATCATCGACTACAAGTCCGGCTATCACGCCGGTGGCGACCTGGAAGGCTTTCTTGGCGAGGAGGCCGAACGCTACCAGGTCCAGCTCACAACCTATCGCCGCCTGTTCGAGCAGATGGGCGAGACCGACATCAAGGCGGCGCTCTACCTGCCACGACACGACCGTCTGATCAAAGACTCTTAGGAAACTGCGGTTTCCTATCGCATCAACTCCGGCAGGAAGAGCGCGATCTGCGGAAACAGGATCAGCAGCACCGTCGAGCAAAGCAATATCAGCACGAAGGGCGGTGTGCCGGCAATCACGTCCAAGTAGGGTCGGCGGAAGATGGCCACTGCGGTGAAGATGTCGCAGCCGAACGGTGGCGTGGCCGAGCCGATGGCCGCCTGCAGCACGACGATGGTGCCGACGTGAACCGGGTCCAGCCCGGCCGAGGCAATAGCCGGGGAGAAGATGGGCGTGAGGATCAGGATGACGACGATGGGATCGACGAACATGCAGCCCACGAAGTAGGCGACGGCCACCAGCGCCAGTACCATCAACGGGTTGTCGGCGGCATTGGCAACCACGTCACCCAGCAGAAGTTCCGGTATCTGGGCGAAGGAAACGATCCAGGAAAAGCCCATGCCGGCGGCGACCAGGATGAACACCACCGCCGTAATCATGCCGGTCGACAGGGCCACCCCCGGCAGGTCCGAAAGCTTGACCTCACGATAGATCACCATCTCCAGCAGCAGCGCATAGGCCACCGACATCGAAGCCGCCTCGGTGGGACTGAAGAAACCCGAATAGATGCCGCCGATGATGATCACCGGAAAGCCAAAGGCCAGCACGGCCCGGCGCAGGGCTGTCAATCGTTCACCCCAGCTCGAGGCGGGGCGGGCTGGGATCTTCTTCCAGACCGAAATGATGTAGCAGTAGACCGCGAACAGCGCCAGGATCATCAGCCCGGGTCCGATACCGGCGATGAACAACTCACCCACTGAAGTGCCCGATGCCACACCGTAGATGATCATGCCGATCGAGGGCGGAATGAGCAGCGCGATATCGCTGGAATTGATGATCAGCGCCATCGAGAATCGATCCGTATAGCCGGCCTCGAGCAGCTTCGGCCGCAGCGGCTTGCCCATGGCCACCACGGTGGCCTGGGTCGAGCCCGAAACCGCCCCGAAAAGCGTACACGAGACCGCCGTTGTCACCGGCAACCCGCCGCGGATGTGGCCGACGAACTTGCTAACCAGGTCGAGCAGGCGATCGGCCGTATTGCCCTTGATCATGATATCGGCGGCCAAGATGAACATCGGAACGGCCACCAGCACGCTCTGCTCGACGCCGCCGATCATCTGCTGGACGAGCATTCTCGGCTCAAGCATGACGAACTTGGAAAAGAGCAGCACCATGGCACCCACCATCAGCGGCACCATCATCGGGAAACCCATCAGCAGAAGCACCACCATGACGGCAGCGGCCACCAGAGCGACCTGGGCATCGGACAGCGCCGCCAGACCGATCAATTCGAAGAATTCAGCCATCGTCACGCTCCCGCTTGTCGTTGGCGTCATCGCCCTGGTCGGGAATCCTGCCGAAAGAGGTCTGACCGGCGGCCTGTTCCTCGCTCTCGTACTCATCGCGGTGATACCAGGACAGGTAATTGTCCCGACTGACCAGGTTGCGCAAGCCGGCAAGGAAGAACTGAATGCCGCCGAGCAGGAATCCCAGTGGCACGACCATGTAGATCAAATAGACCGGGAAGCCGGTCGAGGAAGTGACGCGGCAGCGACCGCTGCGATTGTCGACCAGATCGATGAACAGCCCGAACAGGAGTGCACCAAGCGCCAACACCACGGCGATGGTGACAAACAGTATGACGTTGCGCCGAACCGGGGACTGGCGCTCGAGCATACGGCCGCCGGCCTCGGCCACGATCCGTACGAGATGGCCACAGAGCACCATGGCAATCAGTGTGATCGCGATTCCGATCCACAGCGGTGTCGAACCCAGAATCTCGGGCAGTACGCGGCAGCTGCGCTGCGCCGACTGGGCATAGGCCCAGCCATAGTTGGCTAGCAGGAAAAGCAGTGCTGAGGTGCCGAATCCGACGATCGTCAACAGCACTTTCTGTGCCACTTCGGGTAGCAGGTCGTGGATGGCGGACACCCGGATGTGGCGTGCGTTGCGGGCGCCGATACCAATACCCATGAAGGTGACCAGGACCAGCAGCAACTGGGTGACATCACTGGCGAACTGGAGGCTCGAGCCAAGGGTGTTTCGGGAAATGACATTGATCACGCTGACAATCGCCATGGCCGCAATGCCGGTGACCAGGACAAAGCGCTCGAACCAATCCAGCCCTCGGTCGAACCAGTTGAACGGACGGCGAACGGCCTGACGCCACGAACGCGGCGATTGCGGTTTGGCGTCACTCATTTCGCCCGGCCCACAACTGTCGACCTGTCTTCAATCACGATCGGTTGCCCTCTCAACGACCTCCATTGCCATTATTCTACACGGCGACCGAGACATACCCGGTCAGTCTCCGAAGAAGACCGCGGGGTCGTGTTATGTTGATGATCGGTTTCATTTTCGGGAGCAAACCATGAAACAACTGAATTTCGGCCTGACACTGCTGTTCGCGCTGCTGTTGAGCGCCTGTAGCGATTCCGGGCAGACGCCGGATGAGCAAACGGGTAACGGTGAGACGACCGAACCCGAAACCGAAGCAGTCACCTGGCGCTTCGCACTCGAGGAAGTCGAAGGCAGCGTGCAGGATGCCTACGCGCAGGAGTTCAAGCGCCGGATCGAAGAGCGAAGCGACGGCACAATCAACATCGAAATCTATCCATACGGCGCGCTGGGCACCTCTTCGCAGTTGACCGAAATGGCCCAGGGCGGCAACATAGAACTGGCCTTCGCCTCACCCGGCCATCTGGCCGATCTGATCCCGGAAGTCGGCGTATTCACGCTGCACTTCGTACTGTCGGAACACAACGAGGTCAACCGGGAAGTGCTCTCTGACGACGCCGTCTATTCGTTGTTCCAGCCGCTTTACAACGATGAGGACCTGCAGCTGCTCGACATCATTCCAGAAGGCTGGATGGTCTGGAGCGCCGACAAGCCGCTGCGCACGCTGGACGACTTCGAGGATTTCCGCATTCGCACCATGACCTCGCCTATCCTGGTCGAGTCGTACCGGGCCTATGGCGCCAATCCGACGCCAATGCCGTACTCGGAGGTCTACAGCGGCCTGCAACTCGGCCAGATCGACGGCCAGGTCAACCCGATCTTCGCGATCGAGGAAATGAGCTTCTACGAGGAGCAGGACGTACTTACCTCCGGACGGCACGCCCAGTTCATCTCGACTCTGGCGGCAAGCAAGCAGTGGTTTGATTCACTATCGGATGAGCAGCGGAAGATGGTGATCAAGGTACGCGACGAACTGGTCGACTGGATCGACAAAGAACAAATTCAGTTCAACGAGGAGCGCCTGCAGACCATTCTCGACGAAGGCGGCACCGAGTGGGTCGAGCTGACCAGCGAGGAGCGCGAGGTATTCCGTGAAGCCAGCCTGGGCGTGCGCGATACTTATATCGAGCGGGCCGGCGAAACGGGCGAGGAGATCCTGAATACGCTGCTCGAACGCATCAAACAGGCCGAAGCCGAAATGGAAGGCAGCGGCGAAGCCGAAGAAGATGCCGCGCCGGAAGCCGAAACCGAGTCCGAAATGGACAGCGAGGGCGAAGGCTGATCGAGCACGGCTATACACCGGCCTGGACCGCGGGCCGGTGCCTCTACTGCCCGATCAACGCAACTGGCTATCCTTGCTGCCGCGCCTGTTGTAGCCACTGAAGCTTTTCTTCTCCGCCTCGTCCAGTTCTTCCTGGCAGGCCACGCACAGTTTCACACCCGGCAGCGCCTTGCGGCGTGCTTCCGGGATCGGGTCACCGCACTCCTCGCACTCCCGCCGGCTTTCGCCCTTCGGAATGCGGCTGCGTACGCGCTCAAGCCCGTCCTCGACCGTGCTATCGATCTGCTCCTGCACGGCGTCATCTCTAGCCCATCCTCCAGCCATCAGCGACAGGCCTCCGGCTGATGGGCACAGTCATGCGAGTGCACGAGTTCCGGCTGCAGCGTGGGGTGATCGATATCGTGCGACTCGAGCAAGGCGCGATTGAGCGCGGCCAGCGTGACGGGCCATTCGCCCAGATCGACGACCACGACGTGGGCCGAGAGTGCAACCCGATTGCTGGAGACCTGCCAAACGTGCAGGTCGTGAATATCCTGAACGCCATCAACCGCGGTCATGGTGGCGCGGACCCGGTCGATATCGAGCCCCTGGGGCACGCCCTCCATGACCACATGCGCGCTGTCGAGCAGCAAGCGAATCGCGGCGATCAGGATCAGCACGCAGATCAGCAACGACAGGATCGGGTCTATGGGGGTCCAGCCGGTGACCATGATGACGATGCCGGAGGCAAGCGCGGCCACCGAACCGAGCAGGTCGCCCAGTACGTGCAGCAGGGCGCCGCGGACGTTGAGATTGCGCTCGCCGCGGGAAAGGGCCCAGAACACCAGCAGGTTGACGACCAGACCGACCAGGGCGACGCCCATGACGGCCGCACCGCTGATGTCACGGGGATCCTGGAAACGCTCGAAGGCGTGCCAGGCGATCGATCCCACGAGCAAGAGCATGATCACGCCGTTGATCAGCGCCGCCAGGACTTCGGTCCGACCATAGCCCCAGGTGCGTCGCTTGCTCGCCGGCCGCCCGGCCATCCAGGCGGCAAAGGCGGCCAGACCCAATGCGGAAGAGTCGGTCAACATGTGGCCGGCGTCGGCGACCAGGGCCAGCGATCCCGCCCACAGACCGGCGATAAACTCGACCGCCGCGAAGCCCAGTGTCAGGCACAGCGCCGCGACCAGCGTGCTGCGGCTGGATGGGACGTGGTGATGATGGTCGTGCGAATTCATAACCGTAATCTACCGCAACAGGCCGAAGTAATAACATTTCGGCTGTTGCCAATACGAAAAAGCCCCGCTGAAGCGGGGCTCTTCCGGTTCGATCGTTTCAGGTGACGATCAGTCCATCTTGCCGGTAACCCAGTAATCGATCAGGTCGCCGTTGTTGGCGATGAACTCATCGACGGCTTCCTCATAGGAAGTCTCCTGGGCCTGGAACATGGCCGCCTGGAGTTCGTCGAGATCCAGGTGCATGCGCGCCAGGAACAGCGCGGCTTCCGGATTTTCCTGGTAGAAGCCTTCACGCGCCAGTGCGTGGACGCGTTCATAGCTGCCCAGCACGCCCTTCGGATCCTCGAGATAGCGCAGATCGTAAGCACCGAACTTCCAGTGCGGGCTCCAGCCGGTGACCACGATCCATTCGTCACGATTGACGGCACGTTCCAGCGCGGCGGTCATGCCGGCCCCGCTGGAGATCTGAAGCTCGTAATCGTCCAGGCCGTACTCCTCGATGGCCTCCTTGGACAGACGCGTCAGGCCGGCACCCGGATCGATACCCGTGATGGTGCCATCGAGCTGTTCACGCACATTGTCCTTCTTCAGGTCCTCGATCGAGGACAGTTCGCTC
Organism: Wenzhouxiangella sp. 15190; assembly: GCF_003417465.1. Taxonomy (GTDB): domain Bacteria; phylum Pseudomonadota; class Gammaproteobacteria; order Xanthomonadales; family Wenzhouxiangellaceae; genus Wenzhouxiangella. The sequence continues at coordinate 64,095 of NZ_QVMV01000032.1, forward strand.
TCGGGGATATAGGTGGGTACGGCCCAGCCCAGGCGGGCATAGCCATATAGAATGCCCAGGTCCACGATGTCCGCGCCGACCTTGTCCATGTAGTCCGAGTGGGTGCCCGGCAGCCAGGACATCAGCATGACGTCGATATCGCCCGATGCCACGCCCTGATACTGCGGGGCAATGTCGGTCTGGACGAGTTCGACGTCCTGATCCATCCGGTCTTCGAGCACTCGCTCGGCCAGCTTGGTCACGAACTCGGCGTCGGACCAGGCGGTCCAGCCGATGCGAACGTCTTCGGCCTGAACCGGCGCGGCAAGCGCCAGGGCCAGACCCAGTGCAGTCAGTATTTTGGTCATATTATGTCGCATGGTGTTATCTCCTCTTCGCGATGATGATGCGAGAAAACACCGTGCCCGGTTGTCAGACGGCACACGATGCCGAACGGAAACCGCTGATTCAGCGACTTCCTTGTGATCCCTTCGAGTCAGCCGCGCTTTCCCGGCGCGAAGCTCTGGGTAATGCGGTCAAGCAGAATGGCCAGGATGACCACCCCGAGACCGCCCTCGAACCCGAGCCCGACGTTGAGTCGCTGGATCCCGGTCAGGACCGTGTTACCCAGACCGCCGGCGCCGATCATTGAGGCGATTACCACCATCGAAAGCGCCAGCATGATGGTCTGGTTCACGCCGGCCATGATCGATGGCATGGCCAGCGGAAGCTGTACCTTTCTCAATAGTTGGCGTCGGGTGCAGCCGAATGCAAGCCCGGCCTCGATCTGCTCCTTGCTGACCTGTCGGATGCCGAGGTTGGTCAGGCGCACCGCCGGCGGCATGGCGAAGACGACCGTAGCAATGGCCCCGGGCACCGTGCCCAGGCCAAAGAAGATGGCCGCCGGAATCAGATAGACGAATGGCGGCATGGTCTGCATGAAGTCGAGCACCGGCCGGATGAGCGACTCGATCAGATCGTTACGGGCCATGGCGATACCAACCGGCACACCAGTCGCCAGCGCCACTGTGCTGGCAGCAAGCACCAGCGACAAGGTCTGGACGGTCGGCTCCCACAGGTCCATGCCGATGATCACGCCCAGGGCGATGATGGCGAAGACGCCGAACCTCCAGCTCACGCGCCACCAGCCCAGCGCCACGATGATGGCGCCCAGCAACCAGACCGGCAGGACCATCAACCCGTCCTCAAAGGAGTTGGCCAGAAAGCCGATGACTGCGGCGATGCCGTCAAGCAGCGGCGTGAGGTTGTTCTGGATCCAGACGACGAGGTCTTCGACCCAGTCGCCGATGGGAATCCGGAATTGCTGCAGCCATTCACTCATTGGATTCTTCTCCCGTGCGGTCCAGGGTTCGCAGCAGCCGGCTGCGCGAGACGGCGCCACGGTAGCGACCATCGGAATCGACCACCGGAATCGGCGCCGAAGTATCCGCACAGCGGCCGATCAGCTCGTCGAGCAAGCTGTCGGTGTCCACTGGCTCGACCGATTCGAAGGCGTCTGGGAAGTTCGGCTCATCGGACGCGTTGAGGACCCGCGCCAGGGCGTCGGCCGAGACCATACCCTCATACCGGCCGTCGGAACCGACGACCACGGCAAAATCGCGATCGTGCCGCCGGAGGCTCTCCAGCGCGGCACGCACACCCATGCCCGGCCGCTTGACCACGGTCAGGTGCTGCTTGTCCATGATGTCGGACGCGGTGAAGACCTGCGAGATATCCACGCCGTAGAAGAACGAACGTACATAATCGTTGGCCGGCTGCGTCACGATTTCTTCCGGCGTTCCGACCTGCACGATCTTTCCGTCCTGCATGATGGCAATGCGATCACCGATGCGCATGGCCTCGTCGAGGTCATGCGAGATGAAGACGACCGTGCGAGCTTGCTGTCGCTGTAACTCGAGCAACTCGTCCTGCATCTCGGTGCGAATCAGCGGATCGAGTGCCGAGAAAGCCTCGTCCATGAGCATGATCGACGGGTCGGTGGCCAGCGCCCGTGCCAGCCCGACACGCTGCTGCATACCTCCTGAAAGTTCATCGGGATAGCTGTTGGCATTGGCTTTCAGCCCGACCTGGTCGAGGGCCTTGAGCCCGCGTTCGCGCCGTTTGTCGCGATCCTCGCCGGCGACTTCCAGGCCGAAAGCGGCATTGTCGAGCACCGTTCGATGCGGCATCAGGGCGAAAGACTGGAACACCATGGCCAGGTCGTGCCGACGCAGCTCGATCAGTTCCTTTTGCGACATGGCGGTGACGTCGCGGCCGTCGATGCTGATCCGGCCGCTGGTCGGCTCGATCAGGCGGTTGAGCAGTCGCACCATGGTCGACTTGCCCGAGCCGGACAGGCCCATGACCACGAAGATCTCGCCCTCGCGAATCGACAACTCAGCGTCATGCACACCGATCGTCTGGCCGGTCTGCTCGAAGATTTCGTCCTTGCCGAGCCCCTTTTCGATCAGGGGCATGGCGGCGTCCGGATTGGCCCCGAAAATCTTGTAGAGCCCCGAGACCTCGATCATTGGGGCGTCGCTCATGTGTGAAATGCCCTCGATGGGAACATCCCCAACCTGATGGCCGGGAAATGGTGATTCAAATCGGAAAACGCGGGCGCCGGCATTCCAGCGCCCACGGGTTGACTCGCTCAGTCTAGCAGGAAAGTTTCGAGGAACAGGACCACCGCTTCGCTGTAGAGGTCGCGGTTTTCCTTACGGCGGTAGCCGTGACCCTCGTTGAGCGCGTTCATGTACCACACCGGGCTGCCCTGCTCGCGCAGCGCGGCGACGATCTGCTCGGCCTCGCTGACCGGCACGCGCGGATCGTTCTCGCCCTGGACCACGAACATCGGCACGTCGATCTTCTCGACGTTGTTGAGGGGGCTGATGGCCTGCAGGTGCGCGCGCATCTCCGGGTCGCGCTCGTCGCCGTACTCGACACGCCGCAAATCCCGGCGATAGTCCTCGGTGTTTTCCAGGAAGGTCACGAAGTTGCTGATGCCGACGATGTCGACGGCGGCCTTGAGCCGGTCGCTGTAGTGAACGGCGCTGGCAAGCACCATGTAGCCACCGTAGCTTCCCCCGTAGACGGCCACGCGGTCGGCGTCGAGATCAGGCTGGGCCTTGATCCAGTCGAGCAGCGCACCGATGTCGCGGACCGAGTCCTCGCGCCGCATGCCGTTGTCGAGCCTCAGATAGCTCTTGCCGTAGCCGGCCGAGCCCCGCACGTTTGGCCGGATGACGGCCGCATCGAGGTAGTCGATCCACAACTGGTAGGTGCTGGAAAAGCCCGGTCGCGACTGGCTCTCGGGCCCGCCGTGGATCTGGATGATGACCGGATGCGGGCCCTCGCCTTGCGGTCGGTAGACGAACGCCGGGATTTCGCGTGGCTCGCCGTCGACTTCATCGAAGGTCGGGTAGTGGATCAACTCGGGCATGACGAACTGTTCGGTATCGAGGCCCCCGACTTCGCTATAGGTCCAGCGAGTCAATTCGCCGCTATTCCAGTCCATGACGTGGACGTCACTGGGTGAGCGCGGGTTGTTGACCACCAGAGCCAGGGATTCATCGTCGGCGCTGAACGAAGCGCCGTAGACCAGGCCTTCGGGAAGGCTGTCGATTGGGCTGTAGCTCTCGTCGGCCGGATCGAAGCGGTACAGGCGGCTGATACCGCCCTCGTTGGTGACGAAGACACCGGCATCGCCGGCATGGTTGAGCTCCAGCCCCTGCACCGACCAGGGAATGTCGTCGGTGATCACGCGCGCCTCGCCCCCGGGATCGAGCGGACGCCAGGCCAGCCGGGCGAACTCGCCCTCGGCGTCGGTGCTGAAATACACGCCCTTGTCGTCGGCGTCGAAACCGGAAGGCAGGTTGCGCGATGGATCTTCCTCACTGCCGGCAATACGCGTCAATTCGCCGGAGCCCAGGTCAAGTACATGGATGCGCGAGTCATTGACGCTGACGTACTGGACGACGAGCAATTTCTCGTTGTCGGAAGAAAACTCGACCGGACCCCACCAGCTGCCGTCAGGCGCCTCGAGCACGAGTTCGGCCTTGCGCTCGTTCTCGAAATCGAACATCCAGATATCGTTCGAACGGCCGTTGCGACGCGTGGACTGGAAGGCCAGGTAGCGGCCGTTGTCCGACCATTCCAGGCCGCCGTTGCGCGACTCACCGTCGCTGATCATCTCGCGGCTACCGTCGGTCGGGTCGAACAGGTAGATCTGGTCGAATTCGCTGCCGCCTTCGTCCATCAGGAAAGCAATGATGTCGCTGCCCGGTCGACGGGCTGCGCCGCCAACCGGTTCGTCGTACCAGGTCAGTTGGTGACGCGCCCCGCCGGGTCGTTCGACACGATGGATCTGGCTGACTTCGGCAAAGCGGGTGGAAATGTAGATGCTTTCACCGTCGGTACTCCAGTCGATCAGGCCGGCTGATCGGGTGTTCTGGTACTGCGTCAGCGCCTCACTGATGCGTTCGGGAATCTCGGGCACATCTTCGAGCACGACATTGCCGGAATTGGCGGTGCGGCGGTCGACTTCGGCTGCGGCCGGGGCGGCCGCCAGCACGAACAGGATGGGAATGATCACCAGGCGATACATGGGACTCCTCGATCGATTCGGAACCTTGTCAGTATATCGGTTGCCCCGGCCCGCACGTGAATCACCGCGACGCCCTACTCCTCGAGCTGCTTGCGCACCAGCGTCAGTCCATCCCCGATCGGCACCAGCGAAACGTCGATTTCCTCGCGCTCGCGCAGGTAATCGTTGAAGGCGCGAATGGCTTCGGTGTTCTCGTCGTCTTCGGCGACATCGACCACCTTGCCGTCCCAGAGGGTGTTGTCGACCATGATCAGGCCGCCGGGGCGCACCAGTTCGTGGCAGCGCTCGAAATAGTCGATGTAGCCGGTCTTGTCGGCGTCGATAAAGGCCAGGTCGAAGGTGTCCTCGCAGCCGGAGACCAGGAGTTCTTCCAGGGTCTTGAGCGCCGGGCGCAGTTCCAGCTTGATGCGCTCATCCACGCCGGCACGCTGCCAGTAGCGGCGAGCGATATCGGTCCACTCCCTGCTGGTGTCACAGGTGATGGTCCGGCCGTCATCCGGCATCGCCAGGGTGACGGTGAGCGCACTGTACCCGGTGAAGGTACCGACTTCGATATAGCGCTTCGCGCCGATCAGGCGCGCCATCAGCGCCATGAACTGGCCCTGCTCAGGGGCGATCTGCATGTTGTGCTGCGGCAGTTTCGCCGTCTCCTCCCGTAATTCACCCAGAAGGGGATCCTCGCCGGAGCCGTGTTCGAGCATGTAGCGCTGGAGCGCTTCGCTGAGGCCGATGGACTGATTCGTCATGAACGCTAGCCGTTTGGTTTGGTATCGAAAGTTGCCGTGACCTGGTCACGCAGATTTCTGAGGTCTTGTTCGAGTAAGCGCCGCTCGTTGGCGAGCGCCGCCTCGCGTGAAGCCATCAGGCGGTCGGAACTGGTGACGACGGGCACGACATTCAAGCCCGCCTCGTCGAGCCCCGCTCTATCGGGCCCACCCGGCTGCCCGGCAACCCACAGGACAGCACAAATCACCAGGGCGCCCGCGGCGCCGGCCAGCGCCGGCGGGCGCAGGAACCATGGCGACGGTGATGGGCAGCTTTGGTGATTCCGAATTCGCGCAGCAACGCGCTGGCCGACCCGTTCCGGGCAATCGGCCTGGATGCGTCCGGCATCGGCATGCAGTCGTTCTTCGAACTGTTGCCTATTCATTCGTTGCAACCTCCCCGGATATCCAGTCGTCGGCATCGATCCGCTCGGCCAGGCGCTTGCGCGATCGATGCAGCGTGACCTTCACCCAGGCGACGGAGCGCCCGAGGATGCGGGCGATTTCACCGGTTTGCCGGTCTTCAGCGTAATACAGCCACAACACGTCAAACCAGGACGATGGTAGCAGTTCACGCGCCAGCAGCCAGATATTGGCTCGCCGCTGTTCGACTTGCGCGCTTTCTCTTGGACCGTCGGATGCATCGATCAAGATGGCGGGCAGTTCGACATGATCGATTTGCCGCACGGCGGCCCGGCGGCGGGCGATGGTGAACAGCCAGGTGGAAAATCGCCATCGCTCCCGGTAGCTGCCGAGATGCCGCCAGGCGGCCAGGAAGGCGTCCTGAACGATGTCCTCGGCATCCGCGGGCGTAGCGCCGCGCACGAGCAGGAACCGGTAAAGACGGTCCCGGTGGGCGTCAATCAGTTCGTCGAACGCCTCGAGCGAGCCCGACCGGGCACGCTCGATCAAGTGACGTTCAGCCTCGGCGTGCATGGTCGGCGCGGCACGCTCAGTCCAGCAGTTCGAGCATTTCGTTCGCACTGACGTTGATCGACAGGCTGACGCGATCGCCTTCTCGCTCGGACTTCAGCGAGGAGAGGAAGGACAGTTCAGGGTCGCCTTCGGACGCCGACAGGGTTTGCAGACCGATCAGACCCTGCACGATGTTCAGCAGCGCCTGGGCCTGGGCTCCGTCGACGGCGATCAATTCAACGCGGACGTCATAGCCGCCGCCAGCATCGGTCAACGCGAATCCCGCCCGGCGGATATTACGCATCACCTGTGAATCCCAGTGGCCATGCCCTTCTCCCAGGGCCGCTGTATCGACACCGCCGGAGAGCATCGGCTCGGCGCGGACGACCAGCAGGTCGCTCGCCGCCAGCGGCCCGAAGCGGTCGCCGGCGAGAAAGGCGTCGAGCAGCGACCGGCGTGTGGTCACGAACACGGCCGAATCTTCGTCGAAGCCCAGATAGAGCGAGCCGCCCTCGATCTCGAGATCGAATCGTTCGGCCAGCTCCTCGTTGGCACCGGCCAGGTAGGCGGCATCAACGTCGGACAGCGGTTCGGCGGCGAGCCGGCGGATCACCGTCTCTCTCAATTCCTCGTCGAGGCGTCCCTCGACCATGACGCTGAAGCCGTCGCGATCCGGGCCGGCGCCGAAGGCGGCCAGGGCATCGAGCTCGTCGATCGTACCCTCGCCGAACTCCTCTTCGAGATCCTCGATGACCTCGCGCCGCAACCAGCCGTAGAGCGCGCCGTCGTCGGACGCGCCGCGCATTGCCGCCAGATTGACCTGCACGAACCAGGGGCTGTCTTCGCTCAGCGCTCCGTCGGCCGCTGGAGCAGCGAAGGGCAGCAGCAGGAGCGTGATCAGGATGAGTCGTTTCATGTTGGATTGCCTCGTGATCGGGTGAATGTGTACTCCCTTTTAGCTCCGGGAAGCGGAATCGGTTACAAGCAATCGAGTTTCAGTCGATAACCCCGAGTATGCTGATCGGCGACCGCAAACGCATGAGGCACAAGTCATGGACGAATTCATGGACGCGGCGATTGCCGAAGCCCGACAGGGGCTGGCCGAGGGCGGCATTCCGATCGGCTCGGTGCTGGTCCACGAGGGACGGATCATCGGGCGCGGCCACAACCGACGCGTGCAGTCGGGCAGCGTGGTGCTGCACGGCGAGATGGATGCACTGGAGAATGCCGGGCGCCAGCCGGCCAGGGTCTATCGCGAATGCACGCTCTACACCACGCTCTCGCCCTGCCCCATGTGTTCAGGCGCCATCCTGCTCTACGGCATTCCCCGCGTGGTCATCGGCGAGAACCGCACGTTCAAGGGCGACGAGGACCACCTGCGCGCCAAAGGCGTCGATGTAACCGTGATCGACAGCGAGGACTGTGTGGCCCTGATGCGGCAGTTCATTGAAAACTTTCCGGAATTGTGGAACGAAGATATCGGTGAGTGACTCAAGTGGCCCCTGCGCCCGATTGCGCCACCACATCAATGTCCAAGTACCAAGCACCAATTCTCAAACAAGTACCAATGTTTCAATGATCGAATGATCAAAACATGGCCTCAGGCGTTCGAAGCGCCCCGATTCGTTTCGGTCAATTGAAAATTCGGTCATTGAGATTTGTTTGTGAATTGGTGCTTGGAATTTGAAAATTACGAGAGCAATCCTTCGCCAGAAGGCGAGGAGTTTAAGGATTCCCTATCGGGGACTCTAGAAAAGCCTGGCGGGTGAAGTTAACCGGCTCGCCCTCACTGACCAGAACATTGTCTTCGATTCGGATGCCGCCGAAGGGCGTGAGCCGCTCGACCGCCTGCCAGTCGACCTTCGAGGCGTATTCACCGGCGCGCAGTTTCTCCAGAAAAGACGGAATGAAGTAGAGCCCCGGCTCGATGGTCACAACATTGCCCGGTTGAAGCGGGCGTGTCAGGCGCAAGGCGGGATAGCGCTCGGGGGGCGGCACTTCCTGGCCCCGCTCGTCCATCAGCCCGGCCACGTCATGGACCTGCGCGCCGATATAGTGCCCGAGCCCATGCGGCAGGAAATGCGCGCTCACGCCGGTCTCGACCTGCTCTTCGGGCGGCATCCGCACGATGCCGGCCTGTTCGAGCACGGCGGCAACCGCGCGATGCGCCTCGATGTGCAGGTCGACGAAGTTCTGTCCGGCACGGACCCGGTCCACCAGACGTCGCTGGGCGGCGTCGACAGCGTCGATCAGATCGCCGAATTCGTGATGCTCATCGAGTGTCCAGGTGCGCGTGATGTCGGCCGCGTAGCCACGCCAGTCGGCCCCGGCGTCGATCAGAAAGCTGCGCAGCGGTTTCGGACGCTCGGCCGATCGGAACTGGTAGTGCAGCACGGCGCCGTGATCGTTGAGGGCGACGATACTGCCGTAGGGCAGCGTGTCCTGGTCTTCACCGATAGCGGCGAGGTAGGCGAGATGGATCTCGAGCTCGCTCTTGCCGGCACGAAACGCCTCGGCGGCTGCGAGGTGGCCGGCGACGGCCAGGCGGTTGGCGTGCTCGATGCAATCCCGCTCCCAGGCAGTCTTGCGGGTTCGCATCTCGTCGAGCCGCCACATCAATTCTGGCGGATTGAGATCCGCGCCGTCGAGCAACTCGCCCAGCGCCCGTTCATCGCCGATGACGGCCAGGGCCCGCTGCTGACGGAAGCGTTCCTCCCAGTCGGCCGCAGATCGCACGATCTCGACTTCGAGGCTTTCGGTCAGCCAGTCACCCGGCGGCTCGGGCGGCATATGCCAGAAATCGTCGGGCTGGCAGTACCACAGCTTCGGTCGCTCGCCGGGCCGCAGCTCGAGCAGGCTGTCGGCCGAAAACGGTTGCGGCACCAGGGCCACGAACGGACCGTGCGCGCGAAACGGCGGATGCTGATCGTCGAACAGCCGGTTCTCCGGCCGACCCGAGTGAATCAGCAGCCCGTCATAGCCGAGCTCGGTGAGCATGTCGTCGATTTCCTCGCGCCGGTGTTCGACATGACGGGCGTAGAGCAATGCATCCGGGTTGGGCATGGGGTACAAGCCTCAGTTAGAATTCAATGCTTGTCATTCTAGCGCGCAAGCGCCATTTCTTTTAGCGATGCCCATCCGGATATACAACACGCTGACCCGCCAGAAGGAAGACTTCGTTCCGCTCGACCCCGAGCGCGTGACGATGTATGCCTGCGGTCCGACGGTCTATAACTACGCGCATATCGGCAATGCCCGGCCGGCGGTGATCTTCGACCTGTTCTACCGGGTGCTCTCGCGCCGTTATCCGGAGGTGGTCTATGCGCGCAACATCACCGACGTCGACGACAAGATCAACAAGGCGGCCGCGGAACAGGGCGTGCCGATCGACACCATCACGAAAAGATTCGCCGACATTTACCACGAGGACATGGCCGCACTGGGCGTGGGTCAACCGACGATCGAACCGCGTGCAACCGACCACATCGACGAGATCATCGCCATGATCGAGCGCCTCGTCGACAAGGAATGCGCCTACATCGCCGAAGGCCACGTACTGTTCAGCATCGAGACCGCCGGCGATTACGGCGAACTGTCGCGGCGGGACATGCGCGAGATGATCGCCGGTGCGCGCGTCGAAGTGGCGCCGTACAAGCGCCACCCCGGCGACTTCGTCCTGTGGAAGCCGTCAGACGAGGATCAGCCGGGCTGGGAAAGCCCGTGGGGCCGCGGCCGCCCGGGCTGGCACATCGAGTGCTCGGCCATGAGCGCGGCCCACCTGGGCGAAGTCATCGACATCCATGCCGGCGGCCAGGACCTGATCTTCCCGCACCACGAAAACGAAATCGCCCAGAGCCGCTGCGCGCACGGCACCGACCACTTCGCCCGCTACTGGATGCACAACGGCTTCGTCACGGTCGACAAGCGCAAGATGTCGAAATCGCTGGGCAACACGCTGATCGTCCATGAGTTGCTCAAGGAATGGCCCGGGGAGGTCATGCGCTACGTGCTGCTTTCGGCGCATTATCGCCAGCCCCTCGACTGGTCGGTAACGGCCCTGGAGCAGGCACGCGCCACCCTCGACCGCCTCTACGGCCTGCTGCGCGATCATCCGCCCGCCGAACAGGCCGTGGAACCGGCGCCGGCGGCAATCGAAGCGCTGCAGGACGACCTCAACACGCCCACGGCCCTGGCCGAGGTCAACGCGCTCGCACGCAAGCTCGGCAGCGCTGAGCCGTCCGAACAACCTCGGATTGCCGCCCGCTTGAAGGCCACGGCGGAACTGCTCGGGCTGCTGCAGGGGGATCCGGAAGACTGGTTCAAGCAGCGACCCGGCAGTGACAGTTCCGGCGTGGAGGAGGCCGAGATCGAGCGCCTGATCGACGAACGCAATGCCGCCCGCAAATCGCGCGATTTCGCCACCGCTGACCGCATCCGCGACGACCTGGCCGAACGCGGCATCGAGCTTGAGGACGGCCCGGAAGGCACGCGCTGGAAGGTTATCTCGTGAGCATCGAGGCGGCCCAACAGGAAATCGTGGAGGAGTTCAGCCTGTTCGACGACTGGATGGACCGCTACCAGTACCTGATCGACCTTGGTCGAAAGCTGCCTGAGCTCGACGAGGCCGACATGATCGACGACAACCTGCTGGCCGGTTGCCAATCGCAGGTTTGGCTGCTCACCGACGGGGATGCCGACAAGCTGGTGTTCCGCGCCAACTCCGACGCCGCCATCGTTTCCGGCCTGATCGCCCTGCTGCTCAAGGTCTACTCCGGACGCAGCGCCCGCGAAATCCTGGACTCCGAGCCGCACTTCGTGGCCGATATCGGCCTGAGCCAGCACCTCTCACCGACCCGGGCAAACGGGCTCAATGCCATGCTCAGCGAGGTTCGGCGGCAAGCGAAGTTGGCCCTCGAGCGCGCGTAGCCGCCGGCCCGTCGGCACCCTATTGGCTTTTGCCACCGAGCGCGGTGCGAGCCTCGACAAGTCAACTTCTGTTTCGCCCGGCGCGCTTCGCGCGCTCTTGCGGTGGCGCCATCAATGCCTTTTCGGCAAACAGCTCGTTGCCCCGAGGCCGCGGTGCGGGCTTCGACAAGTCAAATGCGGTTCCGCCCGCCTGCTCCGCAGGCTGATGGCGGGTAACTTTTCTCTTGCGCGAGAAAAGTCAC
>NZ_QVMV01000002.1 GCF_003417465.1 Wenzhouxiangella sp. 15190
AGCTACGGCTACTGTCACTCGGGTCGCACCACACGATCTGCGGCATTTCCGACTGAAACGCGCCCGCGCAGAGTTGTTTAGTGGCTCCTTACTTGGGATGATCCCGACATTGGTGGCAACAAGGAGCAGGATATGCGGATGATTCAACTAGCCGGCGTGGCCGGCGTGGCGGCGGCTTCGGCCATGGCCGGAGCGCTGACCGCCACCAGCCTGGTGCTGGGAGACGGCACCGAACCCGTGTTGCGCATTCTCGGACTCGAGCCGTTCGTCGACGATCCACCGTTACTGGTCAGCACGACCGCGGCTGAAGGTGTCGACAACTCTGCCTTTTACACGGTGATGCCGGAAGGGAAGTCGCTCGATGCCGGAGCACTCGGCGCCTCGACGCGAATGGAAGGTGGCGGTCGCGGCGTCGGAGCCACGCTGTATGCCGAAAACGACGGCGACAGCGGAACCGTGTGGGGCCTGAACAGCATGGGAGTGACCTGGACCGGCCGACCGGCCGTCGGTGCCGAGATAAACGGCTTCAACTACTCCGACGATTTCGCGCTGGTCCGGGGCATGGAGATCATAAACGGCGGTTCAGCGCCCACCGAACTGGGTTTGAGCGTCATGACCAGCAACGCACAGCCTGAGGGAAAACCGCAATACGGAATTGTGCTAGGCGGACCGGAGTTCGGCTACAGTGACCATGCGCCGGCTTCCGAGGCCGGTATCGTGGTCGATTCCATCGATTCCGGAGAGGCCCTCCGGATTGCCGCCGGAAATTTCATCAGCCTGGACGGCGCCGCCGGTCGTATCCGGTTGCGCTACAACCCGGAAGAAGACCGGATCGAATTCTTCAACGGTGATCGGCTGGCCCACAGTATTCCCATGGATTGATGAACGGTTGCGCGACAGCCCGTTCTTCGCCATTGGGCAACGGACATCACGAATAGAGGAGCCTGAACATTGAGCAAGGAAATCGTCATGTACACCAAGTCCACCTGTCCGTTCTGTCGGGCTGCGGCCGATCTGTTTCGGCGAAAAGGCGTGGCATGGTCGGAGATCGACATCGGGGCCGAGCCCGAGCGGCGCGACGAGATGATTGAACGCAGCGGGCGCCGCACGGTGCCGCAGATTTTCATCGGCGACGACCATGTCGGCGGTTTCGACGATCTCGACGCGCTGGAGCAGGAAGGCGCGCTCGACCGAATGCTGGGTTTCTAATCTCAAATTCCAAGCACCAAGTACCAAACAAATTCGAATGACCGAAATTTGAATGATCCAAACGGTCGAGTGCCAGAAGCCTGGTGGTTGCGATTGGTTTGACGCCGCCGGGTCGTCGGCGCGGGCCACCGAGGCATTCCGGGTGTGATGCCGGCTCACTATAGGAATTATAATGGACGGCTTGGATTCAACCGCTTGATCACTACAGGAACCATCGCGTGACGCAGCAGATTACCGTCATTCGGGGCGACGGCATCGGCCCCGAGATCATGGATGCGACACTCCGCATGCTCGATACCATCGGCGCGGATCTGAGCTACGACTTTCAGCTTGCCGGCATGGCCGCCCAGGAAGAGACGGGTGAACTTCTGCCCCAGGCAACGCTCGATTCGATCGACAAGAACCGTGTGGCGCTCAAGGCGCCGCTGACCACGCCGGTGGGCGGGGGGTTCAAGTCGCTCAATGTCGCGCTGCGCAAGCATTTCGACCTCTATGCCAATGTTCGCCCGGCGATCAGCTTCAAGGGCTCGAACTCGCGTTACGAGGATATCGACCTGATCACGGTGCGCGAGAACACCGAAGGTGCCTACCTGGGCGAAGGTGCCTGGACCGCGGCCGACGACAGCCGGGCGGAATCGAAAATGGTGGTCACGCGCAAGGGCTGTGAACGCGTGGTGCGTTTCGCTTTCGACCTGGCCCGTCGAACGGGCCGGAAGAAAGTCACAATCGTGCACAAGGCCAACATCCTCAAGGACGTGACCGGCATGTTCCTGCGCGTGGCCCACGAGGTGGCCGAAGATTACAAGGACATCGAAAGCAACGACCTGATCGTCGACAACGCCTGCATGCAACTGGTGATGCGACCCGAGCAGTTCGACGTGATCGTCACGACCAACCTGTTCGGTGACATCATTTCCGACCTGTGTGCCGGCCTGGTCGGCGGGCTGGGTCTGGCGCCGGGCGCCAACATCGGCGAGAAGGTGGCCATGTTCGAAGCCGTGCACGGCTCGGCGCCCGATATCGCAGGGAAGGGCGTTGCCAATCCCTGTGCGTTGATGCTGGGGGCGGCCCAGATGCTCGAGCATCTCGATCAGAACGATCGCGCCGGGCGTCTCCGAAAGGCCATTGCCGAGGTCATCGAAGACGGTGACCGGACCACGCCGGACCTGGGCGGCAGCGGCACCACCGAAAGCTTCACCGACGCCATCTGCGAACGCCTGGGCTGACCGCCCGAAGCGTGACTGATCGGCTTGTTGCTCATGTGCAACAATCCGGCGGCCGGCGCAGGAACAGTGATGCCAGGGGATAGCGGAAATCACGGGGCTGTCCATGCACGCGGGCGTTGTATTTTTGCCATGTGTGACGGTACACTTGCGCCGTGACCATGTCGCAGACCTGATCCTGATGCGCCGACTCTTGTCCATCGTTGTCCTGACCGTTGCCCTGGTGGTGGCCTCGCCGGGCTGGTCGATGCCGCGCATGTCCGGCTCGATGCACCTATCTCCCTACGCCGGCCTGGCCTGGTACGTGGCTGGTTTTGAGCTCGGGCCCTGGGATCAGTATCTGGTCCACGAGATCACGCCCGATCTCGAACGCTTGTCGAAGCGCAGGTTGCCGCACGTCAGCTGGCTGCAGATCGATGAAACCATCATCCTCCCGGATTTCGCGCTGCCGCTGATGAACTCCCAGGGGCGCTCGCCGCTCAGGCTGTCGTTCCGGCAGGGTCGCGCGGGCCTGCTGCTCAGCGAACCCCTGATGGACAGCATGCGCAATGCCAATCGCTTTCAGCAGTCGGTCGTGATGCCGGGGCTTTCGCACCGTGTCGGGCCCAACAGCGACTTGACCGTCAGTGCCGTGCTGGCCAGCCAGCGTTACGGTACCGCGGCCATGAACTTCGAGTCTTCGTCCTCCCGGCTCGGCCAGACCGACCCGGCCGATCCGCTCATACTCGATCCGTCACGAACCGAGGTTTCGAATGGCACTGGCCTGCGATTCGCCCTGAGCAGTCAGGTGGTTAACGGCGTGCGGCTCGAAGCAGCCTTTCAGTCGCGCATCAATATGGACGAATTCGCCACCGTTCGCGGCGTCCACGGCGCCAGCGCCGAACTCGATATTCCGCCGCGCGTCCAGCTGGGCCTGGAACTCCATACCACGCCACGTTCGTGGGTGAACTTCGGTGTCTCGCAGATTTTCTACAGCGACGTCGGCGCTTTCCCGAGCCGCTCGTTGCCGGCGCGATTCACTGCACTCCTGGGCGATCGCAACAGTCCCAGCTTCGCCTGGGATGACCTGACCGTCTACAGCCTGGGCTGGCGCTGGCAGGCGTCCGACGATGATGTCGAGTTGTTCGTCGATTACCGAACGCGCACGCAACCGCGCCCGACGGCACCCAAGCTGGCAGCCGCGCTGAGGTCGGAGCTGGCCAGCAATGCCCTCATTGCCGGGGTTTCAAAAGGAGTCGGCGAAGCCACCCGGCTGCACCTGAACGCGGCCTATGCGCCGCCCGAATACGCCTTCGGCGGCAACTTCCTGGGCGTGGTCAGCAATGAGCTCGACCAGGACTTCGAGGTACAGGCCATGCTGAGCCTTGATTTCTGACGCCCGGCTTGAACAGTTTTCCTTACCCGCAGCAACAACACTCCTGATCGGCACGTTGCCCGGTGGCCTTCTTGCGGGGAAGGTCCACCGGGCAGGGCTTGTATAATTCAAGCATGATCGCGCGCGTCTCCGACTGGTTCCAACGGCATTTTTCCGACCCGCAGGTCGTCATCCTGGCGCTATTCCTGGCCCTGGGCGTGCTGGCCATCGCCCTGTTCGGGAAGATGCTTGCGCCGGTGCTGGCCAGCCTGGTGCTCGCCTATCTGCTCGAAGGCGGCGTCCAGCGGCTCGAACGGATCGGCGTACCCCGGCTGCTCAGCGTCATCAGTGTGTTCACCGGTTTCATGGCGGCACTCGTCTACCTGCTCTTCGGCCTGGTGCCGATGCTCACGCGCCAGATTGCCGCCATCGTTCGGGACCTGCCCAGTTATGTGGCCCTTGCACAGGACTGGGTTGCCAAGCTGCCTGAACGATATCCCCAACTGGTAGCGCCAGCCGAGTCGGAAGCGGAAACCGAGGCTGTGGCCGGCACGGGTTCCGAGCTGGTGGCCGACCAGGCCGAGCGCGAGCTTGCCCTGATTTCGCAGGAGCAGCTCTCCCGCTGGCTCGACAACATCGGTGCCGAACTGGTCAATTACGGCGCCACGCTGGTTTCCTTCTCGGGCGTGATGAGTGCCGTCAACCTGTTGATCTTCCTGGTGCTGATGCCGGTGCTGGTCTTCTTTTTCCTCAAGGACAAGCACAAGCTGGTCGCCTGGGCCGGCCAGTACCTGCCGCGCGATCGCGACCTGGTCACCAGTGTCTGGCACGAAGTGGATTCACAAATCGGCAATTACGTTCGCGGCAAGGTGCTCGAAATCCTGATCGTGTGGGTCGTGACCTATGCGGTTTTCGCGCTGTTCGAAATGCCTTTCCTGATGCTGCTGTCCATGCTGGTCGGCTTCTCGGTCATCATTCCCTATATCGGTGCCGCCGTGGTGACCGTGCCCGTGGCGCTGGTCGCGCTGGTCGCGTTCGGCCCGGGGGCGACCTTCTGGTACGTGTTGATCGCCTATGCCATCATCCAGGCGCTGGACGGCAACTTGCTGGTTCCCATTTTGTTCTCCGAGGTCGTCAGCCTCCATCCCGTCGCCATCATCACTGCCGTTCTCATCTTCGGCGGAATCTGGGGTTTCTGGGGCGTGTTTTTCGCCATTCCCCTAGCGACCCTGGTCAATGCAGTGTTGCGCGCCTGGCCGCGATTGCCGGATGACGACGACGGGAAGAGCGAACAGGAAGCATCGGCGGATGCCCCCGTCTGATTCGGCCCGGCCGACATCGAGCCCGGTGGGGTGGCGGCGCGAAGACAGCCAGACCTTTAGCTTCGGCGCACGTCGATTCGATCCGGCCACCGGGTGGATCGAATTGGCCTATCAGCTCGACGGCATCGAACTGCTCGAACGTTTCCGGCTGCCGGCCAACGGTGAACGTATCGATTGCCCTCGGGCGCTCGATGCCGCGCTGGATCTGCTGCACTGGACGGCCGGTATCAGTTACTGGAAGGCGAGCTGCCCGCCCTCCATCGACTTCGCCGATCACCGCCCGGACGAGTGGCAGGCAGTATGGCTGGCCCGGCTGTATCGCGAGGGACTGGCCGAATTCGCCTGGCGCAACGGGCTGGACCAGTCCCGGTGGGCTGAATTTCCGATATCCGAGCGAGCCGCTGCGGCCGCGGAGCCTTGTGCCCTGCCGCGCCGTTCACTTGTGCCGATGGGCGGCGGGAAGGACTCACTCGTGGCGCTGGAGCGATTGCGTCGCCGGGGCGGGGAGCTTGCCACGGTTCAGGTCGGACAGGCAGCGCTGATTCGCCAGGTGGCCGGTGCGGCGGATACGCACCACCTGGTCGTCGAACGGCATGTCGACCCGAAGCTGGCCGAGTTTAACCGTCTTGGCGCCTGGAACGGGCATGTGCCGATCACCGCCATCAATGCTTGTGTGCTGATCTTTCTGGCGCTGGTGCAGGGTTTCGACCGGGTGGTGTTCGCCAACGAACGCTCGGCCGACGAGGCCACGCTGCACGACGCGCAGGGCAGGCCGGTCAACCACCAGTTCTCCAAGTCGCTGGCTTTCGAAGCGATGCTGGGCGAGTGGATCGAGCGTTACATCACGCCCGACCTGGCCGTGTTCTCGCTGCTCCGTCGTGATCGCGAACTGGCGGTGTGCCGCGAGTTTGCCGACCTCGAGCGCTATCACGACGTTTTTTCCTCCTGCAACCGCAACTTCCATCTCGACGGCGCCCGGACGGAGCGCTGGTGCGGTCGCTGCCCGAAGTGCCATTTCGTGTTTCTGGCCCTGGCGCCCTTTATGGACCCCGAGTCACTGAACGGAATTTTCGGCGCCAATCTGCTCGAGGACGAATCCCAGCTTCCGGGATTCCGAGACTTGCTCGCGGTCGACGGCGCCAAGCCTTTCGAGTGCGTCGGCGAGGCCGGCGAGGCCCGTGCGGCCCTGGCGGCCCTGGCCCGCGATCCGCGCTGGCGTGATTGCGCGGTGGTAGCCGGCCTGGCACCACTCCTGGTGGGCCTGGATGTGCCCGATATCGACGAACTCTGCCGGCCCGGCCGGTCACACCGCATTCCCGATGACCTGCTCACCCACGCTTGACTGGCTGCTGGCGCAGCGAATCGGACTGCTCGGCTACGGCCGCGACGGTCGGGCGACGGCCCGGGCGTTGTTGGCCCGCGATCCCGGTGCGAGTCTGACGGTCCTGGTCGAGGGCGGTGAGGCCGATTCCGAACTGCCGGTCGTCAATGGTCCCTTCGACTCGCGCCTGAAGGATTTTGACGTGCTGGTTCGCTCGCCGGGTGTGCCGGTGGATCATCCCGCACTGAGAGCCGCACGCGAGGCCGGGGTGCCCGTCGTCAATCCGGCCTCGATCTGGCTGGCCGAGAAGGGCGGCGAGCTGACGGTCGTCGGCGTGACCGGCTCGAAGGGCAAGAGCACGACATCCTCGCTGCTGGCCCACCTGCTGCGGGCACAGGGGCACGAGGTTCTGCTGGGCGGCAATATCGGGGTGCCGTTGCTCGATCATCTCGACACGGCGGCCGAAATCGCCGTTGTCGAATTATCGAGCTACCAGCTGGCAGACCTGCAGGGAAGCCTGGATCTCGGTTTGTTCACGCGACTGTTTCCCGAACACCTCGATTGGCACGGCACTGAGGCGGCCTACATCGCCGCCAAGCTCAGGATCGCCGAACTGCTGGACGGTCGCCCGCTACTGGTCAACGGTGGCGACGAGCGCCTGGTCGCCGCCACCGGGTCGTTGCCCGGCCGCGTGCTCGCCAATCGCCCGCCGGGTGTGTGGCGCGACGGCAATCGACTGATGATCGGCGACGCCCCGCTTTGCCCCGAGGGCGTGCTGCCCCTGATCGGTCAACACAACCTCGACAACGCGGCACTGGCCCTGCAGGCCGCGATCATGCTCGGGAACGACAGCCGAGAACTGGTCGATGCCCTCGCGACTTTCCGGCCACTGCCCCATCGCCTCGAGCCGGTGGCGACCCTCGACGGCGTGCGCTACATCAATGATTCGATTTCGACCAGCCCCTGGGCCACGGTCGCGGCGCTGGATGCGCTCGGCGATGCACCCGTGATCCTGATCGCCGGCGGCCAGTCCCGGCCGGCCGACTGGCAGCCGGTCCTCGATCGGGTTGGCGAGCACGGACTCGAGGCCTTGTTGACGATTCCCGACAATGGGGCGGACATTGCCCGATGTTTTCGAGAAACGGTCAGGGATCGGGTCGGCACGATCGAAAACCTGGACGGGCTCGATCTCGCAGTTGCGCGTGCTCGCGAGCTGGCGCAAAGCGGTGCCGTGGTGCTGCTTTCGCCCGGCGCCCCGAGTTTCAGCCGCTTTCGCGATTTCGAACAGCGTGGTGAACGTTTCCGCGAGCTGGTAAGCGGAAGGAGCCTCTGTCAGTAAGCCCGATTGACGGCGTAGCCGGCCAGGAATTCCAGGGCGCTGCGCTCCTCGCTTTCGGGCAACACCGACAAGGCCAGTGTCGCTTTTCGCGACAGTTCCCGGGCCTGGGACATCGCCAGATCGAGCGCGCCGGTACGCTCCATGGTCCGGCGAACGTCGGTAATACGGTCGCTGCCGCCGGCCTCGATGATCTCCCGGATCAGGGCTCGCTCATCACTGTCGGCGGCCTCCAGGGCAAGGATCAGGGGCAGGGTGACCTTGCCCTCGGCCAGGTCGTCGCCGGTATTCTTGCCGAGGTCGTCGCCGTCGGCGCGATAATCGAGTACATCGTCGACGATCTGGAAGGCCTGGCCCAGGTAAAGACCGTATTCGGCCAGTCGTTCGCAGGCGTCGTCATCCATCTCGCCCAGCACGCCGCCCAGCCGGGCGCTGGCGGCGAACAGGCAGGCCGTCTTGTCGGAGATGACCTGGTAGTAGTCTTCCACGCCGAGGTCCGGGTTGCCCATGTGCATCAGCTGCAGAACTTCGCCTTCGGCAATCGTGTTGGTGGTGTCGGCCAGGATGTTCATGATGCGCATCCGGTCGAGTTCGACCATCAACTGGAAACTGCGCGAGTACAGGAAGTCGCCGACCAGCACAGAGGCCGCGTTACCCCAGAGACGATGGGCCGTTACCTGTCCGCGTCGACGGGAGGACTCGTCGACCACGTCATCGTGGAGCAGGGTGGAGGTGTGGATGAACTCGATGATCGCCGCCAGCTTGAGGTGATCGCGGCCGTCGTAGCCTGCCGCCCGGGCGCACAGGAGGTGGACCAGCGGCCGCATGCGCTTGCCGCCGCCGCTGATGATGTGCCGGCTGATCTGGTTGACCAGCACGACATCGGAGGCCAGCCGGTCGATGATGAGGCGGTCGACCGCCCGGCGGTCGGCGCGGGTCAGCTCGAGAATGTCATCCAGGCGGGACGGCGCCGTGGGCGAGGAAAAATCGTTCATGGCTGACAATTATACGGGTCGATGTCTTACGCCGTGGCGCGCGATTCGGGCAGGGGCGTGGCCGGGTGCCTGTGCTAGACTTTCGCGCATCTTCACACACAGAAAGGAGAGGCCTGCGCCATGGCCCGTGGAATCAACAAGGCGATCCTGATCGGCAACCTCGGCGCCGATCCTGAAACCCGACACACCGCCGGCGGCAACGCCGTGACCAACATCCGCATTGCCACATCGGAGAACTGGCGCGACAAGCAGACCGGCGAGCAGCAGGAGCGGACCGAGTGGCACCGCGTGGTGATGTTCGGCAAGCTCGGCGAGATTGCCGGTGAGTACTTGCGCAAGGGCTCCAAGGTCTACATCGAAGGTCGCATCCAGACCCGCAAGTGGCAGGGGCAGGACGGCCAGGACCGCTGGACCACCGAAATCGTCGCCAATGAAATGCAGATGCTCGACAGCCGCGGCGGCAGCGCGCCATTCGACGACAACAACCAGTCCCAGCAGAACTACGACGGCCCGCCCAGCGACAACAGCGGCGGCCTGGAAGACGATATTCCGTTCTGAATGGGCCGAACCGCGTAAAAGCACATTAACCGCAAAGACGCGAAGAACGCGAAGGAACGAAAAAGATAAAGCCGCTAGCCACGGAAAACACGGAATGGCACGGAATCAAGAACATTCAGAAGGGTTTTCCCTCTCTTTCCGTGTCCTTCCGTGACTTCCGTGGTTCCAGCTTTTTCTTTGCGCTCTTCGCGTCTTTGCGGTTAGTTTTTCCTGAGAGACGATCTGAGAATGAGTACGATCCTTGTCACCGGTGGCGCCGGTTTTATCGGTTCCAACTTTGTCCACCACGTGCTCGCGTCGGGCGACACCCGGGTGGTCAACCTCGACCTTTTGACCTACGCCGGCAACCGCGAGTCGCTGGCCGGCCTGCCGGACGATCGGCACGTGTTCGTCGAGGGCGATATCTGCGACGGGCCTCTGGTGCGCCGGCTGCTGGATGAGCACCGGCCCGACGCCATCGTGCATTTCGCGGCCGAAAGCCACGTCGACCGTTCGATCGACGACCCGGGTGCTTTCATCCGCACCAACGTCACCGGCACCCAGACCCTGCTCGATGCCGCGCTGGAATACTGGCAGGGCGGGGCGAGCGACTTCCGCTTCGTGCATGTGTCCACCGACGAGGTCTACGGCACGCTCGGTCCCGACGAGCCGGGTTTCACCGAGACACATCGCTACGCACCTAACTCACCGTATGCCGCCTCCAAGGCCGCCGCCGATCATCTCGCCCGGTCCTGGCACCGCACCTACGGCCTGCCGGTGATGATCACCAACTGCTCGAACAACTACGGCCCCTTCCAGTTTCCCGAAAAGCTCATTCCGCTGATGCTGATCAATGCCCTCGAGGGCGAGAAGCTGCCGGTCTACGGCGACGGCCAGCAGCACCGCGACTGGCTTTTCGTCACCGACCATTGCCGCGCGATCGAGCGGGTGCTCGAAGACGGCGAGCCGGGCCGGGTCTACAACATCGGCGGCAATGCCGAAATGGCCAACCTCGATGTCGTCCATCTCCTGTGCGACCTGCTCGACGAGCGCGTGGCGGCCGAGCAACCGCGGCGCGAACTGATCGAATACGTCACCGACCGCCCCGGCCACGACCGCCGCTACGCCATCGATGCCACCCGCATCCGCGACGAACTCGGCTGGGAACCCTCGGTCGACTTCGCCGAAGGCCTGGCAAAGACCGTCGACTGGTACCTCGAAAACCGCGACTGGTGGCAACGCATCCGCGACGGCCGCTACCGCTCCGAGCGGTTGGGCGTCGCCCGGGTAAAATCCTGAGGTCTTACTTCACACTTCACACTTCACACTTAACACTCAATGACAAGAAAAGGCATCATCCTGGCCGGCGGCTCCGGTACACGGCTCTACCCGCTCACGCAGGTGATCAGCAAGCAGCTGCTGCCGGTCTACGACAAGCCGATGGTCTACTACCCGCTGTCGACCATGATGCAGGCGGGTATTCGCGAGATCCTGATGATCACCACCCCGCACGAACAGGCCCTGTTCAAGCGCCTGCTCGGTGACGGCAGCCAGTGGGGGATCGAGCTTTCCTATGCCGTGCAGGACGAGCCGCGCGGGCTGGCCGATGCCTTCATCATCGGGCGTGACTTCATCGACGGCCATCCCTCCTGCCTGATCCTGGGTGACAACATCTTCCACGGCGGCGGTTTGCGCGAGCTGCTCGAGCGCGCCAACGCCCGCGAGCACGGCGCCACGGTGTTCGGCTACTGGGTCAGTGATCCGCAGCGCTACGGCGTGGCCGAGATGGATGCCGACGGCCGAGTGCTCTCGCTGGAGGAAAAGCCCGAACAGCCCAAGTCGAACTACGCGGTGACCGGCCTGTACTTCTACGACGAGCGCGTCTGCGATTTCGCCGCCGACCTGGCGCCGTCCGAACGCGGCGAGCTGGAAATCACCGATCTCAACCGGCGCTACCTCGAGGCCGGTGACCTGACCGTCGAGCGCATGGGCCGCGGCTACGCCTGGCTCGATACCGGCACGCATGCCTCGCTGCAGCAGGCATCGAGCTACATCGAGACGCTGGAATCGCGCCAGGGCCTGCGCGTGGCCTGCCCCGAGGAAATCGCCTTTCGCCAGGGCTGGATCACCACCGGTCAACTTCTGGAACTGGCCGAACCGCTGACCAAGAGCGGGTATGGCGATTACCTGCGCATGATTGCACGCACGGCCGAACCCTCATGAAAGTGACCGATACCGATCTCCCCGGCGTCAAGCTCGTGGAACCGCGCGTGTTCGGTGACGAGCGCGGCTGGTTTCTCGAGACCTGGCGCGAGGAGCGCTATCGCGAACACGGTATCGGCCCGGCCTTCGTCCAGGCCAACTGCTCGCAATCCGGGCGCGGCGTGTTGCGCGGACTGCACTACCAGTGGCCCGAGCCGCAGGGCAAGCTGGTCTGGGTCAGCAGCGGCCGGGTATTCGACGTGGCCGTCGACATCCGCCCCGGCTCGAGCCACTTCGGACGCTGGACGGCGCTGGAAATCGACGCCGAAAACCATCAGCAGCTGTGGATCCCCGAAGGCTTCGCGCACGGTTTCCAGGTGCTCAGCGACACGGCCACGTTCAACTATCTCTGCACACGCCCGTATCGCGGCGAGCATGACGCATCGATCGCCTGGGACGACCCGGACATTGCCGTCGACTGGCCGCTGGATCCGGCCGGGTTGTCGGACAAGGACCGAGCCGCGCCCCGCCTGGCCGAGATCCAGCGCGATCACCTGCCGTCATGACCACGCTGCTGCTGGGCGCCAACGGTCAGCTCGGCCGCCATCTGCGCACCGAAATCGCCAGTATGGTGACCTGTGCCCGCAGCCGGGCCGATCACTCGCTGGACCTGTCTGATATCGAGTCTGTTCCGGTACTGCTCGATCGGGTGCGGCCGGACGTCATCGTCAATGCGGCCGCCTGGACCGCGGTGGACGATGCCGAGGATCATGAATCCGAAGCCTTTCGCCTCAATCACGATCTTCCCGCCGCGCTGGCCGAGTGGTGCCGCGGCCACGAGGCCTTGCTGGTGCATTACTCGACCGACTACGTCTTCAGCGGCGAGCCTGGACGACCCTGGCGCGAGGAAGATCCGGTGGCACCGGAATCCGCCTATGGCCGCACCAAGCTGGCCGGCGAACAGGCAATCGCGACCAGCGGCTGCCGGGCCCTGGTGTTGCGCACGGCCTGGGTCTACAGTGCCCTGCCGGGCAACTTCGTCTCCGCCATTCTCAATCGGGCCGGTGAAGGGCAGGATCTGAAGGTCGTGGCCGACCAGACCGGCTCGCCGACCTGGGCCGGTACGCTGGCGCAGGCCACGCGCCGGCTATTGTCCCGTGGCGAGGTCGTCGACCGACCCGAGTTGCTGCATGTGGCCGGGCAGGGCGCGATGACCTGGTATGACCTGGCCGGGCGGGCCGTGCAGCTGGCCGCGGAGCGTGGCATCATTCCCGGCATCGTCGACGTCGAGCCGATCGGCAGCGACCAGTGGCCGCAGAAGGCGCAGCGCCCCGCCTGGTCGGTACTCGACGGATCGCGCTATGAACAATTCACCGGCCGGCCGCTGCCCGATTGCGAGCAGGCGCTGGCCGAGTGCCTGGACCAATGGAGCAACGTCCCATGCTGATACCCGTGATCATGTCCGGCGGCGCCGGCACCCGGTTGTGGCCGGTGTCGCGCAAGGCACATCCCAAACCCTTCATGCGTCTGGCCGACGGGCAGACCCTGGCGGCCAGCACCATTCGCCGGGCGCTGGCGGTGGGGGATTCGCCGGTCACGCTGACTGTCACCGGGCGCGACTATTATTTTCTCACGCGCGACGAATATCTGTCCGTCGACACTTCGGCCGAGCACCGCTTCCTGCTCGAGCCCGAAGGCCGCAATACGGCGCCGGCCATCGCCGCGGCCGCGCTTTGGGCAGAGCAGCTCTATGGCCCCGAGACCCGCTTGCTGGTGATGCCGGCCGATCACCTGATTCGTGACCTGGAGGCCTTCTCCGCAGCCGTCACGCATGCCGATGCCCTGGCCGCGGATGGCTGGCTGACCTGTCTCGGGGTGACGCCCACCCATGCCGAAACCGGCTACGGCTATATCCGCTCCGGTGAGCCGATCGGCGATCACGGCCGCGAAATCCGCGCCTTCGTGGAAAAGCCCGACCAGGAGACCGCGCGACGCTACTTCGAATCCGGCGACTATCTCTGGAATGCCGGCATGTTCTGTTTCCGCGCCGATACCATCCTGGCGGCACTCGAATCGCACGCCGGGGATATCCTGGAACGGGTTCGGAACACCTGGGCGGAGACCGATGCAGACGTGTCGCCGATCGAGCTCGACGCCGAGCGATTCGCGCAGGTGCGGGCCGACTCGATCGATTTCGCCGTCATGGAAAAGGCCGAGCGTCGCGCCGTGGTGCCGGTCGACTGTGGCTGGAGCGATATCGGTTCCTGGCAGGCCATCAGCGATCTCTACGAAACCGACGCCCTGGGTAATCGCGTCCAGGGCGAGGCCGTCCTGGTCGACGCCCGCAATACGTTCGTGCAGGGCGAAAAGCGGCTGGTGGCCGCCGTCGGCGTCGAGAATCTGGTCATCGTCGATACCGGCGATGCCGTACTCGTGGCCAGCAGGGACCGCGCGCAGGAAGTCAAGGCGGTGGTCGAGGAATTGACCCGCAACAACGACCAGCTGGCGGTCTTCCACCGTACCGTCCACCGTCCCTGGGGCAGTTTCACCGTGCTGGAGGACGCCGAGGATTGCAAGGTCAAGCGCCTGGTCGTCAAGCCCGGCGGTGTCCTGTCGCTGCAGCGGCATCAGTATCGCAGTGAGCACTGGACGGTCGTCTCCGGGCAGGCAAAAGTGCGCGTCGGTGACGAGGAACGCATATACGGTGCCAACGAGACGGTCGAGATTCCGGTCGGCAATCTGCACCGGCTGGAAAACCCCGGCACCGAGGACGTGCATATCATCGAGGTGCAGACCGGGAACTATTTCGGTGAGGATGATATCGAGCGGTTGGAAGATGTGTATGGACGAACTTGAGCAACTGCAAATTCGAAATTCCAAGCACCAAATACGAAACAAATTCGAATGGCCGAAATTCGAATGATCGAAACTCATGGGGTAGTTCTTTCAGAGACTCCTCAGTTCAATCGGGAGCGAAGGTCATGAGGCGGATTCATAGAGCGTTTTCCGCAAGCCGTTGGGTGGTTGCCATCGCGGCAGGCGTGCTGCTGCTTGCTGCCTGTGCCGTTAACGAACCCAGGCCGGAAGCGCCGCGGGATGCATCCCGATCGGATGAGGACGTGGCGGCCTGGCGGGCGGAGGCGATTGACTGGCGGCAGCGCCGTCATGATCGACTGACCGACCCCTACGGATGGCTGAGCCTGGTCGGACTCGATTTCGTCGACGACGGTCGCTGGATTGTCGGAGCAGCCGAGGGAGCGGATATAACCATGCCGGCAGGTCCTCGGTACTGGGGCGAGTTGATCGTCGAGGGCACGCAAGCGCGCTTCGAGCCGGCTTCCGATGCCGTGCGTGTCGACGGGCGCGCCGGGGTGGCCGGCACGCTCGTCCAGCCCGGTCGTGACGAGCCGGTGTGGGTACAGGCCGCCGACGTCCGTTTCCAGATCATTGAGCGCAACGAGCGCCTGGCGGTGCGCACCCGCTGGCCCCGCGCGGAATCCCGCACCGAATTCAAGGGCCTGGACTATTTTCCCTTCGACCCGGACTGGCGGGTCGAGGCGCGTTTCGACTACCACCCGCCGGGCACGACCATGCCGGTCGGCAGCGTGCTGGGTGACGTCACGCAGGAACCCAACCTGGGCACGGCGGTTTTCGAATACGAAGGTGAGACCTACCGCCTGGAAGCCCAGGCCTCCGCTGACGATGAAGAACTGTTCTTCGTGTTCGCCGACCGGACCACGGATCGCGAAACCTACGGGGCAGGGCGCATGCTCTATGCGCCCATGCCCGACGAAAACGACCGCACGGTGCTGGACTTCAACCGCGCCTACAACCCGCCGTGCACCTTCACCGAGTATTCCACCTGCCCCCTGCCGCCGCCGGAAAACCGCCTCGACGTGCGCATCACCGCGGGTGAAAAGGACTACGCGGGAGAGACCGGCTACCTGAAGTAATGGCCACTGAAATCGTCTGAAAAAAAGCGAATAACCACGGAAATCACGGAATACACGGAATCGACAGGTATGCCATCCGGCCTCTGGTTCAGGACTAATGGCTCGCCGATTTCAAGTGGGGAGTTTCTCTTCTCTTTCCGTGAACTTCCGTGCCTTCCGTGGTTGAATTGGTTCTTTTAATTCAGCGACCTTTGAATTCCGGTGTGCGCTTCTCGAGGAACGCGCCGGTGCCTTCCTGCATGTCTTCGGTGGCGCAGCACAGGGCAAAGCGGGCGGTCTCCAGCGCCAGGCCGGTCTGCAGGTCGGTGTCCGCACCCTGGTTGATGGCCTGCAGGATGCCGCGCACGGCCTCCGGGGCCGCATTGGCCAACTGACCGGCCAGGTCGTTCACGGCCGATTCCAGTTCACCCGGTTCAACCACGCGATTGACGATGCCGAGCTGCTCGGCGCGTTCGGCCTTGACGGGCTCTCCGGTCAGCGCCATCTCCAGCGCGCGGGTAGTGCCGACCAGGCGTAGCAGGCGTTGCGTGCCGCCGAAACCAGGCATGATCCCGAGCTTGATCTCCGGCAGGCCCAGCCGGGCATTGTTCGAGGCGATGCGCAGGTGGCACCCCAGCGCCAGCTCCATGCCGCCGCCGAGCGCGAATCCGTTAATGGCGGCAATGACCGGCTTTTCCGAGCTCTGGATCCGGCTCATCAGTGCCTGGCCCGTCGCCGAGAAAGTGCGGGCTTCCACCGCGGTCTGTTCGCGGATTTCGCTGATGTCGGCGCCCGCCACGAAGGCCTTTTCGCCGGCGCCGGTGATGACGACCACGCGGACCTCGTCGGCATCGTCGGCATCCATCATCGCCTGCTGCAGTTCCCCGACCGTCTGCCGGTTTAGGGCGTTGAGTTTGTCGGGCCGGTTGACGGTGATCGTGCGCACGGCGTCGCGATCGTCGATCAGGAGATTATCGAATGGCATGGGTGTGGAGCTCCCGGTTTGGTTCGGTTGGAGCCCGATAGTGTAAGGGCTTCCGGAATGCCGGTAGCGCGTGATTATCCGGGGCCTCGCACGGTGCGGGTGGCAGTGAGCGAGGCCTTGGTTTCGGATGAGTGCGAGGTCCCGGCTCGTAGGCCGGGACGACGCTTCGCGTCGGTTTCAGGTTTCGGGTTCGGGAAGGACGGTGCGGTTGGAGTAGCGACGGGCGGCTCGGCGGCCGCCCGTTTCTGTCATTCGAGCATTGATATTTCGAATTTGTTTGAGATTTGGTGCTTCGGATTTGGTGCTTTAGTTGCTCTCGACTACCCGCATGATCAGCCAGGTCGCAAACCCCAGAGTGGTCACTCCTGCCAGAAGCAGGGCCACCGCTGGCGCAATCGGCGCCAATTCCGCCAGCAGGGCGCTGGCGTGGGGCAGGGCGTTGGAAAGACACTCGGAGTTTGCAATCGCGCCAACCAGACCTTCGCCGATTCCGGCCAGGGCGGCCGGAATCAGAAGAATCAAGAGCACGATTGTCAGTATCAAGTGCACGGCGAATGTGGATTCAAGCAATCAGTCGCGCAGCTCGCGGTCGATGCGATACTCGCTGGAGGTCAGCCAGGCTTCCATGCGTTGCAGTCGCTTGTCCAGTTCACGAAAGCGATGGTTGAGGCTGCTGACGCCGTCCTTGGGGCCCTTTCGCACTTCCTGCCAGAAGGCCTCGTCGTGTTCGTCGCGATACAGGTTGACCGGACGCCTGGGCAGCAGAATCCACAGCACGATGTAGCCGATGAGCATCACCGCGGTGAAGGGCAGGGCCAGCAGGACGGTAATGACACGCAGGGCCGTCAGGTTGAAGCCGGTCCAGTCGGCGATGCCGGCACATACGCCGCCGAGGATGCTGCGCTCCTTGTTGCGATACAGTCGATTGCGGCTGGGTCGTTCGTATTCGACGTGTCCGTGTTTCATGTGCGGTTTCTCCAGTTCGGGCTGTCGGCGTCGAGAATGCGCTCGAGGGTGTGGATACGTTCCTCCATCTTTCGAGCGCTCTCGTGCAGTTCCTCCATCAGCGCTTCATCCTTGCTGTTGAGGCGCCGGTTGGCCGAGTTGCGGGTGGCGTAGTGGAGGATCAGCCAGATCGGCGCCACGATGACCAGAAACAGGACGATCGGCACGAACAGGATTTCGCTGAACGTCATCGCGAATTACTCCTTGTTGCGGCGAGACTTGAGTTCGGTGAGGGCTTCCTCGACCCGTTCGTCGCGCTCGAGCGCCTCGAATTCCGAGCTGAGGGTCTGGCCCTTGCGGCCCATGTCCAGCGACTCCGCCTCGGATTCGATGCGCTCGATGCGTTCCTCGGCGGCATCGAACCGATGCAGCATCTCATCGATCTTGTCGTTGTAGACGTGCTTTTTCGTCTTGAGGTGGTGATTGGCCGAACGGTGGCGCATGACAAGCGCTCGCTGCCGATTGCGGGCGTCGGTCAGCTTGGCCTGCAGCTTGCCGATGTCCTCGTCGTACTTGGTCAGCTGCTCCTCGTATTGCTCGAGTTCCTCTTTCAGGTAGGCGATTCGATCGCCCAACGCGGTTTTCTCGGCCAGCGCGGCACGGGCAAGGTCCTCGCGGTCCTTTTCCAGGGCCAGTTCGGCCTTTCGTTCCCATTCGATCTGCTGCTGTTCCAGGCGCTTGAGCAGGCGCGTGCGTTCCTTCTTCTCGGCAATGCACTTGGCCGTGGCCGAGCGGATTTCGACCAGCGTGTCTTCCATTTCCTGAATCATCAGGCGGATCATCTTCTCGGGGTCTTCCGCCTTTTCGAGGGCAGAGTTGAGATTGGCGTTGATGATGTCGCCCATGCGGGAAAAGATGCCCATGTGTGACTCCTGTGCGGTTTGGTTGTTGCCTGCACTGGACTAAGCAAGCCTCGTGCCAGCCCACGGCCGCGAGGAAAATCAGGGATTTACGGACGAACCGGGTATCCGATATGGTTAAATTTGCTCTTATTTTGGTAAATATAACCACACATTCGAGTTGAACCATCGTCGGGCGCGGGTGGTCCATTCAGGCGCACAGTGGAATTTCACGCTGTCAATTTTCGCGCTCCGGCGCCCGTGGCCAGCAGGGTAGTGGTCGGGTACAATGCCGGCTTTCGCAATTTCCGCTTTCAAACAACTTTCCTTCAACGGAGGCAACATGCAGAAGTTTTTCCTACCAGCGGCACTGGCCCTTTTTCTGGCCGCGCCGGCTGCAGCCCAGGACCTGGAAAGTGAGCAGGGACAGTTGGGCTATTCCATCGGTTATGAGTTCGGTGCAGAACTCAACAGTTATGAAATCGACGTGGAGCTCGAGGCTGTCCTGCAGGCGGTTCGCGACGCCTACAATCAGCAAGAACCGAAAGTCGACATGGAGATCATGCGTGATCGCATGACCGAGCTGCAGGAAAGGCTGCGCCAGGAACGCATGGAAGCTTTCGAAGCCATGGCCGAAGAGAACAAGGTCAAGGCCGAGGAATTCCTCGCCGAGAACCAAAACAAGAATGGCATCGAGGTCCTTCCCAGCGGCGTCCAGTACCGCGTGATCGTTGAAGGCGATGGCGAACGTCCCACGCTCGACGACACGGTCACCGTGCATTACCGCGGCTCGAAGATCGACGGTCGCGAGTTCGACAGTTCCTTCCGCCGCGGTGTGCCCGCGGTCTTCGAGGTCAACTCGGTCATCGAAGGCTGGCAGGAAGTGTTGCCGCTGATGCGCGAAGGCGCCGAATGGCAGGTGTTCCTGCCGCCCGAGCTCGCCTTCGGTGTACGCGGCGATCCGCCGGTCATCGGCCCGAACGAAGCGCTGAAGTTCGATATCAAGCTCGAGCAGATCGGTGCGCCGGAAGACTACGAGGGCCAGACCCAGGCCCCGGGCGAGGCCCAGTAGAAGAAGCAGAAGAAGGTCTCGATGAGCGACCCCGCACGAGCGATTCCCGAAGTGGAGTCGCCCTGCATCGGAACCTGTACGCTGGGTCCCGGCGGCCTGTGCGTGGGTTGCTTCCGTTCCGCCACGGAGATCGCCGGCTGGCTGGGCTATTCGCCTGAAAAGCGCCGCGAGATCATGCAGGCCCTGCCTGCCCGGGCGGATTGCCTGTTCGATGAAGACTGAAGCCGCGCTCCAGCTCGATGAGCTGGTGGCGCGGCTGCATTCTCCCGATACCCCCCACGAGCGTCTTCCCCTGGGCGGTTTCCGGCCAGTACATGACCGCTGGAACCCACGGCCGGCGGCCGTGCTCATTCCCATCGTCCAGGAACCCGAGCCCGCGATCATCCTGACCGTTCGCAGCCGCCGCATGGCGCTGCATGCCGGCCAGGTGGCACTGCCCGGCGGCCGACGGGAATCGAAGGAATCCTTTCCCCTGGCAACGGCCCTGCGCGAGACCAGCGAGGAGATCGGAATCGATGCCGGCATGGTGTCCGTCCACGGCCTGCTCGATCGTTTCGACACGATCACCGGCTACCGCATCGTGCCCGTGGTGGCCACGATTGACGGTACGCCCGAGATGCGCCCCTGCCCGCGAGAGGTTGAAACGATCTTCACGTTGCCCATGGCGACGGTACTCGACCCCGACAGTTATCGGCACCACCGCGTCACCCGCGGTGGCCACAGCCACGACCTCGTCACCATGGCGCATCCCCGCTGGATGATCTGGGGCGCCACCGCCGCCATCCTCCACCAGTTTCACTTGAAGATGACCGTCCCTAACGACTGAGGGCGACTTGCCAGGCCGTGTTGCCCGCAATGACCAAGTACCAAATTCCAATTTTCAAACAAGAACCAATGATCAATTGATGAATGATCGAAACCGTAACGGCCAGGTCTGTTGCATTGAAAATTGATCATTGAACATTGTTTGTAAATTGGTGCTTGATGATTGGAAATTCCGGCGCCTACATCGGCTAATCATCCTCTCGCAGGCCGAACATCAGTTCCACCGACCGCTTGTCCTCAGGTTGAACCATGATGTGGACATGATCACCCGCCTGCAGCACGGTGTCGGGTGTGACCGGCAGCGCCTGTTTTTCGCGCACCACGAGCAGGATGTCGGCACCGGCCGGTAGCGGCAGCATGCGTGCCGGTTGTCCGGTCGCCAGGGCGGCCGGGTGCAGGTTGAAGGAAATGATCTGCACCGGCAGGCTGTCGATGGCGTTGATTTCCAGCACCGGGGCGGGCCGCTGCACGCTGCCGCGTTCGACGCCGAAGAGCGATACGGCCCAACGCACCGTGGCGCCCGGAATCAGGGCGTTGACCACCACCACGAAGAACACCAGGTGAAACAGGGTCATCGCGTTCTCGACGCCGGCCATGACCGGATAGGTGGCCAGAAGAATGGGCACCGCACCGCGTAGCCCCACCCAGGAAATGAAGGCGGTCTCGCGGGCGCTATAGCGAAACGGCAGCAGGCACAGCGTCACCACCAGTGGACGGGCGACGAGCGCCAGTGCCAGGGCCACCACCAGGCCGCGCCAGCCGAATGACACCAGGATCTGCGGCACGGCGAGCAGGCCGAGTACCAAAAACATCGAAATCTGCGCCAGCCAGGCCAGGGCGTCGTGTACGCGCAGGATGCCAGAGCGGTAGGGCAGGCGCTGGTTGCCCAGCATCATGGCGGTGATGTAGACCGCCAGAAACCCCGAGCCCATGAACAGCGTTGGAATACCGAAGGCGAGCATGGCCAGCGCCAGCGTCAGCGCCGGGTAGAGACCGGCGGCCGGCACCCGGATGCGCGCGAGCATCTGCGA
Organism: Wenzhouxiangella sp. 15190; assembly: GCF_003417465.1. GTDB lineage: Bacteria > Pseudomonadota > Gammaproteobacteria > Xanthomonadales > Wenzhouxiangellaceae > Wenzhouxiangella. Next base: position 21,189 of record NZ_QVMV01000002.1, read on the forward strand.
GCCCAGCCATCCCATCGCCAGCCCCGCACCCAGGCCGACGGCAAGCTGAATGGCCACGTGGCCGAGGAAGTCGGGCCAGCTGAATGGCTCGCTGCCGATCAGCTGAGCGGTCAGGGTCAGTGTCAGGATCACGGCCATGGGGTCGTTGAGACCCGACTCCAGCTCCAGGGTGGCACCGACCCGTCGGCGCAGCTGTACATCCGAGCCACGCAGGGAAGAAAATACCGCGGCCGCGTCGGTCGAGGAAACGATGGCGCCCAGCAAAAGGGCCATCATCCAGTCCAGGCCCAGCAGCCAGGCCGTCAGGGCGACCACGAAGGCGGTGCCCACCACGGCCAGACTGGCCAGGAGGGATGCGGGCAGCAAGTGTTCGCGGACCTGGCGGAAGGGTGTGTTCAGCCCGCCGTCGAACAGGATCAGGACCAGGCCCATGGTGCCGATGCGAAAGGCCAGGTCAAAATCGATCAGGTCGTGGCCGAAGCGTGAACCGACCACGAGACCGATGAGCAGAAAGACCAGCACCACCGGGATGCCGATGCGTTCCGATGGTCGGCTGAACAGCACGCTCAGGACCAGCAGCAAACCGGCTGCGGTCAGTGCCAATGCCGTACTGCCCGGCTCCGATTCGAACACGCCCTGTCACTCCCATTTCTCACTTGCCATTCATCATAACCGCAGGTGATGACAGATCGACCGTGGCGATGACGGTGCAAGGCATGATGGGTTGATTACCCATCGGCATGGACACAGCGGTAAACTTCCCAATGTACCCAACACAGGACGTCATCGGAATGCTGAAGAACATCGATCACGGCGACGGCATCACCGAAATTCGCCTCGACCGGCCGCCGGTCAATGCACTCAACCCGGCCCTCGTGACCGCACTGGACGAGGCCATCGGGAAAGCCACCGACGACGGCGCCCGCGCTCTGGTCATATCGGGAAGCGAGGGCCTGTTTTCCGCCGGGCTGGACGTACCCGAGCTGCTTACCCTCGACGAGCAAGGGATGCGCGAATTCTGGGAGTCGCTTTTCGGCTTGCTCGAGCGCATCGCCCGCAGCCCCGTCCCGATCGTGACCGCCTTGACCGGGCACAGCCCCGCCGGCGGCACCGTCATTGCCTTGTTCGCCGACTACCGGGTTCAGGCCGAGGGTGATTTCCGGCTCGGTCTCAACGAGGTCCAGGTCGGCCTGGTCGTGCCGCCGGCCATTCATCGCGCCCTGGTGCGACTGATCGGACCGTACCCGGCCGAGCGCCATCTGGTCGCCGGCGAGATGATCCCCGCGGCCGAAGCGCTGGAGTTGGGCATGGTCGACGAACTGGCGCCACCGGCCGATGTGGTCGAGCGTTCCGTCGTCTGGTGCCGCGAACTGCTCAAGCTGCCCAGGCATTCGATGTCGGCCACGCGCCAACTCTGCCGTGCGGAGTTGGGGGCGTTGTTCGACGATCGCGACGCGCTGGATATCGACGCCTTCGTCGCCGGCTGGTTCGACGAGCAGACTCAGGCAACGCTCAAGAAGCTGGTCGAGCGACTCAAAGGCTGAGCGAACTCTTGTTGCTCCCGCAGCGCGCGGGGGCTATGCTGAATTGACCCCAACAAACCGGAGTGGCTGCTCCGGGAGGTGTGTCATGGCACAGGCCCAGGTCGATGATCGCAGGCGTTATCTGCGCTACCCGCCGGACGAGACCGAAGTCGTCCTTCTGCAGTTTTCCAATACCACGCCCAGCGAGGAAGTCTTCGAACCCGAGACCGCCGGCCTGGTGTGCGAGGAATCGCGCGGCGGCCTGCGCGTAGTCGTTCTCACGCGCGGTCCGATCCGGTCAGTGGAGAAGGGCGCACGCTGCGTTATACAGGTGGCCAACCTGGGGCTTCAGGCGGCCGAAATCCGCTGGATGGACGCCATCGACGATGATGTGGTGAAACTCGGCCTCGAGTTCAGTTGAGAGCAGTTTTTCCAGAGGTTTTAGTGGCCCAGTTCCCGGATGCAGGTCGGAAGCGGCACCGGTTCGCCCTTGTTCTTGTCGATCCATACCAGCGTGCAGGTCGCGTCGGCGTAGACCGTCGCCTCACCACCGTCTTTCGGAACCGACCGGATCTCGTGCTCGAGCTTGATCGACGAGCGCCCCGGTGACAGGGGATTGAGCGTCACCTCGATATCCTGCGGCCAGTACATCGGTTGGCGGAAATTGATGTTGATATTGGCCACCACCGGCCCGGTCTCGCCTTCCTGCCAGTGACTGGGCACCGATTCCATCCAGTGCGCCCGGCAGTCCTCGATATAGCGCAGGAAGACCACGTTGCTGACGTGGCCGAAGGCATCCATGTCGCCCCAGCGGACTGCGAGTTTTATCTTGAATTCGGACATCCGGTGGCTTCCGGTGGAATATCCAATGGATTGTAGCGCCGTGGCGTCGGTTGGAACTCGCAAATTCGAAATTCGAAGCACCAAACTCGAAACAAGCACGAAATCCGAAATGAGCGCATCCCCGCTGTGCGACGTCTTAAATCGTTTGGGTTTTCGTGCTTCAAATTTGTTTCGGATTTGATGCTTCGTATTTCGTGCTTCGGCCGTCAGGCCGTCTTCTTCCTCTTTATGCCCAGCATATCGGCCAGATACTCCCCGGTCCACGACCCTTCCGCTCTCGCGATTTCCTCGGGCGTGCCGGTGGCGATGATCCGGCCGCCGCGCTCGCCGCCTTCCGGGCCGAGGTCGATGATCCAGTCGGCGGTCTTGATCACGTCCAGGTTGTGTTCGATCACGACCACCGTGTTGCCCTCGTCGCGCAGGCGATGGAGGACTTCGAGCAGGTGCTTGATGTCGTGGAAGTGCAGGCCCGTGGTCGGTTCGTCGAGGATGTAGAGCGTGTTGCCGGTATCGCGCTTGGACAGTTCGCGGGCGAGCTTGATGCGCTGGGCTTCGCCGCCGGACAGCGTGGTCGCGCTCTGGCCGAGCGTGATGTAGCTCAAGCCCACATCCATCAGCGTCTGGAGCTTGCGCGCGATCGCCGGTACCGGCTCGAAGAATTCCAGCGCCTCCTCGACGGTCATGTTCAGCACTTCGTGGATGTTCTTGCCCTTGTAGGTCACCGACAGGGTTTCACGGTTGTAGCGCTTGCCCTTGCAGACGTCGCAGGGCACGAAGATATCGGGCAGGAAGTGCATTTCCACGCGGATCACGCCGTCGCCCTGGCAGGCCTCGCAACGACCACCCTTGACGTTGAAGGAGAACCGTCCCGGCTTGTAGCCGCGCGTACGGGCTTCCTGGGTGGCGGCGAACAGTTCGCGGATGGGCGTGAACATGCCGGTGTAGGTCGCCGGGTTCGAGCGCGGCGTGCGCCCGATCGGGCTCTGGTCGATGTCGACCACCTTGTCGTAGAGATCCAGCCCGGAATGGCCCTGATGCGGCGAGGGGGTCTCGGAGGCTTTATTGAGCTCGCGCGCGAGCAGCTTGTAGAGCGTGTCGTTGATCAGCGTCGACTTGCCCGAGCCCGATACGCCGGTCACGCACACGAAGCGCCCGGCGGGCAGTTCCAGGTCGACCGACTTGAGGTTGTTGCCGGTGGCGCCTTCGAGCCGGAGCATGCGATTGCGATCGGGCTTGTGGCGTTTCTTTGGCACCGCGATTTCGCGGCGGCCGGCCAGGTAGTCGCCGGTCAACGAGTCCTCGCAGTCGACCAGGCCCTCGGGCGTGCCGTTGTAGACGATTTGCCCGCCGTGCACGCCGGGCCCGGGGCCGATGTCGACCACGTGGTCGGCCGAGCGGATCGCTTCCTCGTCGTGTTCGACCACGATCACGGTGTTGCCCAGGTCGCGCAGGCGGAACAGGGTCTCGAGCAAGCGGGCGTTGTCGCGCTGGTGCAGGCCGATGGAGGGCTCGTCGAGCACGTACATCACGCCCACGAGGCCGGCACCGATCTGGCTGGCCAGACGGATGCGCTGGGCCTCGCCGCCGGACAGCGTATCGGCCTGGCGGTCGAGGGTCAGGTAGTCCAGGCCGACGTTGACCAGGAAATGCAGGCGCTCGCGGACCTCTTTCAGGATCCGCCCGGCGATCTCGCCGCGCCAGCCGCCCAGTTCCACCCGGTCGAAGAATTCCAGGCAGCGCTCCACCGACCAGCTCGAGACATCCGGCAGCGACTTGTCGGCGATGTAGACATGGCGCGCGGCGCGGCCCAGGCGCTGGCCGTGGCACTCGGGGCAGGCGCGCGTGGAAATGTAGCGTGAGAGCTCCTCGCGCACGATGCGCGAATCGGTCTCGTGGTAGCGCTTTTCCAGGTTGGGGATGATGCCCACGAAGGGATGCTTGCGCGTCTGCGTGCCGCGCTCGGACAGGTAGCGGAAGGCGATCTTCTCGTCCCCGCTGCCGAACAGGATGATCTGTTGCAGCTCCTCGGGCAATTCGCCGAAGGGTGTCTCGATATCGAAGCCGTAGTGCTTGGCCAGGGACTGGATCAGCTGGAAGTAATAGGCGTTGCGCCGGTCCCAGCCGCGGATGGCACCGCCGGCCAGCGACAGCTCGCGGTTGGCCACGACGCGGTCGGGGTCGAAGTACTGCTTCATGCCCAGGCCGTCGCAGGTCTCGCAGGCCCCGTTGGGGTTGTTGAAGGAGAACATGCGCGGCTCGAGCTCGGGCAGGCTGTAGTCGCATACCGGGCAGGCGTAGCGGGCCGAGAACAGCATCTCCTCGATGGCGCTGTCGCTATCCCCCGGATCGGAGTCCGGGGCGGGCATCGGCGCGACCACGGCCAGGTTGTCGGCCAGCGCCAGTGCGGTCTCGAAGCTCTCGGCCAGGCGCTGGGCCAGATTCTCGCGCACGCGGAAGCGGTCGACCACCGCCTCGATGGTGTGCTTCTTCCTGAGTTCGAGCTTCGGCAGCTCGTCGTCGAGATCGATCACCTCGCCGTTGACGCGGGCGCGCACGAAGCCCTGGGCGCGCAGTTCCTGCAGTACCTGCACGTGCTCGCCCTTGCGGTTGCGCACGATGGGGGCGAGCAGCATCAGCTTGCTGCCCTCGGGCAGGTTGAGCACGGTATCGACCATCTCCGAGACGGTCTGGGCGTCGAGCTCCTCGCCATGTTCCGGGCAGCGCGGCGTGCCGACGCGCGCGTACATCAGGCGCAGGTAGTCGTGGATCTCGGTCACGGTGCCGACGGTCGAGCGCGGATTGTGGCTGGCCGCCTTCTGTTCGATCGAAATCGCCGGCGAGAGTCCCTCGATGCTGTCGACATCGGGTTTTTCCATCATCGAGAGGAACTGCCGGGCGTAGGCCGACAGCGACTCGACATAGCGCCGCTGGCCTTCGGCGTAGATGGTGTCGAAAGCCAGCGATGACTTGCCCGAGCCCGACAGGCCGGTAAAAACGATCAGCCGGTCGCGGGGGAGCTCGACATCGATATTGGCCAGGTTGTGGGTGCGCGCGCCGCGGACGCTGATCGACTTCATGGTCGTGAACAGGAATTTTGGGACAAGCCGTCTAATATATCGCGTCTGGCATGAACAGAGCAAAATCGACGTAGTTATGAATGGAGTCGTCAACGGCTGTCTCCATTTGGCCATCCGGCTCGCTTGACGGACGAGTTCCGGGAGCGCTAATGTTTTCAAAACTGTGATGTGCGCCACAAACGGTCCTGCCCCGGCAAGGACGAATCGGGAGGGTGGCAACGAGACCAAACGAGGGAGAAATTCATGGCTAGAAAACTTCAGCGGTGGACCTGCCGCAGCATCCTTACCATCGGCGTCGCGACCTTGACTGTCGGCTTTTGTCTGTCGGCATCGGCAGCGACTTCGGGCTTCTGGCAGACGCCGCTTCAGGAGGGTTCGGAGAACGCTGGCTCAATTCGCGTGCTGTCGAGCGCGCCCGACCAGGTCACCGGGGGAGACGCCCGGGTAGCCATCGAGTTGCCGCCGGGGCATGTCGGCAGCCTTGTCATGGTCAACGGCAGCATCGGGGTGACCAGTCTTCAGAAGAAGGGCAATCGGCTTGAAGGCATGATCAAAGGGCTCGATGTCGGCAGCAATACCGTCGGAGTCTGGCATTTCCGCTTCAATGAAGGTCTTTTCTTCCTCGAGCGCGGGGGAACGACCGAGTTGGTCAACCACCCGATCACGGGGCCGCTCTTTTCCGGGCCGCAACAGCAGCCTTTTGTCTGTACCGTTGCCTCCGAGTTCGGGATCGAGCCGAAAATCGATGGCAGCAGCCCCCCGGGCTTCCGGGTCTACGATGAATCCGGAAATGTCGTCGGCTACAGCACCAACTGCTCGATCGATTCCTTCGTCACGTACCACTATCGAACCACCGATGACCAGTGGGCCGATTGGCCGGAGGACGGATCCACGCCGGAGGATCTCGCCACGACCGTCACCATTGACGGCGATGAAGTCGAGTTCGTCGTCCGTGTCGAGCGCGGCACCATCAATCGCTTTATCTACAGCTACGCCATGCTGGTCGATCCGGCCACCATTGGCGAGGCCGACAGCGAAACCGACACCAGCCGGTGGAACGGGCGATTGCTCTATCATTTCCAGGGCGGCGTCGGCATCGGCCACACCCAGGGTGGCTGGGCTGCCAGCCGGGCCATGAAGGCCGACGTGCTCGGCCTCGGCCACGCCATCGCCTATTCCACCGGAACGCGCACCGGTGAGCACTACAACCTGGAAGTCGGCGGCGAGACCGCGCTGATGACCAAGGAAGGCTTCGTCGAACGCTACGGCGTGCCGATTTACACCGTCGGACTCGGCGCGTCCGGGGGTGCGATCCAACAGTACGTCTACGGCCAGAATCACCCGGGGCTGATCGACGCGGCGATCCCCGAACGCTCCTACCCCGACATGGTCACCCAGACCATTCATGTCGGCGATTGCGAACTGCTCGAGCACTACATGGACGTGACCGACCGGGACAATCCCTTCTGGCAGACCACGAAGAACCGCAGCCTGCTGGTGGGGATGAACGCGACCGACCTGTTGGGTAATCCGTTCGAGGAAGCACAGAAAGCCATGGGGTATGCCGCCGCACCGGGCATGACCGAGTGCGTCCCGGCCTGGCGCGGGCTTTCGCCGCTGGCGCTGAACCCGCATTTCGGTGCCGTGGACAACGCCGAGCACTACGAACCCCTGTCCGACATCCAGTCCATCGAGTGGACGCACATGGATGACCTGCGCAATATCTACGGCGTGGGCGATGACGGGTATGCCCGTCGTGCGGTCGACAACGTCGGCGTGCAGTACGGGCTGCAGGCCTTCGTGAATGGCGACATCGATGCCGAACAGTTCCTCGAGCTCAATGCCCGGGTTGGCGGCTGGAAGCCCTCCGCCGAAATGGTCCAGGAGGGTTACCCATTCATCGGTGAACCGACACCGGAGAACTTCGACCCATGGAGCCGCCGTAACATGATGCTCGGCGACGGTGAAGCACCCGCGCCGCGGCACGAGGGCAACGTGGAGGCGATCGCCGCCTTGTACGAGTCCGGTCAGGTATTCCACGGCCAGATCGACATTCCGGTGCTCGACATCCGCGACTGGCTCGAGCCGATCCTGGACATGCACAATTCCCACCAGAGTTTTGCCGCGCGGCAACGCATCCTTGACCACATGGGATCGGCCGATCACCAGGTGGTCTGGTTCGCGGGCATCGGCGAGGAACCGCCGTTCAATGTCGGCGAGTTCAACCTCGAACTGACCGCGGTGACGGTGATGGACGAGTGGATGCAGAACATCCTCGCCGATCCGGATGCGGGTATCGTGGCCAACCGACCCGAAGAAGCGGTTGATGCCTGTTTCCGCTACGATGGCGAGGTGCTCGCGGCCGGCGACGGGGTATGGGACGGCATTCTCGACGATGGTCCCATGGGCGAATGCGCCGAGACCTTCCCGGTCTATTCCACCTCGCGCATCGAGGCAGGCGGTCCGATTGACGGCGATGTGTTCAAGTGCCAGCGCAAATCCGTCGACGCGGCGCTGGACGACGGCACCTATGGTGATCGCGAGTTCACGGCCGACCAGGTCGACCGTCTCGAAGAAATCTTTCCGCAGGGTGTGTGTGACTACAGCCTTCCGGACGCCGGGCGACCGCAGGATCTGTAGGCACGATCACCGCTATCGGGCGGTCGCCGCCCGATAGCATTGACTGGAAATACCGACTCCGGTAGAATTCCCGCTCTTTACTGGCGAGCTTTTGCGGAGATTCATCCATGTACGCGGTATTTTCCACCGGCGGCAAGCAGTACCGGGCCTCTGAAGGCGACGTTCTGCGCATCGAAAAGCTGGAGGCCGAGAAGGGCTCCAAGGTCGAGATCGACCAGGTTCTGATGGTTGGCGAAGGCGACGACGTGCGCGTCGGTGCCCCGACTGTCGAGGGCGGCAAGGTGACCGCCGAAGTGGTCGACCATGGTCGCGGCGACAAGATCCGCATCATCAAGTTCAAGCGCCGCAAGCACCACATGAAGCAGATGGGTCACCGTCAGTACTACACCGAAATCAAGATCACCGGAATCGAGGGCTAAGCAATGGCTCATAAAAAGGCAGGCGGCTCCACTCGCAACGGCCGCGACTCCAATCCGAAATACCTGGGTGTCAAGCATTACGGCGGCGAAGCCGTGGTGGCCGGGAACATCCTGGTCCGCCAGCGCGGCACCCGTTTCCATGCCGGCAACAACGTCGGCGTGGGCCGCGATCACACCCTGTTCGCCCTGTCCGACGGCAAGGTCAAGTTCGAACAGCGCGGCAAGCCCGTACGCAAGTTCGTGACGGTCGAACCGGCCGAATAAGTAACGAGGCAGCGAAAAAACTTAGCATCCCGCCCCAAACCGGATGCCGAGCGTGGCCCCGCCTGAGTGCGGGGCTTTTTCGTATATGGCGGGCCCGTCCTTAAAACCTTTAAAACGCAAAGCAGCGAAGCAGCAAAGAACGCAAAGAAAAACATGAAACCACGGAAGACACGGAAGATCACGGAAACCTTCTATTTAGAGAACTTTTTATTCCGTGCCTTCCGTGCTTTCCGTGGCCACATTTTTTCCTTTTCGTTTCCTTAGCGTTCTTTGCTGCTTAGCGTCTTTGCGTTTTAAAGGTTTTCCTGCTTACAGCGCCCGCCGACCCGACTACGACCGAGTAAACTGACAGCATGAAGTTTGTTGATGAAGCCAGTATTCGCGTCACTGCCGGTAACGGCGGGCACGGCTGTGTCAGTTTCCGGCGCGAGAAATACATTCCCAAGGGCGGCCCTGACGGTGGTGACGGGGGCGACGGCGGCGATGTCTGGCTCGAGGGCGATTCCGGGCTGAACACCCTGGCGGATTTTCGCCACGCCCGGCAGTTCAAGGCAAAGAACGGCCAGCCCGGGGCCGGGCAGCAGCGCAGCGGCAAGTCGGCCGACGACGTGGTCGTGCGCGTTCCCTTGGGCACCATCGTTCGCGCCGCCGAGACCGATGAACTCATCGGTGAAGTGCTCGAGCACGGCCAGCGCCTGCTGGTCGCCCGCGGTGGCCACGGCGGCAGGGGCAACATCCACTTCAAGTCGTCGACCAATCGCACGCCGCGCCAGTCCACGCCCGGCACGCCGGGTGAGGAGCGCGGCCTCCATCTCGAACTGAAGGTGCTGGCCGACGTCGGCCTGCTGGGCTTCCCCAATGCCGGCAAATCGACCCTGATCAGCGCCGTATCCGCGGCCCGGCCCAAGGTGGCCGACTATCCGTTCACCACCCTGCACCCGAATCTCGGCGTGGTCAGCCTCGAGCCCGGGCGCTCGTTCGTCATCGCCGACATTCCCGGCCTGATCGAGGGTGCGGCCGAAGGCGCCGGCCTCGGTATCCAGTTTCTCAAGCACCTGCAGCGAACCGGCCTGCTGCTGCACCTGGTCGAAATCGCGCCGGTCGACGGCAGCGACCCGGCCGACCAGGTCCGCGCCCTGGAGCGTGAGCTCACGCGTTTCGACGAAGCACTGGCCGGGCGCGAGCGCTGGCTCGTGCTGACCAAGATCGACCAGCTCGACGAAGAACTCGTCACCGAGATCTCGGCCGAGATCATCGAACAGCTCGGCTGGACCGCGCCCTGGTACGCCATTTCCTCGGTTGCCCGCAAGGGGCTGGACAGGCTCAGCGGTGACGTGATGAACTACCTGGAGCAACGGGGGCAGATGGAAGCGGGCGGGAGCGCCAGTTTCGCGGGCGATTGAACCGCGGCGATTTTCGACCCTCCAAAGCCAGTGTCACCTCACGGAGCATGACCATGATCAGAAGCTTGTTGGTGTTTATTCCCTTTCTCTGGCTGATTCCGGCTTCGGCCGCGATCGAGTCGGTCACCGTCTTCCCGGACCGCGCCACCGTCACCCGCGTCGTCGAAATGAACGTCGAGGCCGGTTCCGGTGAACTGGTCCAGCCCGACTTGCCGACGAATCTCTCGCGCGACAGCCTGCGCATCTCCGCCACCGGGCCGGACGGCCTGCGCCTGGGCGCCTACCGGCTCGAGACCCGCCGCGGCAGCGAGCGCGTCAGTGAGCGGGCGCGGGATATCGAGGAGCGCCTGCAGTCATTGCGCGACCGGCGCGATGCCGTCGACGACGACATCGAGGCGCGCGAGATGCAGTTGGCTCTGTTGCGTTCGCTCGCCGGCGGCGCGGGGCAGGGCGACGAGAAGCTTGCTGTTGACGGCTGGTCCGAGGCCATGCAGATGATCGGCAGCGGCGCCGAGGAAGTGCTCGCGGCGCGCCGGCAGCTCAGTCTGGAACAGCGCGAACTGGAAGAGGAGATTGAAAGGCTCGAACAGGAATTGGCCGACCTGGGACAGCAGCAACAGGACACGTTGCGCCTGAGCCTGGCCTATGAGAGTGCATCGGCCGGCGCTACGGCATTCACCATCGAGTACACCGTTAGCGGCGCGTACTGGCGGCCGGTTTACGAGTGGCGCCTGGATACCGGAGCCGACGAGCTGCAGGTCGTCCAGTTCGCCGAAGTGCGCCAGCGTACGGGCGAAGACTGGTCGGATGCCGAGCTCAATCTTTCACTCTCGCGGCCCTCGGCGGGCGGTAGATTGCCCGAAGTCTCATCCTGGTGGGTGGATGTCCAGCCCCCTGAGAAGAAGGATTCGGGCGACCGGGCCCGGGTGGCCGGCGACCAGCTTCAGCGCAGCGAGATGGAGCTTGCGGCCGCGCCCGCGGCTGAGGCGCAGTGGGACGGTGCCGAACTGGTCGGCAGCGAATACACCCAGGCTTATCGCGTGCCCGGACGCGCCAGTGTGGCTGCCGACAACCAGCCGCATCGTTTCCGGCTCGACGAATTCAGCGTGGACGTCGCACTCAGTGCCCGAACGGTGCCGCGCTATCAGCAAACCGCCTGGCTATACGCCGAAGGCACCTGGGAAGGCGAACTGGCGCTGCCGCCGGGATCGGTCACGCTCTACCAGGACAGCACCCTGGTCGGACAGGCCCGGTTCGACGGTGTGGCGCCGGGCGGGGAACTGGCCTCGAGTTTCGGCGTGGACGATCGCATCACCGTCGAGTACGAACTCGTTCGCGACGACCGCGCGACCGAAGGCATGCTGAGCAAGTCGACCGTGCTGATCCGCACTCACCGCATCTCGGTCAGCAACGGTCATTCCCGTGCAATCGACCTGACCGTGTTCGACGCCATGCCCGTCTCCCGCGACGAGCGCATCGAAGTCTCGCTGGCGGAGTCGACCACCGACCCCGACCGCCGCGATGTCGACGATCGTCCCGGTGTGCTGGCCTGGGATCGAGCGCTTTCGGCCGGAGAGGAGCTGGAACTGACTCTCGGCTACCGGCTCAAATTCCCGAAAGACCTGCCCGGCGTCCAGGGCTGGTAGGTTCACACCCATGCTAGCGTACGCTGGCAATGCTATCATATGCTCTCACCAACAAGCGGGGTGAAGCACACATGGCGAACCTGAGCGTTAGACGGCTGGACGACGAAACACTGGAGCTGCTGCGGGTTCGCGCAGCCCGGCATGGTGTTTCCATGGAAGAGGAGGTGCGTCGAATCATTCGCGAGTCGGTCTCTGCTCCCGCTCGCCTGGGCGATTTGGCGCTAGAGTTTTTCGGTGAATCGTACGGCGCGACCATCGAATTGCCGGAGCGTAAGCCCCACGAGCCCATTGATCTGGATGCATGATCCTTCTCGATACCAACGTGCTGTCCGAATTGATGAAGGCTCGTCCTCAGGCTGGGGTGATTGCCTGGTTGAACGAAATGGAGACGACGCAGTTGTGGCTAAGCACCATCACGATTGCAGAGCTCGAGTATGGCCTGCAGGTGATGCCGGGCGGCGAGCGGAAGACAATGCTGAAACATCGATTCGACGGTTTCGTCGATTCGGCGTTCTCCGGCCGTGTGCTTGGATTCGGTTTCCGGCCTGCCGTCATTTACGGGGAAATTATGTCGCATCGACGTAGTGAGGGCAGGCCGATGAGCGTTCCGGATGGGCAGATTGCTTCGATTGCTTTGAGCCGGGGCCTCAAGTTGGCAACCCGCAACACCAGGGATTTCCAGGACTGCGGACTGGATCTGATCAATCCTTTCAAGTGACCAGTCGATTGCACTGCAAAGAAAAAGCCGCGCTCGATGGCGCGGCTTTTTCGTGTTCGACTTACGCTTCGCCAAGAAGTCTCTGGAAAACGTAGCGAGCGGGTGGCTGACGGTGGCCGCCGGAGCGGAAAAACCGGAGTGTATATGGTCAATACATGAGGATTTTGAGCACCGCCGGACGCCGTCAGGCGCACGCGCAGTAGTTTTCCAGGGACTTCTCAGCTCATGTCGCGCAGATGCTGGTTGAGCCGCGACTTGTGGCGTGCGGCCTTGTTGGCGTGCATGATGCCCTTCGACACGGCACGATCGACAGCCGGCACGGCCGCCTTGTAGGCTTCCTCGGCAGCGGCCTTGTCGCCCGACTCGATGGCGCGCAGCACCTGCTTGATCTTGGTGCGCACGTGCGAACGCTGCGAGGCATTGTGTTGCCGATGCTTCTCGGACTGGCGGGCACGTTTGCGGGCGGATACGCTATTGGCCACGTTGGAATCTCCTGAAATACTGTCGCTGAAAGATTAAGCAGGGAATTATCGGATGAATCGGCTCGAGAGTCAACAACTGCCAGCCCCCGGCGTGCCGGCCCCTGGTGCCTGTTGCCCGGTGCCGTGCCAATGAGTTTGCTGCGCTCGGTTTTCAGCTTCGGCTCGATGACGCTCATCTCGCGCATTCTGGGCTTCGTGCGCGACGTGGTCTTCGCGCGCTGGTTCGGGGCCGGGCCGGCGATGGACGCCTTCGTCTTCGCCTTCAAGATTCCGAATTTCCTGCGCCGGCTGTTCGCCGAGGGTTCGTTCTCGCTCGCCTTCGTGCCGGTGCTCAACGAGTACCGCGAAAAGCACGACCACGCGCAGCTCAAATCCCTGATCGACGCGACCGCGGGCAGCCTTCTGGCCGTGTTGCTGGTGGTCACCGCGCTGGGCATGTTCGCTTCCGGCTGGGTGGTCACCCTGTTCGCGCCGGGTTTCATCAACGACCCGGAGACGTTCGCGCTCGCCGCCGACATGCTGCGGGTGACCTTTCCCTACCTGTTGTTCATCGCCCTGACGGCGCTGGCCGGCGGCATCCTCAACACCCTCGGTCGCTTCGCCCTGCCGGCCCTGACGCCGGCGCTGCTCAATATCTCGCTGATCACCGCGGCGGTGGTCGTCAGCCCGATGTTCGAGCAGCCGGTCAAGGCCCTGGCCTGGGGCGTACTGATCGCCGGCGTCCTCCAATTGCTGGTGCAGTTGCCGATACTGGCCCGGCACGATGTGCTTCCGCTGCCGAAGCCCGGTTTCGGGCATGCCGGTGTCAAGCGCATCATGAAGCTGATGGTGCCGACCCTGTTCGGGTCTTCGGTGGCCCAGGTCAGCCTGCTGTTCGACGTGTTCTTCGCCTCGCTGTTGACCTCCGGCTCGCTGGCCTGGCTGTACTACGGCGACCGGCTGATGGAGTTTCCACTGGGGATGTTCGGGGTGGCACTGTCGGTCGTCATCCTGCCCACGCTGTCGTCCCTGCACGCCAGGGACGGCCGCGAGGAATACCGGGCCACGCTCGACTGGGCCATGACGCTGGGGTTGGTCATTGCCATGCCGGCGGCGGTCGGCCTGGCCATCGTGGCCGAGCCGCTGGTCATCACGCTGTTCCACTACGGCGCATTCTCCGACCGCGATGCCGCCATGGCTGCGGCGGCCTTGCTGGCCTACACCCTGGGCCTGCCGGCGTTCATCGGCGTCAAGATCCTGGCGCCGGCGTATTTCTCGCGACAGGACACCAAGACACCGGTCAAGGTGGCCATCATCGCGTTCGCGGCCAATATGGTGCTGAACGTGCTGTTTGCCGTCTCCATCGCCCTGTGGCTAGCCGGCGGCAGCTACGAAAATGGCTTTCTCGCCATGCTGTCGGACCATCCCGGCGCGCACGCCGGCCTGGCGCTCGCCTCGAGTGTGTCGGGCTGGATCAACGCATCATTGCTTTGGCGCGGCCTGCGGCATGAATCGCTGACGCCGCGGCTGCCGTGGCTGCGCGTGGGCCAGGTTGCGGCCGGTTGCCTGGCCATGGCGCTGGTCCTGTACCTGTTGCAGCCGGATTCGGTGCACTGGCTCGAGGCCGGCACGGCCTGGCGGATCGGCATGATCACCCTCGTGATCGGGGGCGGTACGGCCACCTATGCGCTGGTGCTCCTGGCCGCCGGTCTCCGCCCGCATCATGTCGCCCGTCCGCACAAGGTCCAATCAAGCGATTCGTAGGTCGCGGTAACATCCGCGACGGACGAGGTCCGTAATCTGAACACGCATCGCTGACCTTGGCCGGCATTCCAAACGTCGTCCGTCGGCCATGTGAGGCCGACCTACGTCCGTGGCCGGCAGGGCCGCAGGAAAGTCAGCAATTCGGCAAGCTCATCGGGCCCGGTCGGAGATTCCGCGCGCAACTCGAGTTCGTGCAGCGGCAGGTCCGGAATCTGCCGCGCGAGTTCGTCGATCCAGCGTTGCTGTTGCTTCCGGCGGCGGGCGATGAAGTCGTGGTCGTCGTCCGGAAATACGCCGTTGACGATGCAGCCGGCCACTTCGATGCCGGTTTGTTGCAGTTGACCGGCCAGGCGCACGCTCTCGAGCACCGGTAGCCGTTCGGGCGAACACACCAGCAGCGCGCCGCAGCACTCGGCGTCGGTCAGGGCGCGACCCACCGTTTCCAGGCGCGCCTGACGGCGCTGCAGGCGGTCGGCAATGCGGCGGCTGCGTTCCGACACGCTTTCGTCGTGGCCGCGTTCTACATTCAGCCGGTCATGGCGCTGCTGTTGATCGAGCAGCTCGTCGGTCCAGCGCCCCAGCGATTCGGGCAGCTGGAGCAGGCGCAGGGTATGGCCGCCCGGGGCGGTGTCGAGCACGATCCGCGCATAGTCGCGACCGACGCCGTCGAGCAGCCCGGCCAGCCAGTCGATCAGCGCGGCCTCGACGGTGCCGGGTGCGTTGTGCGCCAGCGCCATGTGCCGGTCGATGTCGGGCCAGGTATCGGGGTGAGCATAGTCGCGCAGGGCGCGGGCCACCTGCTCGACGTGTTCGGCGGCCAGTCGTTCGGCGTCGACCTCGATCGCGTCCAGGCCGGCTTCGACCGTTGAAGGTTCGTGGCCCAGCGTTGTCTGGAGCACGTCGCCGAGCGAATGCGCCGGGTCGGTGGAGACCACCAGCGTGCGATGTCCTGCGCGTGCGGCTTGTACCGCCAGGGCCGCCGAGACGGTGGTCTTGCCCACGCCGCCCTTGCCGGCGACCAGAACTACCGGCTGATCGCTCAGCAACAACGCGGGCAATCCAAAGGCGAGTGGGACAGGCCCATGCGTCGGTGCCAGTCGTGAAAATCGTCGGCCAGCAGGGGCTTGAGTTCCAGCAGCAAACCGGCGGCGGGGTGATCGATGCCCAGCGCCTCGGCATGGACCAGCAGCATCAGCAGGTCGTGGCGGTCGCGCCGGATGCGGGCCAGCTCGCGGCTGTGGCGGGCGTGATAGAGCGTCTCGAGAAAGGCGTCGAGCCGACGCATCAGCCGCCTCATGCCGCCTCCCGTCCGTCGCTGCGGCGGGCACGTACCAGGGCGCCGGCGGTTTCCAGGGCCACGAACACCGCGGCGACCAGGATCAATGCGTCCATGCCCAGCAGGAACCATTCACCGGCGCGATAGAAGTCGACGAGCTGGTAGAGCAGGGCGGCGACGGTCATGGCGATGAGGCCGAGCATGGGTATCAGCAGCGGCCAGGACGGCCGGCCCTGGCGCGCCACCAGCAGTCCGACGACCAGCAGCGTCAGGGCGGCCAGCAACTGGTTGGTGGTGCCGAACAGCGGCCAGATCACCAGGCCGCCGGTGCCTTCCGTGCCCCCGGCGCCGAAGGCCAGGCCGACGCAACAGCCGACCGCCAGCGCGGTCGACGGGCCCTTGCGAAGCAGCAGCCCAATACCGTAGATCTGGCCCCATTCCTGGACGATGTAGCGCTGGAGTCGCACCCCGGTGTCCATCGTGGTGGCCGCGAACAGCACCGCCATGACCGCCAGCAGGGTGGTGCCGACGGCCACGGGAAGGCCGTAGCCGGTGTTCATCAGGTTGGCGCCGCCCTGGACGAAGGCCGCCAGCCCGCCGGAGGCAAAACTGGAATAGAGTTCATTCCACTCGCCCAGGGTGGCGAAGCCGGCCGTGCAGGCCAGGATGGCCGCCAGCGCCAGGCAGCCCTCGCCGACGGCACCGAAATAGCCGACGAAGCGCGCGTCGGATTCGCGATCGAGCTGCTTGGAAGTCGTGCCCGAAGCCACCAGGCCGTGAAAGCCCGAGATCGCCCCGCAGGCGATGGTCACGAACAGCAGCGGGATCATGGGCGGAATGTCGTCGGGCAGGCCGGTGTTGATCATCGGCGCGACCACTTGCGGATTGGCCAGCAGCACGGCGGCGAACAGCAGGCCCAGCCCGATGAACAGCTGCAGGCCGTTGATGTAGTCGCGCGGCTGCAGCAGCACCCACACCGGCAGCAGCGAGGCGATGGCGGCGTAGGCGAACAGCACGACGATCCACTGCGCGTTCGGGCCCAGCCCGAGTGCCGTCTCGGGCAGCGCCACGGGCACGTACTGGCCCAGCCAGATGGTGAAGTACAGCACGGCGACGCCGGCGATGGAGAGCCAGGCCAGGCCGATGCGGCCGCGCCGGATGAGCTGGCCGAGCACCAGGGCCACGGCGATGGCGCTCCAGGCCGGCACGACACTTTGCGGATAGTCGACGAACAGGCGGGCGATGACCACCGCGAACACCGCGTTGACCATCAGCAGCAGCAAAAAAATGACGATCATGAACAGCGCCCGCGTGCGGCCGCTGACGAGCGCGCCGGTGAGCGCCCCGACCGACTGGCCGCGGTTGCGTATGCTGGCCCAGATGGCGCCGAAGTCGTGCACCCCGGCGATCAGGACCGTGCCCAGCACCACCCAGACGAAAGCCGGCCCCCAGCCCCAGATGACCGCGATGGCGGGCCCGACGATGGGCGCGGCGCCGGCCACCGAGGTGAAGTGATGCCCCCACAGCACGAAGCGGTTGGTTGGCACGTAGTCGATGTCGTCGCGCAGGGTGTGCGCCGGGGTCGGGCGGCTGTCGTCGAGGCGGTAGATGCGCTCGGCGATCCAGCGCGAATAGACCAGGTAGCCGAGGGCGAAGATTCCCAGTCCGATGAACAGCAGGGCAATGGCGTTCATGATGTGAAGCGGTGATCGATTCGCCCCAAGGATTGGTCACCGGGCGACGGCTGTCAATGCATGCTCATTAGTAACCGCGCCGCGGCGCTCGAAACCCGGTAGAATTCGTCGCCTGCCATGCGACTCATCCGACACCTCAATTCCGATCGCGAAGACCTGCCCGCCACCTCGGTGACCGTGGGCAATTTCGACGGTCTGCACCGCGGTCACCAGGCGCTGATCGACGCCACCCGTGACGGCGCGGGCAAACTCGTGCCCGCCCTGATGTGTTTCGAGCCGCTGCCGGCGACCTTCTTCAAGCCGGAGGCGCCCCAGCCGCGCCTGCTCAGCGTGCGGGACCGGATCCGGCTGGTTCGCGATTTCGGACTGGAGCTGATGTTCATGCCGCGCTTCGACGCCGCCTTCGCGCGCCAGAGCCCGGAGCGCTTCGTGCGTGACGTGCTGGTCGCCGGTGCCCGCGCCGAGCGCGTGGTCGTCGGGGCGGATTTCCGCTTCGGCTCGCGGGCCGCGGGAGATGTGGCCATGCTCGAAAAGCTGGGCCGGCGCTACGGTTTCTCGGTCGAGCGCGTCGAGGCCGTCGCCGACGGCGATGAAAGAATCTCGTCGACGCGCATTCGCACCGCCATGTTCGAGGGTGACCTGCGCGAGGTCGAACGTCTGCTGGGCCGGCCGTACCGGGTATCGGGGCGGGTGCTGCGGGGCCGGGCACTGGGCCGCGACCTGGGCTTTCCGACGATCAACATCCGGCCGCCGATGCCGCCAGCGCTGACCGGCATCCTGGCCGTGCGCGTCTCCGGCGACGGTCTGGACGCGCACCCGGGCGTGGCCAGCCTGGGCCGTCGCCCGGTCCTGGGCGGTACCGACTGGCTCCTCGAAGTGCACCTGTTCGATTACGATGACCACCTGTACGGCAAGCATCTCGAAGTGGAGTTCGTCGAGTTCATCCGAAACGAAGAACACTTTGACGATCTCGAGACGTTGACCGAGCAAATGAAGAAGGATGCCGAGAAGGCGAGGAACGTGCTCGCGCGACAATGACCAAGTACCAAATGACAATTTTCAAACAAGGACCAAGGACCGAATGAATCAATGACCGAAACAACCCCGGCCCAGCTGAGCGGGTTTCGATCATTGCAAATTGAACATTGAAATTTGTTTGTCAATTGGAATTTGGTGATTGAAAATTTTCTCATGGAGTCGACCGAAGCCGCGTCCGTCGGGGATGTAACCCCGACCTACGAAGCCTGAAATTAATACTTCACACTTCACACTTAACACTTCACACTCCATCCCCATGGACTACAAAGACACCATCAACCTCCCCAAGACCGGCTTCCCGATGAAAGCCTCCCTCGCCCAGCGCGAGCCGAACATGCTCGAGCAGTGGTATGCCGACGGGCTCTACGAGCGTATCCAGAAGGGCACGGAAGGGCGCGAGACTTTCGTGCTGCACGACGGCCCGCCGTATGCCAACGGCGATATCCACATCGGGCACGCGGTCAACAAGATCCTCAAGGACTTCGTGGTGCGCTCGGCCCTGCTGGCCGGCTACCGGGCGCCCTACGTGCCGGGCTGGGACTGCCATGGCCTGCCGATCGAGCTGCAGGTCGAAAAGAAGGTGGGCAAGGTCGGGCAGAAGGTCGATGCCGCTACCTTTCGGCAGAAATGCCGCGAGTACGCTGAAAAGCAGATCGACAACCAGCGCACCGACTTCAAGCGCCTGGGCGGGCTGGGTGACTGGGACAATCCCTACGCCACCAAGGACTTCAGGTACGAAGCCGACATGCTGCGGGCGCTGTCGAAGATCGTCGAGCGCGGCCATCTCAAGCGCGGCGTCAAGCCGGTGCA
The DNA here is from genome assembly GCF_003417465.1 of Wenzhouxiangella sp. 15190. Lineage (GTDB taxonomy): Bacteria > Pseudomonadota > Gammaproteobacteria > Xanthomonadales > Wenzhouxiangellaceae > Wenzhouxiangella. The sequence goes on from NZ_QVMV01000002.1 coordinate 40,765, forward strand.
CTGGTGCTTCGATTGCTCCTCGGCCCTGGCCGAGGCCGAGATCGAATACCAGGACAAGACGTCCACGGCAGTCGACGTGCTGTTCCCGGCCGCCGATGTCGGCGAGCTGGGCAAGCTGTTCGGCGTCTCCGGCCTGGCCTCCGATGCCGGCATCGTCATCTGGACGACCACCCCCTGGACCATCCCGGCCAACCAGGCGGTTTGTCTCAACGCCGAACTGGACTACGACCTGGTGCGCGGCCAGCGCGAAGGCGAGCAGCGCGACCTGGTGATCGCCAGCGAGCTGCGTGAGTCCGTCGCCGAGCGTATCGGTCTCGAAAAGGTCGAAGTGCTGGGCACGATCAAGGGCTCGGAACTCGAATACCTGAAGCTCCACCATCCTTTCCGCGACTACGACGTACCGGTGGTCCTGGGCGACCATGTCACGACCGAAACCGGTACCGGGGCGGTCCACACGGCACCCGGGCACGGCCAGGACGATTTCGACGTCGGCCTCGAATACGACCTGCCGGTGGTCAACCCCATCGACGGTCGCGGCGTGTTCGTCGAGGACACGCCCGTGGTCGGCGGCGAGCACGTCTGGAAGGCCAACGCCAGTCTGGTCGAGCACATGCGCGCCAACGGCACGCTGCTGGCCGACGAGGACTTCGGCCACAGCTACCCGCACTGCTGGCGCCACAAGACGCCGACCGCCTTTCGCACCACGCCGCAGTGGTTCATCGCCATGGACCAGGCCGGCCTGCGCGAACAGGCACTCGAAGCCATCGACCAGGTGCGATGGGTGCCCGAATGGGGCCAGGCGCGCATCCGTTCGATGATCGAGACCCGGCCGGACTGGTGCATTTCGCGCCAGCGGACCTGGGGTGTGCCGCTGGGCTTCTTCATCGACCGCGACAGCCAGCAGCCGCATCCGGATACCGCCGAACTGCTGCAAAAATTTGCCGATATCGTCGAACAGGACGGGGTCGACGCATGGTATTCGGACGACATCGCCGAGCGCCTGGGCGTCGATTCGGAGCAATATGAGGCGGTGCCCGACATCCTGGACGTGTGGTTCGACTCGGGGGTCACCCATCATTGCGTGCTCGACCAGCGCCCCGAACTCAAGCGCCCGGCCGACATCTACCTGGAAGGCTCCGACCAGCACCGCGGCTGGTTCCAGTCCTCGCTTTTGACCTCGGTGGCCATGCACGGCATCGCGCCCTACGAGCAGGTGCTCACCCACGGCTTCACCGTCGATGCCGAGGGCAAGAAGATGTCGAAGTCGCAGGGCAACGTGATCGCCCCGCAGCAGGTCATGAAGACCCTCGGCGCCGACATCCTGCGTCTGTGGGTGGCCGCGGCGGACTACCGCCAGGAAATGAGCGTCTCCGACGAGATCCTCAAGCGCGTGGCCGATGCCTACCGGCGCATCCGCAACACCGCGCGCTTTTTGCTGGGCAACCTGCACGATTTCGATCCGCAGTCGAACAGTCGGTCACTCGACGAGCTGTTGCCGCTCGACCGCTACGCCGTCGACATGGCCGCCCGATTGCAGGACGAAGTCACCGACGCCTATCGCAACTATCGCTACCTCAACATCTACCAGGGCGTGCACCATTTCTGCAGTGTCGACATGGGTGCGTTCTACCTCGACATCATCAAGGACCGCCTGTACACGCTGCCGGCCGACCACCCGGCCCGCCGCTCGGCGCAGACGGCCATGCACCACATCCTCGAGGCCCTGGTGCGCTGGCTCGCACCGGTATGCTCCTTCACCGCCGAGGAAATCTGGCAGGAAATGCCGGGCGGGCACGACGAGTCGGTCATGCTCGCGACCTGGTACGAGGGGCTCGAGACCGGTGACCAGGCCACGCGGGAAAGCATGCAGCGCCTGCGCAAGGTGCGCGAGGTGGTCGGCCCCTGGCTCGAGCAACTGCGGCGCGACAAGACCATCGGCGCCTCGCTGGCGGCCGAAATCACGCTGGAGGCGACGGGCAAGCTGGCCGAGGAGCTGGAAGCCGTCGGCGACGAACTGCGTTTCTTCTTCATCTCCTCGGACGTGCATCTGGCGCCGGTCGCCGAGCCGATGGAAACCGCCGAGATCGATGGCGACACGCTCAAGGTGGCCGTCAAGCCGAGCGAACACGCCAAGTGCGTGCGCTGCTGGCACCACCGCGACTCGGTCGGCAGCAACCCGGACCACCCGGAAATTTGCGCTCGCTGCGTGGAAAACATTAAAGGCCCGGGCGAGACCCGGCGCTGGGGCTAGCGGCAATGTTGCCGATGCGCCCGACGCGGTACGGACTGTGGCTGCTGCTGGCAGTAGCCATCGTCCTGCTCGATCTGGCCACCAAGCAGCTGGCCATGCAGCACCTGGAGCTCTACCGGCCCAACGCGGTGTTCTCCTGGCTGAACCTGACCCTGGCGCACAACACGGGCGCGGCCTTCAGCTTCCTGGCCGGCGGCAGCGGCTGGCAGCGCTGGTTCCTGTCGGTGGTGGCGGTCATCATCGTCGCCGTGCTGCTGGTGTGGCTGTGGCGCCTGCCGCACCGCGCCCGCCTGCTGCCGAGCGCGCTGGCGCTGGTCATCGGCGGTGCCATCGGCAACCTGGTCGACCGCATCCGCTTCGGCTACGTCGTCGACTTCATCGACATCCACTACGCCGACTGGCACTGGCCCGCCTTCAACGTGGCCGACTCGGCGATCGTGGTGGGCGTCATCCTCCTGCTTCTCGACAGCCTGCTCCCCGGCCGCCGCATTCATCATCACGAGTGAGCCCGGCGTGCGCCGGGCCAAATTCGAAATTCGAAGCACCAAATCCGAAACAAATTCGAAATCCGAATTTTCGAATGACCGAAACGCGGGAGTATGGCATTATATGACCAATTAGTCATTTCAGGAGCCTGCCATGCGTACGGTACCCGCCGCCGAAGCCAAGGCCCACTTTTCCGAGCTGCTCAAGTCCGTGGAGGCCGGCGAGGAAATCGTCATTACCCGTCGCGGCCGGGCGGTTGCTCGGCTCTCCTCTCAGAAACCACTCAAGGCAGCCGATGTGTTGGCACCGCTTTGGGATGAGCCGCTCGATATCGAATCGCCGGAGGACCGGACGCCGGAGCCCGTGCCGACCTGGGATGACTGAGCATGGCGGTTTACCTGCTCGACACCAACATGTTGATTGCGGCGGTCAAGGGTCGTTCCCCGGTGCGCGAACGGCTTGAAACGATCGATGCCTCCAATATCCTGATTTCTCCCATCGTTCTGGGTGAACTGCTCACCGGGGTCGAGAAAAGCCAAAGGAAATCCGCCAACCGAAAGCGGTTGCTGACGGTCCTGGAAGGGTTGCGGATTGTCGAGTTGGGCCCTGAAGTTGCCGTCCGATACGGCCAGGTTCGCGCTTTCCTCGAATCGAAGGGTACCCCGATCGGGGCGAATGACTTCTGGATTGCCGCTCACGCCCTGGACCTGGGCGCCGTGCTGGTTACCGACAACGAGCGGGAATTCCACCGTGTACCCGGTCTGGACGTCGAGAACTGGCTGGCTAATTGAGGTTGCGAGCTGTCGGAAAAGGCGACACTCGCGCGTTGTACAATCGGCCCATGCGATTGACGCCGGAACAAGTTGAAGCCATAAAAGCCGCAGCGGCGGAAGTGTTCGGTCCGGATGCTGAAGTGTGGCTGTTCGGCTCGCGCGCCGACGACTCGCGTCGGGGTGGTGATATCGACCTTTATGTCGAACTCGGCCGAATCAGTAGTGGGGAACGCACCCGGCTCGAGGCCAGGTTCTGGGCGAAACTCCAGCGTTTGCTGGGCGAGCGCAAGATCGACATCGTCACACATCCGCACGGGGCGCCTGTTCGACCCATCGATCGCCAGGCTCGCAGTTCGGGCGTGCGTCTATGAATAGCAGCGAAATCGTTGAACTCAATCTGGAACCGGCTTTGCGTGAATGCCGGCTGCACGAACGGCGATTGGCCTACGCCCAAGCGCAACTCGCCAACCAACTGCCGCTGTCGGCCTCCGGCTGGGAATCTCTGGACGATGAGACCGTGGCGGACATCGACCAGCTCCTGTTCCGATATGACAAACTGCAGGACGCCAAGGGGCAGCGGCTCTTTCCGGCCATACTGATGCTGGGTGGAGATTGGCGGGAAGATCAGACGTTCATAGATCGGCTCGATCTGCTGGAAAAGCTGGGCGCCATTCCGTCGGCACAGCAATGGAGCGAACTGCGTGCCATCCGCAACAAGATGACTCACGAATACCCCGACGCGCCCGAAGTGAATGCCGCCAATCTGAACCGGGTGGTGGAGTCAATCGGGCCGTTGAGGGAAGCGCTGGATCAGTCCGATTCCTTCGCGAAACGACTGGTCGAGCGCGTCGTTTCTCGGTAGAAGTCGATCGGAGTGTCATCCCGGCCGGAGCAAAGCGAAGAGCCGGGATCTCGCGCCCGGCATCAGCATTGAGAAGGGCCGTGCCTGCCGAGTCGTGCGGGGTCCCGGATATTCGCTTGCGCGAATTCCGGGACGACATACAAAAACCCCGGCGGGTGGCCGGGGTTTCGGTTCGGGATGATGCGTTACGGCCTGACGGCCTTCACGCATCCTAACTCGATGTCGTCCCGGAATCGCCGCAGGCGATATCCGGGACCCCGCACCGATCAACGGGCAAGGCATATCTGATGCCCACTGCCAGATGATCCGTCCGCCTGCCTTACTCCTCGCCGAAGAAGAAGCCGAGCAGGTGCAGCAGGCTCAGGAACAGGTTGTAGATGGACACGAACAGGGTGACCGTGGCCATGATGTAGTTGGTCTCACCGCCCCGGACGATCTGCTGGGTCTGGTACAGGATCAGCCCGCACATCAGCAGGGCGAACATGCCGCTCACCGCCAGGCTTAGGGCCGGCATGCTGAAGATGTAGGCCGCCAGGCCGGCTATGAACGCCACCAGGATGCCGGCGAACAGCATCGGGCCCATGAAGCTGAAGTCCTTCTTCGTCACCATGGCGAAGCCCGACAGGCCGATGAAGGCCACGCCGGTGGTGCCCATGGCGGCCATCACGATCTCGCTGCCGTTGCTGAACATCGTGGTGTAGGCGTTGATGATCGGGCCGATCGTCAGGCCCATGAAGCCGGTCAGGGCAAACGTGGTGACGATGCCCCAGGCGGAATTGCGCAGGGCCTGGGTGGCGAACAGCAGCCCGAAATAGCCGACCAGGGTGATGATCAGGCCGGGATGCGGCCAGTTGTTGACCATCGACAAGGCGGCCGTTCCGGCGCTGAACAGCAGCGTCAGGGCCAGCAGGTTCCAGGTATTGCGCAGCACGCGGCGCGCATTGTCGTCCATCTCGACGGACTGGCCGCGACTGATTGTCTGTGCACGAAGGTTCTCGCTCATTGTGGGCGTTGATCCTCAAGGTTGTGGTGTGTGAACTGCCTATTCTGACCGTGATTCTAGCAGGAAGGTTTCAACGGAACGGGTTGGCTGGTTAGCTTGTTCGCTGGTTGGCTGGTTCGGCGGCCGCGCGGAGTGGCGATCAGTCGGATACCGCTGCTAAACTGAAGGCGAAATTGGCTGTAAGCTCTTGGTATGGGGACGATTTCTCGGTTCGAGGATATCGAGGCCTGGAAGGAGGCTCGGGTGTTGGTACAGCACGTCTATCGCTGCTGTCGGAACACCGCTCTGAGCCGAGATTTCGGACTGCGGGATCAGCTCCAGCGATCGGCGGTTTCGGTGATGGCCAACATCGCCGAGGGCTTCGAGCGAAAGAATCCCAATGAATTCAGACATTTCCTCCGTGTCGCACGCGGATCGTGTGCCGAGGTGCAATCCCACTTGTACGCCGCACTGGATACGGGTCAAATCGAAACCGAACAGTTCGAATTCCTGCAAAAACAGGCAATTGGAACCGCGCGCCGGATCAGCGCATTTCAGCGCTACCTGAATACCGATTAGCAACACACCCAGACGCGCCGAACCAGCCAACAAGCCAACAAGCAAACCAGCCAACATTGCCTTGCCACCAGCCAACAAATCCTGGCCGCCAGGCAGCGTGCTATCGGACTTTTCCGCGAACGTGAAACCGGCTACAATGGCGGGCTTGCTCCGGCGGCCTGGTCGCGGGCTGCCGGTTCGTCAACCCTGAAAAGAGACAACTGTCATGTCGAAGCAATACAAGATTCCGGCAGAAAAGCGTACGGACGTGGGGAAAGGTGCGAGCCGCCGCCTGCGCCGTGCGGGTCGGATCCCCGCCGTGGTTTACGGCGGCGATCGCGAGCCTGCCAGCATTACCGTCGATCACGACTTCCTGCTGCACGAGGCCCATGAAGAGGCGTTCCATTCCTCCATCCTGGAAATCAGCGTCGGCAAGAAGAAGGAGAAGGTCGTCCTGCGTGACCTGCAGCGCCATCCCTTCAAGCCGCTGCTGACCCACGCCGACTTCCTGCGCGTGTCCGAAGACCACGAGATCCGCATGCAAATCCCGCTGCACTTCACCAACGAAGAGCAGTCGCCGGCCGGCAAGGAAGGCGGTGTGGTCATCTCTCACCAGGTGGTCGAAGTCGAAGTCGAGGCGCTGCCGCAGAACCTGCCCGAGTACATCGAGGTCGACCTGTCGAAGCTCGAGCCGGGCGAGAGCGTGATGCTCAGCGACATCAAGCTGCCCGAGGGCGTGATCCTCCCGGTACTCGAGTACGAAGGCGAAGAGCACGACTACTCCCTCGTCTCCGCGCTCTACATCCGTGCCGGCCAGGGTACCGGCGAAATGGCCGCCGAGGCCGATGCCGCCATGGGTGAAGCCGGCGAAGTCGAGACCATCGGCGAGGAAGAGGAAGCCGAAGCCGCCGAGGGCGAAGAAGCCGAAGGCGAGGAAGGCGAGGAAGCCGAAGGCGAGAAGTCCGAGGACGACGACGAGTCCAAGAAGGACCACTAGTTGAAGGACCACTAGTGAGCGATCGCTGGCTGATCGTCGGCCTGGGTAACCCGGGCAGCAAGTACGAAAGAACCCGGCACAACGCCGGGTTCTGGTTTCTCGACGCCCTCGAACGCAAGCAGCCGCTGGGCCTCAAGCCCAACAAGAAACTCCACGGCGAGGCGGCCAAGACACCATTTGCCGGGGCTGATTGCGTGTTCCTGCGCCCGGACACATTCATGAACGAGTCGGGCCGGGCAGTGCGTGCGGCGGCCGACTACTTCGACGTGGTGCCCGAGCGCGTGGTCGTGGCCTATGACGATCTCGATCTGCCGCCCGGCACCGTCAAGCTCAAGCAGGGCGGTGGCCATGGCGGTCACAACGGTCTGAGAAGCACTTTCAGCCACCTGGGCAGCCCGAACTTCTGGCGCGTGCGAATCGGCATCGGCCATCCCGGCATCAAGGAAGCCGTAACGCCGTGGGTGCTCAGTCGCGCCGGAGCCGAGGACGAAAAAGCCATCCAGAACGCCGCAGAGCGCGCTGCAGACGCCTTGCCGGACCTGCTGGAGGGCAACCCGGGCGAGGCCATGAAAAGGTTGCATACAAAGCCGTGATTCTGTCGTCCCGGAATTTGCGCGAGCAAATATCCGGGACCTCGCACGCCGAAATCCGGCAACAATGATGTGTCGTCCCGGCCCCGGATCAGGTCCGGGCAGGCTCTTGAGCCGGGACCTGAAACACGGCAAGAACATATGTCGTCCCGGCCTTGAGCCGGGACCTCGCACGCCGGATTGCGGCACGATTTGGCTCACTGCCGCCGTAAAAGTGCGAGATCCCGGATAACGCCTGCGGCGTTTCCGGGACGACAATGCTTTCCAACGAAAGTCGTCGTAGGATGCGTGAAGGCCGCAGGCCGTAACGCATCATCAATACCAACCAATCGAGCAACGCGAGAAAACCCATGGGCTTCAAATGCGGCATCGTCGGCCTCCCCAACGTGGGCAAATCGACGCTCTTCAACTGCCTGACCAAAGCCGGCATCCAGGCCGAGAACTATCCGTTCTGCACCATCGAGCCCAATGTCGGCATGGTGCCCGTGCCCGACCCGCGCCTGGATGAACTGGCGGCCATCGTCAAGCCCGAGAAGGTCATCCCGACGATGATGCAGTTCGTCGACATCGCCGGGCTGGTCGCCGGCGCCTCGAAGGGGGAGGGCCTGGGCAACCAGTTCCTGGCCCACATCCGCGAGACCGATGCCATCGCCCATATCGTGCGCTGCTTCGAGGACGACGACGTCACGCACGTTTCTGGCCGCGTCGACCCGGTCTCCGACATCGAGACCATCGACACCGAACTGTGCCTGGCCGACCTCGACGTTGCCGAAAAGGCGCTCGACAAGGTCAGCCGCCAGACCAAGTCCGGCGACAAGGAAGCCATCCGCCAGGCGAAACTGCTCGAGCGCGTCGTCGCCCACCTGGGCGAGGGCAGGCCCCTGCGCAGCTTCGAGATGGACGACGAAGATCGCAAGATGCTGCGCACCTGGCAGTTCATCACCCGCAAGCCGGTGCTCTACGTGGCCAACGTCGACGACAGCGCGAGCGAGGACAACGACCACGTCCGGGCGGTACGCGAGCATGCCGCGGCCGAAAATGCCGAGGTGGTCGTGCTGTGCGCGGCCATGGAAGCCGAACTGGCCGAGCTCGACGAGGACGAACAGGCCGAGTTCCTGGCCGACCTGGGCCAGGACGAGCCGGGCCTGCATCGCCTGATCCGCACCGGCTACGCGCTACTGGACCTGCTCACCTTCTTCACGGCGGGCCCGAAGGAAGTACGCGCCTGGACGGTCAAGAAGGGCTCCACGGCCCCGCAGGCCGCCGGGCGCATCCACACCGACTTCGAAAAAGGCTTCATCCGCGCCGAAGTCACCGCCTACGACGACTACATCGCCTGCAACGGCGAAGCCGGCGCCAAGGCCGCCGGCAAACTCCGCCTGGAAGGCAAGGAATACATCGTCCAGGAAGGCGACGTCATGCACTTCCGCTTCAACGTCTAAACCACCCCTGTCGTCCCGGAATTTGCGCCAGCAAATATCCGGGACCCCGCACGCACCCGCGGGCACGGCCCCACTGAGCGGCAACAGCATAGGTGTGAGATCCCGGCTCAAGGCCGGGATGACAGGGAGGAACTGCGGCCAGAGTGGCACCAGTCCAGGCAAAGTGCCAAAATGGAAATGTGCTCCAGAGAGGTGCTCTTATGAGTCGACAGAAAATTGAGGACGAAGCTCTCCACCTACCACGACAGGAGCGGGCAAAACTGGCTCAACGCTTGCTCCTGAGCCTGGATGATCCGTCTTCGGATGAGTTGCGTGCGGAATGGCTGGAAGAGGCTCAACGCCGGGCCGAAGAACTGGATCGTGGCTCAGTAAAGCCTGTACCGGCTGATGAGGTCTTGACGAAAGCACGCTCATTGACTGAATGAGCTACAGGTTTCACCCCTCGGCAGAGGCTGAGTTTCTGGACGCAGTTAGCTACTACGAATCCAGGGCCTTTGGTTTGGGTGCCGCTTTCATTGCGGAATTCGAGGCTCTTGCCAATCTGATTGCTGAGTCACCCAAGGCCTGGCAAGTCGAACTTCGTCCAGATATTCGCAGCGCACCCTTGCGACGATTTCCCGTTTCAATCATTTATCGAGAGCAGTTGAACGGGTTTGAAATTCTGGCTGTCGCACACCAGCGGCGACATCCACAATATTGGCTTGGCAGGACATAGCATGCGCTCAGACAATCGAGAAGTTACCGAGAAGGTTAACCGGGGTGGAAAGAAAGCCACAAAGCGGGTCGATATGGACCATGCATTCAGCGCAACCGCGCCGCTCGTAAGGCTGAGTAATACAGTCGTGATCTATTCGGAACCCCTCAGTTCGGTTGCGCAAGATGAGTGGGAGGCCCTCCGCTGTCCTCGAAGTTGATCCCCTCGCTCCGAGCGATCCTCAATGAAGAACCGGAAAGATGCGTTGCGCTTGCGCTCCACCCATCCTACGGCGCTGTCTGAGTTCAGGGCTTGACCCGGTTGCGCCAATAGCCCGGCTTTCTGGAGTGGTGCGCAAATGCAACTACAATAATTTCTTGAGCGCTTTCAACGACAACAATGTCGAACGGAAAGCGCCGAAGAATTAGTCGTCTCGCACCTTTCGAACCGGCATGACCCGGCATGGGGGAGAGTGGGACAATCCCCTCCTCAATTAAGTAAAGCCCAGCATTAACAGCGTCGATGAAATCGGTTCCCAGGCCGCGTCGTTCAGTTTCGTACCAGGCAGCAGCTGCCTCTGCTTCTTCGCTGGCCTCCCTGAGAACACGGACTCTTGGCACTAAGCGCTCTCGATTTTGGCTTGTAGCCGTCGTCGGAACTCAGCCCGGTCAATCAATTCAGCCTGCCCCTCCTCGATTTCATTGATGCGAAGCATGATCTCTCGATCCCAAGCGTCTTCGACATCGTTGTCTCGGGGCGCATCCAGGCTTTGAAGTAACTCATGAGCCAACTCTGCCCTATCGGCTTCGGAAAGCGCCAGAACCTCGGAACGTAATCGATGAAGTGGTTCTGTGGCCATGGGACCTCCGGATCTTGATGGTGAGCCTATGTTATCGCCCATTTCCAGTCGCCACAATCGGCTTTCCCCACAGTGCCGCAGGATGCATGAAGGCGAAGCCGTAACGCATCAAACAAGCCAACCAGCCAACCAGCCAACCCGTCAGGGATACAACCAAAACTCCACAATCGGCTCTCCCCAAAGCAAGGCGATCCACCCCGCGGCCGCCAGGTACGGCCCGAAGGCGATCGGCACTTCCTTGCCCCGGCGCGTGGCGATCATGATGGCGATGCCGGAGATCGCGCCTACCAACGACGCCAGCAGGATGACCACCGGCAACACCTGCCAGCCCATCCAGGCGCCCACGGCCGCCAGCAGCTTGAAATCGCCGTAGCCCATGCCTTCCTTGCCGGTGAGCAGCCTGAACAGGTGAAACACCGCCCACAGCGACAGGTAACCGGCAATCGCGCCGATCACGGCGTCCTCCAGGCTGGCGAACAGCCCCAGCCACAGGTTCAGCCCCAGGCCCAGCCACATCAGGGGCAGGGTGATCTGATCGGGCAGCAACTGGTAGTCGAAGTCGATGCCGGTGGCCACGATCAGCATCCAGGTGAACACCAGCGCGGCCAGCCCCTCGGGCGTGGCGCCGAAATGCAGGATCACCGCCGCCGAGAGAACGGCCGTGACCAGCTCGCCCAGCGGATAACGCCAGGAAATCGCCTCGCCGCAGTGCCGGCACTTGCGCCCCAGCACCAGCCAGCTCAAGACAGGAATATTGTCGTACCAGGCAATGCCCTTCTCGCATTTCGGGCAGTGCGAGCGCTGGACCACCAGCCCGGGCGGCGCCGGCTCGGCCTGGTCGATCTCGAGCAGCTCGCGGCATTGACAGCGCCAGTCGTGAAACAGCCGCGCCGGCAGGCGCAGAATCACGACGTTGAGAAAGCTGCCCACAACCAGCCCGAAAACGAAAACGGCGGTCGCAAGGACCGCCGGCGGCAGAGCATTCAAAGATTCAAGAAATTCCACCCAAATCACCCTCTATCACTGGCCACCGGAGCAAACGCCCCGGCGCCCGAAACCTTCACACTTAACACTTCAAACTTAGCACTAAGGTTTTAAATTACTGCACCCATCTGGAAGATCGGCAGGTACATTGCGACAACGAGCCCGCCGACAACAACGCCGACGAACACGATGATGACCGGCTCGAGCAGGCTGGAGAGTGCATCGACCGTGTTGTTGACCTCTTCTTCATAGAAGCTGGCCACCTTGTCGAGCATGGCATCGAGCGAACCGGCTTCCTCACCGATGGCCGTCATCTGGATCATCATGGGCGGGAACAGGCCCGTCTGTTGCATGGCCAGCTGTAGCGAGTGCCCGGTAGCCACGTCTTCCCGGATCTGCAGCGTGGCGTCTTCGAAGACGACGTTGCCCGTCGCGCCGGACACGGTCTTGAGCGCCTCGACCAGCGGCACGCCGGCGGCAAAAGTGGTCGACAGCGTGCTGGCAAAGCGGGCCAGGGCCGACTTTTCCAGTACCATGCCGATCACGGGCAGCTTGAGCGACATTCGATCCATGAAGTGCGCGAACTTCTGATTGCGCTTGCGCAACTGGATGATGCCGACGATGGCGCCGATGAAGGCAACCAGAATCAGCCAGCCCTGGTCTCGCATGAACTCCGACATACTGACCACCAAACGGGTAAACGCCGGCAGATCCGCACCGAAGCTCTGGAACACTTGTTCAAACTGTGGGATGACGAGCACAAGCAGTAGTGCGGTCACGCCGATCGCCACGGTGATCACGGCGGCCGGATAGAACAGGGCCTTCTTGATCTTGCCCTTGATGGTCTCGATGCGCTCCTTGTAGCTCGCAATGGAGTCCAGCACCTTGTCCAGCACACCGGCCGACTCCCCGGCCTCGACCAGGTTGACGTAGAGATCGTCGAAATAGTAGTGATGCTTGTCCAACGCTTCGGCCAGGGTGCTGCCCGATTCCACGTCGGTCTTAACATCGTTGATCAGCTTCTTCAGGCGCGGATTCTCGGCCGCCTGACCGATGATGCCGAAAGCCTGAACCAGCGGGATGCCGGAATACAGCATCGTTGCCAGCTGGCGGGTGAAGACCGCGATATCCTTCGGCTTGATGCGCTTGCCGGTGCTGCCGAACAGGGGCTTGGGCTTGCGCTTGACCCGGCCGGGAACGATGCCCTGCTGCCGCAACTCGGCCTTGACGATCATCTCGTTGCGGCCGACTCGCTCGCCCTTGAGCTTCTTGCCCCGCCGATCCTTGCCTTCCCAGAGGAAGGTTTGCATCTGTTCCTGGGTTGTTGCCATCTGGCCGCGCTCCTGGATGTTGACCTGCACCGTGGTAATCAAGCTCAACGTGCAGAATGGTTTGTACTCGGGTGATTTTGCGCAGTTTATGCGCCAAATTCAAGCAGGCCGGCAGGCGATGTCGTTAACCTAGCCGCCTCGGAAAATACGGGTTACCTCTCTGAAATCCGATGCTTCGGCCATCTGATAGGGCGTGCTACCGGGCAGGTGCACGTTCCCGCGCACATCCGGCTCGCTTTCGGCAAAAGTTCGCAGGCTGGTTCTCGCGCCGCCGGACATCAGCAGGATCACCATCTCCGGATTATTGGCGCGCACCGCTGTGTGCAGTGGGGTTTCTCCCGCCGACTCGTCGCGGATGTTCGGATCAGCCCCGGCTGAAATCAGGGCCCTTGCAACGGCGGTCTGGTCGTGCCATGCGGCGACATGTAGCGGCGTTTGTCCGTTTCGCTTCTGCACGTTCGGATCGGCGCCGGCATCAAGTGCTTCATAGATTTCGCCGACCTCGCCGCTTTCCGCCGCCGAGAAAAGCTGGCGTTCGTCGAGGCTGATACTGAAATAGATGGATATGCCCCAGGCCACCAGACCGACGACAATCAGCGTCGGGATCAGCGAGAGAATCGCCTTCCTGCGCTTTTTTTTCTTCTGTTCTTCGTACTCGTATCCCCACACGGCGCCGATCCCTCGGTTTCGGTTGGCCCCTTCAATCTCTCCAATTGGGCTGGCTGCCGTCCCCCTCGGCCCGGCCACCCTAACCGTAGACTATACCAGAGCCCAAGCTCCCGGCACCCTCAGTCCTTGGTTACGCGGTTCATCTCGGCCAGGCTGATCTTGCCGCCCTTGACCTTGTTAAGCGCCGCTCGGCGCAGGTCGATCACCCCGTCCTCGGCGGACTGCTTCTCGAGTTCCAGCGAACCGCCGCCTTCGAGGATGATCTGTTCCATTTCTTCCGAGATGGGCATCACCTGGAAAACCCCCGAACGGCCCTTGTAGCCGCCGGTGCACTGGTCGCAGCCGCCGGCCTGGTACACCTTGATGCCTTCGCCGACCTCTTCTTCTGTAAAGCCGAGCTTGAGCAGGGCGTCGTCGGGCACTTCCTCGGGCTTCTTGCAGGAGTGCAGCGTGCGCGCCAGGCGCTGGGCCAGCACCAGGTGCACGGTCGAGACGATGTTGTAGCTGGGCACCCCCATGTTCATCAGTCGGGCCACGGAAGCCGGCGCATCGTTGGTATGCAGGGTCGAAAGCACCAGGTGACCGGTCTGGGCGGCCTTGATGGCGATTTCTGCCGTCTCCAGGTCGCGGATTTCCCCGACCATGATGATGTCGGGATCCTGGCGCAGGAACGAGCGCAGTGCCGCGGCGAAGGTCAGGCCCTGCTTGACGTTCTGCTGGACCTGGTTGACGCCCTTCATGCGGATTTCCACCGGGTCTTCCACCGTGGAGATGTTGCGGCCCTCGTCGTTGAGGATTCCCAGGGCAGTGTAAAGGGTGACCGTCTTGCCCGAACCTGTCGGGCCGGTGACCAGCACCATGCCGTAGGGCTTGGAAATGGCCGCAAGGTAGTCGTCCTGCTGTTTTTGCTCGAAACCCAGCTTTTCCGGTCCCAGGAAGGCGCCCGAGGAATCCAGGATACGCAGCACGATCTTCTCGCCCCACAGGGTCGGGCAGGTGGAAACGCGGAAGTCGTAGGCCGAGCCCTTGGAGACATTGAGCTTGATGCGCCCGTCCTGCGGTACGCGGCGCTCGGCGATATCCAGGCTGGCCATCACCTTGAGGCGAGCGGAAAGGCGCGGCGCCATGCGCCTGGGCGGGCGAACCTGAGTGACCAGAACGCCGTCGACGCGGAAACGAACCCGGTATTCATCCTCGTAGGGCTCGAAGTGGATGTCCGAGGCACCCTTGCGGATGGCGTCGACCAGCACCTTGTTGACGAAGCGCACCACCGGGGCCTCGTCGGCACCGGCTGCGTCGCTGCTGTCTTCTTCCTGTTGTTCGCTGGAGTCGAACTTGAGGTTGTCGAGATCGTCCTCGTCCTCGGTCAGCTCGGTGAAGGCCTGGGCCGAGCCGGCCAGCGCCCGGTCCATCGCTGGCTCGATGGCGCTGTAGGGCGCCAGAATGGCCTCCACGGCCAGCCCGGTTGAAAACGCGATCTCGTCGATGCCCGCCTTGTTGCCCGGGTCGGCAACGGCCACGAAAAGCCGTTTGCCGCGCTTCATGATGGGCAGGATCAGGTGCTTGCGAACCAGATCCTCACTGACCATGTCCACCGGGGCGTGCTTGAGGTTGACCGCCGCCAGGTCCACCAGCGGCATCCCGAAGTCCTCGGCCGCCAGGTGGGCGAAGCCCATGGCGTCCACTGCCTTCTCGCGGACCACGTGGCTGGTGAAAGTGCGGCCCTTTTCCGTCGCCTTCTCGGCGACTTGCAGGGCCTTGTCCTCGGTCAGCAAGCCGGCCTCGACCAGTTTGCGGCCGAGGGTGGGTAGGCGCATTATCGAGGCGGGCTGGGCTGGCATCGGCCAATATCTCCTTGAGACTGGAGCAAATCCTAGCTGTTAGGCTCTGATTTTGCAAAGGTTCTAACTTTCAATCTGCTCTGGAATGTGACAAATTACGCCAATAACTGACAATTTTTGTCAACTTGAGCGGTGTGTAAACGTGAAACGCAGCACAAAGTGCTGAAATGCATCCCGAATGCCGTCAAAGGGCGGCTTCTATATGTCGTCTTGTGGTGTGATTGGCACGGTACATGTAAGATGGATGGTGATCGCGAGTTACATAACCACGCGACCCATAGAAACTGTCTTTAGTTAATTGAACAGGGAGTTCCCCCATGAAAACGATCCGCAAACAATCCGGTTTTACGCTCATCGAGCTGATGATCGTGATCGCCATCATCGCCATCCTGGCGGCCATTGCCCTGCCGGCATACCAGAGCTACGTCGTTCGCACGCAGGTTTCTGAAGTCATCACTGCCGCTTCTGGAGCCCGCACGGAAATTGCCGAGTATGTAGCCTCCAATGGTGAGCTGCCGGGCGCATATTCTGTCCAGGAGCAAGAGTCTAAATTTGTCGAATCCGTGACGTGGAGCGATGGCAGTGAAAGAATCGAGGCGAAAGCTCGATCCACGAATAGTGACGACGTCAATGGAGAATTCATCTATCTGACACCGACGGTTAACAGTGCTAACAATACGGTCGCCTGGGTTTGCGATGGAAGTATTCCTGATAATTTCCGTCCCGGAAGCTGCCAGGGCTAGAAAAGGTGGTTCAGTTTTAATCGATCCTATTCTTACTCTGTAAAGCCTATGCCCCCGCTCCATGCGGGGGCCTTTTTTTTAGAAAATAGACAGCTTCCGGTAGCAGAGCTTTCCCTCATTATTTGCTCTCCATGAGGTCGAGCTCCAAGGCACATATCCATTAGAACGAAATATAACCTCATCTCTCATTTTCGTTTCTTTCAAGTTGCACGGCGCTCAAGCTATCGAGCAAATCATTCAGCCTTTGTCGCCAAATAGCCCGGCTGATGATTCCTTCAACGGGAGGATTTCGGATTGATTCCTTCAGGTGACTTATTGCCATATTGAGGTCACCGCTTTCCACCATAAAATACGCCATCAGCACTGCGGCCTCCAGATTGGGTCGAACATCCATGGCTGAACGTAACGCGTCCGTTGCCGCAACATAATTTTCTCTATGCTCTTCGATCTGCGCCCGTGTAAACAGAAGGTCCACCCTTGCACTCGGATGAATGATCTGATCTGGGTTGTCGGAAGCCGCAACTAGGAGCGTTTCTACCGCTTCAACATCTAAATGGCGGCAATTCGAATCTGAGGCGCGGGCGGCTAGCTGCTGAATCATGTTCGTATGATTGACATTCAGTACTGGAATTGTTGCCACATCAGAAGCCGCGCGCTCAATCTTGTCTTTGTACCTTGAGGCATCCGTGTCGCATATACCCAGTGCTTGCAGTGGAAAAAGCGGATTTCCGGGGTGGTCCTTCATGAAACGTTGATTGAGCTGGGATGCCAAATTCGAATCTTCTTCGTTACTATAGAAATTGTAGAGGTAGACGGACGCCCGAACCGAATCCCGGTTGTGTATATACCAGATCTCCGAAGATAGTTGATGGTTTCC
>NZ_QVMV01000017.1 GCF_003417465.1 Wenzhouxiangella sp. 15190
GCAGGCGGGCGGAATATATTTTGACTTGTCGAAGCCCGCACAGCGACCTCGGGGCAACGAGCTATTTGCCGACAAGGCATTGAAGAAGCCACCGCAAGAGCGCGCGAAGCGCGCCGGGCGAAACAGAAGTTGACTTGTCGAAGCCCGCACCGCGGGCGGTGACGCCAATAACCAACCGATGGCACCCAAAGCAAGTGCGCCCCACAAAGAAGCGGAGCGCACCGAGTGACCGCTCCGGCGTCACTCCCCGCTATAGCGTTCGAACCACGCCAGGATATGCGCCACCTTGCTCATCAACTGTGTCGGCCGGTTGCTCAGGCTGTGCGAACTGTCGGGAATGCGCACGAGCGCCGCCGGCACATCGCGCAGCTTGAGTGCCTGGTAGTACTGCTCGGATTCCGGCATGGGGGTGCGGTAGTCGGCCTCGCCGGTGAGCAGCATGGTGGGCGTGTTGACCTCACCCACGCGCGAGATCGGCGAGTAGTCCATGTAGTGCTCCGGGTCTTCCCAGGGCATGGCCGGAAACCAGTACTTCGAGAAAAACGCCGAGGCATCGGCGTACAGCGCGAAGCTGAACCAGTTGATCACCGGCTTGGCCACCACGGCAGCCCGGAAGCGGTCGGTCTTGCTGATCGCCCAGGCGGAAAGCACCCCGCCGCCGCTACCGCCGGTGATGTAGAGCCGGTCGGAATCGACGTAATCGCGACCTTCGACGGCATCGACCGCGCTCATCAGGTCGTCGTGGTCCTGCGAAGGATAGGCGTGGTGGATCAGCTGCGCGAATTCCTCGCCGTAGCTGGTCGAACCACGCGGGTTGACGTAGAGCACCAGGTAGCCGGCCGAAGCGAACAGCTGCATCTCCGAGGCGAAGCGCGGGCCATAGTCGGCGTGCGGGCCGCCGTGAATTTCCAGGATGAGCGGGTACTGCTTGTCCGGATCGAAATCGGCGGGCTTGACCAGCCAGGCCTGGATACGCCGGCCGTCGTGGCTCGATTCCACCCAGATTTCCTCGGCGTCGGCGATATCGCGCCCGGCGAATAGCACGCCGTTGATATCGGTCAGGCGCTGGTTATCGCCGTCGCGTCCAACCGCCACGTCGGCCGGATGTGTCACGTCGGTGATCGGGAACGTGTAGGTACCGTTCTCGCTGACCGAGAAGCTGCCCGAGCCGTAGGGCCGGCTGTTGGAGACCCCGCCCATGTCGGCCGCCAGTTCGCGCATGTCGCCGCCGAGATCGGTATAACCCAGTCGGGTCACGCCCTCGCTGGTATATCGGAAATAAAGCCCGCGCGAGCGCCGATCCCAGACAGGCTGGACGACGGGCCGGTCGAGATCGGCCAGCAGTTGCTCGTAGTCGCCGGTATCGCGGTCCATTACATAGAGCCGCGACATGTGGTAACTCATGCGCTCGTCGTCGAAACCGGTGAACGCGATGTAGCGCCCGTCGGGTGAAACCACCGGCGAGCCGTGGCTGACTTCGCCCTCGGTGACCTGCTCGATCTCGCCCGAGTCGATATCGAGACGATGCAGATGGGAGCGGACCGGTTCGCGTTCGGCATCCTCGGCAAGGTTGGCGGCGAAGATCAGCGACTCGCCGTCAGGCGTCCATGCCGGGTTACTGCCGTGGTCGAGTTCGCCTTCGGTGAGCTGGCGCGGCGCACCACCGTCGGCGGCGATCACGAACAGGTGTCGATCGCCGGGCTTGAGATAGCCGGCTCCGTCCTGTCGGTAGTGCAGCCGGTCGATCACTTTCGCTGGCTCGGCCCAGTCGGCGCCCTCGGGCTTGCGCGGCAATTTCACCATCGGTTCTTTCGGGGTCTCGACCAGCATGCTGAAGGCCAGGTAACGTCCGTCGGGCGACCAGGCGATGCCCGAGGGTGCCGCCGGCAACTGCGACAGCTGCGTGGACTGGCCCGTCTCCAGCCACAGGATGTGGAGTTGCGCCCCGCCTTCACCGGCACGCACGAAGGCCACGCGCTCGCCGTCGGGCGAGAACCGCGGCGACAGGTCGCGCTGCATGCCGCTCGTCAGGGGCCGGTGGTCATCGCCGTCGGCGTCCATGTGCCAGAGATTGGATCGCCAGCGATCGGACTGGCGATCGGCAAAGTTGCGCACGTAGACCACTTCCTCACCATCGGGCGCAATCTGCGGATCGGAGGCCCATTCCATCGCGAACAAATCTTCGAGCGCGAAGGGCGCGGCCAGGGCCGGCAACGGCAGCAGGCAAACGAGCAGCACAACGGAGACAAGGCGTTTCATCGGCAAATTTCCTGTGGATCGGTTTCAAAAGCAGGCGAACATCATACGACGGACACGCTTCGGTGAGCACACCCCTCTGTCGCCCCGGCAAGCCGCTTTCCTGACGTCCCGGAAACGGCGAAAGCCGTTATCCGGGACCTCCCACCCATCGATAGTCACTGACCAAGGCCGTGCCGAAATACAGTTTGCGAGGTCCCGGATAATCGCTCGCGCGATTTCCGGGACGACAGGGAAAGCGATTTCCGAAACGACAGAAAATTCAGCGGTCGCGAACGGCCTCGTGCCATTCAACCGGATCGACCTTGAAGCACTTCTGCATTTCCTCGTACAAGTCCGGGTGCTCGCGCTGGAGCTGGCGGGGCTTTTCGTAAAACGTCTCGACCAGCACGGCGAAGAATTCCTCCGGCGCGGTGGCGCCGTAATGGTCCAGCAACTCACGCGTGCCTTCACCGGCCTCGTGCCTGAGTTGCTCGAATTCGCGCTTCATCACCCGCGCCCAGCTCACGTATTGCGAGCGCTGGTGCAGGATCGGCGCGCCGTCGATCGAACCGTCGGCGCCGTCGAGCTTGTGGGCGAACTCGTGCAGGATTACGTTGTGACCGTCCTTGATGTCGCGGCTGCCGGCGAGGGCGGAGTCCCAGGACAGCACCACCGGCCCCCGGTGCCAGGATTCCCCCAGACGGGCGGAGGGCCCCACCGACTGCACCAGGCCGTCGTAGCTGGTGTGCTCCGACACGAAGGTGCTGGGGTAGAGATAGATCGTCGAGAAGTTGGCGTACTCATCGTGCGGCCGGTTGAGCAGAAGAATGCAGGCATTGCCGGCAATAGTCACGCGCATCTCGTCGGTCACCTCGAGACCGCGGAAGCCCTCGAAGGTCTTGTCGTGCAGGAACAGCTGGATGTGACCATGCAGTTCTTCCTTCAGATCCTCGGGCAAGCCACGGTAGAGCGGCACGTTGCGTTCGAGGATTTCGCGCCACTCGGCCGGCAGTGGACGCTCGGCAATCCGGCCGCGTCGGTGACGCTTCCAGCGACCCCACAGCCACCAGGCGACACCGACCAGCGCGACAACGAGCAGAATCTCCATCGACTCACGCCTTCAATCCAGACATCCGGAATCGCAATCAATCACGCACGGCATCCTGTACCCACTGGAAGGAATACCAGAAATAGTCGCCGCTGCCGTCGGCGGCCGGCGCGGTGCAGTTGATCTTTTTGCGGCCGGTCGAGCCGCGTCCACCGATCGTGATATCGAGCCGATGCGGCGGTCCTTCTTCCAAGGCCACGTTGAGTCGCTCACCGCCGCCGGAGAAGCATGCGATCTGCCCATGGCGGTAGCCGCCGTCGGCCAGTTTCAGCCGCAGCGACTCGACCGGTTCGCGCACGCCGTCGCCCGGTGGCGACGGCTCGGAATCGATCACCGGCAGTGGGCGTGCGTTGACCGCCAGGGCGAAGCGATCCATGCCGTCGAAGCCACTGGCCATCGGAAAGCGCGGCACCGACAACGGATCGGTGTATTCGCCGACCGCGCCCGAGCGCTGCGCCAGGGCGAATTCATGCTGATCGCCAACCACTTCCGCCAGCGCGGCCGAATCCTCACCATAGGGATAAGCGAAGACAACCGGCTCAACACCGATTTCCTCCGAAATACCGCGGTCCGCGCGTTCAATATCGGCTTCCACCCGTTTCTCCCAGTCCGATTCGCGCTCGCCGTCGCGCCGCGCGATCAGGTGGCCATGGCTGGCGCTGTGGTTACCGATGGTCACGCCGTCCTCGTGCAGCGTCCGCAACTGCTCCCAGTCCATGTAGGGCGAATGGCCGGCATCGACGGCATCGGTGTTGACGAACACGGCAAACGGCCAGCCGCGCTCTCGCAGTTCCGGCCAGGCCTCCGTATAGACCGACTCGTAGGCGTCGTCGAAGGTGATCGCGACCACCTTGTCCGGCACCGCCTCCTCGCCGTCGATGGTCGCGGTCAACAGCCGCTCCAAGGGCCAGATTTCGAAATCATGTTGGTCCAGGTAGTCGAGATGCGCCTCGAAGCGTTCGGGCGTAACGCTGGTCGACGGCGGCGTTTCGTCGCTGACGTGGTGGTAGAGCAGGATCACGCCGTGCCGGTCCTGGGCCGAATCGGCCGGCACGCAGCCTGCCAGCAAGGCGATCACGGCAAGCCATCGCATTATGCTCATGCTCCTCCGGCGGAGGCCGCCGCGGCCGTCGCGCCCGAAGTCTCGTCGGTAACCTGCCCGATCAAATCGCGGTTGGCGCGAATGATCAGCTTGATCTCCTCGACGTAGGCCTCGCGGCGCTCGGAGTAGCGAATCAGGCCGTCGGCCAGCGCCAGCGCGCGCGGCCGTATCTCCGCTTCCCGCTCCGCCTCCCGAATGCGTCGCAGCGGCAGGTAGGAGCGATGGGTATTGAGATTGTTGATATATCGCCGGACCGAATGGCGCACGGAATCGAACGCGGCCACTTCGTGCGCGGCGTCGGTATTGCGCCGGGAGGGAACGATGCCGCAACCGCGAACGTAGCACCAGTGGCCGAACAGGTTGTTGCCCAACCGGGCAAACCGTGACCGGCCCCAGCCCGACTCCTTGGCGGCCTGCACCAGCGCCAACGGCGTCGGCACCATGTCGACGCGTCGCAGCAACAGCGACAGGGTCTCCTCGCGCGAGTCGCCCGGCCAGGCCAGTTCGTACTCGGCGGCCAGCTTGCGCATCCAGTGCCGATCGAACAGGGGCAGCGATTGACCGTCCTCGACCTCCGGGGCGATCTCGAGCAGCTTGCGACGCTGCTCGAGCACACGCTGGTTCTCGCTTTCGACGATCGGCGTCAGGAATTCGAAAAAGGCCTCCTTGCGTGCATCGGCCCGCTCGATGCCGGTGAAATCGGGCAGGGTTTCCGGTTCCGGACCGAACAGGGCGTAGAGCGCAACCAGCGCCATGGCGACAAGCGCCGCACCTTCGCCGCCCCACTGCGGCGGCAGTCGGTCGATCAGCCTTCTGGATGATTCTTCGTTCCGTGTTGTCTCGTCAGTCATGCCCATAGTTTGCCACCAAGCGGTGAAACTCATCGTTAAGGACGGGTGATTGCCGGGAAGGCAGGCGTTGTTCTTTACGACGACTCGCTATGCCGCCGGAAGAAATCGGCCAGGTTGGGGGGATGATACTCGGAGTCGTCCTGCCACCGCCGCTCCGCGCTGGCGTCCACGATTTCGCCGGAGTGCCTGGGCGGCTCGTCGGCGATCGGTCGATGCCAGCGCGGAATCAGCCGGAACAGGCCGCGGCGGCTGCGCGCCGGGCCCTGGAAGACATCGGGTTCTGTCGAAACCGTGTCGAACGCCAGCCCGCACTGACGTGCCTGCCGCATCATCCAGTCGAAGGTGATGTCGGATAGCCCATCGTTGGGGCTACCACCTCCGACATCGCCGTGCACGCCCACGAACCATCGCTGCTCCATGATCTGCTCACCGGCGTCGGGATGACGCCGCCAGCGCGTGGCCTGGAAGTGCCGGCGCTTCTCGTCGATGGCCAGGGCGTGGTACGCACAGCGCACATTCGGCCCGAGCCGGGTGTCGTGGAACTGCACGCGGCGGCTGAGCGGACTCTTGTGCAACAACAGCGGGTTACCCAGTGCGCCAACGGTATCCCACACGCCGATGAATTGAATCGGCGTCCGGTGTCCCCAGGTGAAACGTTCGCGAAACCGGACGGCCTTTGCTGCATCCGGATGCTTGAGCGGCGAGCGCGACTTGTACAGATCGAAAGCCGCGTCGACGCGATCGGCGAATTCGTGCCTGAGAATGCCGGCGTTGTGGATCATGCCGGCGAGGCTTCGTACGGTGAAGGCGCCGCGGCTATAGCCGAACAGGAACAATTCATCACCGGGCTGGTAGTGCTTGACCGCGAAGCGATAGGCATCCTTGAGGTTGTCCGACAGGCCCCAGCCGGTGGCGCCGGCAAACCAGCGGTACAGCCAACTGCCGTCGCTGCCCACGCCCGGCCCGTAGTACACACGCTGCTCGACACCCAGCGAATCGGTCCCGGCAACCACTTCGGCCAGCCGCACCACGTTCGTAGGCGCCGACTCACCGTTGCGCTTTCGATCGGCCGAACTCCAGGTGCCGTCACAGCAGATGACGATGCGCTTCATGACCCAATCCCCGATTCCCCGGAGCGATGCTACTGGTGCGCAACCGAACCTTCAATTCACGCCAAGTTGTCGTCCCGGCCTTGAGCCGGGACCTCGCACGCTGGGTATCAGCAAGGTCCGACTGACTGCCGACGGCAAACTGCGGGGTCCCGGATAACCGCTATGCGGTTTCCGGGACGACAGGGATATAGCTAAAGGGCGTATTCGATGATCATTTCCAACGCTTCATCGCGCGAAATCACGCCGTCGTGGTTGGCATCGAACTCGTCGAAGATTTTCGAGCTCACGCCTACGCCGTGCTCGCCGGTCAGGCAGCGCACCAGCTCAACGAATTCGCCGCGCGAGAGCACGCCGTCGCCGTTGGTGTCGACTTCCTTGAACATCGCGTCGACCAGTTCTTCGCGTTTCATGCCTGTTTTGCTCCGTAATTCAGTGCGGGACGATCTCGGGGAAAAGATAACACCGAATGATTGAACCGTTTCCCCCGATGGAGGCACTTTTGGTGCAAGAACGAGGTAAATGGCCGGGAGTCGCCGTTGTGAACTGGCTTTGTTCGCCGGAGCTGTCTATTCAGTCTGGATAACGCCGCTTAAGTTGAGTAGCATAAGCATGGACGCGCCCGTAGCTCAACTGGATAGAGCATCAGGCTTCGAACCTGAGGGTTGGGGGTTCGAGTCCTCCCGGGCGCGCCAGTTCTTCCAGCCTCTCGGCGACTTATGAGTGAACCGCAGGTCTCGTTAGCCACAGGCGATCAAACCGCAGAATCACCTCAGGATTCGAACCTTCCAAGTTGACCCGCCGCAGGCCGCTGCATAGACTTGACAATCCTGGGGGAAGAATGGTCCGGATGGCCGCCTCTCCCCGTATAGGCGAATGGCAGTCCCTCCGCGCCCAAGCTCATTCCATCGGGAAGTCGAGACATGCCTACTTCATCGCCCGCCACTCGCGGCTTTTCAGCCCCGCTTATCAACCTGATCGCCATCGCATGCCTGCTCGCTGCGCAGCAGAGCCTGGCCCAGGACCGGCCGCAACTGGCGCCGGAACAGCCGTCCGCCACACCACTTGCCGCGGCCGCGCCGATCCAGGACCGACCGATTACCGATGCGCCGAAGGCGCGCGCCACTCGCGGAGGGATCGTTCCCGAACCCCTCGATGAGCGCGGGCAAGCCAGCTATCTCGTTCGCTTCACCGAACAGCCCCTTGCGATGAGATCCACGGCGACACGCGGGCAAACGGGTCGTCTGCAGGTCGATGCACCGGCGTCGCAAGCCGTCCTCGAGGAACTCGAACAGACCCAGGACCGGCACCTCCAGGCCATCGGAGAGCGGGTCAGCCGGAATGTGGCGCTCAAGCGACGCTTCCGAATCACCGTCAACGCCGTCGCCGTGCGCCTGAGTCCCGACGAGGCGCGCGAGGTGTCCAGACTGGATTCGGTCGCGCACGTCGAACGCAACTACGCAGCCGCACCGAATACCGATGCCGGCCCCGAGTGGATCAATGCACCTGACATCTGGGACGGCAGTGCGGTCCCGGGCATGACCGGCAGCAGGGGCGAGGGCGTGATCATCGGGATTGTCGATACCGGCATCAACATGCAGCATCCCTCCTTCGCCGAAACCGACGCCGATGGCTATACTCATACCAACCCGTTCGGCACCGATCAGTTTGTCGGCTGGTGCGATCCGGCCCATCCCGATTTCGATCCGGCGTTCGAGTGCAACAACAAGCTCATCGGCGCCTGGGACTTTACCGGGGAGGGCGACGGACCCGAGGACAGCAACGGACACGGCTCACATGTCGCGGCCACCGCGGCCGGCAATGTCGTGGATGCCGCGTTCTTCGACTACCAGCCCCGCATCTCGGGCGTGGCGCACCGGGCCAACCTGATCAGTTACGACGTCTGCATTGATAGCTGCAGGACGGTGGATGTGGTGGCAGCGGTCGAGTAGGCCATTGCCGACGGCGTCCATGTCATCAACGAGTCCATCGGCATCGGCGGCGACGTGTTCGAAGGGACCAAACAGCAGGCCTACCTCGGGGCTGTCGAAGCCGGCGTCGTCTACGTGCGTTCGGCCGGCAACTCCGGGCCAAGACCGGGCACCGTGGGGCCGGAACCGCCCTGGGTGATCTCGGTCGGCAGCAGCACCCACAACCGCTCCGTCGATATAAGCACTGTGGTCGATGCCGCCGGCATCCAGGATATTGCCGCCGTACCCGGGACCGGTCCGGAAATCACCGCCGACATTTCCGCCGATTTGATCGACGCCGCCGAGGCTGACACCGGAAACGGCAATGGCTGCACTTCCTTCCCGCCCGGCACGTTCACCGGCGCCATTGCCCTGGTCGACCGCGGCACCTGCGCCTTTGCCGACAAGGTCAATAATGCCGATGATGCCGGAGCCGTCGGCGTAATCGTCGTCAACAACCAGGCGGGCTCACCCATCACAATGGGCGGACTGGGAGACACCACCATTCCGGCAGTCATGATTTCCCTGTCCGACGGCCAGGATGTCCGCACCGCCATGAGTGGCATTGCCGATCCCCAGGCCACCCTGCATCCGACGACCGTGGCCGTGACCACCGACAATGCCCTGGGCGACATCATGAGCACTTTCAGCTCACGCGGACCGGGCGAGGTCGATGTACTCAAACCCGATGTATCCGCGCCGGGCCAGAGCATTCTTTCGGCGTGGCGTGTGGATGGCGACCCGGGCACCGGCGATCCGGTAACCTACAACATCATCAGCGGCACCTCCATGGCCAGCCCCCATACCGCCGGCGCGGCGGCATTGTTGCGCGCCAGCAATCCCGGCTGGACCGTGGCCGAGCTCCACTCGGCCCTGATGGGCACCGGGCAATGGGAAACCCTGCGCAAGGAAACCGGGGCCGACGCCGATCCCTTCGACATCGGCGGTGGCCGAATCGAGCTCTCCAGGGCATCGATCAGCCGACTGGTTCTCAATGAAACCGTTTCCGGCTTCGAGGCCGCCAACCCGGCAAGCGGCGGCGACCCGCGCACCCTGAACCTGGCCAGTCTCACCGACAGCGAGTGCAACCGGACGTGCTCGTGGACCCGCACGCTGCGCAGTTCAGCACTCGACACCCGGACCTGGGAAGCGACCTACATCGGCGTCGGCGATGCGACCATTTCACCCCAGAGTTTCAGTCTGGATGCCGGCGAGACCGTGGATCTCACCATTGAACTCGATCTCAGCCTTGGCGACCGGGAAACCTGGAATCACGGCCGGGTGGTGCTGACCAACACCGACGGCGACGCCCCGGACTTCAACCTGCCGGTGGCCGCCTTCCTGCAGATCGGCAGCTCGCCGTCAGAGCTGTCCAAGACCGTCGATCGTTCGAGCGCCGAACGCGGTGCGACACTGACATACGATCTCACCGCCGCCCCGGTGAGCGCCGGCAACTACACGCTGACCGACCCCCTGCCCGCCGGAATCAGCTTCGTGCCCGGTTCGGCCACCGGCGATCTGACATTCGAGGCCGGCACCAACACACTGGCCTGGAGCGGCGAGTTCGCGGGGGCAGCCCTCGAGATCAGTTCCGGCACCAGCCCCTTCGGCTACCTCCCTCTGGGCGACCTTGACGTCACGCCTCTGGGCTGCCCGAACAATTGCGACGAGGGCGGTTTCATCTTTTCGGGGCTCGACTTCTTCTACATGGGCGAGCACTACACCCAGGCGATCATGTCGATCAACGGCACCATCGAGGTCGGCGACGATAGCGGTATCGCCAGTAGCTGGTCGAATCTCGACATGCCCGATCCCGAGCCACCCAACAACCTGCTGGCGCCACTCTGGACGGACCTCGATCTCACGGACTCTGGTCAGTGGTACATGGCGACGCTGGAAGGCGAATCAGACGATTTTCATGTCTTCGAATGGGAGAATGCGCCCATACATTCCGACTGGGGACTGCCTGATGTCCGATTCACCTTCCAGATCTGGATCCAGGCGGGCACCGACAACATCTGGTTCGTCTACGGACCCATGGTGTGGAACAGCGGTGGCACGGAATGGTCGTCTGCCACCGTCGGCGTTGAAGACTCAACCGGCGAAATCGGCGAAAGCTGGTTCTTTAACGGCAGCGGCAACCGGCCGGCCGAAGGTGATGAACTGGTCGTAACCGGCAACGCCCAAAGGCGACAATTCAGCTTCCAGGCCACCGTGGACGATGAGCCACTCGGGCCCATCATCAACGAAGCCACCCTGGAGAGCGATACCGAAAGCATCGAGGCCTGGGCCACCTTCGAGGCGCTATCGGGTATCTTCTGGGACCGCTTCGAGGCAGACGGCGAATAGGCATCGATCCGTAACGCCCGGTCCCGGTGCGATCCGGGGCCGGGCCATGCGGGAACGCTCATTCAGCAGGAAGTACCGCCGCCGCAAAGATTGGTGCCTATCTCGGTACAGCCCTTGAGTGCAAGGGAGGCGTTGCCGATCAGGACGTTTCCTTTCACGCCGGACGCCACTGCATCGGCATTATCAGGATCGCAGTCGATGCCGTCATCACCGTTATTATTCACCGTACTGTCGATCACGCTGCTGTTCCCACCCCGGAGGAAGATGCCGTTGCCGGTATTGTCCGTGACGCTGGATCCGCGCACTAAGCCGCCGGAATCGATATCAATACCTCCCTCGCCGTTGCCGTCAGCCACACTGTCGACCACTACACTTTGCGAGCCGAAGACTCGGAAGCCGTCCTTGCCGTTTCCGAGCGCTCTCGTGTTCTTGATTGAGCTGTTGCCGCCCAGGATAAAGACACCATCGTTGCCATTACCTTTCGCCACTGAGTTCCGGACGGAGGAACCATCGGAGGCACTGATGCCGTCCCTGCTGTTGTTGCGCGCAATGGATTGACTCAGGATCAGTCCCTGGTCGCCATTGACTCCATCGAGTCCGTTACCGCTGGCCCGGATATCACGCGCTGTGGACCCCGGACCCAGGAAGATCCCGGTGTTGCCGTTACGGCGCGCAGACACACCGCGTGCCGTGGAATCGGCTCCCAGATTGATGCCGGCACTCCCGTTCTCGTAAACGCGCACATTGAGAACTTCCGCACGATCATCGAGATAGATCCCCATGCCGGGCACTCCGGACACCTTGCCATTACGGACCGTCACATCGGTGGCAATGGGTCCGCGAATGCCGGCTTCCGACGAATCTCCGCTGCAATCGGTCACCGGTGTGCCGTTGCAGGTCTCAGGCCCGATGATGGCGAAGCCATTGAGGTCTATGGTCACATTGCCGGTCGAAAGGTCCAGACCATTAGTTGCAGCGGGCACGTTCAGCCCGCTGGTCAGCACATAACTGCCCGACTCCGGAATTTGGACCGGAAACCCGGGTGAGTCGCCACTGAAGCAGCCGTCGCCCTCGGCGCAGGCCTGGTTGATCTCGAATACGCCTTCATCGCCTACCGCGTTCACCGAAACCAGTATCACCATCAAAAACACAGGAAACGCCAGTAGTCTGAACATCATTCACTCCACGCGCACGAACTGCACACCGTAGGGCTTGCCCTTCCAGACGGTATTGCCCGAGATGTAATGGTCGTCCCAGGTGTGCAGGTAGAGATGGCCGATCTGCTTACTGCTGCCGTCGGGCGAGGTCAGTTCCACGCTTTCGATTACGTGGTCCGGTGCATTGCCCTCATCGAGCATCACGATCTCGCCCGTGAATTCAACGTCGCGGTCCAGCCCGCGCCAGGTGATCGCGAGGGAGTCGCCCACCACGTCCAGGATCAGTTCGACGCGGCGGCCGTCGCCGAAACCGCGGTAGCGGCCGGACCAGTCCTCGACCGACGAAACACGCTCTCCGGAGCCTGCGGCGGCCTCGAACCCGTCGCGGCTGAAGGCCACGCCGAAGCGATTGTCCTTCCACAGGCTGTAGCCGGCGATGTGCTCGCCGCCGTTGTGCAGGATGAGTTGCCCGAATCGCTTCTTGTTGTCATCGCCGGTAAACACCAGGTTGTCGAGCACATGATCGGGGCCCGAGGTCCAATGGCTGCCCGGAATGCGTGTCGTCAGTTCGGTGCCGCGGTCGAGATCCTCGAACTTCATCTCCAGCGCGGTCTCGTTGCGGTTGCTCTCGACAACCAGACGCGCACGGCGTCCGTCAGCGCGTCCGCGGTAGGTTCCGACCCACTGCTGTGCCGCCTCCGGCAAGGACTTTTCCGCGCTACTCGACTCGTGCAACGCACCGTCGACATAGACCGCGGCCGCTGATGGTTCGGTGAGCTCGATCGAGTCAATGTCGCCGTAGACCCTGAAACCGTCGGCGCCGCCGGCCACCCGGCCTTCTGCCGTATCACCTCGCACTCGGTCGTGATCCTGAACGGACACGGTGTGGCCGGCAAGCTGACCGTCTACCTGCTCGATCCGGTCGCCCGCGACGATGCGATATTCGGTTGCGCCGTCACCACCGCCGCCGTCGATGACCACCGAATGATCGGCTCCGCTCTCGTTCCAGGGTTCACCGTCGACGAACACCTCGGCGGCAGATTCGTCTTCGAGCTCGAGTCTTTCGATATCACCGGCGACGGCATAGGCATCGTTTCCGCCGCCGACGCGGCCCCAGGCCTTGTGGGAACGCACCCGGTCACCGTCATCGATGGTGGCCTTGTAGCCGTTCAGGAAGTTGCCCTGCACCTGGACGAGCCCGCCGGAGGCTTCCAGCTCATAGTTGGTGGCGCCGGGCTTTGCCTCGCCGGCAATGACCACGTCATGGTCGACGTGGCCGACCCGCTCCAGATCCAGCCCATATTTGAAGTTCTTGGCTGCACTCTTGCCCTTGAAAGCAACAGTCAGAAGCGTGCCGGGCACCGCGAATACACGTTCAATCTCCTTGCCCTGATTGTCCTTGCCGCTATCAAATTCATACGACCAGATCTTTTCGCCCGACTCGTCCACCCCGGGCCCTTCGGGCGGAAAGGCGCAGACGGTTACCCGCGTGGACGCAGCGTTGTTCCAGCCTCCGTCACGTTTCTTTACTCGAAGCCGCACGAACGGATCGGTCACCGGAGCGCTCATGATCCACATGCGGGTAGCGACCGACGGGACGGCGCCCTCGTAGCTGCCGCCCATGCGCAGGTCGCGGTTGCCGATCGTTCCCCACCCGTTCTTGTTGAGATCATTCCAGGCCTTGATCATGCCTTTCGTGGCCTTGTCAGCCGTGTTGGCCCTACGCATGCACGTGGCAAAGGTCGCTGCGGAAGCCGGCAGGGCGACTCCGCCCGAAAGGACACTGGCGCCGGCCGCGCCGGCCGCGCACCCGAGCGGCTTGATGACCTCGCCATACTCGTTCCAGATCTGGGCGGCGGCCTTGGCGCCGGTGGTGCAATTGTTGGCCGCAACCGCCACTGAAGACACGGTTGCGCCGAACAGGATTGCCAGCGCGGTACAGATTTTGTGAGTCTTGTTGCTCATGGCATCCTCCCGTCATGGGCGCGAGATGTCGTCCTAACATCTCTATGGACAGGTCTGGTCACCTGAACAGAGCGTTGCTCCTACCGAAAGGCATGTCCCGCCAAATTGGTCACCGCCACTGTTGTTCAGGTCGAGGATCACATCGCGAATCGCCGAGCTGTCACCGAACTCACACTCGATTCCGAACCCGGTGTTGTCGATGAAGCTGGAGTTGGCAACATTGCTACGGGAGTTGAAAAGATAGGCGCCTCTCTGACCGTTTTCGGAGGCCGTTACACCTCGCAACAATCCTCCCGACTGGACTTGTACACCATTCGCACTATTGAGGTTGGCGGTGCTGTCGAGGACCTTCGAGTTACTGCCTGCGCCAATGCCATTGCCGCCGTTCTCATTTCCCACACTGCCGGAAATGATTCCGTTAACTCCAGTCGATAGTCCGTTCACAGTATTTCCGTACCCAATGGAATCAATTATTCTTGACCCGGACATTGCATCGATACCAGTTTCACCGTTTCTTCTGGCAATCACGTTCCTGACCAAAGACTCTTCATCAACAGCCACACCATCGGCAGCATTTCCGCTCGCTCTGACCCCGGCAACAAAGGCACGTGTCCCAAGCGTGATCCCAAAGCCGGGATGTCCCGATACCACCCCGTCGCTTACCGACACGCCGCTTGCAGTGACGCCGTTTATGCCAACGCTGAAATCAGTATCATTGCAACCGGTGACCGGAGTGCCGTTGCACTCGACCTCGCCTTGTACGGAAAACCCGCCCAGATCGATGGACACATTATCTACGGTAATCTGGATACCATCCATGTCTGCCGGCGGAGCCAGATTGCCAGTCAGGACGTAGCTGCCGGATTTGGTGATCTCGACCGGGAAGCCCGGGTCATCACCGACAAAGCAGCCGCCGTTCACAGCACAGGTCTGGTTGATCTCGAACACGCCCCCATCGGCCTGGGCCATTGGCACAACCAGGAGAGCCGTCAGAATGGCGATCAGCTTGGCGGGATGGGGATCAGCAATGCCTGTTCGTCTATTTCTGCAGTGGTTCATGGCCACTCCGTTCAGCTTTCTTCGAATCGATCAGAAAAGATGGTGTCGCCGACCGGCTCGGCGCTCAGGGAGACGATGTCGGCGGTCGTGCCGGTTTCGGCAACGGCGTCGAATTCGATGTTGCTGAAGGTGTCGTCGCTGTCGACCAGCAGCAGGGTGCCGTGGTGGTAGGCCGTGCGCTGTATCTCCCCGCCGGTGCCCGTAGAGACCGCCATTCGGCCGTCCGAGAACCCGGTGGCCGCGTCAATGTCGGCGCTGTCGGCAAAGCCGGCGGCGCTACCATCGAAGAACCGGTCGAATGCGCTCCCGTCGTAGCGAATCAGATCGGCATCCTCGAATACGCCGCCGCCCAACTCGACATGCGTATCGACCGAGAAAACCAGCGCCTCGTTTTCGTCGACGGCGACGGCATCCACGTTGATCCCGGCCGGCAGACCCTCGGCGCTGGCGTCGAAGGCCAGGGACAGGTTTCCGCTGTCGCTGAAAGCGATGTCGCCGGGGGCGATCACCATGCCGTCGAGTTCGACGTGCATGTCGGTGGAAAAGTAGTACCGGTCCGCATCGAGCCGCTCGAAACCGTCGATCTCCACCGGCGCGTCGGTCAGCGTCCGGACCGGCGCGGTCGAATCGGTACCGGGGTCGTAAGAGATGATGGCCTGCGGGCCCGCCTGGGTGCCGACCACGGCATCGATCGGATCGAAGGTCAAATACCAGATACTGGCCACGGCGCCATGAACCACCGGCGCCCCGAGCAGGCCCGCCAGGGCGAGCCCGAGGACCGGAGTCTTGCAGGTGCGTCCCTTCATATCGCTCATGGGGTCCGAAGCTTGCAGGCCGCACCTTCCCCCGGGCAAGACCAAGTCGTGTCCAATTCGTGTCCACTCGGCGCCGGGCAAGCCGTTGAACCGCCCCGATCAGCCGCTGTCGGGGCGTGAGGCTGCCCGCTCCCACTGCCAGAGCCGATCGGTCAGGGCCGCGGTCGCCTCGCGCAGGCGGCGACGATAGGTACCGTAGGCCAGGCCCGCCTCATGCGCGGCGGCGCGCTGCTTGGGCTGCGGATCGATATAGGTGTGGTGGAGAACGGCCACCAGATGCGCGCCGCGCTTGTGTTCTTGCAGTTCGCCGATCGCGCGCCAGACAAGCTCGAACAGGATTTCTCCCGCCCCCTGCTTCGGACCCATGCTTCGGGCGCGCTGAACCATCAGGCTGCGCGCCAGTTCGATGCGGTCGAGTGGCTCGCCCTTGCTCATCGCCTCCAGCATGTACCGCACGGCGGCATCGAATTCCTCGCGCCGCATGATTTCGGCCTGCCGCTCGCGGCTGGCCGGCTCGCCGCGCATGACCAGCCGCTCGATCACGCCGTCGATCCAGTCGGCAAACGGCTCGACGCGCCAATCGTGGCCCATGATGAAAAACGGCTGCCCGTCCTGGGAAAACTCGGTATCGGCCAGCGGGCGGATGCCGGAATAGTGCGCCTGGGTGCGATTGACCTCGTTGTCGGGGCGCACACTGCCCGAGATCGCCAGGCCTTTCACGCTGACGGGCATGAACGCGTTGTGGCACTGCAGTTGCGCGATGCCGGCCGGAAGCGATTCGCCGTCGGCTCGCGCGAGAAGGAATCGCGCCAGCATCGCTCGTTCGCCGCGCCGAATGGGCGCGTGCTGGCGCACGTGATCCCGGAAGGCGCGCACGGCCGGATCGGCGGCGGCCAGTTCCCGGTCGATGGCTTCGGCGTCGAGGAAAAAGGACATGCCCAGCGGCCGGCCCATCCGGTCGCGAAGCACCGCCAGCCACTCGGGCGCCTCGACTACCCAGGTCTCGAACCATTGCCGGGCGTGCGGGCCCCATTCCCCTTCCACCAGCCCGGCCAGAATGTCGGCATCGCCTTCGCGCAGGCGGTCGGTGTGCCAACCGGTGTCACGGCCGACCACGAAGGTCCGGCGGATTGCGGGCAGGCCGCGCATCAGATAGAGCACTTCGGTGATCGCAGCCTCGCCATGCTCATCGACGCCAGCGAGCAGGTAGCGCATGCCGCGGCGAATCAGCCGACGGTGACTTTCAGGATCCCGGTGTTCTAGCCGTGCACAGAGCGCGTCGGCAACCAGGTCGTGGGCAACGAGCCCCGGCACGGTTTCTCGAACGAAAGATTGCCGCCGCAGCCAGTCGAACAGTTCATCGACGTCTTCGCGCGCCAGCATGGCCGCCAGCAGCGGCCGGGTCAGCCGCCGCGACAGCGCGCAGGCATACAACGCGCGGCGCGCATCCGACGAAGGGGCGTCCGCCAGGTGGCGCTCGGCGAGTTCCGACACCAGTTGCGGGCTGTCGATCAGCGAAAGATCTCCTTGCGGGTCATCGCGCTGCAGTTGCCCGGCCAGGGTGAGCGCCAGCGGATGCCCGCCGACCAGCTCGCGAATGCCGGGCCGCGCATCCACCGGCACGCCCAGGCGATCCAGCAGGAAGTCGGCGGTATCAGGCGCCAGGTCTTCGAGCCGATGCACGCGCGCCAGCCTCGACCAGCCGGCATCGAGTTGCCATTGCGTTTCGGGCTGTTGACGCATGGCCAGGACCACGCGGAACCGTCCCGGCAGGTCCGCCAGGAGCGTTTCCCGAAACCATCGTTCCACCGTCGCCAAAGACTCGAAATTGTCGACCAGCAAGGCAGCCGGATCCCCGGGCGTGATCGAAGCGGACTCGATGGCGCCGCGGAACGCCCGCTCCAGCGAATGCCGGTCACCCGGCAGGTCGCGACCGTCGAGTTGAACCACCGCCAGCCCCCGGGAACGGGCTTGCCGCCGCATTGCATCGAGCAGCGTGCTCTTGCCGATACCGCCGGGGCCGTGAAGCAGGAGAACGCGAAACGGTGGGGAAGCGGCCAGCATCCGGTCGAACAGACCCAACTCCGGCTCGCGGCCGACGAACTGCTGCGCGCGTTCTCGCTCGAGCGCCTCGCCCAGGCGCTCGAACGGAAGCTCGGAAACCTTGCACGATGCTGCGGCTTTGTCCCCTCTGTCGGTCATGGCGCTGACAATTCTCCCCTGAAATCAGCACCTTCACTCTAACAGGGGGCAACCTTTGCGCGCTTGCCTTACCAGGGAAGGGGCTCGCCCCAATAGTCGAAGACGCCGCCGGGATCGTCGGGCGAGCGCCTGTCGCAACGGGGGTCACGTTTTGAAACTCCGGCAACCGGGCCTTTACAATCCCTGTCCGCAATGGGCGTTCGCCGCCACTTCGATACGATGCATTCTCTTGACGTCCCGACAACGTAGACATGCCACACGGAACCACCTGTACTGCACTGTCGAGCCTGATCCTTGCCGCTACAGCCGGCATCCTCGCTTCACCCGCCGACGTACTTGCCGCCCGGGGCGGGTCCTCGATTGGAACGACGGAAACGGAGCCGGCCTCCAGCGACACCCTCCGAACCTTCCAGCCCGAAGACCTCTTGCGGCTGCACCGCGTGGGAGAGGTGCGCTTCTCTCCGGACGGCCGCATGCTGGCTTTCGAGCGAGCCCGGTCCGCCCAGGAAGGCCCCATCGATCGCCTCCCGGAACGGCCGGAGCCCCGCTCGGACATCTGGATCGCGTCCGAGGGCGACGACGAAGCCCGGCGGCTGACTGACGGTCATACCGATGGCGCCGGCTGGTTTCATCCGCAATGGTCCCCGGACGGAGAGCGACTGGCCTTCCTCTCTATCGACGGAAACCGCATCCGGACCTGGGTATGGGAGCGATCCACCGACGAGATCCGGCGCGTCACCGACCAACCGGTTCACCTGAACTCGGTAGGACCCCTCGTGTTTCGCTGGCTTTCGGCGGAAGAACTCGCCCTGGCCGTCCGGCCCGAGGGGGCACCGGAGCGCAGCCGCATGCTGGCCGACTTCACCCGTCCCGGGCTCTACGCAACCCGCAAATGGGAGGCCTCGTGGAGCGGGAAAGAGGTCACCGCCGATGTCCTGGATGCTGATCCGGGAAATGCCCCCGCCGCGGCACTCCCCCTCTCAGAGATAAGGATCTACCACGTTGACGGTGGTTCGGAGCAGTCGTCGGAAGGACGGTTCGGGCTGGCCTGGCCCTCGCCCGAAGGCCGCTGGCTCGCCACATTCTCGGAGCCGCCCGTGGGCACCGTCGCTTCCGGGCAGCCCATTCACCAGTGGTCGGCCTTCGGCACGCGACCCGGAGCCGCGCCTCTCGCCGGAGGAAACGGCGCCGGGCCTACACAGGCCCCCGCTGACGAGAACCTCCACCAACCTTTCTACAACACGCTCCAGTGGGCGCCGGACGGCAGCGCCTATGCCTTTCTTTTCCAACCCGCCCAGAAGGAAGGCGCATCTCCGGGCCGACGCCTGGCTGTCTATCGCCCGGTCTCAGGCGAACTCCGGACCTTCGGCAATCCGGACACCCGCATCGGCGCCCTGGCCTGGACCGGAGACTCAAGGCTACTGGTGCGGGCGGTTCGCCCCACGGAAAGTGACCGGGAAGCCCGCCCGGACTGGTGGCACGTTCCAGACCAGGGTGAATGGCAGAACCTCACCGCCGGGATCACCGACGTTCCAGGCGAACTGGTACCCGTACCCGGAGGTGCTGTAGGCATCGCCGATGGCGAGCTATGGAGAATCGGAGAGGACCAGGAGCCGGAGCGTCTCATGGATGAACCGGACCAGAAGCTGGGCGCGATCGTCTGGCCCTCGGCCAGCGGATTCCTCTCGGGCGGGGCCACGAGCCTGCGCTCGCCGGCGGAGCCATTCGGTGTCCTGGCGACTTCGGAATCGGGACGGGAGATCATCGTCGTCGAGCCGCAGGGCCCGGATACCCGGGAGATTGTCAGAATCCCCGTGCCCGAAGGAGAAGGAAGCCCGGCCGACGTAGCCCCCGCCAGGGCCGCCGCCGCGTTTTCTCGCAGCGATGACACGGGAACCTGGCTGTTCCGGCAGCAGGGCGCCTCGTCTGCCGGGCCGGCCGACCCGGACACCCTGCTGGCCGAAGACCGCTGGCTTGCCCGGATCGAACCGGGCCAATCCCGCAAACTCACCTATCCGGGCCCGGAGGGTGATGAACTCACCGCCTGGATCCTGCTGCCGCCCGACCACCAGGACGGCCAGCGGCATCCGACCGTGGTCTGGTTCTACCCGGGCCAAAGCCAGCGGGACCGGGCACCCGGGGCCACGCGTCTGAACCGGCCGTTCGCCATCGCGGCGCTTCAGCTCCTGGCCTCCCGGGGGTATGCGGTGCTGTTTCCGAGCGTGCCGCTGGGCTCCGACGCGCCGGGCCGTCCCAATCTTGCCGAGTTCATCCTTCCCGCCGTGGACGAAGCGGTGGAGAACGGACTAACGGACGGCGAGCGTCTCGGCGCCATGGGCCACAGCTACGGCGGATACGGGGTGAATCATCTCATCAGTCAGACCGACCGGTTCCAGGCTGCCGTGAGCTCGGCCGGGGCCAGCCACTTGCGGTCACATTTCGGGACGCTCGACGCTCGCGGGCGATATGGGCACATGGATCACCCCGAAGCCCTTCAGTTGAACGTGATGGGGTATTTCGAGTCGGGTCAGGGGCGCATGGGCGCGCCACCGTACCGGGTACCAGAACGCTACCGCAAGGCCAGCCCCCTCACCTGGGTCGAGGAGATCGACACGCCGCTTTTGATGATCCACGGCGACCAGGACTTCGTTCCCATCCAGCAGGCCGAAATGATGTTTACCGAACTGCTCCGACAAGGAAAGCGAGCGCGCCTGGTGCGCTACGCCGGTGAGGATCACACCGTGAAGGGCGGCGCCAACGTGCTGGATATGTGGGAGCAGATCTTCGCCTGGTGGGAAGCGTTTCTGGTGGAACAATAGCCGAACGTGTCGAGCTGCCCGACCCTGCAAGACAAAACCAGCAGCGGGGCTCCGGGCCGGTTGTGCCGTCAGTTCGCTGCAGCGAAGTCCTTCTGGTCTGGCTCGTCGTCTTTTCGGACCCTCTCCGCTACGGTGCTAGAATCCCGAAGACGATCAAACAGTTGACGACGATCGATCGTTCAACGGGAGCAGATCACCCATGCCCGCCCAACAACTCCGCAAGTATCTCGAAGACAACGGCATCGACTACAAGCTGCTGGAACACGACGAAGCCATCACCGCCCAGGAAGTGGCCGCCGCCGCTCACATCCCCGGCCGGGAACTGGCCAAGACCCTGATCGTCAAGCTCGACGGCGACCTGGCCATGGTCGTGCTGCGAGCAACCGACCGACTGGACCTGGACCTACTCAAGTCCGTGGCCGGCGCGCACACTGTCGAACTGGCCAGTGAAGACGAGTTCAAGAGCCACTTCCCCGAATGCGAGACCGGGGCCATGCCGCCTTTCGGCAATCTCTACGACATGCCGGTCTTGGCCGACGAGGGCCTGGCCGACGACGAAACCATTACCTTCAACGCCGGCTCCCACACCGAGGCCTACAGCATCGCCTGGAAGGACTTCGAGCGGTTCGTCGAGCCCAGGGTCGCCCGGCTCAGGGACTGACCCGCTCTGCACATCCTCAACCCTGCGTGCGGGTGGGATCGTTGCGCCCGTACTGGTCGTGGCTGGATACCCAATCCAGAGAGGAGATGGCCGCGCCCAGGGAAATCTCGCCGGCGAGTACGGTGCCCGCGACGATTTCGGCGAACTTCATCACCTTGCCGGGGCCCTCGCAGTCCATCATGCGCAGGCTTTCGGACTGTGTGGACAGGCCGGTTCCGCCCCCGATGGTGCCCACGATCAGCGACGGCAGCGTAATCGAAATGTAGAGGTCCTTTTCTTCGGTCAGCTCGGTATGAAGGATACCGGCGGAGGACTCCGCCACGTTGGCCACGTCCTGGCCCGTCGCGATGAAGATGGCCGTAATCGCGTTGGCCGCATGGCAACCGTTGTTGTTGGCACCCGAGAGCATGGAACCGATATTGGCGATCCTGGAGTGGGTATAGAGCTGTTCGGTGTCGGCGTCCATGACGTCGCGCAGCACCGCTCGCTTGACCGTACACTCGGCGGTGACGCGCTTGCCGCGCGTACGCATCGAGTTGATCATCGAAGCCTTCTTGTCGGTGGCGAAGTTGGACTCGAGGTAGAAGTCCTTCACTTCCGCGCCGTCGAAGTTCTGCAGGATCCAGTTGCACGCGGCAAACGTTGCCTTGCCGACCATGTTCATACCGGCGGCATCGCCGGTGGTGAAGTTGAAGCGCGTGTAGCAGAAGCGGCTGGCCAGGTAGTAGTCGACGTACTTCAGCGACACGAACCTGTCGGATTCGGCACAGACTTCGCGCAGCGTTTCGGTGCGTTCCTTGAGCCAGTCGGCGAAGCGCCGGGCCGCGGCCGCGTTCTCGAAGGCGAACACCGGGGCGCGCTGCATGTTGTCGCCCACGACCGTGCACTGCACCCCGCCGCATTCGCGGATGACCCGCATGCCGCGGTTGTAGGACGCCACCAGCGTGCCCTCCGTGGTGGCCAGGGGCACATAGAACTCGCCCTCGGCGTGCTCACCGTGGACATGCAGTGGCCCGGCAATACCCAGCGGAATCTGCGCCACGCCGGTGAAGTGCTCGATGTTGCCGCGCGTGGTCCCCGGGTCGAAGGAGTAGCGCGCGATGTGATCGATGTCGGCGCCGGTGCGTTCCTGGATGAAGCGCTGGCGCGCGGCGATGATGTCTTCACCGTAGTCGTTCTCGGCGTCGCGCGGAATGGTCTCGGGCGAACGTTCGCCGGACTGCAGCGTGTCGGTGACCGACAGCGAGAGCGTGCCGAAGGATGAGGCGCGAAAGGACAGTTCGATGCGGTGCTCGCCTTCGGCCAGGGGTTCCATATCCAGCGCCAGCACCAGCAGGGTGCCGAGCGGAAAATCCAGCCCCTCGTCCGATGGAATCTCGGACGGCGCGAAGGGCGAGTGGCCGTCAACCGACATGCGAATGCGCTCGAGCGCGATGTCCTCGCCGTCGACCCGGACATGCTCGAGCGCCTCCAGCCGGGCCGGGCTGAGCCGGTTCTTGATCGAAAAGACGACGCCGCCATCGCTATTGCGCAGGCTCGAGCGATTGTAGAGGCGCTTGAGCACGGTCTTGGGTACGAAACGCATGATCTCTCCAAATCGCCGCATCCACCGGTCACGCCGGCCGGTGGTTTCTTCCACGAGGTTTCAGACGATCATAGGCCGTGCAACGAACGGGCATTTTGCTTCAGGTCAATCAGATGCGCCGGACTCAGGTTCCTCAGCCACCGGCCGCCCGGGCCTTGCGCCGGCGCTTGTTGGCGGCGAAGGCGATGCCCTGGGCGTTGATGTCGAGGTCGAGCTTCAGGTGCGACCACACGCTGGCGTTGCGGCCGAGGTTGCCCCGGCCGTCGAGCAGCCCGGCGACGTAGTCGTACAGGCGCGGACGGCAATAGGCTTCCAGCTCCTCGTCGGGCAGGTCGCTGGCCTCGGCGTCGTCGCGCACTCGCTCGGCGAAATCCAGGTGGCGTGTGAGCTGCCCGGCCGCTTCGGCGATATCGGTCACGGCCCCGAAGTGCGTCACGTAGATGCAGCTCGGTTGTTCATCCACCAGCCGGCGAATGGACTCGCGCGCCAGCTCGGGCTCGAAATCCGTCGGGCTGGTCGAGGGGAAGGCGAAGGTGCCCTCGCCCTGCAGGGCCGGGTAGACCAACCCGAAGGCATCGCCGGCAAAGATCGCGCCCGAGGCGCTGTCGGCGATGCAGAAGTGATGATTGGCGTGGCCGCGGGCGTGCAGGAAGCGCAGCTCTCGATTGCCGAAGCGAAGCGTCTGTTCATCCTCCATCACCTGCACGCGATCCTCGTCCACCGGCTCGATGGTGCCGTAAAGCCGCTCGAACTCGTCTTCGCCGTAAACCGCCGAGGCGCTGGCGACCAGCTTGGAAGGGTCGATCACGTGGGGTGCGGCGCGCGGATGGGCCAGCACGGTGGCGTTCGGGCAGGCCCGGGCCAGCTTCGACGTGCCGCCGGCGTGATCCAGATGCACGTGCGTGATGATCAGGTAGTCCACCTGCTCGGGGGTGAGCCCCTGGTCCTCGAGCGCGGCCAACAGCCGCGGCACCGCCGCGTTGGTGTTGTTGTCGACAAACGCCGCGCGATCGCCTTCGACGATCAGGTAGGCGGCGGCCACTTCGGGGCGGTCGAGATAATGCGTGTCGATGGTGTGGATGTCGCTCATGCTGCAAGCCTACCATCGGCCATCAATAGTGAAACCGGCACTGGGCGATCAACAGCTTTTCATGCTCAACCGCGTAGACCAACCGGTGTTCTCGATCAATCCGGCGGGACCAGAAGCCCGACCAGTTCCCTCTCAACGGCTCCGGCTTGCCAATGCCCTGGAAGGGATCGCGCTGGATGGCGCGGATCAGTTCGTTGATGCGCTTGCCTTCTTTCGGGTCGGCCTTCTGCCAGTAGAGGTAATCGGCCCAGGCGTTGGCATGAAAACAGAGATTCACTCGCGTTGAGCGTTCCGCTGCGGACCGCCCGGATTCTTGGGTAACGGCGCTTGACTCGAAAACCCCGCGAACTCAGAATGGTTCCATTCCGGAACCATTGCGCCGCCATGCCCAATCTTTCGATCAAGAACGTGCCCGAAGACGTGGTGGCGCGCCTGCGAGAGCGCGCCCGGGCCAACCATCGTTCGCTGCAGGGCGAACTGCTGGACCTGGCATGCCGGGCCGTGCAGGCATCCGACACCGCACTTGCGGGGAACAAGCAATCGCGGCGCGAATCCGCAGGCCACAGGACAATCGAGCAGATCGTCGCCGAACACCGCGAGCGGCAACCACTGCCCGTAGCCGAGGCGCCGAGTGCGGCCGAACTGATTCGCCGCGAACGCGATGCCCGATAACGAACTGATCGTGGCCGAGCCGGCCGGTCGATACGCGCACAAACCGCCGCTGGTGGTCGACTGCTGCGGGCTGGCGGCCGTACTTTTCGACGAACCCGGGCGGGATTCCGCCGCGCTGGCCATGGCCGGCAAGGAACTGTTCGCACCCGAACTGCTGGACCATGAGATGGCCAGTGTTGCGCTGAAGAAATCGGCTGCCGGATACCCTGAAGCCGCCCGGCAGGCACTGGCCGACCTGGCAGCGCTGCAGCTCACCCGCTGCCGGGTCGATACCGCCGCGCAGTTCGAGCTGGCCGAATGCACCGGCCTGACGGCATTCGACGCCGCCTACCTGCAACTGGCGCTGGAGTTGCACGCGCCGTTGACCACATTCGATCAGAAGCTGGGCAAAGTCGCATCCAGGATCCTTTCCGACGCGTGACGAGTTGCTCGTATGCCCTGAGCCTTACAATAAGGAAAACATCCCGAAGATCTGCATGCACTACAACCCGGCCGAACAGATTGATGCGGAACGGTGGCTGTCGATCCCCGAGGAAGAACGCCTCTACGCCATCCAGTGCTGGCTCGCCGAGCTGACCGGTTTGGAACTTGAAGACTGCCTGCTCGAGGCGGTGCCCATTCTCGCGGTGGAAAACCAGGTGGCCATGCACGACCCTCCGGTCACCCGCTCCACGCTGGAACGTCTGATGTACGGCGGCATCGACCGGATGACCGCAATCCAGGTGATGGGCGAGGTCATGGCCGAATCATTGGGTGCAGTTGTTTCGGAGAACCAGGACTACGATTCGGACGCGTTCGCCCGGGCGTTGGAGCAGATCGATCCGGCGGAGATTGCGCTCGACGACCCGAACGACGAGGCGGCCCGAAAAGGCGCAGGCGGCGTGCCCGAATTCAGCGCCGATGACCGGCAAGTGCTGATCGACTTCGGCGATCGCCATGCCGACGACGAGGCCATGTCCTGGCCCGAAACCGCCGGCTTCCTGTTCGCCGTCCAGGCGTGCCCGGACCTGGTCATGCCGTCGGAGTGGCTCGAGATCGTTCAGGGTCAGGCGGTGTTCGCCGATCTCGACGAGGCGCAAGCGGTCAGCGAAGCACGCATGGCACTGATGAACTGGATTTCCGATTGCATCCGGCAGAATCGGCCGGCCATTCCGGTCGACTGCACACCCGATGCGGAACCATTGCGCATCCTGGAAGCGGACAACAACTTCTCGCGCTGGTGCCGCGGCGTCACCAAAGGCCACGACTGGCTGGTTCAGAA
This sequence comes from Wenzhouxiangella sp. 15190, assembly GCF_003417465.1. Classification (GTDB taxonomy): domain Bacteria; phylum Pseudomonadota; class Gammaproteobacteria; order Xanthomonadales; family Wenzhouxiangellaceae; genus Wenzhouxiangella. The sequence continues at coordinate 26,014 of NZ_QVMV01000017.1, forward strand.
CTGGGATCAAGTGCTGAAGACAGACAGCGACGACGATCACGCGCAGGGCACGGCGCTGATCGTGTTTGCGTTCTTCACCGGTCGAACCATGGCCGAGCGGGTGGTCGAGGAGTTCTCCCGGGACCCGGCGAGCAGCACTCCCACCCTGGAAGAACTGGCCAACAAGTTCCACGCGCTCATCGAACAGGCCGCGCTGGAATATGCCGCGATCGGCCTGGAATATCGCCAGATGCCGTCAGCGCCGCCGCCCCGGCAGCCGGTTCGCTCTGAAAAGATCGGCCGAAACCAGCCATGCCCCTGCGGCAGCGGCAAGAAATACAAGAAATGCTGCGGCCGACCCGGCGCGGGGCATCTTCATTGACCACACCATGAGGCATGCGGGTGGATTGTCATCGTGCCGTAAGACGGCGGTAGCGTCCGGCAAAATGCTCAAGCCGCGCCACGCATCAGAACCGAAAGTAAACGAACAAGCGCCCCGGATTCTTCGAGTCCTTGTCGATGCGGTGATAGAGCTGCTTGATGTCCGGGCGCTCCAGGAACTTCAACACCCGCTTCTTGAGTTGCCCCGAGCCACGGCCGGGGATGATCTCGACCTCCTTGATGCGCTTGTCCACCGCCTCGCGGATCACCCGCTCGAGTTCATGATCGATGGCGTTGCCGCGGTTGTAGATGTCATGCAGGTCGAGTTTCAGCTTGGCCATGGTTTCAGCCCCAGTCCACTCAATCGCCCAGCCGGGCCGTGAAGCGACGCATCAGGCCGCGCGCACGGAACGAATCGGCATCGATCACGAACCCGGCGCGTTCGACCGCGGCCACGGTGTCGCGGTTCGGATGGCAACCGCCGCTGATCCACGTCCAGGCCGGCTGGATCCCGTCGAGAAGCCGCGCACCGAAGGTTGAACGGGCCTGCACGTGCTCGAGCATCAGCAGCCGCCCACCCGGGCGAAGCACGCGCTTCAACTCGCGCAGCCCGCGATCGGCGTCAGGCACGCTGCAGAACACCAGCGAGGACACCATGCAATCGAAGCTGTTATCGGCAAATGGAATCGACTCGGCCGATGCGCAGACCAGCCGGGCGTCATGCCGGCGGCGATGCGCGCGATACAGGGCATCGAAATTGGGATCGAGCGCAAACAGCTCGACACCCTCACCGTAGTCCGGCAGCCCGCGCCCCGTGCCACAACCGACCTCCAGCACCCACCCGCGGGCGCCGGCCACAAGCTTGCTGCGCCAGCGCTCGATCCCAGGCGCCAGGCGCATGAACAGGTCGTACAGCCACGGAATTTGCTCGATGCCCCTCATGGTCATTCGCTTTCAGAACTTGGGCCTGGATAATACACCGCCGGTTTCGAGACCAAGACCGACCCCGACGCCAACGCCTTCGTCCAAGGGCTCAATACGATCCACCAGGACAATCAGGTCGAGACGGCAAAGCTGGCGGAGAAGGGGCAGTGGAGTCGCAGACCGGGGGGGGCGTGGCGTAAGCGTTGGCCCATACGGGAAGCCAGACAGCGGAGGAAACGGTGATCAGAGTAGCCATCTTTCGCTGAAGGACACCTGCCTGTAGAATCACAGACTTGACTGACAAAAATGGGGTGTAGTAGCGACCGCCCTCTTAATGCCATCAAAGTAAACCGACCAGGCCCATCCGCCTGCTGGACAGAGCGAGTAGGATAGGTTTGTGCATCTTGGAAACACCAGATTACTCTGCTGAAATCGCTAGGAACCTATGAGCAAGAAGTATAGAGCCGCAGCACTTTTTAGTGGCATCGGAGGTTTTTGTCTCGGCTTCGGTCGTGCAAATATTTCAACAGCCTGGGCCATAGAAAACGACGATTACGCAGCGACGACTTACAGAAGAAATCTACAAGAAGCAAAGCTCATAGAGAGGAATGGAAAACCCAGCGACATTAGGGAAATTTCGACTTCATCGCACCAGTTAGCCGCAATGGACGTTTTTCACGCAGGATTTCCATGCCAAAGCTTTTCCCAAGCGGGCAATAGAAAGGGATTTGATGACGACCGAGGCCAACTTTTCTTTGAAGTGGTTCGCATTCTACGAGAATTAGGCGAAGACCGTCCCAAAATTGTTGTGCTGGAAAATTCACCAAATTTAAAATATGGAAAGTCTGGCCAATGGTTTCATACGGTAGCTTCAAGCCTTCGTCGCGCTGGTTACTGGTTTAGAGAGAGCAATTGCGCAGAGTTAGATCTATACGATCACTCTGCATCTCCGCAACAAAGAAATCGCCTGTTTATGGTTGCTCTTGCAACGAATAGATTCAAAAACGGTCGCTTCTTGTTTCCGCGCGCTAGTCAGCACGTGGCCCCCAAGAATCTGGAGCACTTCATCGATTTCCAAGGCGAGAAAGACGACTCATACTACTTGCCTGAACAGAACCGATACTATCGGATGATCGCTAGCAAGGCAAAAGACAAGCAGAGAATCTATCAGTTACGTAAATACACCGTTCGCGTGAAAGATAGGGGAGTCTGCCCTACATTGACCGCCAACATGGGTCGTGGCGGCCATAACGTGCCGTTCGTTTTCGATGCCAAAGGACTTCGAAAACTTACGGAGAGAGAATGCCTTGCACTTCAAGGGTTCCCTAAGGATTTTGAATTTCCTGATGACGTTCCAAATCACGCTCGATACACCCAAATTGGCAACTCTGTATCGCCTTTAGTAGCGCACTGCATCGCACAAAATGTTTCTGAGAAGCTAGAGGACGCTATCCAATATGTCTGAACCGCAACTATGGTTACACCCTGAGGACAATGCTGATCAATGGGATGGGTTTAATGATTCTGGCATTGAAACATTTTCAGGATCTCCAATCACTCATCTCGCGAGAGAGATTATTCAGAACTCAATCGACGCAAAGACTAAGGATCCGGTTGAAGTTCATTTCAAACTAGAAAAGCGCTCGATATCAATCATCCCTGATTTGGATCAGTTCAAAAAAACTTTTGCGGCATGCAGTGAAAATGCTAGCGATGAAGGAAAGAAAGCTCAGGTTTTTTTTGATAATGCAATAAAGCTTCTTAATGAAGACAAAATATCGGTTCTAGAAATTTCCGATTTCAACACGAATGGGGTAGAGGGCCCCTGCGAAAACGGTAAACCATTTTATGCACTTCTAAAGGCTCGGGGGCAAAGTAAAAAGGGATCCGTTACAGCTGCCGGTTCGTTCGGGATAGGGAAATTTGCACCATATGCCGTCTCCAACCTACGCACAGTGTTTGTATCTACAGTCTATCAAAACGAAGCAGGTGAGCTTGAACAATTAAGCCAAGGAAAATCAATTCTTATGTCGCATGACCTCGACGGTCAACGGCGTCAAGGAACCGGGTTTTTTGGCAAGCCCAAGCTTTGTCAGCCTTTGTCAGGCAATCCCAATATCCCAAGCCAGCTACTTCGCAGCAATGGGGAGCAACTAGAGCCTCATATGCTAGGAACAAAACTCGCGATACTGGGCTTCAGGGAATCTAAAAACTGGGAACATCTATTGGCCCTATCAGTGGCAATAAACTTTTTTGCGGCGCTTATTCGTGGGGAGCTTGTTGTCAAGATTGGAGACGAAATTTGTCTAGATGCATCCACGGTCTCAGATTTTCTGGATCCCGATGCGTTTGCACATATTATTCGAGGGACAGATATCACTAAAAGCAATATAGCTTATTCTGCGAGCTATCTTCACGCATTGCGTTCGGATCAAGCCTTTGCCAGCCAATCGGAGATGCGAGCACTTGGCCACGTGGAGCTACGTCTTAGCGTAGAGGAAGACTTGCCACGACGAATCGCGGTTTTAAGAAATGGCATGTTTATTACCGATCGGCTGGAGGGCCTCAGACGCTTCGGCGGATTTAAGGAATTTGCTGGCGTAATTGAATGCCAGAGTGATGAAGGGAATTCTTTGTTACGTGGCATGGAGCCACCTAGACACGATAAGTTCGAGCCTGAGAGATTGCCCACAGAGAAGGAGCAGACGCAGGCCCGCAAGGCTTTGGAGGATCTGGCCGGTTGGGTTCGTGAAATGTTACAGCGTCATGCTAAGGACGAAGTTGCCGACATCACTGAGGTTGAGGAGCTTGCCGAGTACTTCGCGGACGATTCAGATACAACACCGGGAGAGGAGGGTGATGAAGTAGACCCTCTTGGCAATGTCGTTTTCTCACCAAGACCAATAAGAAGATCCCGCCCAAGAACCCATCCCGGCGATAGCGACGAAGGCAACTCGTCAGAAGAGGGACCTAATCCTGGCGGGGGCGGCTCCGAGGGGCAAGGCGGGGGCGATGGACAAGGCGGGGCTGGCGATGGCGAAGGTGGGAACTCTTCCCCCCGGAGAGTAGGCGCTCAGGTTGAGGTCTCGCATGTGCGCATGATAGGAAGATCGTCCCAATCCATAAACCTGGCATTTACACCCTGGCGAAGCTGCAAAGCAAAGCTAGTAGTCTCTGCTGCAGGAGCAGACTCAGATGTCCCAATCGAAATAGAAAGCACCTCAAGGGGCAATGTCAAGAAAGGACATATTGAGTTTGATGCCATAGCCGGCGATAGGAGTAGATTTGAAATCGAGCTTGGTAAACCAGCCGGAGGCGCGATTAAGGTGGAAGTTTATGAAATTTGATATCAACAAAACATTTCCATATCCTGTATTGCGTCCGGGCAATGATGATTTTCTAGAGTCAGAATTTCAATGTGATGTTGACATAAGCGTTCATCAAGGTGAGGGAAATAACCATAGCAAAGCTGAATTCATTGTCTACTGTCTTACCTCGTCTGAGGATCTTTCCTCTCTCATTGAATCGGGTAAAGCATGTTATGTGGCAGTAGTTTCATGTCGATCTACCTACCTACGGATATCGCGCTCTTCGATAAAAAGTGAGTTTTCTCTGGTGGTTCCAGCTAGCGATATTAGGGATGAAGTCAAGGTTGATTTCTTTATCGTTGCAACTGACACGGTTGACCAGTTTTCCCCAAGCGACGTGAACCCTGAGTATGGCAGCTCGACTTTTTCTCTTGAGCCTGGCAATGTTTTAGCGCAGGATGAGCCTTACGTCTTCTATTTTGATAGGGAATTAATTAAGCCTGTAAGCTCTGTTTTCGACATAGTTGTAAATGAGCAATTAGAGGATGGGGCATGGCAGCTTGATTTGAATTCTGATCGAGTAAAGATCTCGGTTTCCAGAGCCACTAAAGAGTCTTTAGATTTTGCTCGCGCATCAAAGGAGCATAGGGCGACTTTGATCAATTCACTTTACTTCGCCGCTGTCTTGTATTGTGTCGATAGCATCCAGAACTCCCCAGAAGACTATGTGTCTTACCGGTGGTGTGAAGTCTTTAGGAAGCAGGCCCACAATCAAGGGCTAGATCTTGAAAAGCAGGAATCATACATTTTAGCTCAGGCTTTACTGAAGAACCCTCTCAACCTACTTACCAATTACGTTTTTGTCGATAGGTAATCATGAAACTTAGAATTTGCAAAACCTCAGTGGTCGAAGAGCTAAGATCTCGCGTTCCAGATAATTTAGACAAGTATCGTTCGGGGGATTTTTCGTTCCTAGAAACAGATACCTCTTCATTTATTCAGCTCGATATCGATGTAGATGAGGAAGCAATTTCAAATCTTCTAACAACACTTGATGCGCCTGTTGACGATTATCAGAGTGAAGTGCGCTCGGCGATCTCGGTCTTTAATGCAATGTCTAGCGTAAGCCCATACTTGGCGCGCGATGAGAGAATGTGGGTCTACCTAGCACACACATCAGGACTTGAATACTCTAGGCAACGTTGGCCAATCCCGGAAGACGAGGAAAAGGCTGTTAAGTACATTCGCACTCACTTTTTTGCAGCCACCGCGAGACAAATCGAACGAGATAACGCTATTTCCAGACTCTGGTGGGTGGCATATCTTTGCTCTAGAGTTGAGAGCGTAAGCCTTCAAAAGGCTCTCGAAGCATTTCTATATAGAGCCGACGTAAGGGCCAATATCGTAGAACGACCAACCACATCGCAGAGCTTGAGAACATTTGATGCGGTTGTGACTCGCCTGAGTGAGTCCTTGCAAACAGGAAAAGAGCTATTCGATCGGGAGCAGTTCCGTCAATCAATGGTCGAACTGAATCTGCTAGGCGGCATTAAACTCTTGGAAGCACTTCCTAGTTCCCAGTTAAACGATATGTTGAGCACTATCTTACCGAAAAAGAATTTGCAGTAGCTCTTTCGAGGAACAACATTTTTAGTAGTGTTGGTATTTTTGAATTATCCGTGTAGGACTACTGGAGCAATCGCTTGTAGTTTGTGGTTGTCTCCGCTCGTGTAGGTCGGTTTCCCTACCCGGAGACCCCGAATCAATGGTTGCAGGTATTCCACGACCTGCATCTCCTCGATCCGCACAACGACGCAACGTCGGCCATGAGAAAAGTGGCTCAGATCGAGAAAATCAACTGCCTGTTGCAAACACCTTAGCATCACGTCGACTGGTTTCGACTGCTGTCAGGCCCATTGGGCGTTGGCTGACATTGTGGCCACCGCCAGACCGATATTCTTAGGGCCGACCGTGGCGCCGACACCTAGAACCTGGAATTGATACCAATCGTTCGATTCACTTATAGGGCGGCAGTCGTTCCTTGGCGGCTACGCTCAACCCGCCCGGCACTTGTAATGCCGCTTGCCAGCGATAACCACAATCTTCGAACTGTCCGTTTCTCAGCCATAGCCTGGCTCCGCTGGCCTGCCCCTGCCGGTAGGCCCACTTGGCGATAACAAGCGATCGCTCCAGGTCATGGTCAAGCTCGGCTTCGTTGAGCCGGTGAGCCAGCTTGTGACCTTCGTCAAAGTTTTGAACACGCCAACGTTCGAGGTGGGAGACGGCGGCAAGGTAGTCGCGCTTGGCGTTGTTGCAGCCCTTGTGCGCGTGGACGAAGTTGTGGCCCAGGTCCAGTGGGTAGCGGGACCATGGGATGAAGTGATCGAGGTCGCCGGCGCCGCTGACTCGCTTTCCGCAGTAGAAGCATTTGCCCGCCTGGTGGTCCCGCAGCACGGCAGTGAATCGTTCCAGCGAACGGCGATCGGTTCCGAACAGAAATCCTTCCAGTTCCGCTTCGGCTCCCAGGACTTCCTGATTGGCGCTGATTCGATGGATCTGGCTGATCCAGCCACCGCGGATCATACTCGTGAGCATGGGGTGGAATGCCCGAAAGGCATCAGGTACACCTGGGAGCAGGCGAATCGAGCGGTCCCGGTACTCGGCTTCTCGGTAGAGAAACTCATTCTTTCGGTTTCCGACGGTCTGCAGCTTCCACAGCGGCATTTTGATGATGATGGTCGCGATGCGGCGCACCAGCGTTGACCAGGCGGTCTGGTCGGCGCGCAGCTGTCCGAGGCGACCATCAACGCGGGGGCGATACTCCTCGATCCTGCGCAGAACTTCCGCCTGGCCGCTGGTGTTTTGCCTGAGAACCTGCTCGTGGAAGGGCCTGGCCTGGTTCCAATAGTACTCGACAAACTTCTCTGCAAGCTGCTCGACGTGGAGACGAAGCGAGCCGTCCCGAGCTGCTTCGTGCTCAACCGACAGATCCGCCAAAGCCTGCATCAAAGCGAACTTGTACGTGGCCACGAATCCGCCCTCAGTCAGTAATTCCTGAAACTGACGGAGGAACCTGATGCCCTGCTCGGGTCTCATTCCAGCTCGTCCCAGTAGTTGGCTTTGTCCGACATCACGTGGCGCACCCCGCCCCTGGGATCGTGCTGATCTCCCTCGTAACGCGGGATCAGGTGCACGTGCAGGTGGAACACGGTTTGACCTGCTGCGCGACCGACGTTGATACCGATATTCCAGCCATTGGGCTGGTGCACGCATTCGATCTGCTCTCGCACCACAGGAAGCGCCGCGACCAGCGCCAGTTGCTCAGCCGGCGATGCCTCGAACCAGCCGGCGACGTGCCGGCGCGGGACGAGCAGGGCGTGGCCCGGGCTGACCGGGTAGCGATCCCACACAGCGAGCACGTGTTCGTTCTCGTGGAACACCTGGTCAGGATCCGGCTCGCAGAATGGGCAATCTGGTTTCATCACTGGAATAGGCGCAGGTAGCGCTCGAAAAGGTACTTTCGGTTGCGGCGATTTCCGGTGATCTCTGAAAGGGTCCCTAGCCCTTCGAGATCGGCAAGCAACTTGTAGGCGGTCGGCATGGAAATATTGCAAGCCCGGCTCACGCCGTCAGCATCAATAAATGGATTCTGATAGAGCGTATCGAGCAGTCGGGTGGCATGGGCTGCACGGCTGCCGAGGGATTGGGCCTGTTCGTCCACTTCGCGCTTGAGTTGCAGGATGGCATCAAAGGTGTCAACGCCGCTCTTGGCGGTTTCGATGATGCCGACCAGGAAAAACTTGAACCACTGCGCGATGTCGTCCTTCTCTCGAACCCGCATCAGGTTGTCGTAGTAATGTGTACGGTGGCTCTCCAAAAAGTCGGAGAGGTACAGCACCGGGCGCTTCAGGATGGACTTGCTGACGAGGTAGAGCGGAATCAGCATGCGACCGACCCGGCCATTGCCGTCGAGAAACGGGTGAATGGTTTCGAATTGGTAGTGCACCAACGCAATTCTTAGCAGTTCCGGGAGATGGATGTCCTCATTGTGGATGAACTGCTCCAGGTCGCTCATCAACTCCGGAATGCTGGTGTGAACGGGCGGCACGAAGATGGCGTCGCGAATCGTGGCGCCACCGATCCAGTTCTGACTGGTTCGAAACTCGCCGGGTTGCTTGTGATGACCGCGAACACCCTTCATGAGCACCCGGTGTGACAGACAGATCAGCCGAGACGAGATGGGCAGGCTTTCCATCGCCGCAATGGCTTCGTCCATTGCCGTGACATAATTCCGAACCTCTTCCCAGTCGTTCCGGCGCTCGGCCGAAACCTCTTCTCTTTCCAGCAGCGCCTCGTCCATCCGGGTCTGCGTGCCTTCGATGCGACTGCTCTGGGTGGCTTCCTTGAATACATGCATGCGGATGAACAGCTCGATGTTCGGCACGCACTCGGAGAACATATCCAGCCGGCCCAATTGTCGGTCAGCCTGGCTCAGCAGGGCCTGGATTTCCATGTCGTCCAGGCTCCACTGTCGATTGATCAGCGTTGGCTGGAAGCTTCTGTAACTGCCCTGGCGAACCCAGGACCCGGCCTTGAACGACTTCATTGCTTGAATTGATCAGTGCTTTATTTAAGAATATACAGAATACCTTAAACAATGGCAAGGCGAATTCAAGGGGTACGGCAGGCCCGCACCGCACGCAGGACAGCCTTTCGCTGCCTCTATTTCAACTTGCTGTACTTCAGTGCGTTGCCTCGCGCCAGGTCGGCCGGGTACTTCTCGGCATTGAGCTTCATCTTCTCGGCCACCGCCGGGCCGATATCTACGCCTAAGCGGTCGGAGATGGCGGCCAGGTAGATCTGGATGTCGGCGATCTCGTGGGCGACGGCCTGTTTGGCGTCCTCGGGCAGGTTGCGGCTCTCGTCCTGGGTCAGCCACTGGAACAGCTCGAGGAGTTCGCCGGCTTCTCCGGCGAGCGCCATGGCCAGGTTCTTGGGGGAGTGGAACTGGGCCCAGTCGCGCTCGGCGACGAACTGGCGGAATTGCTGTTTGAATTCGGCCAGTTCGGGCCATTCGGGGGTTGGGGTTGGTTCGTCATCTCGGCTCATGCGGGTCGGGTCCTCCGGGGCGACGAGCTGCTGGATCTCGTCAGGCCTGCGCGGCAGGCTGGATTTCGTTCTCGATGCGTTCGGCGTTCTCGATTTCGGCCTTGCGCAGTTCGTAGCTGGTTTGCAGGTTGAGCCAGGAGCGGGCATCGCCGCCGAAGTAGCGTGCCAGGCGCATGGCGGTGTCGGCGGTAATACCGCGGCGTTCACGAACGATATCGTTGATGCGCGGGGCGGGAACACGCAGCGCCTTCGACAACGCATTAGCACTCATCTCCAGAGGGACGAGATAATCTTCACGCAGGATCTCGCCGGGATGGACCGCACGCATTCCATTCTTTATGCCCATGTCGAACCTCTAGTTGCCCGGTGGGGACCGCAGAAACTCCAGGGTCTCGGCCGCATGCAGTTGGCTAAGCTTGCGTTCAGCCACCGCCAGAATGGCGGAAAAGCGACGGCTGCGGCCAGTTTCGAACAGGGCTTGCGTGTCCTTGCACCGAAAACTCCGGATCATGTTTAATGTATATCGTTAAGCGTTATATTTCAAGGGTAAAGCTGTGCAGTGATAAGGCGGACCTTTCCGCTCCTTACTCCACCAAGTCCATTTCCTCGATCAAGGCCCCGGCGCCGTCGACCTTGTCCATCACCCACAGCATGTAGCGGGTGTCGACGTGGATGGTGCGGGTGGTGCGGGGGTCGAAGTCCCAGTCGGAGTTGACTGACTCGATGGTGCCGTCGAACAGCAGGCCGACCAGTTCGCCGCGGGCGTTGAGGGTGGCCGAGCCGGAGTTGCCGCCGGTCGAATCCAGGTCGGAGAGAAAGTTGACCGGCACCGAATCGATGCTTTCGAGTTCGTAGGGGCCGTAGTCGCCCTGGCGGATCAGCTCGAGCTGGCGCTCAGGGGCGTTGAAAGGCGCCTTGCCGGTGTTCTTCTCCAGGATGCCTTCCAGGGTGGTGAAGGGCTCGTAGACCAGGCCGTCCCTGGGCGAGCCGCCCATGACCGTGCCGTAGGTGATGCGCAGGGTGGAGTTGGCATCCGGGTAGGCGGCATAGCCCTGGTCTTCCTGCCAATTGATAATGGCTTCCATGTAATCCGGCCGCAGGATCTGCATGCGCCCGACGCGGTCTTCGGACTCGGCCTCCTGCGCCATCCGGTGGTCGTAGAGCGCGGCGGCGAGCTGGATGAAGGGGTCCGTGCTGTCGTCGAGATCTGCCAGGTCGGCTTCCATCAGCGCCAGGCGACGCTCGACGTCATCCAGTTCGGTTTCTTCGTAGAAGCGATCGAGGGTCCGGGCGACTTCATCCTCGTCCCAGGTTTCGGGCAGGTCGAGGGCTTCGTCGAGTTCGGCCACGCGCGCGGTCTCGGGTGCGTTCATGTACTGCTTGAGGAAATGCAGCCACACGGCCTTGTCGACGGCCGGGTCGAAGCGGCGTTCGATCGCCTGCATGCCCTGCTTGAAGAAAGACATGTCGCGTTCCTGGTAGCCGGACTCGCGCTCGGCGTCGGGTTTCCGGCGTTCGTTGGCCAGGCGGTAGAGCCGCTGCGCGGCCGAGAGCAGGCTCGAGCGCGTGGCGTTGTCATAGTACCAGTCCTCGCGCGCGGACTGGGCCGATTCCTCGCTCAGGGCGTCGAGCTTCTCGAGCGTTTCCGCGTAGCCCTGGTCGGGGGCTTGCGATTCGATCCAGGCATCGAGGGCCTCCTCGCGCTCGCGGCGGCGCTCGACCAGGTCGACCCGGCGCGCGCCCTCGATCTGGCCGCCGAGGTTCTTGTGGTAGTTGTTCAGGCCGGCGAGCATGCTCTCGTACTTGATGCGGGCATCCGAGCCTTCCGGCGCGGCTTGCTCGATGGTCGCAATCCAGTTCTCGAGCATGTCGATGGTCTTGGGGTAGCGCCACTGAAAGGTGTTGATCACCTCGTGCATGCGCGCGTAGCGCCGGGTGGAGCCGGGGTAGCCGGCGGCCATCACGAAGTCGCCGTCGTCGAGGCCGGCGGCGGAGACTTTCAGGTGGTGCTCGGGTTCGAACGGCACGTTGTCGGCGGAATGCTCGGCGGGCTGGCCGTCCGGGCCGACGTAGGCGCGGTAGAAGGCGAAATCGCCTGTGTGGCGCGGCCACATCCAGTTGTCCTCGTCGCCGCCGTAGCGGCCGATGTTGTCGGCCGGGGCGTAGGCCAGGCGCACGTCGCGGATTTCCAGGCGGTCGATCAGCTTGTACTCGAGCCCGCCGTGGAAGCTGGCCACCTGGCAGCGATGGCCCGGCTGCTGTTCGCACTCGGCGATGATTTCCTTGCGGCGCGCGTCGATGCTGTCGTGGACGGCCTGGCCTTCCATGTCGGCACTGATGCCTTCGCGCATGCGATCGGTCACGTTCTCGACGGCGACGGTGACGTACACGCGCGTGCCCGGTGCGGCGGGCAGTTCGTCGGCCGGGTCTTCGGCCAGGAAGCCCGCTTCCAGGTAGTTCTTTTCCTCGGTGGAATTGAACTGGATCGACCCGCGCGCGCAGTGGTGGTTGGTGATCACCAGGCCCTCAGGCGAGACGAAACTGGCCGTGCAGCCGCCCAGGGAGGCGACCGCACCCATGGGGAAGGCGGTCAGCTCGTCGAGGCTGTCGGGGTCGAGTTCCAGGCCGGTCTCGCGCAGGTCCTCGGCGATCAGCGGGAGCTGGTCGGGGGTCCACATGCCTTCCTTGGCGGTGGCGGTGCCCGCCAGCGCATACGCGGCGGCCAGGGCGATCGTTGTGTATTTCATCGAGCTTGCTCCGTTTCGAGGGGCGGCCAGAGTGGCGCCGTCCAGTCGTTCGAAACGGGCAATGCTACCCGAAATCGGGAGGCGTCGGCTTATTGACAAGCCTTGCCCCCACGTTGGAGCGTCAGGTGCTAATGTTTCCGGCATTCGACAATCGGAGATTCCCCATGACGGACAACACCAACAAGGTTCTGCTGATCACCGGCGCTTCCAGCGGCATCGGCGCCGCAACCGCACGGCACGCGGCCGAGGCCGGCTACCGCCTGGCGCTGTGCGCGCGCTCGAAGGACAAGCTCGACGCCCTGGTCGAAGAGCTGGGCGCCGACCGCGCTTTCGCCACGACCTGTGATGTGACCGACTACGAGGATCAGGAGCGGATGGTGCAGGCCGCGATGGATCACTACGGCCGCATCGACGTGGTGTTCGCCAACGCCGGTGTCGGCGGTCGGCCCGCCGGCTTCGCCGGCGGCTCGGTCGACGACTGGAAGGAGATGGTCGACGTCAACATCCTGGGCGCGGCCTACACGCTGCGCGCCACCCTCGACGAGGTGAAGAAGAACAGGGGCCACGTGCTTTTGACCGGTTCGGTGGCCGGGCGGCGTACGCTGGCCGGTTCGATGTATTCGGCCACCAAGTGGGCGGTGTCGGCCATCGGCTACGGGCTGCGCGAGGAACTCAAGGGCACGGGCGTGCGCACCACGATCATCGAGCCGGGGATGGTCGATACGCCGTTTTTCGACAAGCCGGTGCCCGACGCGCTGAAGGCCGAGGACGTGGCCCGCTCGGTGATGTATGCGCTCAGCCAGCCCAAGCACGTGGACGTGCACGAAGTGCTGGTCCTGCCCACACCGCCGGAAGACGCCGTGAATTAGGACTCGGGGCCGGGCGGTCGTGCCGTGCCGCATCCCGGTGTGCGCGGTCCCGGCTCTCCGCTGCGCTCCGGCCGGGACGACAGGGTTGGGAATTCCTCCACACGTCGTCCCGGAAAGCGCGTAGCGCTTATCCGGGACCTCGCACCCTTCGGCCCGCTCATTGGTTAGGATTGACGGTTGTTGCCAAAAGGAATCGCCGAGATGCGCCGACTGTTCGTTTGCTTTGTTCTTTGCTTCATTTTCGCCGCCGCGTCGGTCCTGGCCCAGGACTCGGAACTGCGGCCGGTCACCCACGAGGACGTCTGGCTGATGAAGCGGCTGGGTTCGCCGGTGGTCAGCCCGGACGGCGAGCATGCCGTGGTATCGGTGACCGAACCGTCCTACGAGGAAGACGAGGACGTCTCCGACCTGTGGTTGATCACCGTCGACGGCTCCGAGCCGCCGCGCCGGCTGACGGCCACCCCCGGCGGCGAGTCCGGCGTGGACTGGCACCCGGACGGAAAGATGATCGCGTTTTCGGCCAAGCGCAGCGATGAAGAAGACGCCCAGGCCCAGATCCACGTGATGGACATGACCGGCCCGGGCGAAGCCCGGCGGATCACGGACTTCTCGATGGGTGCGTCCAATCCGCAGTGGAGCCCGGACGGCGAGCACATCGCCTTCGAAAGCAGCGTGTGGCCGGACGCCGATGGCAGCGAGGCCAACGCCGAGCGCAAGAAGGAAGAAGACGAAGACGGCATGAACGTCTCGCGTTACGAGCATTTCCCGGTGCGCGACTGGGACACCTGGCGCAATGAGAAGCACAAGCGCCTGTTCGTGGTCGACGCCGACCCCGAATCGGATGACGAGCCCACCGACCTGATGTTCGGCACCGAGCTGGTCTCCGGCCCCGGCTACGAGGGCGGACTACAGGCGGCCTGGACACCAGACGGCGAAGCACTGCTGATCACTGCCACGGAAAACCTGCACGAGGCCGCGCACTCGGTGGTGCGCCGGCATCTTTATCGCGTGCCGGTCGAAGGCGGCGAACCGCAACGCATCACCGACGGCGGCGACTTCAGCTGCACCGGCGCGCAGTTCTCGGCCGACGGCGAGTTCGTCTACTGCAACTACGAGCCGATCAACGAGTGGGTCTACAACCACAACGAGATCGCCCGTGCCGCCTGGAACGGCGAGGGTATCGACGGCGAACTCGAGGTGCTCACCAAGGGCTTCGACCGCTCGGTGGCCGAGTTCGATCTTGCCGCCGACGGCGAGACGATCTATTTCAGCGCCGCCGACCAGGGACGCGTTCGCCTGTTCGCCATGACGGCCGACGGCAGCGAAATCACCGTGGTCGATTCCGAGAGCCGCGGCGTCTACGGCGGCATCCAGGCCGCCGGTGACGATGGGGTCGTCGCCAACTGGGAAAGCTCCGCCGTGCCGGTCGAAGTGGTTCACGTGGACGCCACCAGCGGCCAGCACGAAGCGCTGAGCGAATTCAACGCCGAGCGCGCCGAAGGCCTGGACCGCCCCGCCTTCCGCGAGTTTTCGTTCACCTCGGAGAAGGGCCGCGAGATCCACAACTGGCTGGCGCTGCCGCCGGACTTCGATGAGTCCAAGCAGTATCCGCTCGTGCTGTTCATCCACGGCGGGCCGTTCAGCTCATCGCTGGATGCCGACCACGTGCGCTGGAGCCCGCACCTGCTGGCCTCGAAAGGCTACGTGGTGCTGCTGACCGACTACACCGGCTCGGTCGGCTACGGCGCGGAGTTCTCGCGCAACATCGAAGGTGATCCGCTGAAAACCCCGGGCGAGGAACTGGTGGAAGCCGCCGATCTAGCCACCGAACGCTTCGACTTCATCGACCCCGAGCGCCAGGCGGCCACCGGCGCGAGCTACGGCGGCCACCTGGTCAACTGGCTGCTGGCCACCACCGATCGCTTCGACGCCCTGGTCGGCCACGCCGGCCTGGTGGACCTGGAAGGCCAGTACACCACCAGCGACGTCATCTACCACCGCGAGCGCATGAACGACGGCCCGCCCTGGGGCGACAGCGAGGTGTGGGAAGAGCAGAGCCCGTCGAGCTACGTCGAGAATTTCTCCACGCCCACCATGCTGACCATCGGCGAGTCCGACTACCGCGTGCCGCTCAACCAGACCCTGGCCGCCTGGAGCTACCTGCAACGCATGCAGGTGCCCTCGCGCCTGCTGGTCTTCCACGATGCCAACCACTGGATCATGAAGGGCAAGGAAGCGCGCTACTTCTGGGAAGAGGTGCATGCCTGGCTGGCGGAGTATCTGAAAGAAGAATAGCGGTGTCGTCCCGGAAGCCGCAAAGCGGCTATCCGGGATCTCGCACCTGTCGGCCGGCACTCAGTCCGGCCGTGCGGAAACTTCAGCGTGCGAGGTCCCGGCTCAAGGCCGGGACGACAGGGAATTCAGGTGTATTCGCCGGCAGGTTCGCTGACTTGTTGGGGACGAGCGTGACTTTGCATCCAGCCGCGAAACGCTTTTTCGTCCATTTCACCGGAAGACATCGAGATAAACGCCGCATATCGATCGTCCAATGAGTTCACCAGGTCCCAGCCGTTAATCATCAGGAAGGTTCGGCACACCACGTACGCGGTCCGCTTGTTTCCATCGACGAACGGATGATTCCGTGCGAGGCCGAACGCGTAGGCCGCGACCAATGCTGGAATGTCCGCACTGTCGCCCCCGTATGCATACAACTGGCGCGGACGCGCCATGGCCGATTCGAACATACCGCGATCACGAATGCCGGTTCCGCCCCCGTGCTCGGCCAGCTGCCGTTCGTGAATCGCTAGGGCGAATTCCTCAGTTATCCAGGTCGGTTCAGGCATGGCTCATTGCGCGAGCTTGCGCAGAAGTTCGCGATCCTCTCGCATGATCTTCTCGGCCACATCCATCTGCCGCGCCATCTCCGGGTCGTACGGGCTGAGCACGATGCCGTCGGGCGTTTCGCGCACCATCAGCTCGTCGCCGCGGCCCACGCGCAGGCGTTCGAGCACGTCCTTGGGCAGGATCACGCCGGTGGAATTGCCGATGGCGGAAACTTTCAGCTTGCGGGTCATGGTTGGTGCTCCGGAGTACTTGATTTGGTCAGTATAACAAACGTATTACGCGCTCTTTTCCCATAAGGCATTCCCCTGTCATCCCGGACAGCGCTTGAGCGCTGATCCGGGATCTCGCACGGGCAATTTGCCCCTCAGCCAAGACCGTGCCGGATTCCGGCGTGCGGGGTCCCGGCTCGGGGGCCGGGACGACAGGGGTTGGGGTTTCAGCGCAGCACGTCCTGGTGGGCCAGTTCGATCCCGAGGTGGCTCTCGTAGGGCGGCACGGTGCAGTGGATGACCCAGTCCGGGCGGATATCGAAGCGCGCGCCGACGAAGTCGGCGTGCACCGGCATCTTCAGGCCCGGCCGTGCGCACAGGAAGGCGGTCTGGATGTGAGTGGCGCCCTCGGCGCGCAGGTAGCAGGCCGCATGAAACATGGTCTCGCCCGTGTAGAGCACGTCGTCGACCAGGATCATGTGACGGTCCTCGATATCGACGTCGAGTTCATCGTCGTCGAGGTGCGGGCGATGGTGCAGCAGTTCCAGCGAGTCGCTATAGCGCTTGAGTTCGAGCACGCCGATTTCGGGATGGCGGCCGTGATCTCGCGCCAGTCGATCGGCCAGCATCTCGGCAAGGGGCTTGCCGCGCCGGACGATGCCGACCAGCACCGTCGAGGCACCGATGTGGGGCGCGATGCGCCCGGCCAGCTCGTCGAGCAAGCCCTCCACGCCGTCGGCGTCGATGACCTGCAGTTCGCTTTTCTCGTCGCCTTCGCTTCGGGTCACGTGTCCGATCCTGCTGAATTCGTCAGTTAGCCTCGGCCGCACGCCTGGCGGCGGCCTCCACACGGTCGCGGTGGTCGGCGAGTGCATCGCTGAGCCCGACCGGATACGGATTGTCCGCGCGCTCAACGGCCAGAATCTCTTCCGCCAGCGCACCCAGCCGGCGGCCGGCCCGCTCGCGCGCCCGGTCGGGATCGTCAGCCTCGCGCCGGCGACGCCCGTCGATAACGAAGGGCTCGAGCAGGGGGCTTCCTTCCAGCGCTTCGTCGCG
This sequence comes from Wenzhouxiangella sp. 15190, assembly GCF_003417465.1. Lineage (GTDB taxonomy): Bacteria > Pseudomonadota > Gammaproteobacteria > Xanthomonadales > Wenzhouxiangellaceae > Wenzhouxiangella. The sequence continues at coordinate 43,440 of NZ_QVMV01000017.1, forward strand.
ACGCCCGAGCGTGTCGCCGATCGCCTTGTCGCCATCGTAGCGGCGAAAGATCTGCTTGGCGCCGGGCAGCGTCGGCTTGCCGCTGGAGAGCTTCATGCGGCCTTCGCCGGCATATTCGACCAGCTTGTAGGCGATATCCAGGTCGGGGGCGTCGGGCGACATGCCCATGGCGGTGCCGACGCCGAAACCGTCGATGGGCGCGCCTTCTTCGAGCATGTCGCGGATCTCGAATTCGTCCAGGCCGCCGCTGACGAAGATCGAAACCTTGTCCAGCCCGGCCTCGTCGAGGATTTCGCGTGACTCGCGGGCCAGCTCGACGAGATCACCCGAGTCAATGCGGATGCCGCTGACCCGGAATTCGTCGCCCAGCTCCCGGGCCAGTTGAACCACCTTCTTCACACCCGCGATCGTATCGAAGGTGTCGACCAGCAGGACCGTCTCAGGAAACTCGGCGGCGAACTTGCGAAAGGCGTCCATTTCACTGTCGTGGGCCTGCACGTAGCTGTGCGCCATGGTGCCGGAGATGGGGATGCCGTAGGTCTTGCCGGCGAGGACGTTGGAGGTTGCCGTCACGCCCGCCACGTGAAAGGCCTTGGCCGCCTTCAGCCCGTTGTCGGCGCCGTGAATCCGGCGCAGCCCGAAATCGAGCACCGGCCGACCACGGGCGGATTGGACGATGCGCGCGGCCTTGGTCACCAGCACCGACTGCACGTGCATCTGGTTCATCGCCCAGGTCTCGACGATCTGGGCCTGCGCCACCGGCGCGGTGACTTCCAGCAGCGGCTCCTGCGGAAACACCGGCGTGCCGTCGGGCAGCGCGTGCACCTCGCCGGTGAACTCGAAGTCCGACAACCATTCCACAAACGCATCGGAGAACTTGCCGGTATCGCGCAGGTACTCGAGATCGTCGTCGCCGAATCGCAGGTCGCACAGGAAATCGACGACGTCCTCGATGCCGCACGAGAGGATGTAGTTCCGGTTGTCGGGCAGGTTGCGATAGAACAGGCTGAAGGTCGCCGGCTGAGACATGCCCTCGGCGACGTAGGCCTGGGCCATGGTTAGCTGGTACATGTCGGTGAACAGCGCGGCGCTCGAGCCGCTGATATACGGCTCGCTGGTGTGGTCCGAGTGCACAAGTCCTACCCGTTTCGGATTCGCCATCCATATTAACGCAGCCCGCCCGGCGTCGCCGTCCGGTGCTGATGCATGGGTGATTGCCGGGAATGTGACGACCATCCCCACCCGCAAAACCGGAATCTGCTAGATTCTGCGGTCCCCCAGTATTCAGGAAGCAATTGATGTCTGCAGTTTCGAAGGTGTTCCAGCCTCTGCTCGCGCTGGCGGTGATCGCCGGCCTTTTCGGTGCCGCCGTGGCCCAGCCCCCCATCGTGCAGCCCGGCAAGCCGGGCGAGCCCAGCCGCACGATCAATGCCGAGGAGGCGATCGACCTGGCCAGCATCGGCTACTCGGAGGCCGACGTGACCTTCATGACCGACATGATTCCGCACCATCACCAGGCCCTGGTGATGTCGGACCTGGTGGCCGAGCGCACCGGGCGCAACGAGATGACCGAGCTGGCCGAGCGCATCACCGCCTCGCAGAAAGACGAGATCGCCTTCATGCAGGACTGGCTGCGCGATCACGGCGAGGAAGTGCCCGACCCGACCGAACACGACGCCATGCACACCCATCACGACATGGCCGGCATGGCCAGCCCCGAGGAAATCGAAGAACTGAAGGCCGCCAGCGGCCCGGACTTCGACCGCCTGTTCCTCGAGCTGATGATCGACCACCACCAGGGCGCGATCACCATGGTCGACGAGCTGATCGAGACCACTGGTTCGGCCCAGGACCCGGTGCTGTACGAGTTCACCACCGACGTCGTCAACGACCAGGAATCCGAGATCGAGCGCATGACCGCCATGCTGGCCGGTTTCTCGCCCGACCCGCGCGTCGGCCTGGCCGCCGGATTCCGCGACGCCGGCGAGGCGATTTCCAACCTGGAGCTGGTCGCTGCCCTGCCCAAGCCCGACGGCTTCTTCGACCCCGAACATCCCGCCGGAAGGCCGATTCCGCGTGACGATGAAGACGAGGACGACGAGGACGAGGCGGACGAAGAGGAAGCCGACGATCAGGAAGGCGAAGCGGCCGAAGATGAAGAGGGTGGCCGCAAGAACGACGGCAAGCCACGCCCGTCGTTGCTGAGTTTCTCCAACACGGACATGGCCTTCACCGATGATGTGCTGGTGGCCGGCAACTACCACGGCTTCAACGTCTACGACATCAGCAGCGAGAAACCCGAACTGATGAGTTCCATCGTCTGTCCCGGCGGGCAGGGTGACGTCTCGATCGCCGGCGACCTGCTGATCATGTCGGTGCAGGACATGCGTGCCCGGGTCGACTGCGGCCTGATGGGCGTGGCCGGCAAGGTCAGCGAGGACCGCTTCCGGGGCCTGCGTATCTTCGATATCTCCGACCTGACCCGACCGGTGCAGGTCGGCAGCGTGCAGACCTGCCGCGGTTCGCACACCCACACCATCGTCTCCGGCGACGGCGAGTCGGGCTCGCTGATCGTCTACAACTCCGGCACATCCCCGGTGCGCGAGGAAGAGGAAATGGAAGGCTGCGTCGATACCACCCGCTACGGCGACGAGCGCACGGCGCTGTTCCGCATCGACATCATCGAAATTCCGGTCGAGCGACCGCAGGACGCCCATATCGTCGACAGCCCGGCGGTGTTCGCCGACCCCGAATCCGGCAACCTGGCCGGCCTGTGGGCCGGCGGCGACCACGGCGAGGAGACCCAGGAAACCAACGAGACCGACCACTGCCACGACATCACGGTCTTTCCCGAGAAGAACCTGGCCGCCGGTGCGTGCTCGGGCAACGGCATCCTGTTCGATATTTCCGATCCGCTGAACCCGCAGCGCATCGACGAGGTTGTCGACCCCGGCTTCGCGTACTGGCACTCGGCCACCTTCAACAACGACGGCACCAAGGTGCTGTTCACCGACGAATGGGGCGGCGGCAGCCGGCCGCGCTGCCGCGCTTCCGACCCGCTCGACTGGGGCGCGGACGCCTTCTACGACATCGTCGACGGCGAGCTGGTCGAAGGCGGCTACTTCAAGATGCCCGCACCGCAGACCCCGGAAGAAAACTGCGTCGCCCATAACGGCTCGATCATCCCCGTCCCCGGCCGCGACATCTTCGTTCAGGCCTGGTACCAGGGCGGCGTCTCGGTGGTCGACTTCACCGACTCGTCCAATCCCTACGAGATTGCCTTCTTCGACCGCGGCCCGGTCAATGGCGAGGAACTGACCATGGGCGGCTACTGGTCGACCTACTGGTACGACGGCCGCATCTACGGCACCGAGATCGCCCGAGGCGTGGACGTATTCGAACTGGTGCCGAGCGAGCATCTGAGCGAGGACGAGATCGCCGCGGCCAAGGCCGCGCTCGGCGGCGAGCGGTTCAACCCGCAGACCCAGACCCGCCTGAGCTGGCCCGACACGCCGGTGGTCGCGCGCGCCTATGCCGACCAGCTCGAGCGCAGCGAGATCCTGCGCGAAGACCATCGTGCGCAGCTCGACGCCGCACTGGCGTCGTTCGAGGCCGACAAGGGCGACGCGCGGGCGCTGGCATCCCTGGCCAGCCTGTTCGGCGAACAGTCGCACCAGCACGAAGGCACCACCCGCAAGCGCCTGGGTGCCCTGGCCGCCACCCTGCAGGGCATCGCCGAGGCAACGGAGTAATCCGCCTGTCGTCCCGGAAGCCGCAAAGCGGCTATCCGGGATTTCGCAGCCATCGGCCGGCTATCAGTCGGGCCGTGCAGATACACAGCGTGCGGAGTCCCGGCTCTTCGCTGCGCTCCGGCCGGGACGACAAACTCGGTGAAACCCATAACCCTGTCGTCCCGGAAACGGCGGTCAGCCGTTATCCGGGACCTCGCCACTGTTGTACATTGAGCGGATGGCTCCGTCTCGGCCAATCTTCCGCCAGGCCCCCAGCGTGCCGCTGCCGGCACGCCTGTTCTTTACCCTGTGGATGGCCGCCTGGGTGCCGGTGGTCATCGCAACCCAGGGACCGCAGAACTTCTGGTGGCTGTGCAACCTGGCCCAGTTCATCGTGTTGTGGTGTGTCTGGCAGCCCCAGCCCCTGCTGCTGTCGAGCCAGGCCGGCACGGTGGTTCTGGTGGGGCTGGTCTGGACGCTCGACCTGGTCGCCGCGCTGGTGCTGGGAGACAGCCCGACCGGCATCACCACCTACATGTTCAATAATGAACTCCCGCTGGCCCTGCGGGCGACCTCCACCTATCACGTCTGGCTGCCGCTGTTCATGCTCTGGCTGTGCCGCCGCGAGCAGGTCGGCTACGACCGTCGCGGCCCCTGGCTGCAGTGCCTGATCGGTTCGGTGGCGATCGTCGGCGGCTGGTGGCTCGGCGAGCCGGAGCGCAACCTCAACTACACGCACGCGCCCTTCGGCATCGAACAGGTGTGGCTGCCCGCGCCGCTGTACGTTGCGGCCTTGTGCCTCGCGACCGCGCTGCTGGTCTACCTGCCCGGGCACTGGCTGGTGCGAGTCGCCGTCGGCCAGCAGCGGCCCTGACGCAGGCATGCCCGCGCGGCAGCCTTTATGATGAGGTTGTGCCGCAAACGACGGAGGGCCACGACATGCGACCGTCTTCCCTGATCACCCTGGCTGCCATCCTGCTGTCTGTGGCTGCAGTCGCGGAGCCACCGCAACCCGAGTTGCTACTCGAAGGCGGTGGCTCACCGCCCGCCCAGTACCCGGACGAACGCGCCAGTGAGCGCGCGCACATGGTCGACGGCCAGGTCGCCGCCCGCGGCGTCGACAGCGAACGCGTACTCGAGGCGATGCGCGACGTACCCCGCCACAGGTTCGTACCCGAGGCGCAGAGACGGCAGGCCTACGACGACCGGCCGCTGCCGATCGGCCACGGCCAGACCATTTCGCAGCCCTACATGGTCGCGTTCATGAGCGAAGAGCTCGACGTCGAGCCGGGCGATCGGGTGCTCGAGGTGGGTACCGGTTCGGGCTACCAGGCCGCGGTGCTCGCGGCCATGGGCGTGGAAGTGGTCTCCATCGAGATCATCCCCGAGCTGGCCGAATCGGCCGCCGAAAAGCTGGCGTCGCTGGATTTCGGCAACGTCACCGTGCTGGCCGGCGACGGCTACTACGGCCACGCCGAAGGCGGGCCGTATGACGGCATCATCGTCACCGCCGCGGCCGACCACGTCCCGCCGCCGCTGGTCGAACAACTCGAACCCGGTGAGCGCATGATCATCCCGGTGGGGCGATCGGGCTGGCAGCAGAACCTGCTGCGGGTGGAGAAACGGCCCGACGGCTCGACTCGCTCGCGCAACCTGATGGCCGTTCGCTTCGTGCCCCTGACCGGCGATCACTGACACCCGGCCGGTGACCTCGACCGCCACACCCCGGCCGCTGGACCTGATCGCGCTGGGCGCGGTTTCCGGCGGCCTGCTGGGTTTCGAGGTGATCCTGCTGCGGCTGTTCGAGTTCAGCCACTGGCATCACTTCGCCGGCCTGTCGATCTCGCTGGCGCTGCTGGGACTGGGCTGCGCCGGGACCGTGCTGGCCCTGCTGGGCAAGCGCGCGCTCGGTGACGGCTGGTTCATCGCCGGCGTGCTGATCGCGGCGGCCGGCTTCCTGTTCGTGCTCTGGCTCAACTCCCGCATCGCGCTCAGGCCTGTGTTCGCCGCTTCGGATCCGGGCGAGATGCTGCGCGTACTGGCGGTCGATTTCGCCGCCTTCCTGCCCTTCTTCGGGGCGGGTCTGGCCATCGGCCAGGTCTTCCCCCGCTGGCCGGCACACCCGACCCGGCTCTACAGCGCCAACCTGCTCGGTTCCGGCCTGGGCTCGGCCGCCGCCAGCGTGCTGCTGGTGTTCTTCGCCCCCGAATCAGCGCTGGCCATGATGGCCGCCGTGCTCGCCGCCTGCGCCGTGATACTGGGCCTCAACCGCCGGCTGCGTGCGCCGGCGCTGCTCGCCGGAGTGGTGCTGCTCGCAGCCCTGTTCTTCGTCCATACACCGCCCCAGCCCCGGGTTTCCGACTTCAAGGCGCTGTCGCGGCTGACCGAACTGCCGGGGGCCGAGGTGCGCGCGGTCAAGCCCGGCCTGGCCGGCCGGCTGAGCGTGATCGCCGCGCCCAGCCTGCGCAATGCGCCCGGGCTGAGCCTGGGCTGGACGCAGCCGGTGGAATCGGGTTCGGCCGCGGTGATCGGCAGCGACCGCGTCGTGACGCTGCGCGACGACTACACCCGACTGCCCGCGCATGCCGAAGCTTCGCTGGTGAACCTGCCGCTGAACCTGCGACCCGACGGACGGGTGCTGGCCGTGGGCAGCTCGACCTGGTCGACGCCGGCCTTCGCCGTCGATCGCGACCTGGTGTGGCTCGAACCCGACCGGCGCCTGACGGCCCTGGCCCGCGAGCGCGGCGCGCGCTTCGAGGCCGTCGGGGACAGTCCCTGGCGCTATCTCGGAAGAAGCGAAGGGCAGTTCTCGCTGATCGCCCTCGACGGCGCGTTTGCCGGTGGCGACGCCGCCAGCGAGGACTACCTGCTGACCGACGCCGGCCTGGCGCGCGCGCTGGAGCGCCTTTCTTCCGGCGGCCTGCTCTCGGTGGCCGTCGGCATCGATTACCCGCCGCGCAACGGTCCGCGACTGCTGGCAACCATCGCCGCCGCGCTGGAAAGTCGCGGCGCATCCGATCCCGGAGAACACGTCGCCGCCCTGCGCGGCATGCAGTCGATGCTGGTGCTCATCGGCCGCGACCCGATTTCGAACGCCAACATCGAACAAATCGCCGCCTTTTCCGAGCGCTGGCAGTTCGACCGCGTCTGGTTGCCGGGCATGGATCCGGCCGAGGCCAACCAGTATCACGTCCTGGACGAGGCGGTGTTCCACGAGGCGGCGCGCGCGGCGTTCACGGCAACGGCCATGCCGCAGGCGGCGCAGTGGTTTACCACGGAACCGGCCACGCTCGAGCGGCCCTACTTCTGGCGCGCCATGCAGTGGCAGCAACTGCCGGTCCTGTTCGAGCGTCTCGGCCGCCGCGCGGCCAGCCTGCTCGACTGGACCCTGGTGATGTCGGTGCTGTCGATGGGCCTGGTGACCGTGCTCGCCGGCGCGCTCATCCTGGTGCCGCTGGGCCGGATGCCGCGCCTGGAAAAGCCGTTCCGCCGGCTGTCGGTCGGCGGCTGGTTCCTGGCACTGGGGCTGGGCTTCATGCTGGTGGAGATGGCGATCTTCCAGCGCGCCATCCTGTTCCTGGACCGACCGGTGCTGGCCGCCTCGGTCGTGTTCGCGCTGTTCCTCGTCGGCGCGGGGATCGGCAGCGCGATGCCGCCCAGGCACGACGATCCCAGGCGCGTGTTCGCCGCGCTTGGCATCGGCGCGGCCATCACCCTGGGCATTCTCTGGCTCGGCGCCGAGTGGCTGCTGGCCCTGCCGCAGGGTGTGCGCATCGTGGCGCTGGGCCTGGTGCTGCTGCCGCTGACCTGGGCCATGGGCCGGCCGCTGCCGTGGTCGCTGGGCCGGCTGTCGGACCAGCCACGCTGGATGCCCTGGGGCTGGGGCATCAATGCCTTCGCCTCGGTGGCGGCCGCCGCGCTGGCCCCGCTGCTTTCGGTACACTTCGGCCAGCCGGTGACGGTGACCACGGCGGCGGCCTGCTACGCCGTGGCCGCGCTGATCGCGTTTTCCTGGCAACGCGCCGGCACTGCAACGGAGCTGAAGGAAAAATGACGGGCAAGCTGTTGATCTATGCGGGGCTCGCCCTGGCCGTGATCGGACTGGTGCTTCACCGGTTTCCGAATGCACTGTCCTGGTTCGGGCGCCTGCCGGGCGACATCCGCATCGAGACCGAATCCGGCGGGGTGTACATTCCGATCACATCGATGATCATCGTCAGCCTGATACTGACCGTGCTCGTCAACCTGCTGTTTCGCAAATGAAGCGGTTCAAGCGCCGAACCCTGGTCATCATCGCCGTGGTGGTCGCCGTGCTTTTCGTGGTCGGCCGGGCGATACGACCGCTGGTGGGTTAATCATCGCGACCTGGAGATCGCTCCTGCCGCCTTCTCCTCCGCGGTGGAAAATGCACCCAGCTGACGGCCACCAGCGTTCCGAACGCGGTATAGATCACCAGGAACGTCGACCACGACAAGTCGAGAAACAGCAGTTCACCCAGCCAGTAACCGATGAAACTCTCGCCGTAATGTTCCTGCCCGGCCGCCCGACGCAGCTCGCCCTCCCAGACGGTCAGCGGGCAGAGCCGGCCGAGCCAGGTCTGGCCGACGATGTAGGCGATCACCACCAGGTGGATCCCCCGGAACCAGGGATTGCGCACCCACACCCAGCCGCGCACCCAGCCGACCATTACCGCCACCTGCCCGCCGATGACGAACGCCACGAACAGCGCGTGGATCACGAGTATTGCATCGGCCAGCAGGCCGGGATACGGAAGGCTGTGGAGAAACTCTCGACTCATGGCTTCATCCTAGCCTCCTCTCCTTGACGTTTCATTCACGCTCCCCCACTTGTAGAAGCAGACCCGGAATCTCCCCGCACCATGTCCACCCGGCCCACTCTCAAGCCACTGCTGTCGCTGAGCATCTCCGGCGAGGTGTCGACCAAGTCGTCGCACACGCGTCGGCGCTTTCACCGCAAGCTGCGCAGCAATCTCAAGGCCGCGCTCGAGGGTAAGGGTCACACCCCGCGCCTCATTGACAGCCGCGACCGCATCGACCTCCATGACCTGCCCGCCTCGGCGGCACCCCTGCTGGCACGGGTGTTCGGGGTGCAGTCCGTGCGCACGGCGCATTCGCTCGACTGGGATTCGCTCGACGACATCATCGAAGCCGGCACCGGTCTGTTCGCCGGCGAGGTCGACGGTCGGCGCTTCGCCGTGCGGCCGCGACGCGTGGGCAACAGCCGCCATCCGCGTCGCATCAGCGACGATATCGCCCGGCAACTGGGCACGAAGCTGGTCGAAGCCGGCGGGCGGGTCAACCTGGACAACCCGGAAGTGGCCGTGCACGTGGAAATTCGAAACGACGACGCACTGCTGTTCGGTAACCCGTTGCCCGGCCCCGGCGGATTGCCGCTGGGCACCGAGGGCCGTGCGCTGACACTGATTTCCGGCGGCTTCGATTCAGCCGTGGCCGCCTGGCAGATGCTGCAGCGCGGCCTGGACATGGATTTCGTGCTGTTCGACCTGGCCGGCCCGGAGCAGGTCGCCGGCGTCCAGCGCGTACTGACCGAACTGGACAAGCGCTGGATGGCCGGTTCGAGGGCCCGGTTTTTCGTGGTCGACTTCCGCCCGGTGGTCGCCGAACTGCGCAGCCAGACCCGGGGCGACTACTGGCAGGTGATGATCAAGCGACTGATGATGCGCGCGGCTGGCCGGCTGGCCGAACATACGAAGGCCGGCGCGTTGGTGACCGGCGAGGCGCTGGGGCAGGTGTCGTCACAGACCCTGGCCAACCTGGGCGCGATCGGCGCGCGCACCGAGCTGCCGATCATCCGTCCGCTGGTGGGACTGAACAAGGAAGACATCCTCAAGCGCGCACACGAGATCGGCACCTTCGAGGCGAGTTCCGGCAATGCCGAGTTCTGCGCGCTCGACGGCGGCCGGCCGGTAACCAGTGCCCGCGCCAGTGCGCTGGATCGGTTCGAGGAACACATCGATACCGACCTGATCGAGCGCCTCGTCGACGAGGCCGAGGTGATCGAGCGCGCGCACTTCGCCACGCCCCGCCGTGACGAGGCGTCACTGGATCACGTGCCGGACGATACGGCGGTGATCGACCTGCGCGGCGAGCAGGCACATGCCGACTGGCACTGGCCCGACTCCATCCAGCTCGATTTCGACCGGGCCTGCCGTTTCGCCGGCGCCCTGCCGAAAGACCGCGATTACCTGCTGGTCTGCGAGTTCGGCCTCAAGAGCGCCTGGCTGGCCGAGGCCATGCGGCGCGAGGGCTATCGGGCCTGGAGTTTCCGGGGCGGGATTCGCAGGCTTCAGAAGCTGGCGGCGGTGGCCCAATAAGCCTGTCGTCCCGAAAGCCGTGTTGATTTCCGGCGTGCGGGGTCCCGGCTCGGAGGCCGGGACGACAACCTCCCTGTCGTCCCGGACAGCGCACAAGCGCTGATCCGGGGACCTCGCAGCCATCGGCTGGCATTGAGCCCGGCCGTGCCGAATTCCGGCGTGCGGGGTCCCGGCTCAAGGCCGGGACGACAATCTCCCTGTCGTCCCGGAAGCCGCAAAGCGGCTATCCGGGACCTCGCACCGATCAGCCGGCACTCAGCAAGAACGTGCTGAAACGCCAGCGTGCGGGGTCCCGGCTCAGGGCCGGGACGACAGAACGTACGTGGCGCGTCTAGTCCGGGTAACCGGTGATTTCGCGGATGTCGCGGTACAGCGGGACGAGGCGCTTGTACAGGCGCCGGTAGACGCGACGGTAGAGCTTTTCGTAGACGGCGTGGTTTTCGGGATCCGGTTCGATGCGGTGGCCCACGCGCGTCATCTCGTTGGTGGCCACGCGCACGCTCGGGTACCAGCCCAGGGCATAGGCGGCGAGGATGGCCGCGCCCAGGCCGGAGGTCTCGACCGTGTGGGGGCGCTCGACCGGGCAGTTGAAGATATCGGCGGTGATCTGCATGACCGGCTCCGAACGCGCACCGCCGCCGCAGGCGCGCAGGGCCTGCAGGCGCCGGCTGCTGCGCCGTTCGATACGCTCCGCGCCCGAGCGCAATTCAAAGGCCACGCCCTCGAGCAGCGCACGGTAGAGATGGGCGCGGGTGTGCACGTCGCCGAAGCCGATGATCGCACCCTTGGCTTCCGGCCCGGGATCGATGTCGTGGCCCCAGTAGGGCTGGAGCATCAGGCCCAGCGAACCCGCCGGCACCTCGTCGACCAGCTCGTCGAGCAGGGATTCGGCGCTGACCCCGGTGGCCTCGGCGCGCTGGCGCTCTTCGAGCCCGAACTGTTCCTTGAACCAGCTCACCATCCAGAAGCCCCTGGGCACGGCCGCCTCGACCATGAAGTAGCCGTGGCGGGCGGCGGGAAATGCCGGCATGGGCGGTTTCGCCTCGAAATAGCGCGCGCTGTGGACGCTGATGGTCGAGCGCGTCCCGAAACTGATGCAGGCTGTGTGGCGATCGCTGATACCGGCCCCGACCAGGTCGCAGGCCTTGTCGGCACCGGCGGCGATCACCGGCAGCCCGGCCGAAAGGCCCAGGTGCTCGGCGGCGGAGTCGGTCAGTTCGCCCAGTTGGTCGCCGGGATTGACCAGCTCGGGCAGCTGATCGGGCCGGATCGACAGCGCCGGCCACCGCCAGCTCTTCGGACCGGCCCAGCGGCGGGCACGGTAGTCGAAGGGCAGGTAGCCGACCTGGCTGCCGACGGAGTCGGCCAGCCGGCCGGTCAGGCGATGGTTGAGAAACCCGGATACGCCGACGAAGGCGGCGGTCTTCTCCCAGGTTTCGGGTTCGTGCACGGCCAGCCAGTTGCATTCGGCGTTTTCGCGCAGGTGCTTCAGGGCCGTGCCGCGACCGCTCAGCCCGATCAACACCCGCCAATGCAGGGGCATTTTCGGCAGCCGATCGACATTCACGCGGCGACGATCGGTCCAGAGGATGGCCGGCCGAAGGGGGCGACCTTCGGCATCCAGGCAGATCTGGGTGCTGCGCTGCGTGGTGACCGACACGGCGGCCACGCGCTTGGGATCGTAACCGTCGTCCCAGAGTGCGCGGCAGGCCCGGCCGATTTCCTTCCAGTACAGCTCCGGGTCCTGCTCGGCCCGCCCCGGCGCCTCGGAAAACCAGGGCTCGATCTCGATCTTCTGCCGGCCCACGAGTTCGCCGCGGGCGTCGAACAGCAGGGCACGAACGCTCTGCGTACCGTTGTCGATGGCCAGGATCAGCGGTTCGTCTTGGTCGCTCATGGTTTCTCCACGTCCGGTCGCTCCGGTTTCGGTCGCGCATAGTGGCTTGAATGGATGGCTCGATAGCGCTGCCATTCCTGCTGCCAGCGTAACGCGTCCCAGCCAAGATCCCGTCGACAGAGTTGTTCGAGCCGCCCGGCAAGATGCGCACCGCCATCGGCCAGCAACAGCCCCACGCGGCTGCGGCGCAGCAGCAGATCGTCGAGATGCACCACCGCCTCGCGTCGGGCCGACCAGCCCAGTTCCGCCCAAAGCGTGTCGGTGCCCGGTACGGGTTCGCGCTCATCCGGCCCGGCTTCAGCCAGCAGGCGCACCGCGGCGCTGCCGAAATACCCGCCGAGGCGGCGCGGCAGGTCGTGGTCGAAGCGCAGGCCGGGCAGGCGTGACGGGGCGGGTGCGAACACGGGCGCATCGGAATCCGGCAAATAGTCGGTACCGATGACCCGGGCGGCGCGGCGCAGCACATCGTTGGCCATCAGCCGGAAGGTGGTCAGCTTGCCGCCGGTGACGGTGACCAGCCCGCCTTCTTCGAACACGACGTGGTCGCGGCTGGCCTTAGAGGGCGCGATGCGGGCCGGGTCGTCACCGGCTTTGGCCACGATCGGGCGGATGCCCGACCAGGTCGAGACGATATCGTTCTCGTCGATGCCGGCACCGGGAAACTGTGCGTCCACCGCTTCGAGCAGGTAGGCCATTTCGTCGCGGGTAATACCGGCCTCCTTGTCGAGGTCGCCGTCGTAGTCGAGATCGGTGGTGCCGATGACCGTGCGGCCGGCCCAGGGGTAGAGATAGACGAAACGCCCGTCGCGCGGATGCGGGCAGGCCAGGGCCTGGTAGACCGGCAGGCGCCAGGCCGCCACCACCAGGTGCGAACCCTTGAGCGGGCGCAGGCGCGACGCCCCGCCGACGGACTGCCGCAGCCGGTCGGCCCAGGCGCCGGTGGCATTGATCACGCAACGGGCTTTCACCGACAGGTGCTTGCCGTCGGTCTCGTCGACGAGCTCGATCCCGTCCACGGTTTCGCCCGATTGCTGCAGGGCATCGGCGCGCAGGTAGTTGATCGCCTTGCCGCCGTCGCGGCGGGCCTCGTTGAGCAGGCGCATCACCAGGCGAGCGTCATCGGTGACCGCGTCGACATAGCCCAGCGCACCCTGCAGACCGGTTTCATCCATGCCCGGCAGCAGCCAGGCAGTTTCTTCCGGTGAATGAAAACGATGCCGGCTGCGTCCGGCGAAGCGGTCGTAGAACCACAGCAGCGAACCGAAAACGCGCCGGCCGGGAAACTGCCCCTTGCGTACCGGGTAGAGAAAGGGCAGTTCCTCGACCAGGCCGGGTACCTCGCGCAGCAGGCGCTCGCGTTCGGCCACCGCCTCGCGGGTCAGGCGCAGGTCGCCCTGGGTGAGATAACGCAGGCCGCCGTGGATCATGCGTGCCGAACGGCTGGACGTGCCCCAGGCGAAATCGCGCTGCTCGACCAGCAGCACACGCCAGCCGCGGCGGGCGGCTTCGCGCAGCACCCCGGCCCCGGTAATGCCGCCGCCAACGATCACCAGGTCCCAGGGCTCGCCGTCGTTAGCCAGGCTGTCGAGCAGGGCCGTGCGCGAGCCGGGCTGCCAGCCGTCGGGATGCTTCACGGCTTGTCCTCCGGCAGCAGAACACCGGGATTCATGCGACCGTCCGGGTCGAAACGCCGGAACAGCGTGCCGAGGGCGGCCAACCCCAGCTCGCCCTTTTCGGCTTGAAGATACGGCGCATGATCGCGGCCCACTCCATGCTGGTGGCTGATGGTGCCGCCCCAGTCGACGATGGCCTGGCTGGCAGCGGCCTTGATGATCCGCCAGCGCTCGAGCGCGGTGTCGTAATCGTTGCCGACGCGGTAGAGATAGCTGGTGTAGGCGCTCGAACCCTGGCGGTAGATATGCGAGAGATGGGTGAAGACATGCACCGGCTCGTCTTGATCTGACAGGGCTGTTCCCACGCGTTTTTCCGCGTCGCGGATATAGCCGTCGACGCGCGACCAGTCCAGCGCCGTTTCGAAGGTATCGACCGCGTAGCCGAGTCGCCACAGGGCTTCGCGCAGGTAGGGATAGCGAAAGCGCCCGTGCGCCCATTTGCGGCCCAGCTTGCCCGGCATCAGCGCCACGGCGCCGTGACGGCGCAGCACGGTCCGGGCCTGCTGCTGAGTTTCGTGGACGGCCGGGCGATGGCCGGTACAGCCCAGGGTGAGCATACACTTGCCCTCGCCGATGCCGCGTAGTCGCAGCAATCTCTCTAGCCAACCCAACTGTTTTTTATCGACGGCCAGGCGCAGCCCGGTGAAGGTTTCGGCCGGGTTGGCCACACGCAGCATCGAAAGCCCGACGCGTTGCCGCACCAACTCGCGGGCGCAGTCGAAGGCGCGCTGCCAGTCGGGCAGGAAGAGCGTCTCGAAGATTTCTTCATCCGGCAACGGGCTGACCCGAACGCACACCTCGGTGAACACCCCCAGCCGGCCCTCGGAGCCGAGCACCAGCTCGCGCAAGTCCGGTCCGGCGGCCGAGGCGGGAAAGGTCGGCAGGTCGAGCGGGCCGGACGGGGTCTCGATGCGTCCGCCGGCAAACAACTGTTCGATGCGGCCGTATCTCAGCGACTGCTGGCCGCTGGAACGGCTGGCCACCCAGCCGCCGAGGGTCGACAGCTCCCAGGACTGCGGAAAGTGGCCCAGGGTGTAGCCGCGGGCGCGCAGCTGGGCCTCGACCTCCGGCCCACGCGCCCCGGCACCGAAGGTCGCCACGCCGCTGGCCTCGTCGAGATCGAGCAGGCGGTTCATCTTCGTCAGGGCCAGGGTGATGATCGGGCGTTGCGATTCCGCGGGCGTGATATGCCCCGCCACGGAAGTGCCGCCGCCGTATGGAATGACGATGGCGTCGTGCTCGGCGGCCAGCTCGAGCAGCTCGCGAACCTGCTCACCGCTTTCCGGACGAGCCACGGCATCGGGAAAGATGCCGAAATGGCCCGAGCGCATGGCCAGCCAGTCCGGCAGGCTCTGGCCGCGGGCGTGGCGAATACGGATTTCGGCATCCCGCTCGAGCAGGGCATGATCGATACCCGCCAGCCGGGATTCGGGCACCTGCCCGACGACGTCGGACAGCGACGCGTCCGGCAGCGGCGCGGAAGAACCGAGCAATTCCGACAGCAAGGACTCGGCCGAGGCAGGCAGGGTCATGTCGATCGACTCGTCACCCCAGCCGTTCCAGCGACGCATGGTGTTCTCCCAGGTTGCCTGGCTGCAACGTTAGCAGATTATTCCAGAGCATCTGCCTGCTCCAGCGGGGACTGGCGGAAGCGCTTCAAGCAAGTGGTGTAATGAATGATGGTTGTCACCGGGCGCGGTGCGGGTCTCGACAAGTCAACTTCTGTTTCGCCCGGCCTGCTTCGCAGGCTCTTGCGGCGAGCTACTTTTTTCGCGCGAGAAAAAAGTAGCCAAAAGCGCGCTTAAAAGATTGCGGACGCGCCGCAGGAACAAGCTGGTGTGCGGGCTTCAGTATTTTGCCTCCGTCTTCGCTCCAGCTCC
>NZ_QVMV01000020.1 GCF_003417465.1 Wenzhouxiangella sp. 15190
CTGAACCCTGAACCCTGAACCCTGAACCCTGGCCACAGACCACAGACCACAGACCACAGACCACAGACCACAGACCACAGACCACGGACCACGGACCACGGACCACAGGAAAAGGTCGGCGACTGCGCCTACCTGTTTCTCGGCCCGGATCAGCGGCGATATACTGGCGCCTTTCCACAGAACCCCTGTTTTCCATGCTGGAAGTAATCATTCTCGCCGCCGGCGAGGGCAAGCGGATGAATTCGGCCCGGCCCAAGGTGCTGCAGCCCGTGGGCGGGCAGCCGATGCTGGCGCACCTGGTGGAGGCCGCGCGACGGCTCGATCCGGCGGCAATACGCATCGTCATCGGTTCCGGGGCCGACCAGGTTCGCGAGGCCATTGGTGGCGCAGACATTGACTGGGTGATGCAGCACGAGCGCCGCGGTACCGGTCATGCCGTGGTCCAAGCACTGCCGAGCGTCGATGCAAAGTCACGCGTGCTGGTACTGCCCGGCGACATGCCCCTGATTCGTGCCGAGACCCTGACTCGCCTGCTCGACAGCCAGGCCGACCTCACCGTGCTCAGTTTCGTTCCCGAAAACCCCACCGGTTACGGGCGGATCGTACGCAGCGAGGGCCGGGTGACGGCCATTCGCGAGGAAAAGGATGCCAGCGAGGACGAGCGCCGCATCGACGAGGTCAACAGCGGCGTGCTCTGTGCCGGTGCGGGGGATCTGTCCGACTGGCTCGGGCAGGTCGGCGATGACAACGCCCAGGGCGAGTATTACCTGACCGACTGCATCGGTATTGCCGCCGACCAGGGGTGCGAGGTGGCTGCAGTGGTCACGGAAGATCCCGGGGAAGTGCTGGGCGCCAACGACCGCGCCCAGCTCGCGGAGTTGGAGCGCGTCTTCCAGTCTCGGGCGCGGAGCGCCATTCTGGCCGACGGGGTGACCCTGCTCGACCCCGATTCCGTGCAGATTCGCGGCCCCGTGGAGTGCGGTCGTGATGTAATGATCGACGTCAACGTCGTGCTCGAGGGGTGCAACCGTTTCGGCGACGGCGTGATCATCGGGCCCGGCTGCGTGGTTCGCGACTGTGACCTGGCCGCCGGGACCCGAATCGAGCCGATGAGCATGCTCGAGGGTGTGCGCACCACCGGCACCTGCTCGGTCGGCCCTTTCGCACGGCTGCGGCCCGGAACGGAGCTGGCCGAGGGCGTGAAGGTGGGCAACTTCGTCGAAACCAAGAAAGCGGCGCTGGCCGCCGGCGCCAAGGCCTCGCATTTGAGTTATATCGGCGATGCAGAAGTCGGCCCGGGGGCCAATATCGGCGCCGGCACCATCACCTGCAACTACGACGGCGTCAACAAGCACCAAACGATTATCGGTGAGGGGGCCTTCATCGGATCGAACTCTTCCCTGGTTGCGCCTGTCTCAGTAGGCAGTGAAGCCACCATTGGCGCCGGCAGCGTGATTTCCGCTGACGCCCCACCCGGACAGTTAACCCTCGCGAGAGCCCGCCAGCGTAGCGTGCCGGGCTGGAAGCGACCCGAAGTCAACAAGAAAAAAACCTGAACCGGAGTTGGCGGGAGGACCGTGCCTGCGGTATTCTCGTCACCTTCCAGTTTTTCGCCAGAGATTCCGATTCAAAATGCGAAAACGCCATCGACCAGAGGACGAAGGCGAGATCAACATCACGCCGATGCTCGACATCGTGTTCATCATGCTGATCTTCTTCATCGTCACCACCTCGTTCGTCCGCGAGCAGGGGCTGGACATCTCCCGCCCGTCCGAGAGTGAGCAGAAGACCGTGCAGGAAGACGAGGACCTGCCTATCGTCGTGCGCATCGACCAGACCAGCATGATCACGGTCAACAAGCGCCGCGTCGAGCCGGACGCCCTGCGCGCCAACCTTGAGCGCCAGTACGCGCAGAGTCCGCAGTCGCCGCTGATCGTGGCCGCCCATCCAGATGCGAGCACGAACGCGCTGGTGCAGGCGCTGGATTCGGCCAACGTGGTCGGTATCAGCAATGTTTCAGTGGCCACCGAAAGCCAGTAGCGCTATGAACTTCGGCCGACTAGAAAGGAGCCCTCGATGAACGAAGAATATTCCCCGGAGACCGAAGTGGCCCCGGACGACAAGGACACCCGAACCTGGGCGATGATTCTGCACCTGTCGATGCTGTCGGGCCTGGTGGTGCCGCTGGCCGGCCTGATCGTGCCCATCGTCATCTATTTGCTCAAGAAGGATGAATTGCCCGGGCTGGTGCCGCACGGACATGTCGTGTTCAACTGGATGATCAGCGCGGTCATCTACGCCATCATCAGCATGATCCTGATGATTATCGTCATCGGCGGATTCCTGCTGATGGCACTGGCTCTCGTGAGCCTTATCTTCCCCATCATCGGCGGCGTCAAGGCGTCCGAAGGTGAAGTCTGGCCCTATCCGCTATCGATCAAGTTCTTTAAATGAAAACGTCAACACCGCTCGCCCCTGTAGTGGGTGAACCGGCGCCGGCGTGAGGAAAACGAAACCGCTCATGTCTCAACAAAAGCCCGGCCTGGTCTACGAAAACCTGGCCTTTTTCATCGCCATCACGTTGCTCGGATTCGTGGCCGCACCCGTATGGGGCCTTCTCTACGGATTCAGCGGCTGGACCTGGCTGTTCGCCGGAATTTTCTGGCTGCTCAGCGGCCTGTCGATTACCGCCGGCTATCACCGTCTGTGGTCGCACCGTACCTACAAGGCGGCCTGGCCCTTGAGGCTGTTTTTCGCCGTCTTCGGTGCCCAGTCGCTGCAGAATTCAGTGCTGGTCTGGACGGCGCGCCACCGTGTGCATCACCGCCATGTCGACGACGTCGAGCGTGATCCGCACTCGATCAAGACCGGTTTCTGGCATGCCCACATGGGCTGGATGTTGCGCAAGTGGCCGACCAGCGAGATCGACTTCGATCAGGTTCGCGATCTGGAGCGTGATCCGATCGTAGCGTGGCAGCACCGCAATTACTGGCCGCTGACCTGGACCATGAACCTGGGTCTGCCGCTGCTGATCGGCTGGATGATCGGTGATATCGTCGGCATGGTGCTGCTGGCCGGCGCCTTCCGCCTGGCCTTTTCCCAGCATTGCACGTTCTTCATCAACTCGCTCGCCCACACGCTCGGCAAGCGCAACCACAATCTTGACAATACGGCGCGCGACAGCGGCGTCGTCGCGTTGCTGACCTGGGGCGAGGGTTATCACAATTTCCATCACGCCTTCCAGGCTGACTACCGCAACGGCATTCACTGGTGGCACTTCGATCCGGGCAAGTGGCTGATCGCGGCAGCTTCCTGGCTGGGCCTGGCATACGATCTGCGCAGCACGCCACGCTTCAAGATTCGCCGCGCCCGGCTGCAGGTGCAGTTCCAGGAACTGCAGGAGCGCCTGGCCGGCGATCCCGCGGCCAGAAGCTGGGCCGAGACGGTCGAACGTGAATATCAGCAGTTCAAGGACACCGTGGCACAGTGGCAGGCCGTCCAGGCCGATCGCGTTAGCGCCGGCAAGGCCGCGCTGCGCGATAAGTGGCGCCGCACCGAGTTGTCCACCCGCTACCGCGAACTCGAATACCGCCTCAAGATGCAGGCCCGCCGCCTGGCCACCCTGCGCCAGGCCGCTGCCGAAGCGGCGGCTTAGGGATACGTCCCCGACGGACGAGGTCTCCTTAGTCGGTCAGTCGAAAGAAGCGCCTCGCAGTGGCCGTAGTCTCCTCGGCCAGCTGGTCGGGTGTGACGCCGCGGCAGGCGGCGACAGTGCCGGCGATCCAGGGTAGCCACTGCGGTTCGTTGCGGCGGGTCTTGATCTTGGGTTTCATGTTGCGCGGCTTGAGATAGGGCGCATCGGTTTCGAGCATCAGGCGATCGGCCGGAATCTCGTTCACGAATTCCTTCAGGTGGTAGCCGCGACGTTCGTCGCAGATCCAGCCGGTAATGCCGATGTGGCAGTCCATATCGAGGTACTCGAGCAACGCCTCGCGGGTATCGGTAAAGCAGTGCACCACCGCGCCGGCCAGGTGCGGACGAAACTCGCGGAAGATCGCGACGAAGTCGTCATGGGCGTCGCGCTGGTGCAGGAACACCGGCTTGCCACAGTCGACCGCCAATTCGAGCTGATGCTCGAAAGCCCGGCGCTGCGCGGGCCGCGGTGAGAAATCCCGGAAGTAGTCCAGCCCGCATTCGCCGACGGCGACAACATTGTCCGCCCGGTGCAGTTCGGCCAGCACGCTGAGCGTCTCGCTGGAGACTTCTTCGGCATGATGGGGGTGCACACCGGCGGTGGCATGAAGCACGCCCGGCCAGTCATCGGCCAGTTCCCGCGCCTGCACGCTTCCCGCCTCGGTCGCCCCGGTGACGATCATGCGGGTCACGCCGGCTTCGCGGGCCGTCTCGATGACGGTCTTACGGTCCGAGTCGAAGGCGTCGTGGGTGAGGTTGCAGCCGATATCGATCCATTCCATGGCGCGGAATTGTACCGCCTTCGGAATCCGGATCGATCAGTCAGTCAATTCGGATTCGAAGGATGCGCGCCATTTCAGGGCCCGCCTTCGGCGTGACCAGATCGGCAAGCGTGTACTGGTCCAGCACGGCCAGGAAAGCGCGCAGCGCTTCGTCGAGCATGCGGGGCAGGATGCAGGCCGGTGTGATGATGCAACGGTTTTCGGGGCGGAAGCACTCGACCAGCCCGAAGTCCGGCTCCATGTCCCGCACGACGTGACCGATGTTGATGGACTCGGGTGGGCGACCCAGACGGATGCCGCCGCCGCTGCCGCGGGTCGACTCGATGTAGCCCAGGCCGGCGAGCTTGTGGGCAACTTTCATCAGGTGATTGCGCGAGATACCGAAGGCATCGGAAATCTCACGAATGGTCAGCCGGCGCTCACCGCTCAATGCCAGGTGCATGAGCACGCGCATGGCCAGATCGGCGTGATGGGTCAGACGCATCTCGAGGCCCTCATCCGGGTTGGCCGTCGACACGCGGTCGTATGAGAATCGGCAGATAGAGCCAAAGGAAGATCACAAAGGCGGCCACCCAGGTAACGGTCGTGGTCATGACCCCGAACTTCCAGGGCACCCAGCCGAGCGCCGTGGTCAGTCGCACAAGGGCCGCGACGAGAATCAGGACGTAGCTGGCGACGGCGCCCGGCGGCAGTTCCAGCGAACGCCCGGTGTGACCGAGCGCGACGCGCGTCATGACCCCCACGATCATTACGGCCATGGCGCCGGGTCCCAGCGCATGCAGCCAGGCCGTGCCGGCGACATCGAAACCACCATGGGACACCGCCATGAGCAGCAGGCCCAGCGGCACCCAGGCGTAACCGACGTGCAGGATCCACACCAGCGGGTCCTGGTGTGCAAGCCAGCCGCTCCATGCCAGCAGCCGGATCACGTTGGCCAGTCCGGCCAGCGCGGCCATGCCCGCGATGATGGGCGAGGGGGCGCCGGCCAGGAGAAGCAGTGCCAGAAGGGCGGTGCTGGTGATGCTGGCGACCTCGACCCAGGCCCGGGTTTTTACCGGTTTAGGGTCTTTTTGATGGCGCATCAACCAGTTGCGCGTGAACGCCGGGATGATCCGGCCGCCGATGATCACGATGAGCATCACGATCAGGAGTATCGTGCCCAGTTCGGCACGGCGCACCAGCCCGGTATCGCCGCTCCACGCCCCGGCGTGAAACAGCAGGTTGGTCAGCCACAGGACGCTGACGACGGCCACCAGGGGCAGATTTCTGTAGTTGCCCGATCCGATGATGACGCGGCCCGCGTACACGGCGACCGCTGCCAGGAAAGTCAGGTCGATCAACGCGACCAGTTCGAGCGGCACCCAGTTCGACAGCCACATGCCGATCCGGCCGGCCAGCCACAATCCGAACAGCATTTGCAACTTCGAACCGGACAGTGGTGTCGCGCCGGTCCAGTTGCACATGGCCGTCAGCAGGAAGCCGGCGACGGCCGCCGCAACCATACCGAACAGCATTTCATGGCTGTGCCACTGCATCGGCGTGTAACCGCCGGCCAGGGGCCATCCGGAAAGCAGCACACCCAGCCAGCCCACCAGCGACAAAACGGCATAGGCCGCGGCCGCCAGGAAGAACGGACGAAAAGGACAGGCCCAAACGGCCAGGCCGGCCGGGCGGGCGACGCTCAGTGATTCGGGTTGCATCGCTGCGGCTCGACGACGGGTGCAAGGTGAGTGGGCCGGGTGAGGATGAAGCCGGCCACGGCGGTAAAGAAAAGCCCCACCATCGAGAGAATGAAGGGCGCCGTGCCTATCAGCCACAACAGAAGCAGGCTGGCGATCATCAGCAGGCAGGCAGCCTGCTTGGCGCGCATCGGTACCGCACCGTGGCGTTGCCAGGCACGCAGGCCCGGTCCATAGCGCGGGTGCCGGTAGAGCCTGAATCGCAGTCGGGGCGATGAGCGGGTCGCCGCCCAGAGTGCGACCAGCAGAAACGGCGTGGTCGGCATGACTGGCAGAACGGCGCCGATGGCGCCCAGGCCCACGAATCCGTAGGCCAGCGAGAGGTACACCAATCGCCGGCCCGGCGGGCGCAGCCCGAACTTGAAGCCGTTTCTGTCATGGACGCTAATCATGCATTCAGTATACTTCTTATGGGTCGCGCCTGTACAGTCGATGTTCCGGATTCGAGCGGCGGGTTTGGTTAGAATATGCCTAGTTGCCGGTTTAGCTCAGTAGGTAGAGCTGCTGAAGTGTCCCGGCAGCGCTTCTTTCAAGCTTCGCTTGAAAACCGCACCACCGGAACGATTAGAATTGATTTCCGGGTCATTGGTAGCAGTTCATTTGACCCTGTTGCCGGTTTAGCTCAGTAGGTAGAGCATCTGATTTGTAATCAGCAGGTCGGGGGTTCGAATCCCTCAGCCGGCACCATTTAATTAGACCAATAAAAACAGTATCTTATGTGGGGAGTCATCTGCCTAAGCTCGATAGCATGCTAAACCAATCCCTAATTTCTGGTCTATTATTGGTCCATTTGGTAGCGAATGTTCTGTTTTCCGATCTGTTCATTGGCTAATACTGACCGCAGCAACACAGAGCAAAAAGGGGGCTCATGATTAGTCGCTCACTTCGAACCTCGCGTTCGACCGGCATCCGCGCCGCATTCTCGTTCGGGCTCCTGCTGGTGTTAGGTGCCAGCAGCTCAAGCATGGCCTTCGGCCAGGTCATCTTTCAGGATCGTTTTGGACCAGAATTTAAGGACTGTCCCGACTGCCCGACGATGGTCATGATTCCGGGGGGCAGCTTTGTGATGGGCAGCCCGCCCGACGAGCCGGAGGCCCACAACACCGAGCGCCCGCAACATACAGTTGACATGCCAGCATTCGCTGTGGGTGTGCACGAGGTGACCTTCGAGCAGTGGGACGCCTGCGTGGCAGACGGCGGCTGCTACTTTAGCCCAGACGACGAGGGTTGGGGTCGTGGCGATCGGCCGGTGATCAACGTGAGTTGGCACGAGGCTCAGCTCTATCTCGCCTGGCTCAGCGACGAGACCGGCCATAGCTATCGCCTGCTCAGTGAATCAGAGTCGGAATACGTCACGCGTGCCGGCACCACGGGGCGATTCAACACCGGGAACTGCATCACAACCGATCAGGCCAATTTCCTCGGCTATTTTCCCTACCCGGGTTGCCCCAGCGGCGTCTACCGCGAACAGACATTATCGGTGGGGAGCTTTCTGCCTAACGCATTCGGCCTGTACGATACTCACGGTAACGTCTCGGAATGGACGCAGGATTGCTACAACTTTGGCTACGAAGGTGCGCCCACCGACGGCAGTGCCTGGATGACCGGCGACTGCGAAAAAGCGATCTTGCGCAGCGGCAGCTGGGGCATGCCCGGCGAGAAGATGCGTTCCAGCTTTCGTTCCGGGGTCTCCCGCGACCTCAGAAGGTATTACATCGGCTTTCGTGTCGCCAGAGCCGTAACGCCCTGACTGGGGGCCATGGCCAGAAAGGCACAAGTTGACCGTGATAGGGAAAATGTATGCGTCCTTTCCAATGTGGCTGCCCCTGGATAATTGTCTATTCGTCAAACGCAAGAATCGCTCCGTCCCATTGGGGTTTTGTGTAGAGAGATCCGCAGCCCAGTGAGGAGTGAGTTAGCCAGTTATTGCATCTGTGCGGACAGTAAGTTGGAAGTTCGGCCGGGTTGCGCTTCCCCCCTTGCTGAAGACCTGCCCGGGCCGTTAATAATAGGCTATCGCCAGGCAACCTTGGCTCACTTCAGGCTGTCGTCACGCCCAAATACGGTTTGAGAATTCTCATCGCCCGATCCTGATCCGGGTTGCTGAAATCAGGCTCGTAGGCGATCCACGCAAGACGGCAGTACCGATGATAATTCTCCCGGTCCAGGGCTGTCGCCACCTTGATCAGGGGAGGTCCCGGAAAGGCGTCGCTGCAAGCAGAGAGGGCTGCCTGGGCGAGGATCCGGCTACTCTTGCCATGAGGGTGGCGTTCGATTTGGGCGATTACTTCATTCAGAATTTGCATTGCTATCTCCTTGGGGGTTGGTTCAGCAGGCCTTTCGGCCCAGGTTTCAGGGGTTCTATCGACTGGGCGGCCACCACGCGCTTGTTGCCTGGTGGTTCTCGAGGCGCATGGAGACCTGTTCGCCGGAAGGGGCTCCGGACTTCCACTCAGTCACTGGGGAATCCCCCTCGCTGGTCGATCACCTCGGCCCATCGCCGGACGGCGGTCGGATTATGCAGGTCGGGGTCGTTTTGCCTCGCGATAAAGTCAGCCAGCTCGGATGGATCTACGGTCAGGCCGTCGCAAGCATCGCGGGCCATCGCGAGAATCTCTTCTCGGGGGACGGTTGAAAGTGCCGAAGTGCCACAAGCCGCGCCGTTATTGGCTTTCGTCGTTTTCGAAAGTGCCACGGGCTGGGGTGGCGTGGCACTTTGAGAATCGCCGGAAGCCTCGCCGCCATTGGCTCGTGGCACTTCGGCACTTTGAATGGGGGGTAAGTAGCGGTCGAAGGCATCTCGGGCGCTTTCAAAGGTATAGCCCCGAGTACCTCGGCTATATCCCGAATCGCTGGGCAGCTTCTCCGGCTTGATTTGAAATCGCCCCACCATTCGGGCCACCTTTGCCGGGGTGATCGGCTTGCTGCCCTTACCAAACTCCGGCCAGGGCCGTTCCTCCATGTCCGCCAGCTTCTCGGCAAGGTCTGTTGAGGAAAGGGCCTTGTGTTCGATCAGCAGCCGGCGCATATCGGCCAGTAGCATGGTGCGAATGCTCTCGGCTTCTGCTGGTGCCCCTGATAGCGCCAAGGCGGCCGTCCGGGCTTTCTCCGGCCAGTCACCGCCGGCCTGGTCTGCGATGGCCAGTAGCGGCTCCCAGTTGTCCCCGGCGCGGTCATTGATGCCGCTCGGGATCTCCGGTTCTGCCCGCCGGATGGTTTCTTGGTGGTCGTGGGCAAACCGCGCGATTCGCTGGCGTAGTTCCTTGAACGGATCGCCGCGAAGCCGGGCCACCTTTTCGCTTGGCAGCTTCCGGCGCATGGCGACGGGTACGGCGCGATCTGCCAGCGTGTCGGGTAGGTGGCCGATCATCGCCACCGCCTTGGCGCCCCATGTCGAAAACCGGCGGAGTTCGAAATCGTCGCCTTCCGTGCGAATCACGAAAGCACTTGAGCGGGTATGTCCGCTGTTCAGGACTCCGCGTAACTGGTCATTCTGGCGAATGAAGGTATCCGCTTCGTCGATCAGCAGAGTTGGCGTCCATTTCTCAAGTGCCCGGAAGACGGCAGCCGGCGATATGTTCGAGGTGGATAGCGGCTTACGCGTCACTTTCAGGAGAAATTCCAGCATCGTAGTTTTGCCGCACCGCTTTTCCGGGCTGGTGATTCCGAGAACTGGTGCCACGCGGGCCGCTTCGATGAACCAGGTGAAAACAGACCAGAGAGCGATTGCCGTCGGGGCATGGTCAGCCGTGATTAGGTAGCGCTGTAATCTCTGTTCGATTTCGTCCAGCAGCTCCGCACCTTCGACAGGATCGGGCCAAGGGGTCACGTCCTCGAAGTCCATAGCGCCGGACGCGTTGATTGCCTCGGCTTCGGCGCGAGCCTTCTTTACCACGGTGTCCAGGGTGCTGGTTCGCACTCCCAGCGCCTTGGCCACCGCCTCGCGTTCCTGGTCATACCCGAGCGCGTCCAGTTTCGCCAGGCGAGCAACTTCGGCCTTCGGGTCTGTTGGTGGTAATACGGCCTGCTCGATTGCCTGGGCTACCGCCTCCAGTCCCTTGGAGCTGTGCAGGTCGTTGAAGTCGCCAGGCTGGCCGGGCAAGGAGACTACACCACCAACCGCCTGAGCTGCCTCGCTGGCCTTGGTGATGCCGGGATTTCCTTCGGTTCTCCGGTCATCATCGGCCGCGATGATGATGCGGGCGTCGGGCAGCTTGGCGCGGATCGCCTCGGCGACCGGCTTCAAGTTGCCGGCGTTGAAGGCCACCGCTACTGCGTAGCCGGTCGCCTGGTGAATGCTGGCCGCCGTGGCGAGTCCTTCCGCAACGATCACCAGCTCGCCAGGCTGGCCGATGGCGTAGAAATTGCCCGTGATCTCCCCGCCGGGGTGAAACCGCTTGCCGCCTTCGCTGTCGATCCGTTGAAGTGACCGGATGTTCCCGGCCGCGTTCCTGATCGGCACTAGTAGCCGGGCACCTTCGATGCGGGTGCCGTGCGGTTCGATGCCCTTGGCAATCAGGTATGAGTGATCGGCCGGCGCCGGCTCGGCTTTGCTCCAGACTTCGGCGCATTCGGCGGCGGCTTCGTCTTGGGCTCGCTTGCGTTGTTCTTCGGCCTGGTGCCTAGCCTTGCTGATCTTGGCTGCCCACCGCCTGCGCTCGGCTTCGTCGGCCGGTTTGCGGGCTTGCCACGTTTCATTCAGACCGGTAGACCAGTCGCCAAATACGCCGCCATCGCCGTCATCGAATAGGATGCACCAGCCGGCGCAATTGCTGGCACCTTTACCGGCGCCAGGGAATCGGTGAATAGTGCCCGGTTCGATATGATTCGGTGGGGTCATGCCGGTAGCTTCGATCGCCTCACGGAATCCTGTGATGGCTTCATTACGTTGAATGGGCTTGTGGATCGAAGCAAGATTGCTATACTTTGGAGTACTCATAGGCTTTCCTGCGTAAAGTCTTGTGTCGCGGCCTCGCCCTTGCCCGGCGAGGCCGTTTCTTTTTGGGGATATGCCTTAGGGCTACGTCGGATCCTTCTCGCTAAGGCTCTCGAGAAAATCCTTAATGTCCTCAACTCGCCAGGCACTGGTACGTGGCCCGAGCTTGACCGGTCGCGGGGCAATTCCTTGTTGGATCCAGGAGTACCAAGTTGCTCGGCTGACCGGTATCGGGCCGGTCCCTGGAGGGGTTCCGATGATGGTGCCGAGGCGGACGAGGCCGGAGGACGGCAAAGAGTTGGATTCCATTGATGTCACCTGTGGTCTGATGAGGTGACACAAAGACTAGAGGCGTCTTTTGTGATAGACACTCCTGTAATGCCAGCAGAAAATTGCCTTTATAGGGTTGACGCGGGGAGCTGCTTTTTGTAAGGGCGTGATCCGGTAATCAGGTCAACGAGCGTTCGATCTCTCGTATCCCCCAGGAGTCGGGGACCTGGAGCCCTTGGTAACGCGCATGGGCATGCAGCGAAAACTCGATGACGCGGAGCTTTTGGGAGCGCTTTAGGTTGGCTAGAAGAGGTGCAGACTGGAGCTTTTTGTCTAGCTCATGGCAAAAGTGCCGACACCAGCTCGGATTATTTCTCGGCTTTCTAGGCGCCTTCTTCAGGTGGGCTCGCTCCGAGATATATCCTTCGAGTTGCTCCAACACACTGCCGTCCCCTACTACAGGCGGCGCAATTCCGACACGGCAGAAACCCTTTACTCCTGATTCCACCGACTGCGCTGCCTCATGCCAATTCCGATAGGTTTCCACGGCCTCAGCTTCACTGCCGGAGGCCTTCGCCATGGCCGCCAGCACGTCGAGTACCGCCGGTTTATGACTCGGAGTACGATCACGTCGCGCCGAATTCTCCCTGGCCTCCTCGATGCATTCCTGCATCGTTGGTTCGAGACTTCTAGTTTTCTCCAGCCAGGTTTTCGGCTGAATGACGATCTCGAGAGATTGTTTGGATGACAGCTCTGGAAAGAGGGCTTCCATTTCCTGAGCAAGATCTCGAAATCTTTTTGCTAAATTCTTCGCCTGTTCCCGCAATTCCGCGGTTGGCATCGAGTATTCGGGTTGGCCGGAGTCCACCGGAAGCGGGGAGCTGGCCAGCCACGTGCGTATTGTCAGAAACGGCGCCAATGAAGAATTCGGCGATTGCCCCGGAACCAACGACTGCAATATGTCCCAGTCACTTGGCATCATTGACGCAAAAAGAGACTCGGCTGCTTTGGCGTCCTCAGGCAACACATCTTGGATGTTTGACACATCCTGGCGCGCCATTCGCTCCAGTGAGTGCATGGGTCAAGGCTCCTCGCCACGTTGTGCGAACGAATATCAGGTTAGCGCTGAGGCTTTCTGCCTGGCTTGAGAACACGAACTTCTTCCAGTGCAGATAACAACTCCTCGCTCGACATTTCCGAGAGCACACGCAGCCCGGCCCTCAACACCTCCGACTTGTTTCGAACAAGCGCGTGCTCCTTAATAAGCCGCTGACGGATTGCCTCGATAAGTTGATAATCCTCATCCGGCATGGAAAAGGCGTCCCTGACGACTGTGCTTCCTGATGAGATTTGCTTTTCACGTTCGTCAGCCCTGTCGCTGCTGCTGCCACTCAGCGCAACATCCGCCCGCTCGAAGCGCTCGCCGACCTCGCGCTTCTCGTCGCTCAAAGTTTTCTCAAACTGGTCGCCAAATTTGGACTTCTTTTTACGGCTCATGCGGCCCGCCGTTCAACCTCGTCAGACAGAGCGTCAAGCTCCATGGTGGCTTGGGATGCACGCCGGCCCAAGGCCTGGATAGCAACCCCACTGATGCTGGCCTCTCGATAGGCAGTTCTCTGCCCAAGCCCAGTCTCGAAAACGGGCAATTCAAAGGCATCAAGCGCCTCCAGCGCCTCGCGACCTAAGACCGTGCGCGGGACCATATTGGGAAGCAGGAGAGCCTCCAACTGATCATTGACGACTTGGGCCGCCTGAATCAGGCGCAGGATGCCCTGGGCAGCCCAGAGATCGGGCGGCGACGGGATAACCGGCATCATCGCCAAATCGGATATGAGCAGCGCGCTCTGCGGCGCCGAGGACTCAACGGCCGGTGGAGTATCGATGACAATGTAGTCGTAATCTCCCACGTACTTTCTCACCTGCTGGTGCAATTTTGAGCCCGCGGCAGCCAGTCCGGTCACCGTGGCAGGAAATGGCTTACCTTCCTCCGCCGCAAAGGCCCAACGACTCGCTGTTGCCTGCACATCAGCATCCACGACCAATACCTTGTGGCCGCGCAGACCGAGCGTGCCAGCCAACCCCATTGCCACCGTAGTCTTGCCGCACCCGCCCTTTTGATTCGTGATTGTAACGATATAGGCCATTTCTATCATCCAAATTAAATATATGGTATAAATGATTATATCGTTTATACCATAGTAATTATTAGATGGAAATGGATCCTCATTTCAAAGTGGCCAAAGTCCACCTGCTCCCCATCTTCACGGCCCGAGTTTTGCGGGAGCTCTTGGTCTTTGGCTCGTCCCCGAGGGTTGATGACGCTCGAAGAGCGCTCGTATCTATCTCCCTGGTTGATCCTGACTGCCCAATCAGAGACGTATTCAAACAGGCCTACAGCGTCCTCCGCAGGGCCTACCCCGCCGAGTACGTCCTGATCAACGAATGCTTGTGCGCCCAGGTATCCGGGGTGGATTCGGTTGTCGCCTATCGTGAGCAGGCCGTCGCTGGCAGCAAGGCAGATCTGTCAATTTTCTCGCCCGCCGGGCACTCCCGAGGCTACGAGATCAAATCACGATTTGATCGCCTGGATCGGCTTCAGGCCCAGCTACGGACCTACCAGCAGGT
This sequence comes from Wenzhouxiangella sp. 15190, assembly GCF_003417465.1. GTDB lineage: Bacteria > Pseudomonadota > Gammaproteobacteria > Xanthomonadales > Wenzhouxiangellaceae > Wenzhouxiangella. Next base: position 14,046 of record NZ_QVMV01000020.1, read on the forward strand.
CTTTTCCCACAGCTACGTCGTGACGGATCACAACCACGTCCCCAGAGTCATGGAGGATTCACCTGCCTCGGTGGGTGTGCTCTCCGTGTCTCGCGACGGTATCCAGGAACTGCGCCCGGCAAGGGAGAGATTGGATCTGATCCGCCTTGACCGGCTGTTCTCACTACTTCGGAAGGAGGAATACCTCCACCTCATTGGGGCTAAATTCGGCGCTATTCCCAAGGTGCCGAACACGCAGATCTACGGGGTCTGCCTCCAGCAATTCCAGCGGCTCGATGCTGCCAGCGCCCAAGAGCTGGTCGTGGAGACCTTGTGCCGCCGTCAATCCCGGCCATCTCGTGAGGAAGATCAGGCCTGGCGATTGCCGCGTCCCCTGAGGGCGCTGGCATTGACCGGAAAGCTGGACCAATCCGAGCTGCTGCGACTTTCCTACGTGCTGGAGCAGTAGCTTGCGATCGCTGACCTACATGCCCTTGCTGCGCGGCAAGGAGAATGAACTCAGACTTTTGCTAGTCACCTCTACGCTCATCCAAGGTTCCCCCGTCGTGCCCGTCATCGAGCCCGTTTCAGCCAAGACAGCCATGCTCGAGCGCGTGATCAAGTACTACGTTGAATATAAGTTCCCGCTCGGGGTAATCATCAACCCGGCGGTCGGCGATTTCAGTGAGTCGCCAGAGCACCTACTAATCAGGACTGGGGAACAGCTGTGTCGTACCTCCTGGGTTTTCCCTGTGGCTAGATCCAGCTTCGGCGGCATAGCCTGGAACAGGCTCGAGAGGGCCGAGAAGTTTGCCTTGATCGACGATGGGCCTCCTTGCCATGAGATCAGGGCGAATCTAATGGGCAGCCCTGAACGCATTGCGTACCGCATCAATGATTCCGAAGTCGCCCCCGGGCAAGGGGAGCATCATTTGGGGACGCGAATCCTCTTGCGCGACGGTTTTGAGCGTCGACGAAATGCCGACTATCCGGCGGATGAGGAATTTCACTCTGGGCCAGGCCACCTTGACTTGCGGGACGCCTCAGGGTGGGGAGACTATCTGATCGTCGGGCGGGAATACCAGGAGGGTGGTGGCCGACCCCACGCCGTAGCAATCCATATTACCTACTGGGCATCCGATGGCCAGTTGCGGGTTCACCACTATTTATCAGACAGCAATGACGGGCCCGAGAATCCGGCGGGAAAGTTCGCGGAAGCGTTAGCGAAGCTTGTGACCGACCTCGACGACGGCGCCCTCCCCATACTGGAGACTTCAGCGATCAGGGGGTTTCGCAAGCTCCACGCGATAGGGCACTTCCCAGGTCTAGGCCCCGTCAAATTGCTATCCATGCGTCACCACCTTGAAACAGTATTGAATGTCGTTCAGAAGACGACGGCGCACCGGAACGCAGCTTCACTTCCCTGATGATTTTCTAGCCCCGGGAGAGCTTGCGGGGTAGGGCGCGCGAATGATCCCTGGGAATTCCGCCCCATCCCGCTGCTAACGTGCCACGTGGCACACCCTTCAGGGTCGCCAACACACGACCCGCCGTGACCGACTGCCCACTGCCCGTCCTCAGGGTTCCTCCCCCGAAGGGAAAATGCTAGGATTTCGCGGGATCGCCGGCAAGTTTGCCGGCGAAGTGGAGGCGGCATGTCGTTTACTCATCTGAAGTGGGATGGCTCCACACCGGAGCCCCATCAAGTACGCGCCGGATTCCGGTTCGGCGACCGTGGTACGCATACGAGCCGGACCATGATGTTGGCCGAGCTCTCGGATCTACTGGCCGAGACGGGCCCTGACGCGACCCGCGAAGACTTTCGGGCCGCTGTGGTCGATGACAACGTCCTTGGCAAGCAGACGTACTCGAACCGCCGCTTGACCTTCCAGCGATTGTCCGAACTCTACGGGCTCGATCCAGCCGTTCCTATTTATCGGGTGCTGCGCCGTGTTTGGGATATCGATCGACCAGGCCGGCCCCTGATGGCGATTTTGTGCGCACTGGCCCGCGACCCATTGCTGCGCTCCTCCGCCGCCGTGGTCCTCTCGATGACCTCGGGTGCGGAGTTGTCGCGCTCCGAGATGATCCGAGGCCTGCAGACGGAGACCGGTGGCCGGCTCAAGGAGTCGATCCTGGACAAGGTTGCGCGCAATGCCGGCAGCTCGTGGACGCAGTCTGGCCACTTGACCGGAAGGGTCAGGAAGAAACGCCAACTTGTTTCTCCAACAGTGGGGCCGGCTTCACTGGCTTACTGGCTAGGTGGGACACAGGGCTTGGCTGGCAGTAGCCTGCTCGATTCCGCCTGGGCCAGGGTGTTGGACGCCACTCGACCACGCCTGGTCGACTTGGCACTGAGCGCTCGACAGGCCGGACTGATTCATGCTGTGGTCGGTGGCGATGTCATCGAGATTGATCCGCGCATGCTCGATCCCATGGCCGAGGAGATGAGGGCATGACTCGAATTGAGCAGCTCGCCAATCTTTACGCGGAAACGATTCAGGGCGATTGGTCGCAAACCATCGCGGGAGCCCAGCGAGTCATCGTGGTCGTCTACGACAAGGAGATGGAGCGCAATCTGCGCGGTCAATTCGGGGAGTTCGAGCAGCGGACCCGCGCCTCCGGGCATGACTGGGATCATTTTGACTGCACGCGCCTGTTCTCCGAGTGGCTGGGTCGGGACGAGGATCGCGAATCCTTCTTCGAGGAGCCCGACGATCTACGCTCGGCCATCGAGAGTGAATTTGAACCGCTGGTCATTCAGACCCTGAGTGAACGCCTCCGTCAGGCCGACAAGAACACGGTGGTCGCGGTATCGGGCATCGCTTCCCTGTACGGTTTTCTGCATATTTCCAAGCTGATCCGGGAGGTCGAAAACGAGATTCGCGGTCGGCTCATTGTCTTTTTCCCGGGTTCCCGGCACGGCAACAACTACCGACTGCTGGACGCCCGCGACGGATGGAACTACCTGGCCCGATCGGTCAGCCTAGACAGCACTGGAGCAAGATCTTGAAAATCCAGAATATCCTGCAACGCAACCCCCTCGAACAGGGTCTGGCCAACAACGGTCAGGCCAGGATTACCCAGGCCACGGACGACAGGGCGGTACGGGAGCTGCGTGCCGAACTGGAAACCTTTGTCTGCGACGGGGAATACGGCAAAGCGATCGAGCGAATCCTAGGGGGCTACCTGGCTCAGCTCGAGCAGCCGCGCCAGGTCTCGGCCTGGGTCAGCGGTTTCTACGGCAGCGGTAAATCACATCTGCTGAAAATGCTGGGCCACTTGTGGAAGGACACCGACTTCCCGGACGGCACTTCGGCTCGCAACCTGGTGCATGGTCTGTCCGACGAGGCCCAGGCCCTCTTGAAGGAGCTGGACGGCAAGGCCACGCGCCTCGGCAAGCCCCAGGTCGCAGCAGTAGGCACGCTGCCGGCGGGTAGCGGCGATCACGTGCGAAAGACCGTGCTTTCTGTCGTGCTGCAGTCCCAAGAGCTGCCAACCACGTATGCCCAGGCCAGCTTCTACTTCTGGCTGCGAGAGCAGGGCTACCTGGAAACCGTTCGTCAGGCCGTCGAGGATGCCGGAAAGGACTTCCTGAAGGAGTTTGGCCGAATGTACGTCAGTCGGCCGATTGCCGACGCACTGATGGAACTGGACCCAGGCCTGGCCAAGGAAAAGAAGGACGTCCGAGAAGTGCTTCGGGCTCAGTTCCCGGACACCACCACGGATATCGGGACCTCGGAATTCATCGAAGCCATACGACAAGCCCTGGCGCCCGAGGGAGAGATCCCGCACACCGTTCTGGTTCTCGACGAAATTCAGCAGTACATCGGTGATTCCACCGATCGGGCCGTGTTGATCACCGAAGTCGCAGAGGCAGTCCAGACCCAACTCGACAGTCGGGTGCTCATGGTCGGCTCCGGGCAGTCGGCGCTTTCCAGCACGCCGCTACTTCAGCGACTTCGTGACCGTTTCCGAATCCCCGTGCAGCTCTCGGAGACCGATGTCGAGGCCGTCACCCGCAAAGTGCTACTGAAGAAAAAGGCGAAGGCGGTCGAGCCGGTACGCGATCTGCTCGAAAATAACGCTGGCGAAGTAGACAAGCAGCTCCAGGGCACCAAGATTGCGGCTCGCCCTGAGGACCGCGACATCATCGTTGACGACTATCCCTTGCTCCCCGTGCGCCGCCGTTTCTGGGAAAACTGCTTCCGAGTTGTCGACGCCGGCGGTACACAGAGCCAGCTACGTTCTCAACTTCAGATCCTGCACGAGGCACTCAAGCGGATTGCCGACGAAGACCTGGGCACCGTAATCCCGGGCGACCTGCTCTACACCTTCATCTCGCCCAACATGGTCAATACAGGCGTGCTGCTCAACGAGATCGACACGCGAATCAAGTCGCTCGACGATGGAACCGAGGAAGGCCGCCTCAAGAGCAGGATCTGCGGGCTGGTCTTCCTGATCAACAAGCTACCGAGAGACGAGGCAGCTGACCAGGGTGTTCGCGCTACGGCTGCACACATCGCCGACCTGATGATCGCTGAACTCGACGGCGACTCCGGGCCGTTCCGGAAGTCGGTTGAGGAAGCCCTCGAGTCCCTGGCCGACAACGGTGTGCTGATGGTTGTCGAGGATGAGTACCGCATCCAGACCACCGAAGGCGCGGAATGGGATCGCGCGTTCCGGGAGCGCTGCGCTGCGTTGCGACAGCAGGAAGCCGAAATTGCCGCCCGGCGCCACGATTCGCTGGCAGGCATTGTTCAAGCGAGCGTGGCCGGGCTACGTCCCAAACACGGCGAAGCCAGGCTGCCACGCTCGGCGAGGCTACATGCTGAGGAGGCTGAACCCTCGCTGGAGGGCGATCAACTCGTGATCTGGCTGCGCGATGGCTGGAATGCCTCGCAGAGTGAAGTTGAGAACGAAGCTCGCCGGCGCGGTCATTCCGACCCGGTCATCCATGTATTTCTGCCCCGCAAAGCCCACGACGACCTAAAGAACCGCATCATCGAGGCCGAAGCGGCTCGCCAGGTTCTCGACACCAAGGGGGTCCCTTCCGCACCGGAGGGTAAGGAAGCCATGGAGAGCATGCGCAGTCGCCGGGCGAGCGCAGAGGACGGCAGAGATCGCCTGGCCCGCGAGATCGTGCTGGCCGCCCACGTCTACCTTGGAGGCGGCACCGAAGTTTTTGGAGACAGCCTCGAGGGCAAGCTGGAGCAGGCCGTGGAAAATGCACTGGCACGGCTGTTTCCCCGATTTCAGGAAGCCGACTCTCGCGCTTGGGAGCTGGCGTTGAAACGTGCTCGGGAAGGCAGCGATGAACCATTCCGTGCAGTCGGCTGGGATCGGCAACTCACCGACCACCCTGTCAGCCGCGAAGTCCAGAATGCCATTGGCCGAGGCGCCAAGGGCAGCGAAGTGCGCAAGCACCTGCAGTCGGCGCCTTTCGGCTGGCCGCGCGACGCGATCGATGCCGCCCTGATCGCCCTGCATCGCGCCGGCGTTCTCACGGCCACGCTGGAAGCCCGGCCATTGCGCGCGGGGGAGTTGGACCAGAACAAGATTCCCAAGACGGACTTCCGCCCGGAAACAACGCCGCTGGGCATGAGCGAGAAGATTGCCATCCGCGGCCTGATTACCCAGGCAGGTTTACCTGCCAGGGCTGGGGAAGAGGTGCCGGCTTCCCATCAGTTCCTGACGCACCTGCAGGATCTTGCCCGCCGGGCCGGTGGTGAGCCGCCCTTGCCCGAACCGCCCGATACCAAACACATTCAAAGGCTGCTGGACCTGGCCGGCAACGAACGCCTCAGCGCCATGCTGGAAGCCCGCGAGCAGCTCGCTGAGCATCTCCAATCCTGGCCCGAAATCGCAAACCAGGTAGAAAAACGCCTGCCGGCCTGGGAGCGCCTGGAGCGACTGCTCGAACGTTGCCACGGACTTGAAGAGGTTGAGGCCGTCGCAGAGGAAATGTCTGCGATCCGCGATTCTCGCGCGCTCCTTGAAGGCGATGACCCGGTGCCAGCTCTGGAGTCTAAGCTAGGTTCGGCGTTGCGTTCCAGGCTCACGCAGCTACATATCGAGCTGCAAGAGGCCCATGACCAAGCCAAGCAGACGCTGGAAGCCGATGATCGCTGGAAGGAGCTGTCTCCGGATGACCAACAGGCAATCCTGAAGCAGGTCGCGCTTGCGGAGCCCCAACCCCCGGCTCTCAAAACTACGGACGATCTGCTACGGGAGTTGAGCCATCGCTCCCTGGATGCCCGCGCCGATGCTATCAGCGCAGTGCCCGACCGCGTCACGAGGGCGCTGGAAGCGGCAGCCCGCGCCAATACGCCGGAAGCCCGCCGGGTGAGCCTGAAACCAGCCACCCTGTCTTCAGAAGAAGAGGTCCGGGACTGGCTGGCCGAGCAAGAAAAGAACCTTCTGGATGCGGTCCGCCACGGCCCCGTCATCATCGGCTAGGAGCCAGACATGACCACGCTGAGCAAACCGCTTCGAAATCAACTTGAAAGGGCCGTAAAGCAGGCTCGTGTCGCCGCCGAACAGGGTGCTCAACAGGCGCTGGAGGCGCTCGCCGTGCACAACCACGAGCCGTGGGGCTCCATGGATGCCGAGCAACGGCAGCTGCGTCGTCGATTGCGCGCCCATGGCCGACAGCTAGGGGACCAGCGTGATCCGCAGTCCGGCCGCCAGCGTCTGGAGCGCCTGAGTGAGGAAGTGGCCTACGAATTCTGGCACCGAATGCTGTTTGCTCGCTTCCTGGCAGAGAACGAACTGCTGATCGAGACGCGCTACAACGTTCCGATCACCTTTGCCGAATGTGAGGAACTGGCCCGAGAGCAGGGAGAGGATCCCTGGGACTTCGCCGCTGGCCTGGCACAGGCCATGCTGCCCCAGATTTTTCGGGACGACTCACCAGCCTTTGAGCTGAGTCTGCCTCCGGAGCACCAGCTGCGGTTGGTGCGCTTGCTGGAAGAACTGCCGGCCGAATCTTTCCATGCCTCTGACGCGCTCGGCTGGGTTTACCAGTTCTGGCAGACCGCCCGAAAGGATGAGATCAACGCCACTGGCAACAAGATCGGTGCCCGTGAATTACCGGTGGTCACCCAGCTGTTCACCGAACCCTACATGGTCAGCTTTCTGCTCGACAACGCGCTGGGTGCCTGGTGGGCTGCCCAGCGCTTGTCGGCGGACGATCTGAGAAACGCTGACACCGAGCAGGAACTACGCGACAAGGCCGCCATTCCTGGGGTGCCGCTGGAGTATCTGCGCTTCGTCCGCACCGAAGACGGAGCCTGGACGCCAGCCGCCGGCGCCTTTGAGCGCTGGCCAGACCAACTGGCTGAACTGAAGGTGCTCGATCCTTGCTGCGGCTCCGGACATTTTCTGGTCGCGGTGTTCCTGATGCTGGTACCCATGCGGATGCAGCTCGATGGGCTGAACGCTCGCGAAGCAGCCGACGCCGTGCTGCGGGAAAACCTGCACGGCCTGGAGCTGGACCAACGCTGCGTAGAGTTGGCTGCTTTTGCGCTTGCGTTGACCGCATGGAAATATCCAAATTCTGGCGGCTACCGTGTTTTACCGGGACTTAATGTCGCCTGCACTGGCCTCTCAATCAGCGTGAAGAAGGAGGATTGGCTGGAGTTGGCTGGGGACAATACCAATCTTAGACTCGCACTAGGAGAGCTGTACAAACAGTTTTTAGATGCACCGGCACTCGGTAGCTTGATCAACCCTGAAACAAGTTTGGGAAAGGGGTCACTTTTCGAGTTGAAGTGGGAAGAGGCCGGCCCTTTACTGACCAAGGCGTTGGCAAAACAGAAGGATGAAGAGAAAGCGGAAATGGGGGTTGTCGCTGAAGGGCTTAGCAACGCCGCTACGATTTTACAGAACAAGTTTCATTGGGTGATTACGAACGTGCCTTATTTGGGTGCCGGGAGGCAAAGCAAGGTGCTTCGCCAATATGCAGAGAAACATTATCCCGACGGAAAGGCTGATCTTGCCAATGTATTTCTTGAACGATGTTTGGAGTTTTTGGAGCCAAATGAACGTGGGCTAACTCAGGTTGTAATGCCTGAAAACTGGCTTTTTCTATATACCTATACTAAACAAAGAACTAAGTTACTAAATTCCGCTCGCTGGAATTTTCTAGTAAATCTAGGCGGGGGCGCTGAAGCTTTTGAGTGCGGGCCTGGTAATGCAGTGAATATCTGCTTAATTGCTCTTAAGTCAACCGAGGCGGCAGAAAGGCCCGCACCTGATTGGGTTTTTCGAGGAGTAGATCTAACTAAGTACTCAAATCCTCGAAAAAAAGCGGCTGGTTTAATTAGCGAGGATGTAGCATCAGTATTGCAAAAGGACCAACTAGAGAATCCAGATGCTAGGGTGCATTTAGGCGATAAGGTCTCCTTATCCCTCTTATCCAATTCTGCGAACTCCTTCCTTGGGCTAGGCACAGGTGATTTTTCAAAGTTTGGGAGAAACTTTTGGGAGTTTCCCTCCTCCCTACCCGAAGGCTGGGAGAGAATTCAATGTGCCCCCGAGCAGCAGGGACACTATGGCGGCAACTCTTACCTCGTTGCATGGGACTCGGAAGAAAGAAGAGTTCGCGGAATGGATCCTTTCCATCGAAAGAAAATACATAATCAGGATCAAAGTGGGCAGCAAGCGTGGGATAAAAATGGAATTGCTGTAGCATTAAGTGGCAACTTGAAGGTGACAATTTACAGTGGATCGCTTTTCGATAAATCGCTTGCAGCTCTAATACCACTGGATGCAACTTGTAGTGCTTCAGTATTCAGCTTCTGTTCTAGCGACGAGTTTCTCGCAGCCGTTCGGAAAATTGACAAAAAGATCATCGTTGCAAACGGGACATTGATAAAAGTTCCATTCGACCTTGAATACTGGACAAAGATTGCTGTACAGAAATATCCAAATGGCCTTCCAGAACCCTATTCGGACGATCCGACGCAATGGCTGTTTCACGGGCATCCTTGCGGGTCAGTGGTCTGGGATGAAGAAAAAAAATGGACCAGAGGCAGCCCAAGCCGATGCGACGTGTCAGTACTCCAAGTCGCTGTTGCACGCTTGCTCGGCTACCAATGGCCCGCCGAGCTGAGTTCAACCATGGAATTGGCTGATGAGCAGCGCGAGTGGGTTGACCGTTGTAAAGAACTGCTCCCCTTCGCCGACGAGGACGGTATCGTTTGTCTCCCCCCAGGTCGCGGTGAGTCAGCAGCGGCCGATCGGCTCCGTGAACTTCTGAAGGCCGCCTATGGCGACACTTGGTCCGCCTCCACCGAACGAGAGTTGCTGGCGGCATCAAGCGGCCATGGAAAAGCGCCTTCATCGCTAGACCAGTGGCTGCGCGAACAGTTCTTCGAGCAGCATTGCAAACTGTTTCAGGCCCGACCTTTCATCTGGCACATTTGGGATGGGCGCAAGGATGGTTTCCACGCCTTGGTCAACTACCACAAGCTCTCCGGCCCCAACGGCCAGGGTCGGCGCACACTCGAGGCATTGACCTACAGCTACCTGGGTGAGTGGATCGACCGCCAGCGTTCCGATCAGCAGAATGACGTGGAAGGCTCGGATGCCCGTCTGGCTGCGGCACTAATGCTTCAAGGGGAGCTCAAAAAGATTCTCGAAGGTGAGCCTCCTTACGATCTGTTCATCCGCTGGAAACCGCTGCACGAGCAGCCCTTGGGCTGGAACCCGGACATCAACGACGGCGTGCGCCTGAACATACGGCCCTTTGTGTTAGCCCAGGACCTGGGCCGCAAGGGTGCCGGCATTCTGCGCAGCATCGTCGATAAGACCTGGACCAACGCCAAGAAAATTGGCGTCAAGGACCGCGGCAAAGAAGTCGATTTCATGCGGCCCCGGGATCAATTCCCCTGGTTCTGGAGTTGCGATCCGGAAAAACTCAGCGAGCATCTGATCGACTTTGGCGCACCCTTGCCGGATGCCGTGCCGGCGGGCAAGAAATTCGACGGCCTGCGCTGGAACAATTTGCACTACAGCCGAGCTGCCCGGGAAGCTGCACGTGTCGCTCACAATCAGAAGGATTGAGCTGCATGCCCAGCGACTCGCTCGATACGCTTCTCGACGCACTTTGCAGCCAGCTTAGTGGCTGTGCCAGTACCCCGGATGCAGTGGAGGCGCCGGCGGCAATCCTCTGGACCGATCCGGAAGGTTTCTGGCGCAGCCTGGTTCCCCAATTGCTGGAAATTTTGCCGGAGTTACTCGTTTTGGGGGAGTATGACCCGGAGCGTCGCACCGGCCCCGCGGTCTGGTTGCGATGTGTGGTCGATGGTGGCATTTCGCTGGATGCGGAAACCGAGGGCCGAACCCCGATCCTCTACTTACCCGGCGTGGGTCGCCAGGACTTGCGCAGGGGTGACGAAGTGCCGTGGAAACTCAGTCCGTTGGTAGAACTGCAGTTTCGGGGGACGATGTGGCTGAACAAGGGCCAAGACTGGACGGTGACGGCCTTTCTCAGTTCATCCCGTACGCTAGACTTGGAGCTTGGCCGTCATGAAACCACACGCCAAGCTTTGCTGCGCGCCTTGCCAGAGCTTGCCGTAACCTCGATCTCGTCGCTGAAGGGCCGGCGGCTGACGGCCGATGATTTCGATCGCCTGCTGAGCAGCGATACCATTCGCGATCTGCTGCGGTGGATGGGAGAGCCCGAACTGACTCAAACCCGCATGGGTAGGGAAACCTGGGCCGCCTTTTGCAGCCAGGTTCAGGAAAAGTTCGGTCTGGATCCGGCCACGGACGATGTCACCACGGCTGGGGAATTACTCGGCCGTGCCGATGGGGCCTGGGAATCGGTGTGGGAACGCTTCGCTGAGGCACCCCAGGCCTATAAGGGCATTCCCGAATTGCTGGCGCGCAGTCAGCCCAATGAGCTGCTGCTCGACGGCTCCCGTTGGCCCGGCGTCAATCGGGATCGTGAGGAAGAACTGAGGAAGGAACTGGAGGCACTTGCAGACCTGCCCCATGCCGAGGCCTGTGAGCGCCTGCTGGAGCTCGAGCGCAAACATGGTGGGCGCCGCGGATGGGTGTGGGCTGCGCTCGATCAGAGCCCGATGGCAAAGGTGCTGACTCCCCTCGCCACGGTCGCCCAATTCTGTCAACAAGTCCCTACCGCCCAGTCGCCCGATGAGTTGGCAGGCAAGTATGTTGATGGGCTGTGGCAGGCGGACCAGGCAGCTTGGCAGGCCATGGTGATTAGCGGCGTGACTGATGACCAGGTGGTGCATGCGGCACTGCGCGCCCTGCTGGAACCATGGCTGGAGTCTACTGCCCGGTTGCTACAAGAACTGACCCACGATCATCCGCTGCCTCTGGCCGGCGAGCAGGAATTAGTGGCTGTGGCGCCCGGAGAATGCCTGGTCTTCGTCGATGGGCTCCGTTTTGATATTGGCATGAGCCTTGTCGACCGATTGCGCGATGAAGGCTGCGAGGCCGAGGTAAGACATCGTTGGTCGGCGTTGCCATCGGTTACCGCCACCGGCAAGCCCGCGGTGACTCCGGCAGCGAAAGGTATCCGTGGCGCCGAACTCGGCGAGGACTTTGCGCCGAACTTCGTCGACGGCGAGAAGTCAGTTGTCGCGCGAAATCTGCGGGCCGATCTGGAGACGCGCGGTTACCAGATACTGAGTGACGAGGACGCATCGTCACCAGCGGATGATCACACTCGCGGATGGCTGGAAACCGCCAATATCGACAAGTTGGGCCACAAGCTGGAAGCAGACCTGGCTCGACAGCTTCCCAGTGAACTCGAGCGACTCGCCAATCGCATCCGAAAACTGTTCGATGCCGGCTGGAAAAAGGTACGGATCGTGACCGATCACGGCTGGCTTCTGTTGCCCGGCGGGCTACCCAAAGCACATCTCCCCAAACACCTGACACAGAGCCGCTGGGCGCGTTGTGCGGCCATATCCGGCGCCTCGGAGCCGGACGCGCCAACCGCCCCCTGGTACTGGAACCGGGAAGCCCGATTTGCCTACGCACCTGGCATCAGCTGCTTCAACGCGGCGCCAGCGTATGCACACGGCGGCGTGAGCCTGCAGGAGTGCGTCATTCCGGATATTGCGGTTACTCGCGACTCGGCAGTCGGTCAGCCGGACGTGCGCCTGGAATCGATCAGCTGGCACGGTTTGCGCTGTTTCATCGAAGCCGCGAGTGCCGGCGGCAATGTCACGGCCGACTTGCGTTTGGGCCGAGTCAATGGAGTATCTGTGGCTAATACTCCCAAAAAGCTGGACGAAGAGGGCACTGCAAGCCTGCTGCTGCCGGACGACGAGCACGAGGACGCCGATTTGGTCGTAGTGCTGCTGGATGAAGACGAGCAGGTTCTGGCCCACAAGCATACAAAGGTAGGACACGCTGGATGAATACCGTCACAGAGATGGACCACCTGGACCGCATCGCGGCGGAAGCCTTCGAAGGCTACCTTGTGCGCAAGGACCTGGTACGAAGGTATTCACAGCAGTACCCGGTGCCGACCTACGTGGTCGAGTTCCTGCTGGGACGATACTGCGCCAGTATCGATGATGAAGAAATTGCGGAAGGCATCTCCGTCGTCGAGAAACAGCTGGATGGCAAGACCGTGCGAACCGGCACGGAGGAGTTGTTCAAATCCAAGGCCAGGGAAGTTGGCTCAGTCCGCGTGATCGATATCGTTCGCGCCAAACTGGACGCCAAGAATGACTGCTACGTCGCCGAACTACCAAGCCTGGCCCTCAAGGATGTGGAAATTGCCGATTCACTGGTCCGGGACAACGAGCGGATGCTTACCGACGGCTTCTATGCCGAAGTAACGGTGGAGTATGACCCCTTGGTTGCGCAGGAAAAGAATGGGCGCCCATTCAGAATTTCCATGCTGCGCCCTATCCAGATGTCGCAGCCCAAGGTACTCGAGACGCTCGCCAAGGGTCGCGAAAAGTTCACGACCCAGGAGTGGGTCGATTTCCTGATTCGCTCCGTCGGCCTGGAGCCATCCTCGATGGATGACCGCGCCAAGCAGGTTGTACTGCTCCGAATGGTCCCCTTCGTTGAAAACAACTACAACCTTGTGGAGCTCGGCCCTCGCGGAACCGGCAAGAGCCATATCTACCAGCAGATCTCGCCCTACTCACACCTTATTTCCGGCGGGAAGGCGACGGTCGCCAAGATGTTCGTCAACATGGCCAACGGCCAGCGCGGTCTGGTGTGCCAGTACGACGTGGTCTGTTTCGACGAGGTGGCTGGTATCTCGTTTGACCAGAAAGACGGCGTCAACATCATGAAAGGCTACATGGCCTCGGGGGAGTTCAGCCGAGGCAAGGAAAGCATCCGAGGGGAAGGCGGCATTGTCATGGTGGGCAATTTCGATGTGGACGTTGAGCAGCAACAGCGGATCGGCCATCTGCTCAGCCCTCTGCCGAAGGAAATGCGAGATGACACTGCCTTCCACGATCGAATTCACGCTTACGCACCGGGGTGGGATTTCCCCAAGCTCAACCCCAACCAGCACCTCACCAACCATTTCGGGATGGTCAGCGACTTCCTGAGTGAATGCTGGAGCCAGTCACGGAGCCTCAGTCGGGTCTCTGCCTTGCAGAACCGAGTTTTCTGGGGCGGCGCGCTGAGCGGCCGTGACATCGAGGCCGTTCACAAGACCGTAAGCGGTCTCATCAAGCTGACCTTCCCCGATCCGGAAATGCCAATACCGGATGAAGAACTGGAATGGATTGTGCGCCTGGCTCTGGAGTCACGCCGGCGCGTGAAGGAGCAGCAAAAGCGCTGCATGAAGAGCGAGTTCCGAAACACCCACTTCAGCTTCACCTTGGGCGTGGATGGCATAGAGCAGTTCGTTGCCACCCCGGAGCTTCACAGCGACGAAGCCATTGACGGTGACCCTTTGCCGCCCGGCCAAGTCTGGGCAGTCACACCTGGCGCGGAGGGCGGCCCGGGCCTGTGCCGAATCGAAGTCACGATCGGTCCGGGAAGCGGTGTAAAGATCCTGAACCACCCGGTGCCGCCGGCATTCCGGGAAAGCGTTCGAGTTGGGGAGCAGAACCTCTATACCCGGGCCGAGGAATTGGTCGGCAACCGCAGCCCCCGCGACCACGAATTCTCGATCCAGCTCCGCTCACTGGACAATGACAAATCCGGCACAGGTCTCGGAATGGGTGTAGTAGTCGCCCTGGCCGGCGCATTGCTCGAACGAAACTCCCGCGGCGCCACACTAGTCGTCGGCTCATTGAATCTGGGCGGTTCAGTCGAAATGCTCACCAACCCGGTTTCCATCGCAGAACTGGCCGTCGAGAAGCAGGCCAACACCCTGCTCATGCCAGTTTCGGCCCGGCGGGCACTCAATGACCTGCCGGACGAGATGTGGACGAAGATCAAGATCGAATTCTATGCGGACGCGGCAGATGCTGTTTTCAAGGCGCTAGAGGACTAGCGCCCGAGGGTATCTCTCAGTCAGGAGGGCGCTATGGTCTTTTCACGGGAGTTTATCCAGAATCTTCCTGAAGACGAATTTTCTGCTCGCGAGAAACGACACCTAGAACGTAAGTTCTTTCCCCCGCCGTCAGAACCTCCTTGGCAGAAAGACTTGCGGGCAGGGTGGGAGGAGAACAAGCGCTGGCATGAAATTCTGGAAGCCCCACCCGAGCACGCAGAGCGAGAGCCGTACCGGATCACCCCAGCAGAACTGCTGCGAAGGGCAGAGGCCCGTCCACCAAAGAAAACCGGAAACACGGTTTCGTCCTTTACCGGTTGGATTTATTCGCTTTACCAGTCTCGTGCGCGTTCCTCGAGCCTTGAACAGGGTAAGCAGCTGGAGCGCCGACTCGCACAGCTAGATCAGCCCAAACCTCCAAAAGGAGTCTGGGATCTCCTGTATGTAGGCTACGGGCCCGAGGCACAGTCATCAAAGTCAATTTCCTCGCTTCTGGTTGAAGGAAAGTCGCTTTGGGGAAAGCCAGATATCGTCTTCAGAGAAAGGGCCACAGGGAGGATTCTGATCGTAGAGCTGAAGTGGTCGCGGGCCACACTGCCATCAGACTGTTGGCCGAACGTAAGGGCTCAGCTCTGGGCTTACAGCAAAATCGACGATTTCTCAGATTCTCCAGAGATAATCTTGGCTTGTGAAGCTTGGGGAATGGGGGTAGATGGGCTTAAACCTCGGGGCTGGTGGCGCTGGCACGCCCGGCGCGAAAGGTGGGAAAAGTATCATGAGGCTCTGTTTTCGTACTTCGGGGGCGAAACGGTATCGTAAGTCACTTAAGAATCACGAAATCCGTCCTCGGGGCGTTTTTCCGACACCTGGAGTACTAGCGATTCGTGGGCAATTCATGCCGGTTCGAGGCGCCTCTTAGGTGGGGCGATCACAGGAACGGTATTGCGTAAAGTGCACAGTGCGCGACGATTTACTGGAAATCACAACTCTCACCGATGAGATTGGAGGACCAGTGAGCACAGAAGACAATCGACTTCATGGCATTGTTAAATCAGGGAAGGTAATAGAATTCTTATCTAGCGCGGATAAGGAATTCGAGGAAATTCAGTGGACGGTATTTGGTGCCATCGAGACTAACGAAGTCATCGTTCGTGCCTCTGTCGGTGGGAAACACTTCTATCACGCTGCGCCTAGTCCCCTTGCTGTGCCGGTCATGGCAGATCGAAGATTTGGCATAGATGTGGCTGACAGTGCTCTTGCTGAGAAATTGTCGAACGAGCTATGGGCGCGCGATGGGGCAGCGATGGTAGCGTTACTCCAGTGACTCAGGCGGCATTCCTCTTAAGCGGTTTGTCGTCTATTCCGCGGGCGGGCAGTCTGCCCACGGTGGGAGTGGTCAGGTTGGTTGTCTAAGAATTCTTACATCCCGAATAGGGAATTTCCTACAGACACCGTTGGCTCCCACCACCACAATTTGTCCCGATAGGTCGACCACCTGAGTCAGAGTGCAGCCAGAGGCTCAGTGAACTCGATGACGGCGGCGCCTTCTCGATCCGCCCAGGGACTGCCTGGGCGGATTTCTTATGGAGCTGGCGGCATTATCCGGTGGTTTCCCGACTTCTAAACGCAAGTTTGGCAGGCCGACCACCAAGTCCCTTTCCTGGCACTCCGGTGCGATGGCGCCACGGCCCATTCAGTCGGGGCCGCCAGTCGGGCCATTTCCCCAGCGCCGCCAGTACAGCGCGGATAGTCCTCCAATGATCGTATCGTGTCGCTGGCGCTAAATCCCGGCATGCTACCTCCAAGTACCACCGAACATGCTTCAGCTTCCAGTGATAGGGGTGCGAGCGGCCGGCACCCCAGCGGGCGCCGATCGCCTCAGAAATTTGTCGAGCGCGAGAGATGTGACCTCTGACGGCACCAGAGGAACCCGGCTGGGACCGGCGAAGAATCTGTTCAATGCTTGTCCTCATTTGACGCCTCCTATGTAATTGCCAACGACATCGACACGGACGTGGCCCAATTCCTGCGAAATCTCCGCCCGAGCGGTCATGTCTAGGTCTCGAGGGGCTATTCGGCTTCCAGTCACTACAGGAGCCTCATGTCCGGTCAGCTGCGTATAGCGCTCGCATGCATATGCGGCTCGACAATCGTGGTAGCCGGCAATCCCAGCCGCTTTGAGTTCCTGGCGCCCCTCTCGGAGCTCGCCATCGACAAATTTGCGATAGGATTCGCCGGCAGCGAGGAGATTTCTGCTGCCTTCCGGGCTCGTGTCCAGTGCCGTTCGGAGTGCCTTATAGGCCTCCTGGGAGACCGGCACCAGCCGATCTGCGGTCCGGCCGCCTTTGGCTCCCTCCTGGATGTTCACTACACCCGTCTCTCGGGCTTCCCTTTCCAGTCGCGGAAGGTCGGCCAACGTCGCCTCGCGCTCTCTCAGACCTAGCTCTCGAGCCAATTCGACCACCGAGGCAGCGCGGTCACGGCCAGCAGCGCGCATGCTGGCGGCAGCTTTCGCCGCTTGGGCTCGATCGAGGCTGCCGGGTCTATCCTTACGGACATTGCTGCGAGATCCGCAGTAGTCCGAAGGGCTGACCTTGATCCCGCTGTCCCCTGTCATTGCGCGCAGGACAACCTGCGCACTGGAGATCAGGTTCTGTCCGTAGGCGACAGCTAGGTTCTTGGAAGACACCTGCTGGCCCACGTATTCGGAGAAATCCCGCAGAAGTCTCTCCGGATCGTTTCGCGCGAGGTCGCGGATTCCCTGCTCCCTCGCCCATTCCGAAAACTGGCCGAATCGACTTGCATGTGTGGCAACGGTCGCGAAATGACCGTCGCCGTAGTAGTCAATCAGGGCCTCTCGACCCGCATACGCCAGATCTCGGCCGTACCCGAAATTGCGGCTCGACCCGGCCGCGCTGTATTTCCCAGCCATTGCAGGCCTCCAGAACATTGAGAGTGGACCTGTGGCGTAGAAGGTCACTACGCCGCGACATCGATCGTGCAGCCAGGGCAAGCACCTCATTCTCCCGCCAGGAGTTGGTAAGTGATAACTGGGCTTGCGGTGCCAGCGACCGATGAGGTGCCATGATGCCGCCCATGGCTGCGTCGACAGGTGTGTACTGGGGACCTGTCAGCCCCGTTGTGACGCTTCGTCCATCTCCACGACTGTGTCTCCGGTGCTCCGGATGGCGGGGGTCGCGTGCAGTGCAGTGGCCGGCACTGCGTGGATGGGTGCGTATTCCGCTTCGCATATCGGCGTTGCGGGTTGCTTTGACAGTGGCGAGGGGCGGCTCGGAGGGAGCAGATGTCTGCCGAGATGCCAGGCTCGGGGGCATTCTGATGCCACATTCTGCTGTTGAGCGCGCCGCAACTGGCAGCAGGTGACAGCACCTGCTGTCACCTGCTGCCCCCTGCTGTCGACGCAGGGCCGTTGAAACAGGGCCTCCAGGCCCTGTTTTCTCGCCACACATTGCGCCGCATCCATGCGGCACAAGTGGTTTTCGCGCGCAGTTTTCGCGCGCGGCGAATGCCCGGAAACATTGAGTCTCCGGGCATTCGCGTGCGACACGTGTCGCCCGTCTCTTTGCACTCGCGCGCAAAAGAGACGGGCGAACACCACGGGGCGTCCTGCACCTGCAGTCCGCCCAAGTGTCGCTTTTGGGGTATTGACCGAGTCAATACGCGACCGTGCCGAAGAACAAGCTTCAGGCCTAGGCCATTTGAAAACCCCGTGCGGGGCATGGGAAGGCTCGCGAGTAGCGAGCATGGAAAGACCAGCCGAGGCCGGTCAATTCGAAGGTCAGCAACTAATCAGATGATCGCCGCAGAGATTTCTGATCGGCGAGGTGGTTGCTTCCCGGAAAGTTACGGATTCGCAAGTTATACCAATCCTGTGCGCCTCGGGCCCGTCGTTTTTTGGTTGGCCCTATCGCGTGGGCGAGATTTACGCAGCTCCCGCCTAGCTGATCACCACATTGCCAAGAAGCCCCCTCTCTGTCAAGTAGCCGCACTCCGGTTGAAAATCAGCCAACGGGGTGGAGGTCCTGATTGTTCCCCGTGAGCATATTTGGACACCAGTCCAGGACCACAAACCCACGGAGTAGCTCCGTGCGCGCCACTGCATCCGATTGGGCAAGTCTGCCCGCAGAGCTGCAGGGATGAGGGAATCGAGAGCGAATGAAGTTGGAGCACGACGCCTGGCGGGCCTTGCGGATCGACATTCGTAGCCGAAGGTGGAGATTCATTCGCACCGAGCACCCAAGATGGAGTACATCACGGAACAAGACATGGGCCTTGTCGAAAGACTGCGAATCTCCGACCAGCTCGCAAGCCAGATCGTCCAGCATGGTCAACTACACGCGGAGCCGCGCGTTCTCAGCCGTGTTTTGGACAGCGACGGATCAACCGTGCACTCCGTGCTCAAGAACTGGATTTTCGCTCTCATCGAGGCCGAGCCGGAGCGGTTTCAGAACCTGGAGGAAGCGGAGCGGTTTGCTACACGCGCCCTGACAGAGAGCATGCTCGAGGCTTTTCCAGGCGCCTGCGAACTGTAAGTCTGCATGCGTGGGTGCTCAGAATTACCCGCTCTTGGCCCGGCGTCCGTCACTCTCCCGCCTTGGTTGCCCCGAAGGAAAGGTCCGTGGCATATTGCCTACTAGAAACGGCTGGAGCGCGCCAACACGTAGGCGCACTCCCCGAAGTAGGAGGTTTCAGGACTATATGAACTATCCGCGCATAGCAACATGCCCGAAAATCTAGAAATCGCGTCAACTAATAGACTAGTGATCAGGAGACCAAAAACTAGAGATTTAGGGAGCGGAATCAAAGTTTCTCTCACTAAAATCCATTTCTCAATCCAAGTTTTCAGATAGAACCCGATCGACCAGTAGGGGGATCTTGCCGATGAATTTGAATGATGCGCGTAAAAGTATCTCTGAGCATGTAAAAGACCTGATTGACCAGTGCCCTCATTGCGGCGCGAAGTCTCATATCGAGGCCCAGTGGAATGAATGCCATAAGTACCGCAACGGCGATGCCGAGTTTTACGTGATATTCAGATGTCGGCCATGTAGAAAATTGATATTAAAGACACTCTACTTTGAGCAAAATCGGTATAGCCAACAAGAAAATCTAACGATGAGAGGGTGGAAAGACACTTTCCCCATGATTTTAGACGAGCATCTAGGTCCTGATGAAAAAGAGCATGTCCCTACTGAGGTGCTGGAGGACTATGAGGAGGCGTTGCGCTGCAAGTCCGTTGGCGCGGATAAAGCAAGTTGTGCAATGTTCCGGCGTGCGCTTCAGTCAGCTCTAGTCCTATTAGGCGCAAAAGCGAAAGAAAACCTAATTAGCCAGATTGATTCGCTTTATAGCTTGCCGGCGGATATCAGGGACTGGTCGCACCAAATACGAATATTTGGCAATTGGGGAGCCCACCCTGATCAGGATCAATTGAAGAACGTAGATCGAGATGATGTCCTAGAAGTTCACGACTTTTTCTCCAAATTTTTAGTTTACACATTCATCATGCCTGCAAAGGTGCGAGCATCGAGGGAACGTCGCGAAGCAAGAACACAACCTGAAAATGATTCAGGCAGTGAAGCGTAGAAACTGATTCGCGCTTTAACAACAGCGCTATCTCCGACCGACATTCCATGTGGCGCTCCACGGCCGCGTTTATGTTACTCACTAGGGCTCGCAATTCAAAATATGGCACATATTAAGATATGTGTATCTACAACGATGGTTCGATTGTTATGCCAGAAACAAATGAACAGCTGATCGAGAAGACAATTTCGCTTCTAGAAGGTGATGACAAGACAGATTCCTCATTACTAAAGGTGCTGTCCGCACACATTGTAAGGCTCAACCCCAAAAGCACTGCGGTGAGCGACGCCGTGCGGGAAATTGAAGAGATTGCCGAGAAGAGATCTGAGGAGCCTGAAGATGGCCATGCCGATCACGATTGAGGCCCTCAGGCTTGAAGGCTTCCGAGCATACCTTCAGCCGCAAACCATAACTCTTTGCCGCGGAAAGGCATCGCTCAGCCTTGCTGTGTTCGCACCAAATGCCAAAGGCAAGTCAAGCCTAGTGGACGCCTTCGAGTACTATTTTTCTGAAGACGCGACGCTGGCCCGACTAGGTAGGCGTCAAGCACAGACTCATGCAGGCCCCCTTGCGATGGAGCATGTCCATGCGGAGAAATACGGGGTCACACCGGGTGTCCATCTCTGGTTCAAGCAAGGTGGTGACAAGTTCGACGAAGCTCGGCATGTTTCTAAATCCGTAAAAACAGCTCCTCCCTTACCGGATTCAGCCAAGCGCGTTCTATCTAATACAAAGCTTCCTTTCATTATTCGGGGATACGAGCTACGAGGATTCGTTGAAAAGTATACGCCGGAAGACCGGTACAAAGATGTTGCCTCCTGGTTTGCGCTTGATCCGCTTTTACGCATTCAGAAGAATCTTCGCGCCCTGCGGCGGGACGTTAAAAAGATAGCCGAGTCGAAGACGGAGGAAAATGAACGACTCCGGGATCTAAAACAGATCACAAATAATGCTATCACTGCCTGGGATGAGGCCAAAATCTGCAGTTGGTTTAATACTTTGCTTGCCCACTTAGATGAAGGCCTGTCGCTGGCCGAGCTTTCTGAGGCAGATACCGGTTACCAGGAACTGGTCAACCGAAAAGCCGCCGAGGATGAACGGCTTGGGCTTGGCGTGCTCAAGCAGCTGTCCGCTCGCATTGAAGGGCTCTTCTTGGCTCCGGTAAAAGAAGGGGAAAAACCAAAAGGTAATATTTTCGCCTTTGAAAGCGCCGTCTCAGGTTACACGACCGCTGTCGCGCGCGAATCCGAGGAACGATCTAAGGCGAGCCAGGCAGTCTTTAATGAATTGTGGGTGTCTGCTAAGAAAGTATTCGAAAACGAGGAAACCAACTTTCAGAGCTGTCCTGTCTGTGACACGGCACTCACGTCTAGCCCCCACGGCTCACGAGAGAAAATCCTTTCCGGCCTGGAAGCCAAGCTTGCTGACTTGGGCGCGTACCGTGCCGCTGAAATGGATCTGCAAAAGGCTACCAAGGTCCTCCAAGATGCTTTGCGCGACGTAAAAGTCAAACTTGAAAGTGCGATTTCTAGCTTGAAGGATGCGGGCTATGAGGGCAAAGCGAAACGGATCGCTGCCTATCTAGATAAACTTAAGTCCTGGAAGGTTGGAGACAAAGCGCCACCCTCTGAGAAGGTGGTGACGGAACTGACTGTTTTGCTTACGTCAGTTTCCCGGGAACAAGAGCGTATCAAGAAGCGACAAGGGGAACACACATACGCCAGCACCCTCAAGGTCGCCGACGAGCTCATTCGAATCAAATCCCACCTGGAGAGGATTCAGCGGGTCAAGGCCGAGCTAGAGACACTTCAGCTGAATCTCAGCAGGCAAGCCCTGGTCATTAACAAAGCGATCGTTGAGCACGTCCAAGACCTCATCGGAACGCTCCAGAGGAGTGTGGATGACCTTTACAAGGACATTCAGGGCGGTGGTGGGAACGCACCGCCCATCCGTTTCGAGCTTCCGGGAGAAGATGATCTCAATCAGCAACGCATTCAACTTCTCATCGACTTCTCAGAGAACCGGAAGGGTGTGGTCCCGAGCGGCTATCTTAGCGATTCCCAGATCCATACACTGGCATTGGCGTTACGTTTGTCCGCTATTCGCATGTTCAACGATGGGGCCCGCATTATCGTTCTCGACGATGTGGTGACGTCGTATGATGCAGATCACCGCAAGAACATTGCGGCGGTCTTGGCAAAGCACTTTAATGACTTCCAAATTATTCTCGCCACTCACGATGAACAGTTTTTTAACCTTCTACAGGACCACCTTTCCACGGCAAAATGGTTGTTCCGCAGAATCACAAAGGTCGAACCCAACTTTGGCCCCCAATTTCACGACCACCGGACATCGGATGAAGCCATTCAGGCCAAGTTTGATGCAAATGAAAGTGCCGCAAGCCTTATGCGGCAGGCTGAAGAGGAGTGGTTGCTCGACATTTGCAGGGGCTTCGGCGTGAAGGTCGTCATTCGACCCGTCCATCGGCCTTACCAGTTTGAGCGTGGCGAAATGGCAGCTGCCCTCGCCAGCTTCTTGAAGGGCGTCGGCATCCTTCCGCCAGAAGTCCCTGGTATGTCCAATACTTTTATCAGTAGTCTTCAAAAAGGTGTAGTTGAAAATTTCGCCAGTCATTTCTCCGACAATCCCTACAAGAATGCGTCAATCGGCGATGAAATGGCGAGGTGGGAGGAGTTTCAGTATTTCCGCGACCAGTTTGCCTGTCCCTCCTGTGGCAAGCGCCGGTTCAAGAGGCCACCGAGTCTTAGTAAGCCGGTGTGTACCAAGTGCGAAACGCCCTTTGCGTTCACGCAATCCCAAAAGGCCGAGAGAAGTGGGTAATGAAAGGATCAATACACTATGTAAGCGGTAATTGCCCTAACGAGGCGCTCCACTGGGTTCTGCCCCGACAGCACGGTGGCTTTCGGTAAGACCTTTTCCTCTGCCACTGGCGCGGGCTTAGATCGCACCTGAATGGAAGAAAAAGTCTTAACAAGAGTGTCCGCCAGGTCGGGGTGGAACCCGTCTCGGGACCTTGATCTAAGTCTCTCGACTTGTTTAGAGTTAGGGGAGCGGTTCCGGGATGAGAGAAATGCCTTCGACGCCACGGAGTAATAAGCAGCGCTTCTATGGGCTCGTTACGAGCAAGGGAAAGAAGAAGGCTGTTTCGGGTACGAAATCAGAGCAACTACTGCTCGCGGGTGCAAGAATGCGAGTATTCCACTCGGAGAAAGATCTGTATGAGTGGCTAAGAAAACCGTTGATTCTCCCCGAGACAACGCACTCGTCGCCAGACTGGAAGACCTGCCCAACCTGCGGAGTGCATGTTAAAAAGGTTAACTATAAGAAGCACCAACAGCGCGTCCATAAGAATGCGGAGAAGGACCGGAGTCAAGCGAAGCGTGATCCGTATGGCCCGGAATACGATGACCCTCCTGATTTTCTAGACCTGCCAAATGTCGTTTCCGGGGGCGGCTTCGGCGTTGGCAAAAAGAAGAAATAGAGAGAGAGGCCGGCCAAAACGGGGGCTATCTTATAGCCCGCGCTTTTCTCCACTAGTCAGCGGGGCGCTAGCTAGGGCGATTGCAGCGATTTGATTTATAGAGTAGGGTCCACGATGGATAGGCGATACCTAGTCCGTCTTGCCCATTGCGGCTTAGGAAAGTCCTATCCGGACTGGAGGGGTTTATGAAGTTATTTCTTGCTTTACTTGTCTTTGTTCTTGCTGCATGCGCCGGGTCGCCCGAGATTCAAGATTCGTTTCCAAGCTATAGCGGAGAGGTGCTCCCTATGCGGACAGAAATTGATCCTACTCTATCTCCAAATTCACGATTAGTGAAGACGGGCGGAAAGTTTCAGATGAGAGAGGGTGGCCACTTCGAGACCCTGGAGTGGGAGGTGGAGTATAGAGAGACGCTGGAGCGTGGCCTTGACGGAAATATTTCTGCTACGGCAGATATTCTCACATACCTGATAAATGGCCAAGGCTTTGAATCGAATGAATCGATTATATCGACCGCATGGGACGCGTCGGAGGATGGTGTCCCCTCTAATGTGCAGTTGGACATTACTGAGCTGCCGAACGAATATCGCCAGCAGTGGTTTATTGAAGCATTCACTGAAGAAGCGAGAGGCTTGGCGCGGACCTTGGAGCTACCTAATGGATCCGTAAAAACTGGTTCTACGTGGGTGCCACCAGATTTTTCGATTCCGGATGAAATCAAAGAATTGCAAGATTTTGAGATTGAAAGCGAAGTGAAAGGGTGGAGCTTCGTGAACGGTGAAAGAGTCATTGTGGTGGAAACCTTTTTAGATGCACCTCCCGGGTCGGCAAACCATAATCTCTCCACTATGGGGCGGGGGTATACGCTTTATGATCCAATTTCCTTTGTGCCTGTAGAGTCCCGTTTTTCGGCAATTATGAATTTTACAAGGAATGGCGAACGTGTTACGGCGAGGGCGGATCAATATCGTACGTCGAGGTAGAAGAAAAAAACGATGGGAAGTCACAATGTTGTTCGTTTCCTGAGCTCCAGAGTGTCTAGAGGATGCTGGGCGATTCAGACTGAATCGACCCGGATTTCGTAGGCACCTCGGGTAGGCTGGTGCCTCGCCAGCAAAGCTAAGCCAGGGCTCGAGATAATAGGTTTAGTCGTCCTAGGTGAGTCCAGGTGATTTGTTTCGACCTAGTACTCGTTAGGAAAAAGAAGTGGCCTTAGCTTTTCCGATCTACTTGGATGCCGTAACTTTCTAAGCGCCTTCATCATTGCCTCTTCGTCAAACGCATCATCGAGATCGTTCACATCGAAAAAATATTGAATAAGAGGAGTGCGAAACTCCGCCTCAAGTGAAGATAGAACCTCCGCAACAGTGGATTTCATTTTCGCTTTTAAGTCACTCGAGGAATCCTTTGTGTAGTGAGGCTCGGTGTCTGTTCTACCAAAAACAGCATCGAGTAGACGCACGCAGCCCGGGGCATGAAGCCGCGAAAGTGTGTTCAGAATATCTGAGGTCGAGCCCTCTGACTCTCCGGGGGCCTCTTGTGGGATGTTGAGTTCGCCTGACGTACCGCCGTCGTTAGATGCATCTATCGGTCGAACCTGATCTTCTGCTGATAATTGCGCTAGCATTTCACTGTAGAAGGATGGGTCACCAAGAAGGGAATTGTCATCGGGGGACAGCAACTGTTCGCCTAGCTCGTGGACACGGACTATCGCTCCAACCAACAAGAGGTCGCGTGTGCGTGTGGGGTTGTTGTTGGGATGGTGCTGATGGCTATTTCGATATTCCAGAAGCAGCGAGCAAAGGGAGCACATTTCGCCCCATGCTGCAGCCGATTGGGGATCAACAGCCCTAAGTTGTCTCAAGTGTTGACGTGGTCGGAGTTGGAGAGGTCTGTCTCCAGGTGCAAGAAATCGTGCGATCGTAAAGCGATTGAGGCTCACGCCCAGATCGCCTTCCGGGGATCTATCAAGCTCCGACAGCATAAATACGAAATCATCGACGTCTTCGCCAGTCTCGTGTTCGATGAGTGAATTGAGGAACAAGCGAAACAAGCGGTCGACGACCGATGAGAGGTGCTCACGGCTAGCTTGCCCAAAGACTAAGTCGGCAAAGTTATTCTTCATAAATGCTCTCTCCGCAGGCCGCAATTCGCGGCTGCCATGTTAATCGATGAAGCGACCATTGCCAACTTTCCCAAAGCCAGCGCCGTCGAGGTAAGGTCAAGTGCTCGACTGACCCCCCGCTCGCTTAGCGCAACGCGCTCTGCGGGAAAATCTAGGATCCTAAGTCAATACACATCTAAGAGTCACAACTTTTTTCTGCCTTGCACACTGGCCCTTTGTATGATGACGCCTACGGCAATTGATCACTCCCAACCTTTTGGCACATTTCCCCGAATAGCTCCCACTGCGTTACCGGCTCTGAACGGGGCACAGCCCACTGCTCCCTGATCTGAATTCCGCCACGCACCTGCACCCCCTAGAGCGCCTGTCTCGCCCGCCGCTTACCATGGAGAAAGATCCAGGGAGCCGCCCTTTGAGCGCCGCTGCATCCGGTTGGGCCATTGCGAAAACAAACATTGAAGGGATGAGGGGCTCAAGAGCAACTGAAGTTGGATCACGGCGCGTGGTGAGCCTTGTATATCCACAATCGTGGCCGATGGTGAAGATTAATCAACACCGAGAAACCAAGATGGACCACGTCACGGAACAAGTCATCGGTCTTGTCGATAGACTGCGAATCTCCGATCAGCTCGCAAGCCAGATCGTCCAGCAGGGCCAACTACACGCGGAGCCTCGTGTCCTGAGAGGTGTCCTGAACAGCGACGGATCAACCGTGCACGCAGTACTCAGGAACTGGATTTTCGGTCTCATCGAGACCCAGCCGGAGCTGTTTCAGAACCTGGAAGAAGCGGAGTGCTTTGTCACACGCGCCTTGACAGAAAGGATGCTTGAAGCTTTTCCAGGAGCCTGCGAACTGTAGGTCTGTAAGCGTGGGTGATCAGAATCACCCACCTTTGGCGTGGCTTCTGTCGCTTTTCCACTGACTCCAAGTTCCAAAGGAGATACGAGAGTATTGGCTGTTCTCGCAGCTATGTGAGCCCGAGCTTCCCCAAACGCCATTAAACCACTGCTGGCCCAGGTCTGCAGCATTCGGCCTTGGCGCCTCGGAAGATCCGAGCGCCGAGTGATAGCGGTTCTTGGTCCCTTGGGCGCGCCTGATTCACTGGCGGGCTAATGGACTACGTTTCGGAGCCCCTCAGGAGACCTCTCATTGGCTGCGGACAGTTAGCCTTGGGGTACGGTCACTTGAACCAAGAATCCTCCCAAAGATGGACAGTATATTAGGCTGTCTTCAATTGACACGGGGCGCTTTGCTGCCGTATTATTTGATGCGAGGGGATAGGCTCAATTCCAACATCTTACCGTCTTCCAAGTAATTTCTTAATTTGCCGTTCCCAAGAATTGGATTAGTGACGAAATCGGCCGACGGCCGTCTCAATCGCTGAAGACAGTGCATAATCGAGTGGGGGTATGCGCATGAAACGAACGATGTTTATGCTGAACTGCGCTGCACTGATTGCAGGGAGCTTTTCGTGCGCGATAGCAACAGGACAAACCGCATGGGTTGAGCGCGCCCACCTCGCATTCGCCACGGCCAAAAGCACGTCACTTGGCGCGCTCGGCAGACAGCAGATCTTCGTTAAACACGATTCAGGTTCCATGCATATCGTCGACCTGGGCCTGTCGCAACGCATTCCCATATCAGCACTATCCATCGATGGAGATGATACTTATTTTTCCACTGCAGTGATGTGGCGAATGAATGATGCTCTGGTCACCCCTAGGGACATTGTAAAGCTTGCAGCTGACGGTAGCCGAGAAGTATTTTTGCATGGCGAAAATATCGGTCTTGATGAAAAAGCGCGCATCTCTGGGCTGTCTGTTGATAACGGAGAAATTCTGATTGCGCTGGATATGCACGCGGAAATCGCAGGGGTAAAGGTCAAGCATTCGGATATTCTAGAAGTGGATTCAGGGGTAGTATCTGTCCTTCACTCACTCAGCGAGCATGGGCTTCCGGATGCAATGCGAGTTGCAGCAGTAGATCGCACAGAGACGGGAACTATTTATCTAACTTTTTCATCCGGAGGCGTTGTTGATGGCATTTCTGCCATGCCTGGTGATGTAATCGAGTTCATTCCAAACAGCGACTCATGGAGCACGGCCATTAGGCGCGACCAACTAGGACTTGAATGCAATCCATGTGATGTAAATGCACTTGCACTTGAAACGTCGATGGATACGATTTTTAAAGACTACTTTCGCAACTGACTGTCGAGGTGTGAAATGCAATACCAAAGATCCATACTAGTACTAATCCTGATTTTGATCGTACCAATGGCGTCAGTGGCGGATAGTGGAAGCTATGAGATCAATCAGGCGTGCGTGGAAGACGGATGTTTTGAAGGAGACAGTTCGGGGTTTCCCATTGAAATTTCATCATCAGGTAATTATTCCCTGACTAGCAGCATCAACGTTGCTGACACTGATACCCATGCAATCCACATTTTAGTAGACAATGTCCGACTGGATTTGGGAGGTAATACGATTCAGGGGCCAAATGTGTGTGATATGGAAACCGAAACATGCAGTCCGGGTGGCGGGGGTCGCGGGATCAAGCTTGCGGACTTTGCAGATCGAAAGGGGATTCATATCGCCAACGGACAGATCGATGGGTTCGGCAACTATTGCATGAGTGTTGGATTCGCGGGATATGGGGCCGATCTAACGCTTTCAAATTGTTTTGCCGGTACGGGTGCTGGTCGAGGTGCGGTACTAGAAAGAGTAAGAAGCTATAACAATCGCTATGGGATCGATATAACTGGTGAAGCAATATTGAGACACTCAACGTCTGTGGATAATATAGTTAATGGCGTTCAAGTCAATACGGATGATCGCCGGGTGATTATGGAGCGTAACCAGATTCATGACAACGGTTCCAGTGGCATCCATGCCAATGGGCCATTGCTTGCAAAGGACAATTTCATTTCCGACAACTCCATTGGTATCCGATTAGGTGGCGATGCTGCTGGCAGCAGCCTGGAAGGCAATGTGATCCGGAAAAATAGCAGTCAAGGTATTTATATTTCGAATCTAAATGGGTCTGCTGGAGTGGCTATTTCGAGTAATGCATTGAGCGGGAACGGATCTTCGGATACCTCGCCTCAAATATCTGGACCTGACTCCACACGAGTCATAGAATTGACACCTAACATGTGCAATAACTCGACCACATGTTTGTAGCGTGCTTGGCTTTAGTGGCTCCAAGTCGGTTGTTCAGATTACTCGTTATATATATCAAGACAGATGCTTAGAGTAATGCTATACGATTAGCATTTTGAGACTCACCAATTGGATGATCTATGCAACTATCAGAAGCCTTGTTCCATAATATTCAAAAGCTTAGTGATCAAGCAGCTGAACTTCGAGAACGAGAAGAAGAGATTAGAAAAAGTGGGAGCAACGCTCAAACGACGATTGATCTACTTGTGAGCACGTGTGAAGAAATCGGTCGTTTAAATGACGCGCTAAAAAGGGAACTTGATGGTCTTCGAGCGTGATAGGCCAAGACACCCTGCGTACAGGTTGAGTAACAGAAATATATAGGATATCGTGAAATCACTCGCCCACGATGTACAAGTGTACAAGTTGGGTAATTACCCGACGGTCGGGGTCTCTGAGAGCTCTGATTGCGCCGCCTCTGCAACCTCGGGTGTGGGCTCCTTCGGAACGATCGGCGGCAACTTAGTTCGGTCCACTACATCACGCAGTGCTTGAGCCGGCGTTCGATCTTTCAGGCGATATTCCTGATGCGCCCGCAGGCTTCTCCGCTAACGACATTTCGAGAAAGTGCAGATGTCTGTGACATCTTGGATGCCTATCTAGATGGGTTAAGATTTAGTTTTGTGTTCGCTATAGCTCGTCATCAGGTTGCGGAGTGTCGTTAGTGCTGAGAGCTTTTCCGCGTAGTAGTCGTGGCGGTTATAGTGGCGCCATTGAACACCTGAGAGACCATGGCTCTGAAGCTGGGCGAGCGTGTCGGAGTGCAGTCCCGCGGCTGCGAGCCGAGTTTCCACGGTTCGGCGCAAATCCCCCAGGGAAAACGGGGCCGCCAGTTCTCCTTCGGTTAGCATCCGCGCAGATAATTTCCTAATTAGCTTTCCGACCCGACTTGGGTCGGCCGGGCTCTCCCCGTGAGTAAACGTAAACAGGTACGGTCCCATGTTCGCGCCGCGCATTTCGTCGATCGCCATTTGCGCCTCGAGCAGAACTGGGACCATGTGCCGTCGGGGCTGTTGTCGCTTTCCTTTCCGGTCCCACAGAGTCAACTGGCCGTCGGCTATGTCGTCGATCGTCGCCCGGCGAAGTTGCGCCAATCTCTGCCCTCCTAGGAGCAAGTGGGCCCGTAGTAGCGGCCCAGCGGGTTCGTCCGGCAAGCTGATTCGTCGCCACAGCGCCTGTAGCTCGCCCAGGCTCAGGTGGCGCTCACGTGGTTTGCTCGCTCCCTCGATGGTTGCAACGTCGGCTGCCGGATTGTGGTCGATGCCAAACTGGCGGTATCCGCTGGCTTGGGCGCTGGTCCGTGAGCGGAGGGCCAGTGCGTAGGCTCGACGAATATAGGCTCTCACCTTTCGAGCAGTCGTCAGCTTTCCCGATGTGGTCAGCGGCTCCAGGATTTCCAGACAGTCATCGAGAGACAGTTCGGCGGCGGGTTTCTGCCAGATCGCGATGTGGGGAGCAATGTGGTTTTCCACTGTGTTTTCTACATCGTCAGCACTGGCCTTGCCGGCTGACTGCAGCTCTCTGACGTAAGTTTCCATCAGAGCGCCGAAGGTTCTGGCTCGGGAGTCTTCGTCTGGCTCAGAGTTGTTGCGCCGAGCTGCCTCCTGGCGCTCTCTCTCCAGTACTTCGGCAAGATCCTTGCCTTCGGCGTGCAACTCGAGATAGCGGGACGAGAGCTGACGTGCGACTTTCCGGGCCTCGGCCAGGCTCAACGGGAGGCCCTCCGAGTCGTACATTGGAAGTGGAATTCTCCGCTGGGGTGTTCCATAGCGGTAGTAGAAGCGTGGCCCCTTCTTTGTGCCCCTGGCTTGAAGTGCGCCCGCGCCGTAGCCCAATGGCTCGTTGAGTGCCCGGCCTGGCTTCAGGCTCTCCAGCTGGCGAACGGTAATGGTGGTAGCTTGTCTTCTGGGCATGGCGTTGGGCAGACGGTCTACTTTGGTCTAATTCTGGTCTACTTTGCGCCGGCTTGCAATGGTCCTTGGTAGACCTTGTTAGACTGCTTACGCAGCATAATCAGTGAGATGCGAAAAAAGATAGATTTCTTCGGATTGTGCTGGACACTGCTGAACGGGATTTGTAATCAGAGGGTCGGGGGTTCGACTCCCTCAGCCGGCACCACCTCCCTTCCCCTGAAGCTTCCTTCACGGTCCAGGCGCTACGTTTCGCAGCACTCGTGGAACGGAGCATCGCAATGAGACATTTATTCGGCACGATCGCGCTGCTGGCGCTGTCGGGTTGCGCCATGATGCGCGGCGGGCCGCCGCTGGAGACGGTCGAGCGGGTCGATCTCGAACGCTACATGGGCGAGTGGTACGTGATCGCCAATATTCCGTATTTCGGCGAGCGCGGCAATGTGGCCGGCCGGGCGATCTATCGCATGCGTGACGACGGTCGCATCGATGATATCTATCGGTACCGGGACGCCAGCTTTGATGCCCCTGTGGAAGAAATGACCGGTGTGGCCTGGGTGGTCGACACCGAGACCAACGCCGAGTGGAAAGTCCAGTTCTATTGGCCGATCCGCTTCGGTTATTACATCATCGCGCTCGACGACGATTATCAATGGACCGTGGTGGGGCATCCTTCGCGGGAGTATGCCTGGATCATGGCGCGCGAGCGCGAGCTTTCCGATGAGCGCTACGCAGCTTTGCTCTGTATGCTCGAGGCGCGCGGATTCGATGCCTCCCTTCTCGAGAAGGTGCCGCAACGCCCGGAGCAGGTCGGAAAGCCGGGGTTCCAGTGATGTCAGGGCCTCCAGTCGGGATCGCGCCGGCGCCAGCGCTCGATGAAGCGTTCGGGAGCGAATGATGCCATGACTTCGGTATCGATGGCCGCCGGGTGGCCGGAGAGTCGGTCGGCGATGAGGTCCGCGCACAGTGGTGTGTGGGTCAATCCCCGCGAGCCATGGGCGATGTTGAGCCAGATGCGTTCGTCGAGGGTGTACGGATTGCTCGACGGATCCGGGCAGGGGCCTACCAGGGGAAGCCAGTCACCTGATTGGCAGCGGAGACCGGCGTGATGACCGACCACTTCGATCGCGCTGCCGCCGAGATCCTCCCAAAGCGACGGAACATTGCGCTGCAGTTCGGACAGATTCCGCTCGTCGTCGATGGGGTCGATCACTGGAGACTGGCGCTGGCGATCAAAGGTGGCACCGACGCAATGAACCCCGTCGAACGCCGGGGTGACGTAACCGGCGTGACAGTGCGCCTCGCGCCAGCGGCTGCTGGCTTCGGTCGCGCGACAGAAAGTGACCTGGCCGCGAACGAGGCGAAGCGGCAGCCAGCCCAGGCCGCTGAACCGGCTGGTGGCGCCGGCGGTACACAAGACGGCGGCGTCGGCCTCGAGCGTATCGCCTGATTCCAGTTCCAGTACGGCCGACTTCCCGCCGCTGATCGACCCGACCCGATCGGCCGTTGCCGTGATGTCGGGATGATCGAGCAGAAAGCGGCACCAGTGGCTCGGCCGCAGACAGCCAGCGCCCTCGATACGAACCCGATTGCCCCCTTCCGAAGACAGCAACTCCTGCGGCCAGGTGCCGGTGTCCATCGCCTGCCGTGTCTTCTCGGCCACTCGCCCATCGACTAGGTGTTGAATGACGCCGTCGAGGTGGCCCTCGGATGCGTTGCGCGGAAAACCCAGGTCTTCGAGCCAACGTTGTGCGTGAAGCAGGGCCCCGAGATAGAAACGGTTTTGCGCGTTGAGATGGTGACTGGCCGTGGCATAGAGCACGGCCGCCAGTTCGGGCGGCGCCGGCCGGGCCAGCATGGGGTCGACGACGTGGACGTGCCAGCCGCGTTCTGCCAGTGCCCTGGCCGTGGCGCAGCCGGCGAATCCCGCACCGACCACGACGGCCCTGCCTCGCTTGAGCCGTTGCGGTTTCCAGCGGCCGGGTATGCCGCCGGAAAGCCGATGGCGCTTGTCTCCGAATCCCTGGCGGCGCTCGACGGCAAATCCCGCGGCCGAGAGGCCGCGCCGAACCGCACCGGCGGCGGTGAATGTCGCAACGCTCGTTCCGGGTCGGGAACGGGCGGCCATTGTTTCGAACAAACCGTTGGTCCAGAGGTCCGGGTTGCGCGACGGTGCGAAGCCGTCGAGGAACCAGGCGTCGACCCCGTGGGGTCCGGCATGCCACAGTGTTGCCGCGTCGCCGAACATCAGCGTGAACTCGATGCGATCGCTCAGGCGGATGCGATGGAAGCCCGGCGCGGGCAGGGGCCAGGCTTCGAGCAGGCGACGCCCGTATGGCTCCAGTTCGGGCCAGTGCGACAGCCCCCGGGCGAGGTCTTCCCTCGGAAGCGGGTGCAGCTCGGCCGAATAAAAATGCAGATGCGCGGTCGCCGGGGCATGACGCGCAAAACACTCGGCCGTCAGAAGCGCGTTCAGCCCCGTGCCGAATCCGGTCTCCCCGACCACGAACACACCGTCGCCGGGCAGGGCGACGAAGCGGCGGGCAAGGTCGCTGGCCTCGATGAAAACGGCGCGACTTTCGGCCATGCCATGGCCGGGCATGAAGTAGCTGTCACCATACGGCGATGCATGGGGCGTATCGCCTTGCCAGTCGATCTGCGCCGGCTCGATCGCCGATAGGGTGAAGTCGCTCATGCGCCCCTGGGTGGAAAAGCCGCCATTCTATACACGGGTTCACCGTGAACCAAAAATGTTATATCATACGCTTTTCAGGCAATCCTCGACCGTGACCATGGCCGCAGTTTTCAAATCCCCGGAGCGGAGTATGGCAGCCAGCCTGCTGGATCGGGCCGGTATCTGCGTGTCCGTGCTGTGCTTGCTGCAATGCCTGGCCCTGAGTCTGGTGATCGTGCTTGCTCCCGTGGTTTCGTTGGGTATCTTTGGCAGCGACCTGTTCCATCGACTTCTGCTCTCGGTCATCCTGCCGATCGGTGTGGCCGCCTTCTGGCTGGGCTATCGCCGTCACGGCAGCCTGGGTCTGCTGCTGACCGGCCTGGCCGGGCTCGCCCTGGTGCTGGCAGCCGCCGTACTCGAGGCGACGGTGCTCTCGCCGCTGGCTGCATCGGCGGTAACCTCGGTGGGCGGGGTGACCCTGGTCGTCGGGCACTGGCTCAATCTGCGGCGTGGACGCGGGGTCTGTCTACAGCCTGCCCCGTAACTGGTTCGCGCGGCTCGGCAGGCCGCGGATTTGCTGATAGAATCTTCGCAAATTCTCAAGGGACGGCTTCATGAGCGACATTCCTTCCGATCTGCGCTACGCGGAAAGCCACGAGTGGGTCAGCCAGGAAGAAGAAGGCGTGGTCAAGGTCGGCATCAGCGAGCATGCCCAGGAACAATTGGGCGACCTGGTCTTCGTCGAACTACCGGAAGAAGGCGAGACCTTCGGACGGGGCGATGCCTGCGCCGTGGTTGAATCCGTGAAGGCGGCCTCCGACATCTATTGCCCCGTATCCGGTGAGGTGACCGTGGTCAACGAGGCCTTGGCCGACACGCCGGAAATCGTCAACAACGACCCCTACGGCGACGGCTGGCTGTTTTCGGTCAAGCTCGACGATTCCGGCGAGCTCGACGATCTGATGGATGCCGAAGCCTATCGCGAGCATCTCGGCGAAGACTGAGAAATCGCCTGCTGATGGGCCTTTCTGTTCAGCGATGACCGGCGAGGCGGTCGGCACGGCGCACGGGTTCCGGTAGCCGATAGGTCGGTGTGCAGGCCAGCACCAGTTCGACAGCCGTTTCCAGGCTGACGCGGTGGCCCACCGAAATATAGAGCGGTCGCACGCGCGACCGTGACCGCAGGACCCGGCCGATCACTTCATCATCGTCGCTTAAAGCCACGGCATCGCCCTTTTCGGGCCCCGGCTCTTCGTGTCGGCCGCACAGGCGGCTCTTGCCGACCCCGATGGTGGCCAGACCGGTTGTTACGCCCAGGTGGCATGCGATGCCGAACCGGCGTGGATGGGCGCGGCCCTGGCCGTCGCAAAAGACCAGTTCAGGCGGCACCGACAACCGTTCCAGTGCTCCGAGGATGGCCGGCAGTTCGCGGAAAGACAGGAACCCGGGGATATAGGGCAATTCGGTTGGCTGTTCGTGGACGACCTCGTCCATCAGTTCGAGACCGGGAAACCGCATCAGCACTGCCGCTGCCCGCGTCGTGCGCCCCCCGTCGGGAAAAGCGGCGTCCACCCCCGCCACCAGCTGCGGTGGAAGACGCAGGTCATCCTGGTCGATGACCTGTCTCGCCAGCTGCCGCTGGCGCTCCTTCAGGGCTTGCGTGTCGATCCGCGAGGTCATCTGGGTGTCCGGCACTAGTCCTTCCCGTTCGTTGAGCGGTCGAAATGGGTGGTCCAGGCCGCGTCGATCACAGGGCGCAAGTTCTCCGTGTCGAAGGATGCCGGCTCGCGTCGCAGCCAGTCCAGGTGCCGGGCCTGAAGCAGTTTCCGCCAGGCTTCGGCCAGTTCCTGAGCCTGCTCATCGTCGATCCATCGTGCTTGCGCCAGCGCTTCCAGTTGCGCGCCGGTGTCACGATGATCGACCAGTGCGGGATGGTCGGCCGCCTGCGTGAGCACACCCAGTTCGGCCAGGAACTGCAGGTCGGTCAAGGCCCGCTTGACGGGCGACTCGCGCCTTTCACGGCGCTGGCGTTCGCGCATCCCGGCCAGATCCTCTGCGACGCTGCGGTCATCGCGGCGCTGCGTGAGCACCTGCTTGCGGATGGCTTCGAACGCATCTTCGAGCGCCTGATCCCCGGCGATCCACCGTGCCCGGATCAGGGCCTGGTGTTCCCAGGTCCAGGCCTTGTTGCGCTGGTAGTCGTCAAAGCTGTCCAGCGTCGACACAAGCATTCCGGCGCGCCCGTTCGGGCGCAGCCGCGTGTCGATTTCGAACAATCGCCCGCCGGGCAGCGGCATCTGCAGCGCGCTGACCAAACGCTGGACGATGCGGTGGGGTGCCTCACCGGAGCGATGCAGAAAGACCAGATCGAGATCGGACTCGAAGTGCAGCTGGCTGGCACCGAGATTACCGTAGCCGATCACCGCGATATCCGAATCACCCCCGCCGGTAAGCGCCAGCGCACGATCGACGATGGTGTCGGCCATTGCGCTCAGCTGTCGTCCGGCGTCGACGGCATCCAGTCGATCGTCGAGCTCGGCCAGGGCGGTGCGCAGGAAGCCGGCCTGACGCCAGCGCGACAGGGCCCAGAGACTGGCTTCCTTGTCGTTCGGATCGGGCGTTGGGGCGGCCGGTAGCTCAAAGCCGTTGATGGGATCGAGCAGATCGTCGAGCAGCTGCGGCGATGCGATGATCCACTCGGCCACGCGCTGGCTGACGTGGAACACCCGCACCAGTCGCTCCAGCGTTTCCGGACGCTCCCGCAGCAGGGCGAGATACGCCGACCGGCGCGAAACCTGGTCGATGAGCCGCAGCAGGTCGGTCAGGCCGGTATCCGGTGGGCGCTGGCGGCCGACGACCTCGATCAGACCGGGCATCAGCCGCTCGAGCCGCTCCCGGCCCTCGGCGCTGAGCGCTCGCCGCTCGAGCTCGGCGTGGCTGCGTTCGAGGTGTTCGGCCGCTTCCTCGGGTCGCTGGAAACCCGCTTCGTCCAGGCGCTGGACGATGTCGTCTCCGGGCGGCCAGAGCGGGCTCGGTTCGGACGAGCCGGCGTCCGGGTCGCGAAAGCGCTCACTGAAATGGCGGGTGACGGTTTGCCGGTGCTCGCCGAGTTTCTCGGTCAGCTCGCCCCAGTCGTCGAAGTCCATCAGTTCGGCCAGTCGCTGCCGGTCTTCGGGGTCGGTCGGCAATTCGTGGCCCTGGCGCGCGGTCATGGCCTGCAAGCGGTTTTCGAGAATGCGCAGGAAGCCGTAAGCACAGCGCAGTTCTTCCGCTTCCTCGGCAGGCATCACGCCCAGGTCGGCGCAGGCTTCGAGGGCCGGCAGAAAGCCGGTCTGGCGCAATCGCGGCTCACGCCCGCCGCGCAGGATCTGCAGGCTCTGGACCAGGAACTCCAATTCGCGAATGCCGCCGCGGCCGCGCTTGATGTCTTCGCGGTCACTGCGGGCCCGGGCATTGGCGTCGATTCGCCGGTGCAGCTCGCGCAGGCTCTCGAAGATGCCGTAGTCGAGATAGCGGCGAAACACGAACGGCTGCAACGCCTCGATCAGTTTCCGGCCGGCTGCGAGATCGCCGGCCACCGGCGCGGCCTTGAGCCAGGCGTAGCGTTCCCAGGTGCGACCTTCGCTGAGGAAGTACTGTTCCATTGCAGGCACGGACCAGACCAGGGCGCCGGATTCACCGAATGGACGCAGACGCGCGTCGACGATCCAGGCCCGGCCGTTTTCATCGACGGTATCGAGCAGCCGGATGAGTTCGCGCGCAACGCGTTTCATCCAGTCGGCCGCATCGACGCGCCTGGGGCCGCTGCTGCGGCCTTCTGCATCGTAGGCGAAGACCAGGTCGATGTCGGAGTTGAAATTGAGTTCGTCGCCGCCGAGCTTGCCCAGGCCGAATACGATCAGTCGCGCCCGCTCGCCCTGCTCGTCCTCGACCCAGCCGTGCCGTTCGGCAACCTGGCGTTCGGCGGCCGACAGGGCCAGTTCGATACACGTTCGCGCCAGAGCGGACAGCCCCTGCCCCGTTTCGGCGATGCCGGCTTCGCCGGATAGATCGCGCCACAGGAGGTGGACCGACTGAAGTTGCCGGAAACGGCGGATGGCCCGTGCCGGGTCGGCGGCCATCGTTTCGGGACCGGGCGCTTCGACCGCTTCGGCCGGATCGGGTGCCTGTTCGAATCGCCGCCAGGCCTCGGCCACAAAGCGGCAATGCGAGCGAAGCAGGTCCGAATCGATTGATTGAAGCTTTCGTTTCATGAAGTCTTGTCCAGGCGAGCTGCTTCCACCAGGGCGTGGAACAGGGCCTGCTGCCGTTTTCGCTGGGGCAGGTATTCCGGGTGCCA
Organism: Wenzhouxiangella sp. 15190; assembly: GCF_003417465.1. Classification (GTDB taxonomy): domain Bacteria; phylum Pseudomonadota; class Gammaproteobacteria; order Xanthomonadales; family Wenzhouxiangellaceae; genus Wenzhouxiangella. The sequence goes on from NZ_QVMV01000020.1 coordinate 51,859, forward strand.
CTGTACGCCCATCAGCCACGGTTCGCTGCGGCGTTCGGTGGCCTGAATGATGCCGTTGGCCTCCACGGCGCCGACGACCAGGTCGTCGGCGAGTCGATCGATCGCCTGGGAGTGCAGCGCATTGACCCAGCATGGTCCTTCCCCGAGCAGATCGGCGATGTGGGTCCCGGGTTCGATTTTCACTCGCTTGCGGGGCAGCACGGAACGGACGGCCGGATACTCGTCGTAGAAGCCGACCAGGTGCTGGTGAAGGCTTCCGCCGTGCGCGACATTGATCAACTGCATGCCGCGGCAGATGCCGAGCATCGGCAATCCTTTCTCGCGCGCTTGTCTGATCAGGCTGTATTCGAGCTCGTCACGGGCCTGGTCGGGTCCGCCGTGCTTGGTCGTGAGCAACCGCCGAATGCCGGCTACCAGCGGGAACAGGACGAGTCCGAGCAGGCGACGCCAGCCCCGGGCGCTTTGGTCGGTCATGTGCCGGGGCCGCGGCTGGTGCTGTTGCCCATAAAGTCCCGGGCTGACGTCCGCGCCGCCGCCGAGGATGAGGCCGTCGAGCTGCTCGATTTCCGCGGGTCGGCGGGGACAGATGCGAACGGGTCGACCGCCGGCTCGCCTGACGGCCAGCGCCGAGAACCACCACGCCGCCAGCCCGCCCCGGTCCGGGCCGGTAATGCCGATCACCGGTCGACGGCTCATCGGCGCAGCTTGCGCCAGGCCTGCGAGAGCCAGCGGCGCAGGGAACTGGAACTGGACAGTCGTTGCACCCGTTTGCGCTCCAGTCGCTCGCTGTCGTCGGCCAGGCGCTCGACCTTGACCCAGCGGTTCCAGGCCGTGGCAAGCGACCAGTCCGGCTGGTCGATCAGGCAATTGGGCAGCCGGTAGTGGAAGGCCGGCCGGGCCTTGATCAGGTGGGTCTCCACCGGCGCGTTCATGACCCGAGCTTCGTCGAGGAAGGCGAACAGCGGCAGTAGATCGAGCGGCCGGTTTCGCGTCGGGGTCAGGTACAGGTAGTCATCAATCAGTTCCTCCAACTCCGGCGAGTAGTCGGGCTGGAGAACGTGGGCCAGGTACTCCTCGGGAAATGGCTGGACGTATGGGGTAATCCGCCGGGACAGGTCGACGCGTTCGGCTTCGATCAGCTCGTCGTAGCTGAGCAGGAAGGCACGGATGATCGACAGCAGGTAGTCGGCTCGCAGGCTCGCCGCCTCGATGTTGAGCTGCATGCCGAAGGCGTAAAGCGGCGAGAATTGTGTGCCACGCGCGCCAGCCCGATGGAGTCGCTCGCGGATACCGTCGAGCGTTTCGAGTTCGGTCCAGGGAACGGGCGGGCCGACCAGCTCGAGCGGAACGACCAGGCCGGCCACGCGCGAGATCAGCGACTCGATGTGTTCGCGTTCATCGCCTTCGCCGATATCGATGCCCAGCTCGGCCAGCAGCTTCTGATACTGCCGACTCTTGAGCAGATCGGCGTCGAGTTCGACATGAAAGTCCCCGAATTCCGTGCCCCGGATTCGCGTCAGGAAAGCACTGTCGACTTCGACGCTGCCGCCGATGCTGTCGGTGACCGCCTCGGCCACCTGCTCCGGGCGCAACCCCGCCATCTCGATCTCGATACCCACGCGACGGGTCGAACCGTCGGTATTGCTGGATCGGGGCGGGGGCTGAAAACGCTCGGTGTCGCTCATGTCGGCCCAGTCTATTATCGCAGCACACAGGATACCGGAAGCCCGGCTACGGGTTTACCTAGGGAACCTCTGAACAACTCTGCACGGAGCGCGTTTTGTCGGGGAAGCCGCAGATCGTGTGGTGCGACGCGAGTGACAGTAGCCGTAGCTACGGCCGAGTGGCGCAACGCGCGAGATGCGGCTTCTCCGGCAAAACCTTTCGGGACGGGCCTTTGCGGGGTCTCCGCCCCGTTTCGGCTCACTCATTTGGAACCACTAAACCGCGCTCGCCGAAGCCGGACCGGAGCCTCCCGCAAAGACCCGGCGCGCCCGCGCAGAGTTATTCAGAGGTTCCCTAGAGCAGTCGCGCCAGTTGCCGCGCCCATGCTTCGTGGGCGGTCGCATCGGGATGAAAGCCGTCGGAACAGAACATGCCGCCGGCTCGTTCGGTGAAGTTCATGGGTGCGTGCACCACGTCGGATTCGTGTTCAGCAACTCGCTGCGAGACCGAGTCGAGCAGGGCGGCGCGCAAGCCCAGCATCGAGGAGAGCGGAAACGGCAGTGCCGGGAAATGCTGCATCGGCGGGATGCCGGTAAGAATGATCCGATTCGGTTCGAGCCGCCGACGAACGGCATCGAGGAGTTGCTGCAGGTCCTGCTGCCAACGTCTTGCCGAATGCAGTGCGAGGCAATCGTTGACGCCCAGGCCGACGACCGCCAGGTCCGTCGGGCCCTTATCGACTCGCCTCAGCAGTTTTTCAGTAGTGAATCGGGCGGTGGCGCCGCTTTTCGCGGCCGTTTGCCACTCGACCCGCTGTCCCGATGCGGCAGCCAGTTCAGCGACCAGCCGCGGGATGACACCCAGTGACTGGTCCGCCAGTCCCACGGCGGCCATCGGAGATTCTCCCAGTCCAATGATCCGGAGGGCCGGGGCGGCCCCGGCCAGGGTTCCCGCACGTTCGCCGTTCGCTTCCTCGAGCCGGGCTGTCCGTCGGCGAACGTTCCGGCCCTGAAGCCAGAACACCGGCGCACCCGCCAGGGCCAGCGTGGCCGCCGCCTGGAGCACGGCGATCCGGCTAAGCGAGCCCAAGAGTCCGGAGTGGGTGGGCGAGTGAATCGGATACCGAAGCGGTCTTTGCGTCCCCGCTAACCCAGTGACAGATACTGATCGTCGTCACGCAGCAGAAACAGGGCGATACATGCCCCGAGCATGGGGATGGCAGCCAGGAACAGCATGTTGTTGAACGGATCGATGTATTGCTGCCACGACGAGATCGTGGAGATGGTGTGGGTGACGAGCACAAAACCGTAGGTCCAGAACTTCCACAAGCCGAGTACGAAGGCGATTTCGATCGCCAGCTGAACCAGGCCGATCACCAGCAGCACGGTGCTGCCCATGCCGGCGAGGAAGTAGAAGTTCTCGAATACGGCGGCGGCATGCCCCGGGTTGAGCAGCTTGTCGAGCGACCACATCGCCATCACGATGAACACGCTGACGCGAAGGATGAATAGGGAAATGCCCAGATGTTTCTTCATGATTCAATGAACGTGGTTGACATGGACCGATCACGCTATCAGGCCCTGCCGCGGTCGTCTCTAGGTAGTTGCCGAAGCGCCGCACTCCAGACTCACCCCAGATTGAGACGCCTGGCGGCGTCTGCCGAGCGCTCGACGCGCGCTTCCAGTTCCGTCTCACCCGCATCGCGGCCGCCGGCGAATTCCGGCCATCCCTGACCGTGCTTCCGGCACAGGGCGCTCAGGACTTTCACGTGTTCGGGCGAGTCGTTGAGACAGGGAATGTACTCCAGTGATTCGCCGCCGGCGGCCATGAACTCGTCGCGGCCCTCGACGGCGATTTCATCCAGGGTCTCCAGGCAGTCGACCGAAAAACCGGGGCAGACGACCTGCAGCTTCTTCACGCCCTGTCTGCCCAGTTCCTCGAGGGTTTTGTCGGTATAGGGCTTGAGCCATTCGGCCCGTCCCAGGCGCGACTGGAACGTCACCATCCATTCCTCGTCGCCGAGTTGCAGGCGTTCGGCGATCTGCCGGGCACTGGCCTGGCACTGGCAGTAGTACGGGTCGCCGGCGAGCAGATTTTTCTTCGGAATTCCGTGGAAGGAAAACAGCAGCTTGTCCGGTTTTTCGCGCGTCTTCCGGAAACGGCGGATCGATTCGGCCACGGCCGCCTGCCAGTTCTCGTCGTGATGGAAGTTGTTGATGAAGCGCACTTCCGGTAGCCAGCGCAGGCGCCGCAGCGATTCGGTCACCCGGTCGAAGACCGAGGCGGTGGTCGTGGCCGAGTACTGCGGATACATCGGCAGTACGAGGACTCGCTGGATGTTCTCGCGTCGAAGCCGGTCGATGGCCGAATCGATGTCGGGCTGGCCGTAGGTCATTGCCAGCATCACTTTCACGCGCGGCAGATCCTCCTTGAAGTCCGACTCGAGCTTGTGGGCCAGGCTGCGGCTGTCGACCAGAAGGGGTGAGCCGTGCTCGGTCCAGACCCGGGCGTAGGCTTCGGCCGAGCGCGGCGAGCGAAACGGCAGGATGTAGCCGTTGAGGATGAACCACCAGATCAGTTTCGGCGCCTCGATAACGCGCCGGTCGGAGAGAAACTGCTTGAGGTAGGGGCGCAGTGCTTTGGCCGTGGGTGCCTCGGGGGTGCCCAGGTTGACCATCAGCACGGCGGCACGCGCCGCCTCACGGTGGGCTGTGACCTGGCGTGTGGCGTCGACCGTTTCGACGTGATGTTCTGGGGAAGCGGACATGAAGCGCTCTTTGGAAGAAGAATGGTTGTTCGAAATTGTACCTTCCGCGGCGTGACCGGTCAGTGATCACGCAGGGTGGTGCGGTCGCGACTGGGGATTTCTGGACTTTTTTGCTATGATGCTGCTTGTCGGAGTAAAAGGATTACAAAAAGAATGCGCCCTCGCACGCCTCTCTGGTGGAGAAGTGTGGTTCTGGCCGTCACCCTGACAGCCAGCGTCTGGGTGTGGGCGCAACCGCAGGGATGGGTCATCAATTCCCGCGATTATCTCTCCGAGGAAGACCAGATCGGCGCGCTCTGGGAACTCGACCTTGCCAGCGGCGATGCCCGACTCGAGGATCGCTCGCGCATCCAGCAGTTTCTGGACATCGAGGGTCTGTCGTTCAGCCTGGACAGGCAGCTTTACGGTATCGACGACGACACCAATACCCTGATTCGCATCGGTACCTCGAGCGGCAACGCGATTGCCGTCAATCAGGAAATGGGCAACCTTGGACTGCCTTCGGGCAATCACGATTTCGGCATGACCTTCACCTGCGAAGGCCGATTGCTGATATCGACCGATTCCGAGTCGCTCGGATTGTCGCTCTACGAGGCCGATCCCGAGACCGGGCAGACCGAGCGGATCGGCGACCTCGGCGCGCCCATCGTCGACATGACCAGCCTGGGTAACCATGTCTACGGTATCGGCCGGGGTATGGCAACCGACGCCAACGGGGCCGCCCCCAATCTCTATCGGATTGACACCGCGACCGGTCGAGCCGAATTGGTCGGCGCCTTGGGTGAGGAGGCTGGCCTTTACAACAAGGCGGGACTGGCCGCCGATTCGGACGGGACGCTCTGGGCCGTGACGGACCGGCGCCAGCAATCGGATCGAGATTCTTCCCGTTCGAGCCAGGTGCTCCGCATCGACCCGGCCACCGGCCAGGCCGAGCGCGTGGCCGACGTTTCTTCGACCGATGACGGCGGCAGCCTGATCGGCCTCGAGTCCCTGGCCATCGCGCCGCCGGACGACTGTGGTCGCGGCGCGCTCGCCGGGACCGGTGCAATTCCCGTTCCCGTACTTTCCGCGCCGGCACTGTGGACGCTGGTCCTGCTAGTACTGGCTCTGGCCGCCGTGCCCCTTCGTCGGCTCGGCGCGAACTGATAGACTTTCAGTTTTCCCCTATCGGGCCGATACGGCCCAGTATCAGAGGTCTAGCGCATGGGTATCGGCAACATCAGTTGGCCCCAAATCCTGGTCATTCTCGTCATCGTGCTGCTCATCTTTGGCACCAAGCGCATTCGCAACATCGGCAGCGATCTGGGCGGCGCGATTCGCGAGTTCCGAAAGGGCGTGGGTGAGAACGAGGACGAGGACGAAAACGAAAAGTCTGCAGACGACCACTCGCAGGAAAAGTCCTCGTCACAAAGCGAAGAGCAGGACGATTCAACCTCCAAGCGGGAGCACTGATCGGTGGGCGGCGTCGGCTTCAGCGAATTGCTGCTGCTGGCCCTGATCACGCTTCTGGTTGTCGGGCCGCAGCGTCTGCCCGAGATCGCACGTACCGTCGGCCGCTGGACGCGCCACGCGCGCAGCGCCTGGGCCAGCCTCAAGTCCGAATTCCAGGACGAGATGGACCGCGACCACAACCGGCGCATTCTCGAGGCCACGGAGGCCCACAAGCAGTCCGAATGCTTCGAACGGGAACCGCATGAGCGAAGAGACGACGCGGACTGATCCCGAACTGTCCCTGATCGATCACCTGGTCGAGTTGCGCAGCCGACTGTTGCGGGCGGTGGCGGCGATCATCGTCGTTTTGCTGGTTCTCGCCCCCTTCGCCCGGCAGCTCTACGGCATTCTCGCCAAACCGCTGGTTCGTCATCTGCCCGAAGGCGCGAGCATGATCGCCATCGACGTGGCCTCGCCCTTCCTCACGCCGTTCAAGCTGGTGCTGATCCTGGCGCTGCTCATCGCCATGCCCTACGTCCTCTACCAACTCTGGGCCTTCGTCGCGCCGGGCCTGTATCGCCAGGAGCAGCGCCTGGCCCGCCCCCTGCTGGGGATGGCCGTCTTGCTGTTTTATGTCGGCTGTGCATTCGCCTACTTCGTCGTGTTTCCGGTGGTGTTCGCCTTCTTCGCCTCCATGGCGCCCGAGGGCGTGGCGATGATGACCGACATCAACCGCTACCTGGATTTCGTATTGACGCTGTTCATCGCTTTCGGGCTTGCCTTCCAGGTGCCCGTGGCCACGATCATCCTGGTCGCCCTGGGCATCACCACGCCCAAGGCGCTGGGCCGGATGCGCGGCTACGTGGTCGTCGGTGCTTTCACGGTCGCGATGCTGATCACCCCGCCGGACATGATTTCGCAAACGCTGCTGGCGCTGCCGGTGCTGCTGCTGTTCGAGCTGGGTATCATCGCCTCACGTGTGCTGGTGAAACGCTCGGCCGAGTCCGACGATCAGGCCAGTAATTGATCGTCGGGTTCCTGGCGGTTCCCGCCAGGCGATCCGAATACATCGGTAAAGGCCACCCACTGGCTGCCGGCCATCAACACCTGGACCAGCATCGCCACGAGCATGAAGACGACCTGAGCGATCATCTGGGCGGTGGTGCCCAGAGCCAGGCCCAGGGTCATCAGGACGATACCGAACACGAAGCCCAGGCCGACGACCATCGCGATGACCGCCAGGCCGAAGCCCAGAAAGGCCGACCAGTTGGCGACGACCGCCCGCAGGCTCCCGGCCAGGGCGCTGGCAGTGGTGATATCGCGAAACATGACCAGCGGAATGGCGAAGTACATCGCCGCCATCACGACGGCAAGCAAAGCGGCGGCGACCAGCAGCATCGGCCCCAGCGAGATCTGCTCGAGCATTTCGGCCATCGCCTGCTGGGATTGCTGGGCAGCCTGGATCTGATCGGGCGTCACCTGGCCGCTCAGCCAGCTGGCAACCACCAGCAGCACGAGGAGACTGCCCATGATTCCGAAGGCGCCCAGGGCGAACAGGCGATTGCGCAGTTCCGGCCGGCCCCAGGCGGCAAACAGCATGGTCGGCGCCGGCCGGCGGCCGGCTGAGAGCTGGGCGAAGGCGGCGATGGCACCGGCGGTGAGCAGGGGGGTGATCAGCATCACGGCCAGCTGGCCCACGATCGGAACGACGGCGATCATCGACACCAGCAGCCACAAGGCAGCCAGACCGGCGAGTGGCCGAAAGCCGGAGAACAACAGCTCGGCGGCGGCCGGCAGCCAGCGCAGACCGGCGGCGAAACCGCGCTTTCTGTAGTCAGGAGCACTCATGGCGTACGGCGCACCGCGGCTGATTCGAGTGCCTCGTGCGCTGACCAGGCCACGGCCTCGCGCATGGCACGGAGCGCATCCTCGGGCTGCTCGACGGTCTGCCACATGTCCAGGTGGGTATGGTTCATGAATCGTTCCTTTACGCTGTGGCCGAGAAAATCCAGCAAGCGATCGTAGTAGCCTTCCGTATTGATCAGCACGATCGGGCCCAGAAACTGTCCCAGTCGCTTGAGCGTCATGGCCTCGAACAGTTCCTCGAACGTACCGCAGCCGCCGGGCAGGGCGACGACCGCATCGGCCTGATCGAGCATGCGTGCCTTGCGAATACGCATGTCGGACACGACCTCCAGGTCACGCAGTCCTTGATGCCCGCGCTCGACACGCGTGAGAAACTCGGGGATGATGCCGAGGACTTCGGCACCCTCGGCCAGTGCACCATCGGCCATCGCGCCCATCAGGCCCGTGCTGCCGCCGCCGTAGATGATACGCAGGCCGGCCGAGCCCAGTGTTCGACCCAGGCGCTCGGCCGCGTCGATGTAGATCGGCTCCAGCGCCTGGCTGGAAGCCGCATAGACCGTTACGCTCTTGATGGACATGAATGGACTCGGATTACGAAGGTCGATAATGATGGCTCATTGTAAACAGACGGCGATCGCCGCGCTGCTCTTGACGGTTTTGCTGGCCGGTTGCGGAGAACAGAACGGCTCCGACGAAAACGCGTCGCCGGGAGAGGCGGCCTTCGGCCCGCATTGCGCCGGCTGTCACGGGATGCAGGGTCAGGGCCGTCCGCCGAACTTCCCGCCACTGGCAGACTCCGAGTGGCTTGACCTGCCGGCGGAGGGACTGACCGCCATCATCCTGCTGGGGCTGCGCGGTGAAATCGAGGTGGCCGGCCGGGCCTATGCCGGCTACATGCCGCCCATGCAGCATCTCGACGATGACCAGGTAGCCGAAATCGTGCGCTACCTCAAGGCTCGCTGGTCGGATGAAGACATCGCCTGGACCGGCGAGGACGTGGCCGGCTTGAGAAATGTGCTGGCCGGCCGGCAGATGCCCGAAGGCCGGGAAGACGTCGATCTTATGCTCGAGGAGTTGCCATGAATCAGCCGTTCCCGTTCCAGCGCCAGAGCAATCCGCCGGTGTCGATGATTCTGCTCGGCATTACGGTGGTGATGTATTTCGTGCAGATGACGGCGATGAGCGACGTGATTCGTCTGTTCGCCCTGTGGCCGCTTGCCACGCCCGATCTGATTCGCTTCGGCGATGGCAACACGATGGCGACCGGCTTCGCGCCCTGGCAACTGGTCAGTTACGGTTTCCTGCACGGCGGGATCGGGCACCTTTTCTTCAACATGTTCGCCTTGTACATGTTCGGTCTGCCGGTCGAGCGCGTGTGGGGAGCGCGTCGATTTCTCGTCTACTACTTCGTCTGCATGATCGGTGCGGCGGTTATCCAGCTGACGGTTGCCGCGGTTACCGGCGAAGTCTATCCGACGATCGGTGCCTCGGGCGCGGTGTTCGGCCTGCTGCTGGCCTTCGGAATGATGTTTCCCAACAGCACCATCATGTTGCTCATTCCGCCCATTCCCATGAAAGCGAAGTACTTCGTGATCGGCTACGGGTTGCTGACGCTGTTTTTCGGCATGACCGGCACCATGGCCGGTGTGGCGCATTTCGCCCACCTCGGCGGCATGCTGTTCGGCTTCGGCCTGATTCTCTATTGGGGCAGCCGGCGTAGCCGAATGCGATAGGGCGCGGCCTTGAAGGGGCGTCGGGAGCAGCCGGAAGCCCCCGGGCCGCCGTCTTGAACAAGGGCCCGCAGCAGGGAACTTGCGTTATCCACTTGAATTTTCCGGTTTTATCTCCATTTTCGGTGATCGAAATTGGTTTTTTGGCAAATCTTTAGCCACAAACTTGTTTTTTGGCATATAATTAGCCGCAAATGAGATCAAACGAAAACGACAAGACTGCAGCCAACGGCACCCGCCCGCCGCTGAAGACCGCGACGGACGGGCCGTTGGTCAATGAACCCGACGACCCGCGTGTGATGGGCGTGGTGCGGAATTTCCGCGTCGCCGTTCGCGCGGTGCAGGCGCATTCGGCCTGGGTGGAAAAGCAGTGCGGTCTCAGTGCCGCTCAGTTGTGGGCGTTGTGGGAAGTGGATCGCTCGCCCGGCATGAGCGTCTCCGAGATCGCACGCCGCCTGTCGATCAAGCCGGCGACGGCCAGCAACCTGCTCGACAAGGTCGAGGGCAAGGGCCTGCTGACCCGATCGCGTCAGGGTCCGGATCAACGCGTGGTGCAGCTATTCGTCACCGATGAAGGTGCCGATTTGCTCGCGACCGCGCCGTTGCCGGCCCAGGGTGCGCTGCTCGACGCGCTCACTCGCCTGCGCGAGGACGAGCTCGATGAGCTCACTCAAGGCCTGGAGGCGCTGGTCGACATCCTGCATACCAAGGACGAGGGCTCCGCCCTGTCGCCGATGCATCCGGGCAAGAGTTGAATCAAACGAACTTCTTACACTCAAATACATAAAGACGTTGGAAAAGATGGATATCATCGTTCAAAAATATGGCGGATCCTCGCTTGCGGAAGACGGACAACTCCGGGCGGTGGCCCAACGCGTGGCTCGCTGCCGCGAAGAAGGCAAGGCCGTGGTGGTTGTCGTCTCCGCGCGAGGCAAGACCACCAGCCAGTTGCTGGCGCGTGCCGGCAAGTTGAACTCGAATCCCGAGCATCGCGAGCTCGACATGCTGCTCGCCGCCGGTGAGCAGGCTTCGGCCTCGATGCTGAGCCTGGCGCTGCACGATCTGGGTCACGAAGCCGTGTCCCTGACCGGTCCGCAGGCGGGCGTGAAGACCTGCGATGCGCACATGAATGCGCGCATCAAGTGCGTCGATCCCGAGCGCATGCTCGAGACCCTCGAGGAAGGAAAGATTGCCGTGGTTGCCGGCTTCCAGGGCGAGAGCCCGGAAGGCGACATCACCACGCTTGGTCGCGGCGGGTCGGATACGACGGCCGTTGCCCTGGCCGCGGCGGTTGGCGCCGGGCGCTGTGAGATCTATTCCGACGTCGACGGTGTCTACACCGCCGACCCGCGCAAGGTGCCAGACGCCACGCGCCTGAGCATGATCAGCCTGGCCGAGATGAAGACGCTGGCCCATCACGGCGCCGGTGTGCTCAACGAACGCGCCATCGACTATGCCATCGAGCACGACGTGACCATCGTCTGCCGTAAGGCGCACGGTGAAGGCGGCGAGACGATCGTCCGCGCCGAACCGGGGCTGGGCCGCTCGCGCATCGTCGGCGTGGCCTGCCACGACGAACTGCTGCAGGTGGAGTTCGACGAGTCGGCCGACCACACCAACCTGGCCGAGCGCCTGGACGACCTCGACATCTTCGTGCCCGAATTGGCTGAAGGAAAATCCGGTCGCTACCTGATCTCCATCGGCCAGCTGGCCGACGACGAGGGGCTGGCCCAGTCGATTCGCGACGAATTCGATACCGGCGTGGTCGTGGGCGGACCGATTGCCAGTGTTTCGGCCGTTGGCTACAAGGCCGGCAGCGAGGAAGGTGCGGAAGAGATTGCCCGCAAGGAACTGGAATCCGAGGGCATTGCCGTACACGAGGTCATGCGTTTCGAGCACGCGGTGACCTGCCTGATCGATTGCAATGCCGTGGAGCGTGCCATGCAGATCTTTCATGATCGTTTTGAGATCACCGACACCGAGGTGGCCGATGTCGCCTAAAGGCGCACAAGCACTGGCGGAACCGGTGTTTCGCAAGGCGCGTCCCGAAGACGGGGCCCGCATGTACGAGCTGGTCAAGGAGATGGGCGGTCTTGAACTGAACACTGCCTATTTCTATGTGTTGTTCTGCATCGACTTTGCCGAAACCTGCGTGGTCGCCGAGGTCGAGGGCGAGATGGCCGGCTTCGTGCTGGGTCATCGGCCGCCGGAGCGCCAGGACACGGTGTTTGTCTGGCAGGTCGGTGTGGCGCCGTTCATGCGCAAGCGGGGCATGGCGCGCCGTCTGCTGGAAGCATTTCTGGCGCAGAATCCGGATGCACGCTGGCTGGAAGCTTCGGTCACACCGAGCAATACGGCCTCGCGCAAGCTGTTCCGATCAGTGGCCCGCGATCACGGCGTCGACTGCCAGGTGAGTATATTCATGCTGGCCGAGCATTTTCCGGACGGTCACGAGCCGGAAGAGTTGTTCCGAATCGGACCATTTGAATCCAACTGAACCGAATTCAATCTGAAGTAGTGAGTAAAACAACCATGAGTCATCATCTAGACACCATCAATCGACTCGAATCGGAAGTGCGCAGTTACGTGCGCAATTTCCCGACCGTGTTCACGCATTCGCGTGGCGCCCGCCTGACTGACGAAGACGGCCGAGAATTCATCGACTTCTTCGCCGGTGCCGGCGTGCTCAACTATGGTCACAACAACCCCGAGATCAAGTCCGCATTGATGGACTACCTGGCCGAGGACCACATCGTCCACAGCCTGGACATGGCAAGTACAGCGCGGGCGCAGTTCCTGGAGCGCTTCGAGGAAGTCATCCTCAAGCCACGTGAGCTGGACTACAAAGTCCAGTTCCCGGGGCCGACCGGCACCAATGCGGTCGAGGCGGCCCTGAAGCTGGCGCGCAAGGTCACCGGGCGCCACAACGTCATTTCGTTCACCAACGGTTTCCATGGCATGACCCTCGGTTCCCTGGCGGTGACCGGCAATGCCATGAAGCGTGCCGGGGCCGGCGTGCCGCTGGCCAACGCCTCGCAGATGCCGTTCGACGGCTATCTGGAGCAGGGCAGCGATCACAGCCTGGAACTGCTCGAACACATCCTCGGTGACGAGGGTTCGGGTGTCGACAAGCCGGCGGCCGTCATTCTCGAAACGGTGCAGGCCGAAGGCGGCGTCAATGTCGCGCGCATGGAGTGGCTCAAGGAGTTGGCCGAGATCGTCAAGCGTCACGACGTGCTGCTGATCGTCGACGACATCCAGGTCGGTTGCGGCCGCACCGGTCCGTTCTTCAGTTTCGAGCCGGCCGGCATCAAGCCCGATATCGTTTGCCTGTCGAAGTCGTTGAGCGGCTTCGGCCTGCCGTTCGCCGTCACGCTGTTCAAGCCCGAGCTGGACCAGTGGTTGCCGGGTGAGCACAACGGCACGTTCCGGGGGCATAACCTGGCTTTCGTGACCGCCACCAAGGCGCTGGACTACTGGACCAATGACGACTTGACCGAAGAGGTCAAGCGCAAGACCGGGATCATCGAGTCGCGCCTGGGCGCGCTGGTCGAGCGCATCCCGGTCGATGCCACCCTTCGCGGTCGCGGCTTCATCCAGGGTATCGCCTTCGACGATGCCGAGCTGGCCGGCAAGGCCTCGGCAGAGTGCTTCGAGCACGGACTGGTGATCGAGACCGCCGGTATCGACGACCAGGTGCTCAAGCTGCTGCCGCCGCTGACGATTTCCGACGAGGACCTCGAGAAGGGCCTGTCGATCATCGAGGAAGCGGTAACGAAGGTAGCGAACGGCGCCGCGCCGGATCAGAAAGTGGCCTGACCCGCTTTTGGAGGCGGCACCGAGCCGTCTCGCTCGACGCAAGTCAACTTGCAATAGTCGCGTCGGGGGAACCCCGGCGCGACTTATTTTTTATCCAATTTCAGGAGGCAACAAACATGATCGTCAAGAAACTGCAGGACATTCTCGGCACCGAGGACGACGTCGATACCGAAGGCTGGAACAGCCGCAGGCTCCTGTTGAAGGACGCCGGGATGGGCTATTCGGTGCACGACACCATCATCAAGGAAGGCGCCGAGCTGCACATGCACTACAAGAACCATCTCGAGGCGGTTTATCTGATTGAAGGCAAGGGCGAGATCGAGACGGTCGAGGACGGGAAGGTCTATCCGCTGGAAGCCTTCACCATCTATGCGCTCGACCAGCACGACAAGCACATCCTGCGCGCCAACAAGGGCTCGCACATGCGCATGGTCTGCGTGTTCAACCCGCCGGTCTCCGGCCGCGAAGTCCACGGCGAAGACGGCGCCTATCCGGCCGATCTCGACTGAGACGCCGGCGCGTGAAGGTGTGGGAGTGGAACGGGCAGTACCGGGCGTGAGCGGGCGCCAGTCGGCCAACGGCGCCCGCAGCTGCTTTAAGCAAGGTGGCGCTTTGGTACCGGCAAGATTGACTGGGTGCCCAGCCTCGATCGCAGCTATCTATCCTGCCTTGCCGCATCCGCGAATGCGGTTGTAACGGTGCCCGCCGCCGGGCCGACTTCTGCCCGCTCACGCCCGGCCCGGCACCACCCGTTCTGAAAGGTGTTATAAACATCCAATCCTCCCCTATGGTGGGTGGGGGTGGCTTTTTTCGGGCAGCGCAGCGCGGAAGCGGGCATCGCGCTCCCCGTATTTCAAGAGGTTGCACCGGCCAATCGGAGCCTATTTCCTTAAAGCTGCGATGTGGATATGTGGTCGGCACCCAAGAGCCCCCGATAACCAAGGGCTCGACGAGCGCGTTCGCTGCACTGCCCGAAAAAGCCACCCCCACCCACCATCCTCACCAACCCCTAGCCCGCCTTGCGGAAGGTCAGGTTGATGCGCTGGGCGCCCAATAGCGGGTGCTCGCCCTCGGGCAGCGGCAGGATACCGTGGTAGCGCAGGCGGTCCGGGCCGCCCCAGACCAGGACATCGCCGTGTTCGAGCAGGAGCCGATCGGGCTTGTCCTTCCTGCGGAACCCACCCCAAAGAAAGGTCGCCGGCAGGCCGAGTGAAAAAGACACCACCGGATGGGCGTAGTCCCGCTCATCCTTGTCCTGGTGCAATGACAACTTGGCGCCGGGGCGGTAGCGGTTGATCAGGCAGGCATCCGGCTCGTAGCCCGGGAAGCCGGCGTCTTCTGCGGCAGATCGCGCCAATTCGCTGAAAAGCCCGGGCATCGCCGGCCAGGGCTGGTCGCTTCGCGGATCGGTCGAGGTGTAGCGATAACCCTTGCGGTCCGTCATCCAGCCGAGTTCCCCGCAGGAGGTCATTGATACCGACATCTTGTGGCCACCCGGGGTGATCAGGTGACGAAACGGTGCCTGCCGGTTGATTTCGCGGATTGTCTCGACGACGGCTTCGGCCTGCTCGGTGATGCGTCCGTGAAACAACACGGCGCCTTCGGAGAGACGTTCGGCCGAACCCCTCGTGTCGACGTTGTCAAAAAGTTGACCGGAGGTGGTCATGCTCGTACCCATGCAATATTTCACTAGCTACCGAAACCAGGCGGCCATGCAATTACTTGGCCTTTGCTTCATTCTATCGCTGGGTCTGGCGGGCTCGGTTCAGGCTGGCGAAATTTCGGCGACCGAGCGGCAGGCCATCGTTGACCGTGCGGATTCGATTTCCCGGCTGCACAGCCTGCTGGTGCTGCGTGAAGGCGAAGCCGTGGTCGAACATGTGCGCACCGGGCCGGGATTGTCGACGCCGGCCAACATCAAGTCCCTGTCCAAGACCGTGCTATCGGCACTGGCCGGCATCGCCATCGAACGCGGACTGGTCGACGGCACCGATCAGCCGCTTGTAGAACTGCTCGGTTCACGGGTGCCCGATGAAGTAGCACCGGAGGTTCGTGACATCACCTTTGGCCATGCACTCTCGCTGCAGACCGGCCTGCGAAAAACCTCCGGGCGTTATTATGGCGCCTGGGTGCAAAGCGAAGACTGGGTCGCGCATGCGCTGACGCGTCCGATGGTCGATTCACCCGGCGGGCGAATGATCTATTCCACCGGATCGAGCCATCTGGCTGGCGCAGCGCTGGTCGAAGCCAGCGGCCGTTCACTTCTGGCGCTGGCGCGCGATTGGCTGGGTGAGCCACTGAATATTCGAGTTCCCGACTGGATGCAGGACCCGCAAGGCATCCACTTCGGTGGCAACGAAATGAAGCTGAGCCCACGGGCGTTGGCTCGTTTCGGCGAACTCTATCGCCTGGGGGGTGTGATCGACGGCCGGCGCGTGATTCCCGAATGGTGGATCGAAGCGTCGTGGACGCCGAGGGGCCGCTCGCCCTGGAGCGGTGATCGCTACGGCTATGGCTGGTTCATCACGCAGCTCGCCGGTGATCGCTCCTACCACGGCCGCGGCTACGGCGGGCAGGCCCTGTTCGTGATCCCCGACGTGGCTCTCACCATTGTGATCACCTCCGACCCGACCCCGCCATCCCGGGGCGGCGACTTCGATCGCATCAAACGCCTGGCAGCAAGTATCGTGTCAGCCGCCATGACCGACTAGAGTGTTCCCGGCAGCAACCCGCGGATGTGTAGGTCGGCGCCGCATTCTCGATGGACGAGCTCTCGTCCTGCCGACTTCAATTCCGAAGAGATGGACTCTCCCCCAGCCCGGCGTCCGCCGGCAGCGGTTTGGATGCCGAGAGTTCACCCAGGAAATACACGCCATCGTGAACCGGCTCTTCCGACCAGTCCATGGCGAACGGTTCCAGAAAGATTCCCCGGGATCGCGACTCGCCCAGTCCCTGGATCGTCTTTGCGCCGCATTCGGGCGTGCAGATCCAGGCTTCGCCACCGGACTGAAGGTTTCGCAGGGAGACAACTGGATAGCTTTCCTTGAGTTGCACGGTCATCGAGCGAAAATCTGGATCCCAGGGGGCTCCCGGAACGCCGAAAGCATGCGCATTGCCGGCGAGCACGAGCAGGTACTCGTCATCGGGAGCGCGATCTCGCTTCCGGCCAATGGTGTCGGCCATGAACCGATCCCGGTCGTTGCTTTCGCCCCGCCAGTCGGAAGGTATGTCGTAGCTGAATACCGACAGGCGACCCTGAAAACGGGCACCAAGGTGGCCCAGGTGTCTCAGCATCTTTGCCATGGCCACCGAGTTGCGACCGTCCTTGCCGTTTCGCCACTGATCAAGCTTCAGGAGTGCTCTGTGCTGGGCTGCTTCAGGCAGCGTCATGGCGGCCAGAAGATCGTCCTGTTCGGAAGCGCTCATTTCCAGTCCGACATGGACACCGTGCCCCGTCTCCAGCAAGGTTTCGACCTGCTCGCTGAAGAAAGCGGGGATTTCCCTGGTGCCGTGCAGCTCGCCGAAGACGATCACGCCGTGCGATGGCAGGTCGCCTATTGACGTGGGTGCGGTGGTGGGTTGTTCGCTCGCATGCGAAGGCACGGATGCAAGCATGAGAATCGGGAGAAATGCCAGGGCGGCACGTGCAAAGACCTTCATAGCCACTTTCGGGGTTTGAGGTAATCATTCAAATCAGCTTCCGGTGACCCAGGTTCCGGTTGCCAGTCGTAGCGCCAGTGGGCGACGGCGGGCAGGCTCATCAGGATCGACTCGGTGCGCCCGCCGGACTGCAGGCCGAAGAGGGTGCCGCGATCGTAGACCAGGTTGAACTCGACGTAGCGGCCGCGGCGGTAGCGCTGGAAGTCGATCTCGCGCTGTCCGTAATCAAGGTGCTTGCGCTTTTCCACGATCGGCCGATAACCGGCCAGGTAGCCGTCACCGACGGCGCGCATGTAGGCGAAGCAGGTGTCGAAGTCCCAGTCGTTGAGGTCGTCGAAGAACAGCCCGCCGATGCCGCGTGTTTCGTCACGGTGCTTGAGATGGAAGTATTCGTCGCACCAGCGCTTGTGTTCGGCATAGACGTTCTCGCCAAAGGGTGCGCAAAGTTCATGCGCCGTTCGATGCCAGAAGCGGCAGTCCTCGTCGAATGGGTAGTAGGGCGTGAGATCGAAGCCGCCGCCGAACCACCAAACCGGCGGCTCGTTGTCTTTCTCGGCAATGAAAAAGCGCACGTTGGCGTGACTGGTCGGGACGTAGGGGTTGACCGGGTGCATGACCACCGACACGCCCAGCGCCTGGAAGCTGCGACCGGCCAGCTCGGGACGGCGTGCGCTGGCTGCCGCCGGCAGTTCGGTGCCATGGACATGCGAAAAGTTGACGCCGCCCTTTTCGAATACCGCGCCGTCCTGGATCACCCGCGTGCGGCCGCCACCGCCTTCGGGTCGATCCCAGGCATCCTCGTGGAACCGGGCCTGTCCATCGCTGGCCTCGAAGGCGTCGCACAGGCGTTCCTGGAGGTCGAGGAGATAATTCTTGACCGCGCCGACGTTGGATTCGTTGTAGGTCATTCCGGGTGTTGATCACGCGTAGTTGTGTGCGAACAGGGCCGGTCTGTTGTCCGTCGCGGATGTAACCGCGACCTACGCCGACGCCTTCTTCTTTGCGGTCTTCTTCTTCTTTTTCGAAGACTTTTTCTTTGTCGCTTTCTTCTTGCCGGTCTTCTTGGCCGCCGACTTCTTGCCGCCGGCCTTCTTCTTGCCCTTCTTGCCGAACTTGCCGCGGCTGCCCTTGGGAGGCGCCTCGGCCAGCATCTTCTGGCATTCCTCGAGGGTCAGTTTCTCCGGCTCCTGGTCCTTGGGTACGCTGGCATTGCGCTTGCCGTCGGTCACGAACGGACCGTAGCGGCCCTTGAGCACCTGGATGCCCTCGTCGCTGAATTCCTGGATGATGCGTTCCTTCATCCGCTGCTTGTGTTCGGCAACGAGTTCCAAGGCCTGGTCGAGCGTCACTTCGTGCGGGTCGTGTTCCTTGAGCGAGACGAAGTTGCGCTGGCCATAGCGAATATAGGGGCCGAAGCGGCCGATATTGGCCTGCACCGGTTCGCCCTCGGGCGTCTCGCCCAGGTGGCGCGGCAGCTTGAACAGCTCCAGCGCTTCCTCGAGCGTGATGGTGTCCATCTTCTGGCCCGGGCGCAGGCCGGCGAATTGCGGCTTTTCATCGTCCTCGGCGCTGCCGATCTGGGCGAAGGGTCCGTAGCGGCCCAGACGCACGATGACCGGCTTGCCGGTCTTGGGGTCGGTGCCGAGTTCCCGCGCCTGCTGGGCTTCCTTGCGGCTGACGGTCTCGTCCTTTTCCTTGACGCGATCGATGAACGGCTGCCAGAACTCTTCCAGCAGCGGCACCCAGTCGTGCTCGCCGCGCGAGATGGCGTCGAGTTCATCCTCGAGCCGGGCGGTGAAGTCGTAGTCGACGTAGCGGTCGAAGTGTTGCGACAGGAACTTGGCTACTACCCGACCGGTGGACGTCGGCGTGAAGCGCCGGTTTTCGAGCTCGACATACTCGCGATCCTTCAGGGTCTGGATGATCGAGGCATAGGTCGAAGGTCGGCCGATGCCGTATTCCTCCAGCGTCTTGACCAGGCTGGCTTCGGAAAAGCGCGGCGGCGGCTCGGTGAAATGCTGTTCGGTCCGAACCCGGATAAGCGGGATCTCGTCGCCCTCGTTGATCTCGGGCAGGCGCGTGTCGGCCTCCGTACGCGAGTCGCCGTAGACCTTCAAAAAGCCCGGTTCGATCAGGGTCGAGCCTGAGGCGCGGAAGGTGGTGTCGCCGACGTCTAACTCGGCGCTGACCGTATCGTAGACGGCCGGAATCATCTGGCTGGCTACGGCACGGTTCCAGATCAGCTCGTAGAGTCGGTACTGGTCATCGCTGAGGTAGTTTCTCAACTTGATCGGGGTCAGCGTCGCCGATGTCGGCCGGATGGCCTCGTGGGCCTCCTGCGCGTTCTTGGACTTCGACTGGTAGAAATTGGGTTTCTCAGGCGCCAGCTTTTCGCCGAATTCCGAGGCGATGGTCTTTCGAATCTCGTTGATCGCCTCGCCGGCGAGCGAAACGGAGTCGGTTCGCATGTAGGTAATCAGGCCCTGGCTGCCGCTGCCGGTGTCGACCCCCTCGTAGAGCTGCTGGGCAATGCGCATGGTGCGCTGGGTCGTGAAGCGCAGTCGGCGCGCGGCTTCCTGCTGCAGCGTCGAGGTGATGAAGGGCGGCTGCGGTCGGCGCCGGCGCTGGCTCTTCTTGACGCGGGCGACCTTGAAGCGGCCGTCGGCGGCCGACTCGACCTGCGTCTTGAGCTTGCCGGCCTGTTCCTGGTCGGTAATGTCGAACTGTTCGAGCTTCTTGCCGTCGAGCTTGACCAGGTTGGCGTTGAATGCTTCGTCCTCGTTCTCACCGAGGTCGGCCTCGATGGTCCAGTATTCCTGCGGGTCGAACTTCTCGATCTCTTCTTCGCGTTCGACGATCATGCGCAGCGCCGGCGACTGGACGCGGCCGGCAGACAGCCCGCGGCGCACCTTCTTCCACAACAGCGGCGAGAGATTGAAGCCGACCAGGTAGTCGAGCGCGCGTCGCGCCTGCTGGGCGTCGACCAGGGATTCGGCCAGGTCGCGCGGCTCTTCCAGCGCCTTCTTGATGGCGCGCTCGGTGATTTCGGAGAACACGACCCTTTTGACCGGTTTGCCGGAATTGACGCCGCGTTGCTTGAGGATCTCGGCAATATGCCAGGAGATCGCTTCACCTTCTCGGTCGAGGTCGGTCGCGAGATAGACCGCATCGGCCTTCTTCGCGGCCGCGACGATCTTGTCGACGTGCTTTTTGTTGCGCTCGATGATGTCATAGCGCATGGCGAACCCGTTTTCGGGATCGACCGCGCCCTCCTTGGGCACCAGGTCGCGCACGTGACCATAGGAAGCCAGTACCTGGAAATCGGGCCCCAGGTACTTGTTGATGGTGGTCGCCTTGGCGGGCGATTCGACAATCAGCAGATTTTTTGACATGTGGTTCTTTCTGTTTGCGCTAGTGCCGGTTACGGGCCAGCGGCGAAATCAGTGGAGGGCCCTTGCCCCTTGGGAAGAAAATAGAAAATAGAAAATAGTTAATAGAGGGTGGCTTTCGGGAGGCCTGATGGTTATTCCCGGGAAGTCGCCTATTGCGCTGAAAGGTGCCAAGTCACTTCCCGGCGTCAATTGGCTCTTCGAAGCAAATCTATTTTCTATTTTCTATTTACTATTTTCTCGTGTCTATTCTCTCCTCAACTCGGCGAGGGCGGCAAATCCAGCCATGGCCCCGGCACGGCAAGGTGCCCGACCTCAGTGCCGATACTCTCCCTCCTCGTCGAACATCATTTCTTCCATCCAGGCGTAGTTGGCTTCCTGGCCCGGCTGGTTGAACAGCACCATCAGGATGACCCATTTGACATCCTCGAGGTTGATGTCGTCGGTTTCCAGCGCGGACAAGCGGTCGATGACCATTTCGCGACGAAGCGGGTCGAGTACGCCGACATTTTCCAGGTACAGGATGAATCCGCGGGCGTTGACGTCCAGGCGCCGGCTCTCGTCCTCGGTGAAGACCCGGATGGGGTTGCTCTCGTGTCCGCCCAGTTCGGGCAGCCTGCGCTGCTCGGCCAGTCCGTCGAGCCACGCGAAAGCGCGATCGATCTCTGCGCCCGAAAAGCCGGCTTCCTCGAGACTTTCGCTCAGGGAATCGCGGTCGGGCTCCTCCTCCGGTTCATCATAGATGTAATTCTCGAAGAGATACATCAGCAGGTCGAGCACGTTTTCCTTCATTCACTTCCTTCCTCAGGCATTGCGACTGTAGCGGCCGCCGGCGTGTGCGCTGACTTGACCGTCCAGTTCCAGCATCAGCAGCATCGAGGATACCGCCGCGGGCGTCAACTGTGAGCGCTCGATGATTTCGTCAACCGGGGTGGGGTCGAATCCGACGGCTTCGAGCAGTCGCTCGTATTCGGGATCATCCTTCATATGCGGTGGCTTGGACGATTCCTCAAGGCCAACGCGCACATCGGCCGGCTGTGGCGCCAGCAGATGCTCGATCTCCTCGGCCAGTTCCCGCGCCAAGGGGGCCAGGTCCCCGGCGACCTCGTCGGCGGTCTCGACCAGCCGCGCCCCGTCTCGAATCAGCCGGTGACAGCCGCGCGAGAGCGGGTTGTGGACCGAGCCGGGGATGGCGAAAACCTCGCGTCCCTGCTCATTGGCCAGTCGGGCGGTGATCAGTGATCCGCTCTTGAGGCTGGCTTCGACCACCAGTACACCCAGGCTCATGCCGGAAATGATGCGGTTGCGCGCCGGAAAGTTGCCTTTCAGCGGGCCGATGCCCGGCGGAAACTGGCTGACCAGGGCTCCGGATTCGGCGATCCGGCGCGCCAGGTCGCGGTGCCGGGCCGGATAGACCTGGTCGAGCCCGGTGCCCGCCACGGCAATCGTCGCACCCCCGGCATCCAGGCAGCCGGCGTGTGCCATCCCGTCGACGCCCTCGGCCAGCCCGCTGGTGATCGTGAAGCCGGTCCTCGCCAGGGTGGCGGCAAAGGAGCGGGCATGCCGAAGGCCGCCCGAACTGGCGTTGCGGCTGCCGACGATGGCGATCTGGGGGGTGACCAGGGCGTTGGCGTCACCGGCGACGAACAGGGCGATGGGCGCGTCGGGAATGCGTTTGAGCAGGGGGGGATAGAGCGGGTCGTCGCGGGTGACCAGCCACCGCCGATCGCCGGAAAGCCAGTCGAGGCAGTGCTCCAGTTTGTCCTCGTCGGGGCGACGGAGTTGCTCGATATACTTGCCGGACAATCCGGCCTCGCGCAATGCCTGGTCACTGGCATCATGCCAGTCGATCGGGCTGGCGAAGCGTTCTTCCAGCGCGGCGAAACGTTTCGGCCCGAGCCCGTCGACGAGGACGAGGCTCAGCCAGTCCCGGGCATGCTCCGGTGCGGGCACGGCCTCTGGATCAGAGTTTCCGGTCGGGGTGTGCGAGGATGTCGTCGACCTTGATCGTGTTGGCGCTACCCTCGAGCACGATGGCATAACTGACCCGCTCGAAGGGGCGGAAGACCATGATCCGGCCCGCGAACTCGTCGGGCAGGTCGACGTAGCGCTTTTCCGGCTCGCGGAAGGCCGCCCGACTCATCAGCGGGTAGTTTCTTTCGTCCCGGATTCGTTCACCCGGGCGGAAGGCCGAGAACATGTGGCCGGACTGGACACCGTCAGCCGTGCCCTTGTTGATGGCCACGATCTGGTAGTGCCCGGCGCCGTAGCGGTTGTTGGCGATCGCGATCACCCGCCCGTCGTCCGGGATCGAATCCATGGCCCGCGGATGGAAAGTGGCGTCGTAGACGTGATTGTCGATCGGCAGTACCCGATCGCCCGCCATCGTTGCCTTGCGACCGGAGAGAATTTCGAGGGTGGTCGGGTCGCCGGTCTTCACGACACGGGCGCGCGCCGTTTCCCAGAGCTCGTAGCCGATGATCGGGTAGTTGAAACGATCGATCTGGCCGATGGTCCCTCGCCAGAAAGAACTCATCGGGCGCATGTCAGAGCGGACCGCACCACCGCGCGACTGGATGCGGTTGACCCGGAGATCCTTGTCGTTGTTCGGATTGGCGCTACGGTCCTCGAATTGATGGCTGACGCGCGCCAGCATGACTTCCTCGCCCACCGCGACGTCGTCGAGCCCCCGCACGTAGGTATGGTCGCCCGGTCCGGACAGCACGCGCTGTTCGTTGTTGGCGATGACGTAGGGCAATTGTTCGTAGGCCTCGGCCGAGACGATCCTGGGGTTGCGCAGGAACGTTTCGATCGCGTCGAGCGGAATGGTGGAGATCGGCCCCTCGACCGGCTCGCGCCGGATTTCGGGCGACAGGCGTCGCACCGAGTCATCGACCGTCAGGCGCGGTTCGCCGTCGACGAACGACAGCGAAATGACGTCACCGGGATAGATCAGGTGCGGATTCTCGACTTGCGGATTGGCGTCCCAAATGGCCGGCCATTGCCACGGCCGGGTCAGGAAACGACCAGCGATGTCCCAGAGCGTGTCCCCCTCCTTTACGACATACTCGCGAGGATGATCCTCGCGCAGTTCCACGTCCTGAGCCTGTACAGTGAACGCCGCCAGTATAATGACGGTCAGAAATATTAAGCGTTTCACGGAGCGACTCCCTCCAGCAATGCCCACAGGCTTGATTTTTCGCAGACTATCATAAACATTATCATTGCAAAACGCACCCTTAAGTGGTTTTCTTAAATTCTCATGTCAAAACTCAAGATTCTCGAATACCCCGATCCCCGCCTGCGACGCGTCGCCCGGCCGGTTGAATCCGTCGGCGAACGCGAGCGCAAGCTGGCCGAAGACATGCTCGAAACCATGTATGACGCGCGTGGTATCGGCCTGGCGGCGACCCAGGTCGACGAAGACATCCGCGTGGTCGTGATGGACCTCAGCGAGGACCGTGACGAACCGCAGGTGTTCATCAATCCCGAGATCACCGATCGCAGCGGCAGTCAGTCCTGCGAGGAAGGCTGCCTGTCCGTACCCGGTTTCTACGCCGAAGTGACGCGGCCGGAGAACGTGAGCGTGCGAGCGCTCGACATCGACGGAAAGCCCTACGAGGTGGACGCCGACGGTCTGCTGGCGGTGTGCATCCAGCATGAGATCGATCATCTCGACGGCAAGATGTTCATCGATTACCTCTCGCCGCTCAAGCGCCGCATGATCGGCAAGAAGCTGCGCAAGCAGCAAAGCAGCCGCGAAAAAGTCACGGCGTAGCCCGCAGATTGCACCAGCGTGCGTATATGAGAGTCGTTTTTGCCGGCACGCCGGATTTTGCGGTGCCGGCGTTGCGGGCGCTGATCGACAGCGCGGTCTGGCGTCCGGTGGCGGTCCTGACCCAGCCCGACCGGGGCGTGGGCCGTGGTCGCAAGCGACGCTTCGGCCCGGTCAAGCGTTTGGCCGTGGATGCCGGTATCGACGTGCTGCAGCCGGCCTCACTCAAGCATCCTGATGCCCGGGCCGCCCTGGCGGATTGCCGGCCCGACCTGCTCGTTACCGCCGCTTATGGCCTGATCCTGCCGCGCGCCGTTCTCGACATGCCGGCGCTGGGCTGCTGGAACCTGCACGCCTCCCTGCTGCCGCGCTGGCGCGGCGCCAGCCCCATCAACCAGGCCATCCTGGCAGGCGATGCCGAGACCGGGATTTCCCTGATGCAGATGGCCGCCGGTCTCGATACCGGACCGGTCATCCTGCAGCGTTCCACGCCGATCGGTGCCGAAGAGACGGCCGGCGAGCTGCACGACCGCCTGGCCGATCTGGCCGGCGAGGTGCTCGTCGATGCCCTGGTTCGGCTCGACCGCGGCACGCTCCCGGCGGCGAGCGCACAGGACGAGGCCCTGGCCACGTACGCCCCCTTGATCGACAAGAACGATGCCCGCCTGGACTGGTCGCGCCCGGCCGATGAACTGTCCAGGATGGTCCGTGCCTACCATCCCTGGCCGGTGGCCTTCGGCGAAATCGAGGGCGAGACCTGGCGCATTCACCGTGCCCGTGCCGGAGCGGGGCGGGCCGAACCCGGCGAACTGGTGACGAATCGCGGCCCCGACGTGGTGGCGGTGGGTTGTGGTGAAGGCGTGCTCGAGATTCTCGAGCTCCAGGGTCCGGGGCGCAAACCGGTGAGCGCACGCGACTGGTTCAACGCGCGGCGCGGCAAGCAATGATCGGGTAAACGAGCGGTGGCCCCATGAAACACGACGGCTCGGAGTCCCGACAGGTGGCCGCGCAGGCGGTCATGGCCGTGCTCGACGGCGGCCGTGCGCTCGACACGGCCCTGACCAGCCTGCTCGAGCCGCTGAGTGACGCGCGCGATCGTGCACTCGCCCGGCGCCTGAGCCACGGCGTGCTGCGCGACTGGCCGGCGCTTGACTGGTTGATCGGGCAACTCGTGGAAAAGCCCCTGAAGGGCCGCAATCGCAGCCTGCACTTTCTGCTCGCCGTGGCCCTGCACGAGTTGCGCGATGGGCGCGAGCCCGACCATGCCGTGGTGCATGCGGCCGTGGCGGCGGCCCGGACCTTGCGCGGGCAGCGCCTGACCGGGCTGGTCAACGGCGTGCTCAGGAACTTCGGCCGACGGCGTGACGCCCTGCTGGCCGAACTGCCCGACACGCCCGTTGTTCGTTTCGGCTATCCCGGCTGGCTGGTGCGCGTGATCGAGCACGACCATGGCGCCGGGGCGCCGGATATCCTGACCGCCGGCAATGCGCCGCCGCCGCTGTGGCTGCGCGTCAACCGGCGCCGCATTGCTCGCGACGATTACCGTGACAGGCTGGTCCGCGAGGGGATCGAGGCAGACAGCCCCGACGGCTTTCACGACGCCTTGGTATTGGCCGAACGCATGGCGATCAGTCATCTGCCGGGATTCGAAGACGGGCTGGTGTCCATCCAGGACGGTGCGGCGCAACGGGTGGCCGACGATCTCGACTTGAGCGATGGACAGCGGGTACTCGATGCCTGTGCCGCGCCGGGCGGCAAGACGGCGCACATTCTCGAACGGGCCGATGTCGAACTGACCGCGCTGGACATCGATGGCGAACGCCTGGCCCGCGTCGGCAGCGGCCTCGAGCGGCTCGGGCTGCAGGCCCGCCTGGTCGAAGGCGACGCCGCGCGGCCGGAGGACTGGTGGGACGGGCGGCGCTTCGATCGCATCCTGGTCGATGCACCCTGCTCGGGCACCGGCGTCATACGGCGCCATCCCGACATCCGCTGGCTGCGCCGCAGCGAGGATATCGACCGGTTGGCCGAAACCCAGCGTGCCATCCTCGATGCCCTGTGGCCGCTGCTCGAGCCGGACGGTATCCTTGTCTACGCGACCTGTTCGATCCTGAGGGTCGAAAACGACGAACAGGCCCGCGCCTTTCTGGAGCGCCATGCTGATGCCCGCGAGATCGACAACGACGACAAGCCCGGTTGGCCCGCCCGGCCGGGCCGCCAGATTCTGCCTGGCGAGCATGGCTGCGATGGTTTTTATTACTTTGCCGCTCGCAGGCTGCCGCAGCGAGGAGGAGACTGACTGGCATGTCGACTTCATCGAGCCGCGGCTGATTCGGACCGAGGAGGGGCTGGAGGTCGTCGCCGGTGTCGATCTCGATCCCAGTCCGGCCATGCTCGAAGCGCTCGAGCGGGGCGTGAGCATCACTTTCCTGGTCGCGCTGCGCGCTTCATCGGGCGAAATCTGGCTCCCGGGCCTGGACGAACGGCGTCGCCACCGATTCCGCATCAGCTACCTGCCCCTGAGTCGGCACTACCAGCTCGATGACCTGCACAATGCCACGCGTGCGACATACCCGAGGCTGAACATGCTCATCCAGGCACTGCGTGAGCCGCGCTCCTGGAGCATCCCGCTGGCACCGGACGAGACGGCGTCGCTGGTGCGTGCCCGCATCCGGCTCGACCGTACGCGTCTGCCCTCGCCGATGCGCCTGCCGACCTGGTTCGAAGCACAATGGCATCTCGACAGCGACTGGCTGCGGCTGACGCCGCCCGATGATCCATCCGACCATGCCGTGGGGGAAGCGAATGATCGGTAGGCGCGGTCGATTGCGCATCCTGCGTGCGATTCCCATTGCCGCCGTCCTGGTGCTGCTGCTTTCGGCGCTGTACCTGGTCTCGACGGTCGAGCAGGAAGCCACGCAGCTGGGCAGGCTGGCCCAGTGGATCTTTGCCCTGACCGGTGTGGCGGTGCTGGTGCTGCTCGGTGTGATCGTCGGCCGGGCCGTGCGACTGTTCGGCCGGCTCAGGGCCGAAGCGCCCGGTGCGCGCCTCACCGCCCGTCTGGTGGCGGTTTTCGTCGCACTGACCCTGCTCCCCGTCGTCATTCTCTACCTGTTTGCCATCCAGTTTCTCAGCGACACGATCGACGGCTGGATGGATACCCGCGCCGAGCAGGCCCTGGCCGATTCGATCGAGTTGGGGCAATTGTTTCTGGACCTGCGTACCCGGGACGTGCGCGACGAGATCGGCCGCCTGGCCGAGCAGCTCGATACCGGCGACGAAGACCGGATGTTCCGCCAGCTCCTGCGCCATGTCTCCAGTGCCGGCCCCACCGACCTGTCGGTGGTCGACGCCTCGGGCTCATCGACCGTCAGCGCCAGTATCGATCCGGGAAGGATCCTGTCCGAGCGACCCGGGGATTTCGCACTCAGCCAGGCGCTCGAGGATGAAGAGTACGCTGCTGCCGAGCCGGCCGAGGACGGTATCCGCATCCGGGTGCTGCACAGCCTGGGCAACCGCACACTCGGAGGCGATACGCTCCTGTTGCAGGCAATCTATCCGCTTCCCGAGGAATTCAGTGAACTCGCCGGGCGAATCGAGAGCGCCTATCACCGTTACCAGAACGTCGCCTACCTGCGTGCGAGGCTGCAGCAGAGCCTGATCCTGATTCTTTCACTGGTCCTCCTGCTGACCGTCCTGCTGGCCATGCTGCTGGCCTTCAATGCCGCCCGCAGACTCACCCAGCCGATTCGCGAGCTCGCCCAGGCCACCGAAGAGCTGGCCGCCGGCCGCTTTCCAGGCGATCTCGAGGTCACCACGCGCGACGAGCTGGGTTTCCTCGTGCAATCGTTCAACACCATGACGCACGAGCTGGCCAGCAGCCGCCAGCAGCTCGAGGCCCAGCGGCGCTATCTCGAAATCGTGCTGGGACGGCTTTCGGCCGGTGTGCTGGCCATCGACGAAGATGACCGGATCAGTGCTTTCAATGATTCGGCCTCGCGTATTCTCGGGCTCGATCCCGAAATCGACAGCCGGCTCACTCTGTCCGAACTCGCCGAGCGCCACCCGCATCTGGCCCCGCTGGTCGATCTGATCGTCGACCGGCACGCCGCGCCCGGCGCGGACTGGCGCCAGGAAATCAAGCTGGGCTCGGCCGAGCAGCCGCTGGTGCTCGTCTGTCGCGGATCCGACCTGCCGGCCGAGACCGGTGGGCATGTGGTGGTTTTCGACGACGTCACCGTGCTCGACCAGGCGCAGCGCGAAGCCGCCTGGGCGGAGGTTGCCCGGCGCCTGGCACACGAGGTCAAGAATCCGCTAACGCCCATTCAGCTGGCAGCCGAGCGCCTGGCCTGGAAACTCGAGCCGGTGCTGGAAGACGAGCAGCGCCAGCTGCTCTCGCGCGCCACCCAGACCATCCGCACGCAGGTCGACGCCTTGCGCCGACTGGTGGACAACTTCGGCGACTATGCCCGTCCGGCCCGGCTCAAGCTCGAGCAGGTCGACCCGCTCCGGATCGTCAAGGAGGTCGTTGACCTGTATGCCAGCGGTGACGTCCCGATTCAGTTCGAACTGATTTCGCCCGAGGAGCCGCTGACATTGACGGCCGATCCCGGCCAGTTCCGCCAGTTGCTGATCAACCTGGTGAGAAACGCGCAGGAGGCCCATCCCGACGGTCAGCCCCGGATCCGGATCGCGCTGGAGGGCTTGATCCGGAATGGCCAGCAAGGTGTCGAGGTGGTCCTTCGTGACGACGGGCCGGGGTTCTCCGAGGAAGTTCTCTCGCGCATTTTCGAGCCGTATGTCACCACCAAGCCACGCGGCTCGGGCCTGGGCCTGGCGATCGTGAGGCGCATCGTGGAGGATCACGGCGGCGTCATTTCCGTGGACAATGTCGAACAACACAGGGGCGCCGAGGTGCGAATCTGGCTCCCGGCCGGTTGACCCGACTCCCTGTGGGGTATCCTCTCGGTCCCGAATCGGTGCGAAAATGAAGCAATGAGCAGCGCACGCATCCTGATCGTCGACGATGAGCCCGATATCCGCGAGATGATCGGCGAGATCCTCCGCGACGAGGGCCACGAGACCGAACTTGCCGGCAATGCCGCCGAAGCGCGCGCGCGCCTGCGCGAGTCGGCTCCCGACCTGATCCTGCTCGATGTGTGGATGCCCGACACCGACGGCATCAGCCTGTTGCGCGAGTGGCGCGACGCCGGTGTACTGAGATGCCCGGTGGTCATGATTTCCGGCCATGGTTCGGTGGAAACGGCCGTGGAGGCCACGCGCCTGGGGGCCTTCGATTTCGTCGAAAAACCGGTTTCGATGGCGCGGCTGATGGTCACCATCGAAAACGCGCTCGAGGCCGGTCGGCTCAAGCGCGAAAACGAGGGTCTCAAGCGAAGCCAGCCGACGGTGCTCGAACCGCTGGGCCGCTCGGCGGTCGTGCAGCAATTGCGCCAGCGTCTCGAGCGTGTGGCCCAGCACGACGCGCCGGTGCTGATCGCCGGAGAGCCCGGCGTGGGCAAGCAGGAAGCCGCGCGCTGGATTCACGCCCATTCGGCGCGCAGCGAAGGGCCTTTCGTCAGCGCGGCCACGCGCCTCGACGGCGCTTCGTTCAGGACCCTGCTGATGGGCGAGCGAAGCGGCGAGGGCCTGCTTTCGGAAGCGCAGGGCGGCGTGCTGTTCATCGACGATGTCTCGCGCCTCGACCGCGGTGCGCAGACGGTCTTGCTGAAGGTGCTCGAGTCGGGTCGTGTCGACCCCGACCAGGCCGACAGCAGCGAACTCGACCTGCGTGTGATTGCTGGTACCGGCCAGCCGTTGGAAAAACTCGTGCGCGAGGGTCGCTTCGACGAGTCCCTGTTCTACCAGCTCAACGTACTGCCGCTGGAGATTCCGCCCCTGCGCGAGCGCCAGGAAGACGTGCCCGACCTGATCCGTTTCTACGCGGAGTTCTACCCCGGTCGCGATGGCACGCCCTACCGGCATTTCCCGGTGGCGGTCCAGAATCGGCTGCGCCAGTACCACTGGCCCGGCAACCTGCGCGAACTGCGTAACCTGGTGCAGCGCCTGCTCATCCTGGGCGGGGGCGAAGAGGTGACGGTGGCCGAGGTCGAGGAGGCCATGGCCCAGTCCGATACCGGCGAGACGGTCGGTGACCGCAAGACACCGGCGTTGTTCAACCTGCCGTTGCGAGAGGCGCGCGAGGAATTCGAACGCCAGTACCTGACGTTCAAACTGCAGTCGGTGGAGGGCAGCGTGGGCAAGTTGGCCGAAAGCGTCGAGATGGAACGCACCCACCTCTACCGCAAGCTCAAGCAACTGGGTATCGATCCCAAACAGTTCTAGAACGAGGCGAGCCATGCAGATCATCATTCTCGGCGCTGGGCAGGTTGGAACCGGCATGGCGCGCAGCCTGTCGGCCGAGAACTTCGACATCACCGTGGTCGACATGGACAGCGAGCGATTGCGCGAGCTGCAGGAAAAGCTCGACATCCGTACCGTGCTCGGCCACGCATCCCATCCGGAGACGCTGATTCGCGCGGGTATCGAGGATGCCGACCTGCTGATCGCCCTGACCAACTCCGACGAGACCAACATGGTCGCCTGCCAGGTTGCCTACTCGCTGTTCAATACGCCGACCAAGGTGGCCCGGGTGCGGGCCGCCGACTACCTGGCGCATCCGGAACTGTTCAAGCGGGAGAGCACGCCCATCGACGTGCTCATCAGTCCCGAGGGCCTGGTTACGGATCATATCCAGCGATTGATCGAGTACCCGGGCGCCCTGCAGGTGCTCGATTTTGCCGATGGTCGCGCCCAGCTCGTCGGCACCCGTGCCTTCCACGACGGGCCGCTGGTCGGTCACGAATTGCGCGCGCTTCGCCAAAAGCTGCCCAGCGATGTCGACGCGCGGGTGGCCGCGATATTCCGCAACGACGAACCGATCATCCCCGAGGGCGATACCGTCATCGAGGTCGACGACACGGTTTTCTTCCTGGCCGCCCGCGACGACATTCCGGTGGTGATGCGCGAACTGCGGCGAATGACCGAACCGGGGCACCGCATCCTGCTTGCCGGCGGCGGGAACATCGGCGCCAGCCTGGCGCGCCGGCTCGAACGCAGCCATCACGTCAAGCTGATCGAGCGCGATCCGGTCCGGGCCGAACGGATCGCCGAGGATCTCGACACCGCCATCGTGCTGGTCGGCGATTGCGCCGACGAGGACCTGTTGCACGAGGAGGGCATCGACGAGACCGACGTCTACTGCGCCCTGACCAACGACGACGAGGCCAACATTCTTTCGTCCATGCTGGCCAAGCGCATGGGCGCCGACAAGGTCATTACCCTGATCAACCGGCCGGCTTATGTCGACCTGGTCGAGTCCGACCGCATCGACGTGGCCGTCAGTCCGCAGCAGGTCACCATCGGTGCGCTGCTCACGCATATCCGCAAGGGGCACATGGTTCGCGTGCACTCGCTCCGGCGGGGCGCGGCCGAGGCCATCGAGGCCGTCGCCCACGGAACGCCGGCGCAGTCGAAGGTCGTGGGCAAGCGCATCGAGGAAATCGACCTGCCCCCGGCGACGACCATCGGCGGCATCATCCGTGGCGACCAGGTGATCATCGCCCACCATGATGTGGTCATCGAGACCGACGATCACGTCATCCTGTTCGTGGCCGATCAGCGATCCATCCGGCGCGTCGAGCGGCTGTTCGCCGTCGAAGCCATGTTCGTCTAGCGAGAGACAATGAAGGTCAGCGCCTACGCACCGGTCCAGCGCATCGTCGGGGTTCTCCTGATCTTTCTCAGCCTCGGCTTTCTGCCGCCGATGCTGTTTGCATTGTTCTCCGATGACGGGACGCTGTCGGCATTTTCGATCAGCCTCTTCATCGTTGCCGCCGTCGGCGTGGCCCTGTACTTGCCCGTCCGGCAATCTCGCCGTGATCTGCGTATTCGCGACGGATTCCTGGTCGTCGTGGCCTGCTGGGGAGCAGTGTGCCTGGCGGGCGCCGTTCCGTTCGTGCTGGCGATCGATGCTTCCGTTGCCGACGCGGTGTTCGAATCCACCTCCGGTATCACCACCACGGGCGCGACCGTCTTCACGGGGCTGGATGAGATGCCTACATCGATTCTGTGGTACCGCCAGCAATTGCAGTGGATGGGCGGGCTGGGCATCATCGTGCTGGCCGTGGCCATCCTGCCCATGCTGCGTATCGGCGGCATGCAGGTTTACAAGGCCGAGGTCACCGGGCCGGTCAAGGAGAGCCGGCTTACGCCCCGCATTGCCGAGACGGCCAAGGCGCTGTGGTTGATCTACATCGGCCTGACCGTTCTGTGCGCGGCGGCCTACTGGGCGGCGGGCATGTCGCTGTTCGACGCTGTCGGGCACAGTTTCTCAACCATTGCCACGGCCGGTTTCTCGACCCACGATGCTTCGATCGGTCATTTCGACAGTGCGTTGATCGATTGGCTGGTGGTCTTCTTCATTTTCGTTGCCAGCCTCAACTTCGGCCTGCATTATCTGGCCCTGCGTCGTGCCACGGCCCAGGTCTATCTTCGCGATCCGGAACTGAAGCTGTTCGTGTTGCTGCTGTTGATGATCTCGGTAGTGGCCACGCTGCTGTTGTGGCAGCAGGATGTGTATGCGAGTTTCTGGGATTCACTGCGCCACGCGGTCTTTCAGTCTGTCTCCTATATGACCACCACCGGCTTCGCCACTGCCGAGGTCTATACCTGGCCAGGCACGCTGCCGCTGTTGCTGTTGCTGATCAGTGCCTTCGGCGGCTGTGCCGGGGCGACCACGGGTGGCTTCAAGATCATCCGTGTATATTTGCTGACCAAGCAGGGCGTCCGTGAGCTCAAACGACTGGTCCACCCGCGCGCGGTCGTGCCGCTCAAGCTCGGCGGCCGCACACTGAATCAGGAAGTAGCCAACGCCGTGTGGGGCTTCGTGTCGCTCTACATTCTGTGCGTGGTGGTGTTGACCCTGGTCGTCTCCGGCATCGAGCGGGACCTGGTCACAGCCGTTTCCGTGGTCTTTTCATCGATGAACAACCTCGGTCCGGCGCTGGGCCAGGCTGGATCCAATTACGGCGGCCTGGCCGACGCCACCAAGTGGCTGATGAGCTTCGCCATGCTGCTCGGCCGGCTGGAGATCTTCACCATCCTGGTGTTGTTGACGCCGGCCTACTGGAAGCACTGAATTGAGTGTGAAGTGTTCAGTGTGAAGTGTGAAGTGGCGGGCGTTAGACTGGTGGTTCATGTTTTGTATTTTGCGGCTTGCGGGTGGCGTGGTTCGTGTTAGGTGTTACGTGTTAGGTCTTAGCGTAAAGCCATCTCATTGATTCTTAACACTTAACACTTCACACTTAATACTTCACACTATCTCCATGGATCCACAAGCAATCGAAAAACTCATCGACCAGGGCCGCGATACATACGAGTCCCGCCTGGCGGCCGGACAGGCGCGGCTGAAGGAAGGCGACCTGGCGTTGGCCATCGAACACCTGGAGATGGCCACTGGCCACCAGCCGGAACAGACCACGGCCTGGCAGGAACTGGGCAAGGCGTTCAATGAATCGGGCCGCCACGAGGCGGCGCGGGGCGCCTGGGAAAAGGGTCTGGAGGTCGCCCGCGACAACGGTGACAAGCAGGCCGAGAAGGTCATGACCGTCTTCCTCAAACGGCTCGACTGAGGCGGCGTCTTTTCAGCGCTCGTTCCGTTTCGGATACGGCGAAGGTTGCCCGTCGGGCTGCAGGCTGAAGCGCTTGTAGCTCCAGAGATACTGTGCGGGATTGCGGCGGATTTCGTGTTCCAGCCAGCGGTGCATGACGCCCAGGGCGGTCTTCGGGTCATCGTCGGCGATGCGCTCGTCAGCGGGATTCAGTCGCAATGCCCAGCCTTGTCCCTTCGGCAGGCGTTCGGCGCTGATGAAAACCACGGCCGCGCCGGTGCGGCGCGCGAGGCGATTGACCAGCGTCATGGTCAGCGCCGGCCGGCCGAAGAAATCGACGAACACGCCTTCGCCCTGTTTGGGTTGCTGGTCCGCCAGGATGCCGATCA
Organism: Wenzhouxiangella sp. 15190; assembly: GCF_003417465.1. Taxonomy (GTDB): domain Bacteria; phylum Pseudomonadota; class Gammaproteobacteria; order Xanthomonadales; family Wenzhouxiangellaceae; genus Wenzhouxiangella. The sequence continues at coordinate 86,018 of NZ_QVMV01000020.1, forward strand.
TCTCGCCGTCACGCAGAGCGGCCAGCATCTTTCGCATCGACGGTGAGCCGCTGGGGATCATGCGGCTGCCGAAGCGGCTGCGGGTGGTGGTGATCAGGCGCTCGAGTTCGGGCCGTTTCGGCGATTTGTAAAGCGCCGTGAGCGGGCGGTGGATGGAGAGCCACAGCGGCAGGACTTCCCAGTTGCCGAAGTGCGCACCGACGATGATGACGCCGCGCTCGCTGTCGATGAGTTCGCGCGTCGTCTCCCAGCCTTCGACGGTCGGCACGTGCCGCTTCAGCCGTTCGGCCGACCAGTAGGAGATCGCGCCCGACTCCAGGACCAACCGGAGTGTTTCGACCAGGTGGTGGCGGTAGATAGGCTCGCGTTCGGCCTCGTCGAACTCGGGAAAGCACAGCTCGAGGTTTTTGCGGATGACGGCGTGACCGCGCCAAGGCATGAAGTGCATGCCCCAGGCCAAGGGCACCGCCAGCGCATGCAGAAAGCGCAGCGGCATCCAGGACAGCAAACGAAGCAGGGCGATGGCGAAGAATCGGGTCATACGGCGAGTTCTGTGGGATGCATCGGCGTAGTCGCACGGTGTTTGCCGGGTGCGGATTGTCCTTGTTGCGCCGCTTCGATCCTGCAGTCTATTCTAAGAGGAGCGCAAGGGGATACGGTAGAGGAGTTTGTTGATGAAGACCATTTTGATGTGTGCGGCCCTGTGGGCGGGCGTCTTTTTCTGTTCTCCGGCGACGGCTCAGACAGGCGCCGGCTGGCCCGGTGGTTTTGCGGGCCATCTGGAGCCGATTGAACTCGTTCGGGCCATGGTTGCGATCGGTCAACCTCATCACCGCGGGCTGGCGGTCGACTTCAAGCTGACGCTGATCGAAGACGGGCGGATGTTGGTGGAAGGTGACGCCATGCGAGGCTTGCCGGTCGGTCAGACTCGCGAGGAGATGCAGGCGAACAGCACGTCGGCTGTTATCGACATACCTTACAACTTCTCCGAGACGGCCCAAACGAATCCTGCGGGACTCAAGGATCTCGTGGATCAAGTCGCCTCTCAGCTTGAACGTAACCGTGTTGCGGATAACCCCGATGCGATTGCGGAAACGACCTGCTCCGGCCTGCGTCCGGGTGCCGAGTGGACGGCCCGCGCCACCGATGCGAGCTGTGGTCAGATGCTGGAGGTGACGTATCGCTGCACGGTTTCCGAGGTGGATGGCCGTAGCCAGGGAATATGGCTCCAGAGTGAATCGGAGGAACGAGCCGTCACCAGCGATCTGTCATCCTATTGCGGGTGATTCCTCCGAAAGACCTTGCAGAGAGATGATCGGCTTGCTCCAACGCGTCAGCGAGGCCTCCGTGAGGATCGATGGCGAGACCGTGGGCCGAATTGGCCCCGGCCTGCTGGTCCTGGCCGGTTTTCGCCAGGGTGATCGGGCCGAACGGATTCCGCGCTTTATCGAACGCCTGCTCAACTACCGTGTCTTCGCCGACGACAAGGGGCGGATGAACGTCAGCCTGCGCGATGCCGGCGGCGGCCTGCTGGTTGTGCCGCAGTTCACCCTGGCGGCTGATACGAATTCGGGTAACCGCCCCAGCTTCACACCCGCCGCGCCGCCCTCCGAGGGTGAGGCGCTGTTCGAGGCGCTCGCCGAACAGGTGAAACGCGATTGGCCGAACAGCGCGTTCGGCCGCTTTGGCGCCGACATGCAGGTGGCGCTGGTCAACGACGGGCCGGTGACGTTCTGGATCGAGGTGAATTGAATAAGTGTGAAGTGTTCAGTGTGAAGTGTGAAGTGGCGGGCGTTAGGCCCCGGGGGCCATGTTTTCTATTTTGCGGCTTGCGGTGGGCGTGTTAGATGTTCCGTGTTAGGTGTTAGCGCACAGCCATCTCATTGATTCTTAACACTTCACACTGAACACTTCACACTTAAAACTTCACACTTCTTTCAACATCCTCGCCAGCGTATTCCGACTGATGCCCAAACGGCGGGCGGCCTCGGACTGGTTGCCGTCGCAGGCGGCGACGGCGGTGTGAGCGAGGCTGGCTTCGAACTGCGCCTGGAATTGCCCGTGAAGGTCGTTTTCCTCGCCGGCCAGGCGCTGGCGTAACGCCATCTCCATCTGCCGGGTCCAGCCGGGCGATTCGGTGTCCGTCCCGCACTGGACGTGGCGGTATTCCTCGGGCAGGTCGTCGGTGCCGATGACCTCGCCCGGGGCGAGGGCTGCCAGGGACTGGCAGAGATGGCGCAACTCGCGCACGTTGCCCGGCCAGGGCAGGGCGGCCAGGTGCCGGATCAGTGCCTGGTCGGCGCTGCGCTCGGGCAGGTTGAACTCGGCTGCCGCCTCCTGCAGGAAATGACTCGCCAGCGCGGGTATGTCCTCGCGGCGTTCGCGCAACGACGGCACCTTCAATTCGATGACCTTCAATCGATGGTAGAGATCGGCGCGAAAGCGCCCTTTTCGCACCAGTTCGGACAGGTCGCGGTGCGTGGCGGTAATCACGCGCACATCGGCGCGAATCAGGTCGTGGCCGCCCAGGCGGTAGTACTCGCCCTCGGCCAGCACGCGCAGCAGGCGCGTCTGCAGCTTCAGCGGCATGTCGCCGATCTCGTCGAGAAACAGCGTGCCGCCCTCGGCCTGCTCGAATCGGCCCGGTCGACGGCCTTCCGCGCCGGTGAAGGCGCCCTTCTCGTGGCCGAAGAGTTCGGATTCCAGCAGATCCTCGGGAATGGCGGCGGTATTGATCGCCACGAACGACCGCTCGGCGCGCGGAGAATGACGGTGAAGCGCGCGGGCGACCAGCTCCTTGCCCGTGCCGGTCTCGCCGGTGATCAGCACCGGCACATCGCTGGCCGAAAGGCGGCCGATCATGCGCACCAGGTGCTGGAAGGCCGGTGAGGACCCGATCAACTCGGTGTCGCCGGCCGAGGTCTCCCGAGGTTCCGGCGCGCGCCTGAGTGCCTTGGAGACCAGCCGTCCGACCTCGTCGAGATCGAAGGGCTTGGCCAGGAACTCGAAGGCGCCGCCGCGAAAGGCGCGCACGGCCGAGTCCAGGTCGGAATAGGCGGTCATGACGATGACCGGCAAATCGGGGTGGCGCTCGCGCAGGCGCTGCATGACATCCAGGCCGCTTTCACCGTCCAGACGCACATCGGCCATGACCAGGTCGGGCGCGTCTTCGTCGAGTGCGGCAGTCAGGCTGGCGCCATCGGCGAAACTGCGGGCCTGCATGTTCTGGCTGTCGAAATATTCCGCCAGCACGTAGCGGATGGCGGGGTCGTCGTCGATGATCCAGATTCGCTCAGTCATCGCGGTCTTCCTGGTCGGACGGGTTGGCGTCCGGCTCGAGCGGCAGGCGGACCCGGAAGCGGCTGCCGTGTTCGAGCGGCCGGTATTCGACCAGGCCGCCGTGGCTGCGGGCGATCTGCTGGGCGATGGCCAGGCCGAAGCCCGAGCCCTGGTCGCGGCCGGAGACCAGCGGCAGGAACAGCTTCTCGCGCAGCGTCCCGGGCACGCCGGAGCCGTCGTCGTCGAGGTCGATACGCACGGCGTACCCGCCCGGGCGGTCGAGCAGGGGCGAGTTGTGCTCGATGCGGGTGGTCAGTCGAACGACGCCAGCGCCGGCCTGGGCGCTGTTGCGAAGGAGGTTGAGAAACAGCTGGTGCAATTGGCCCTCGTCGGCGCTCAGTTCGGGGATGCTGGGGTCGAAATCGCGTTCGATGCGCAGGCTGCCGTGTTGCTCGGCGGCAACCAGTTCGGCGGCCTCGCCAAGCACGCGGTGGAGATTGATCGGCGAGGCATGTCGTTCCCCGTTGCCTGCGAAGCGCTCGATCAGGGCGGTGATGCGATCGACCTCTCGCTGGATCATGGCCGCATGCCGGCCGCTGGCTTCGTCATTGCCGCGCGCGGCAATCAACTGGGCCGCACCGCGGACACCGGCGAGTGGATTGCGCAGCTCGTGCGCCAGGCGGCGGGTCATCAGCGACAGCGCCTGCTGGCGATCGGCCCGCTCGGCCATCTCTCGCTGGCGCACGCGCTCGGCGATCGGGTGCAGTTCGATCAGGATGGAATGCTCCACCGGGTGCAGGTAGGCGTCGACGACGGTCGTGCCGTCCTCGAGCAGGGCTTCGGGCGCGTGTAGCGAGCGTCCCTGCGTGCAGACCTGGCGCACCCACTCGCCCAGGGCCGAAGAGAACTGCTGGATGCTGTGCTGCTTCAGGCTGGCGCCCGGTGGTGCCAGCAGGGCGTTGGCCGAGCGGTTGAACCACTCGATTCGCCCATCGGCGGCGACCCGAACCAGACCGGTAGCCAGTTCGTCCGGGTCTACTAACACCGTCATTAATCCTGCCTCATTCAGGAGTCCGGCTACGCGCACAACGGCGCCTCAGGAGCGCTCCTTTGCTGCGCGAAACCGCACTCCCTCGTTGCCTGTGCTGGCGCACCGACGCTTTGGACGAACGCCGAGAGAGATAAGCTGAATGTGGCAGGATCAATGACGGTGTCATTAAGTGTTGCATTCAGTCGCCGGCGGGGGCCACCGTGGTGAACGTGACCGGATCGGTGGTGCCCAGAACGCGCCCGGATGGCGTTTCGAGACGGGCGAACAGGCGGTGCTCGCCGGGCTGCGGTGCCGGGATATCGGTCTCGAGCGTCCGCACCGGGGTCAGTTCCTCGCCGTCGAGGACGAGGGTGATCTGGGCGGTGGGTGGCACCTCGATGTCGATTCCCATGACTACGTTGATGCTTTGACCTTCGGGCGTAATCTCGGCGTCGTCGGCCGGCTGCTCGATACGGAAATTCATGGGCTGTGCTTCGCCCTGCGCCACGGGATCGTCGCTATCGGTTCCGGGCAGGGATTCGGCATCGCCCTCGAGCACATTGAGTTCCGGCAACTCCATCGGCTCGGCGTTGTCATCGGGCTTCTGGTCGGTATAGGTCACGTTGCCGTCTTCGTCGACGACCCGATAAACATCCTGGGCGTTGGTCGTGAAGGCCAGCGTTGCCAGCAACGCGGCGAGGATGATCGGCAGCTTGTTCATGATGTACACCTCAATTGACCAGTCTGTCGATATTCTAGCCGTCGGGGACGCCGGACGGCGACCCCCATCGATGACGGAGTTCGTGCCCATCAACTCGAATAATACATATCGAATTCGACCGGGTGCGTCGACATCCGGAAGCGCGTGACTTCGTCCATCTTGAGCTTGATGTAGCCGTCGATGAGGTCGTCGGTGAACACGTCGCCGGCCTTGAGGAAATCGCGATCCTTGTCGAGCGCGTCCAGTGCCTGGTCGAGGGCGTGACACACGCGAGGGATGTCGCGTTCTTCTTCCGGCGGCAGATCGTAGAGATCCTTGTCCATCGGCGCGCCGGGATCGATCTTGTTGATCACCCCGTCCAGGCCGGCCATCAGCATGGCGGCGAAGGTCAGGTACGGGTTGCCGGCGGCGTCGCCGAAGCGGATCTCGATGCGGCGGGCCTTGTCGGAACCCACCCAGGGCACCCGGCAGGAGGCCGAGCGGTTGCGCGCCGAGTAGGCCAGCAGAACCGGTGCCTCGAAGCCCGGCACCAGGCGCTTGTAGCTGTTGGTAGTGGAGTTGGCAAATGCGTTGATGGCGCGGGCATGCTTGAAGATGCCGCCGATGTAGTGCAGGGCGGTCTCGCTCAGGCCGCCGTAGCCGTCGCCGGCGAACATGTTCTTGCCGCCCTTGGAGAAGCTCTGGTGGACGTGCATGCCCGAACCGTTGTCGCCCACGAGAGGCTTGGGCATGAACGTAGCCGTCTGGCCCTGGCGGTGTGCCACGTTATGCACCACGTACTTGAGCATCAACATTTCATCGGCCTTACGCACCAGGGTGTTGAAGCGTGTACCGATCTCGCACTGGCCGGCAGTGCCGACTTCGTGGTGATGGACCTCGACCGGGATTCCGATGGCTTCCAGCGTTGCGCACATCAGGCTGCGCAGGTCCGCAAGGCCATCGACGGGCGGTACCGGAAAGTAACCGCCCTTGACGCGCGGTCGATGCCCGTAGTTGCCGTCCTCGTAGGTCTTGTTGGTGTTCCAGGCGGCTTCCTCGGAATCGATTTCAAACGAGCAGCCGGAGATATCGTTCTTCCAGCGTACATCGTCGAACACGAAAAACTCGGGCTCGGGGCCGAAATAGGCCTCGTCGGCCAGTCCGCTGGACTGCAGGAAGGCCTCGGCGCGTTTGGCCAGGGAACGCGGGCAGCGGCTGTAGCCCTGCATGGTGTCCGGTTCGAGGATGTCGCAGGTGAGGTTGAGTGTGGCGAACTCCGAGAACGGATCGACGTAGGCGGTCTCCGTATCCGGCATCAGCACCATGTCGGATTCGCTGATGCCCTTCCAGCCGACGATCGACGAGCCGTCGAACATTTTGCCTTCCTCGAAGAATTCCTCGTCGATGGTGTGAGCCGGCAGTGTGACGTGCTGCTCCTTGCCCAGGGTGTCGGAAAAGCGCAGGTCGACGAACTGGATTTCCTCGTCGGCGATTCTCTTGATGATGTCTTCAGCGGCCATATCGGCTTGCTACCTCTTCGAATGTGTAAGTGAAGGATCGCCGTCCTTGTTGCACGTGCCGTGCCAGGATGCGGAGCCCGTCGTTGCGGGCTCCGCACACTCAGTGTTGTTCAGGGTATGAACATTTTGGCCACGGTTTGTTCAACATTTGAGCGCACTCGTTTCCAACGCTAACCCGATACGGCCGGATTGAGGGAATAGGTACCGGTGAGACTGGCCTGGTCGAGCACATGACCTTCGATGGCCTCGACCACATCGTGGCCGGTGAATGTTTCCGGCAAATCCAGGTTTTCTGTATCGAGCGCGTAGACGGTGAACACGTAGTGATGCAGGCGTTCGTCGTTCCAGGGCGGGCAGGGGCCGTCGTAGCCGAAGTAGTTGCCCGCCATGTCCGCATCGCCGGCCAGGAAGTTGGTGTAGTCGTTCAGGCCCTGTCGCGCCCCGTCGGGCCCCGGCGGGTCCTGCTTGCCCTTGGGCGTGATGCCGTCGCAGCACTCGCCGGTGGCCAGTTCCGTCACATTGGCCGGGATGTCGACCATGGCCCAGTGGCAGAAGTCGACGCGCGGCATGTCGGCCGGCAGGCTCTTGCCTTCCTGGTTGACATCGTCTGCCTCGGAGGGAACGTCGGGGTCCATGCAGACGACGGCGAATGAACGCGTGCCTTCCGGTGCCCCGGACCAGGCCAGGTGCGGGCTGAGATTGTCCGACAGCACCATGTGTGATTCAGGATCCTGTTTGGCGAAGGCATAGCGCGGATCGATGGGCGCACCGTCGCTGAGATCTTGGGATTGAAGCTGCATGTGAACTCCTTCTCGGTCTGCGAATTCCATGTGGTTTAAGCTTACCAGCCTCACTCGAAGACTGTTCTGATCCTTGATGACAAAGAAGCTGCTTATTCCGTTCCTGTTGCTCGTGCCTTTTTCGGTCTCTGCCGCGCCCGGCCTGCCCGACGACGTGGAGATCGACGATTCCGTGCCCACGCCCGCGGAGGTGCTCGGCTTCGAGCCCGGCGAGCGCCATCCGCGACACGACCAGATCGTGACCTATATGCGCCGCCTGGCCGAGACCTCCGATCGAGTGAAACTCGAGGAGATCGGTCAAAGCCACGGCGGGCGTCCACAGATTCTGCTTACCTTCGCCCGCCCCGAGCGCCTGGATGAAATCGACGAAATCCGTGACGGACGCCACGAGGCCGCCCGCAACGGCGAGGGCCCGCCGGTGGTCTGGATGGGCTACTCGGTTCACGGCAACGAGGCCTCCGGTGCCAGTGCGGCACTGGTCATGGCCTGGTACCTTGCGGCCGGGCAGGACGAGCGCGTAACGCGCTGGCTCGACGAAATGATTCTGGTCATGGAGCCGGCGATCAATCCCGACGGCATCGACCGTTTCGCGCACTGGGTCAACATGCATCGCGGCCAGCATCCTTCCTCCGATTCGGACGATCGTGAACACGAAGAGGGCTGGCCCGACGGTCGCACCAACTACTATTGGTTCGACCTCAACCGCGACTGGCTGCCGGTGGTTCATCCGGTTTCACAGAATCGGTTGCGCCACTACCATCTGTGGCGGCCGCACGTGATCACCGATCACCACGAGATGGGGAATGACAGCACCTTCTTCTTCCAGCCCGGCATTCCCGAGCGCGCCAATCCGCTCATCTCCGAGGCCAACCAGGAATTGACCGGCGCCATCGCGGAGTTCCATGGCCGCGAGCTGGATGCTGCCGGGCAGCCCTTCTACGCCCGCGAATCCTTCGACGACTTCTACATCGGCAAGGGCTCGACCTACCCGGACGTGACCGGCGGCATCGGCATCCTGTTCGAGCAGAGCTCCAGCCGCGGCGTCGTTCAGGAAAGCGAATACGGGCTCAAGCGCTTTGCCGAGACCGTCGCTAACCAGGTACGCACCAGTATTTCGACGCTGGACGGCTCACTCGCTCGCGCCGATGACCTGGTCGCCTATCAGCGCGATTTCTTCGATGACGCGCGTGAGCGCGCCGGCGACTGGAGTCAGGCCGGCTGGCTGTTGGGCGACGGCGGGGACCCCGCGCGCGCCCACGCATTGATCGGCATGCTGCTCAACCACGATGTCACGGTTCATCCGGTCGAGGAGACGGTTTCGATCGGCGAGCAGAGTTTCGAGCCGGGTTCGGCCTGGGTCATCCCGGCCGAGCAGGGCGCGTATCTGCTGCTGAAGTCGGTATTCGAGGCGGTCACGGAAATGGACGTCGAAACCTTCTACGACGTCTCGGCCTGGCCGATGGCCATGGCCCACGACCTGCCCCTGGCGACCGCGCGTCGGCTGCCCGAGATGGGCGAATCCCTGTCCGGGGTGCCGCAGCACCAACCGGCCACCGTCGATACCGGTGCACTGGCCTGGCTGGTGCACTGGAACCAGTATCGTGCCGACGCCTTGCTGGCCGACCTGCTTGGCGACGGTTACCGGGTCCAGGTGACAACCGAGCCGTTGACCGTCGCGGTCGAAGAAACCGGTGAACGGTCGTTCGGGCGCGGCAGCCTGGTGATTCATTCAGGTATTCAGCCCGATAAGCTCGATCCGGTGGGCCCGCGCCTGGCCGAGCTCTCGGAGAGACACGCTGTCGACGTTATCGCTGCCGGGCAGGGTATGGCCATCGACGGCGTGGATCTCGGCTCGCCCTCGGTACCCGTGCTCGAACCGGTCAGCCCGGCCGTACTGACCGGCCACGGCGTGAGCGCTTACGCCGCCGGTGCGGTCTGGCACTGGTTCGATACGCGCCTGGCCGAGCCGGTGAGTCAAATCGAGGCAATTTCCCTCAGCAGCGGCGATCTCGAAGACCGGACGCACCTGATCGTGCCGCCGGGTTGGTACGGCTCGTTGAGTGATTCGGTCAAGTCGACGATCGTCGACTTCGTCCGCGGCGGCGGCACCCTGGTGGCCTTTGGTGAGGCGGCTGAAATGGCCGAGTCGCTGGACCTCGGCTGGGACCTGGTCGAAGAAAACGGTGAGGAGGAAGACGCCGAGCTCGAACGCAAGCCCTACGGCGACTACAGGCAGGACCATGCCCGTGAACTGATCGGCGGCACGGCCCTGCGTGTCGACATCGATCGCAGCCATCCGCTGGCCTGGGGTTATGCCGACGACGAACTCGTGCTGTTCCGCCAGGGACGGCACCAGCTCAAGGCCGTCGACAACGCTTACGCCCAAGTGGGTGTCTATGCCGACGACCCCCTGGCTGCCGGGTATTTGTCGGAAAAGAATCGCGAAGGCCTGGCGGGTACGCCGGCCATCAGTGTCAGCCGGCACGGAAGCGGAACGGTGGTGCGGATCGCCGACGAACCCTTGTTCCGTGGCTACTGGCGCGGTGGGGAGAAGCTGTTCGCCAATGCGCTGTTTTTCAGTCAGCTTGTCTCCCCGACTCGTCTGCCTGACTACGAATGACCCGCCAAGCCTGTCGTCCCGGAAGCCGCGTAGCGGCTATCCGGGACCTCCCGGCGAAACGGGGCACCGACACTTGGACGGGCCATGCAGGATTGAAGCGCGCGGGGTCCCGGCTCTTCGGCCGGGACGATACGGAAGGCCGCTTAGCCCACCGCCTGCCGTGATGGACTGGCTTCCTCGACATGGGCCTGCTCGGCCAGCGCTTCCCGGTCCAGGATGCGCACATGCTTGCCCCGGATGTGAATGACATCGTCGCGCTGCAGGGCCGAGAGCGTGCGCGAAACGGTTTCGATGGTCAGCCCCAGGTAGTTGGCGATGTCTCGCCGGTCCATTGACAGGCGGAACAGATCCGGGTCGAGCTGGCGTCGCTCGAAACGGCGCGAGAGGCTGAGCAGGAACAGGGCCACGCGAGTGCGTGCATCCAGCCGGCCGACGACCAGCAGCAGCTTGCGCGCTTCGGCCATTTCCTCGGCCAGCAGGCGTAGCATCACCTGGTTGAGCCGCGGGCTTTCGCCCAGCATCTTCTGGAAGTCGGCAACGGGAATTTCGCACAGGCGGCATTCCTCAAGCGCCACGGCCGAACCGGCATGGTGCCCCATCGAAAAGGCGTCGAGGCCGACGACGTCGCCGGGCAGGTAGAAACCGGTGACCAGTTCATCGCCCTCGCGTGAAACCTCGTAAGCCTTGATCGAGCCCGAACGCAGTACTGTCAGCTGCCGGGCGGGCTGACCGCCGTGATGAAGGTGGGCACTGCGCTGCACACCCTGCCGCCGCTGGATGACATCGCTGAGTCGCTCGCGCGCATCGGCGTCGATATCCTGGGCGAAACAAAGGCTGAACAGGACGCAATCGTTGCAGGATGATTCCCCTCCCGCGAGCTTGGGTTGGTCGCTGTTTGCGCTCACGTGGCTCCTAGACGATGCGTGAAAAACGGCCGCGCGACTGGCTTGCCGGAGCCAGGTAGGCATCGAAGACCTTGGCGATGGCGCGCAGGAAGAGCAGGCCATTGGCCGTGACCTTGAAGCCGCCGTCGGTGAACTGGATCAGGCCGTCTTCGGCCAGGGGTTCGAGTCGCTCGAGTTCATTGGCGAAATAACGCCGGAACACCAGTTGGTAGTCGCGCTCGATGTCGCGATAGACGAGTTCACCGTCGCACATGATGCGTTCGATGATGTCGGCGCGGATGCGGTCATCGGTGTTACGCGTCAATCCGCGGGCGGTCGGAAGCCGGCCCTCGATGAGCGACACCGTCCAGTCCTCGAGCTTGCGGTGGTTCTGGGCGAAGCTGTCGCCGACCTGGCTGATCGCGCTGGGACCGAAGCTGACCAGGTCCAGGCCGCCGTGGGTGGCGTAACCCTGGAAGTTGCGCACCATGGTCCCGTCTCTTTTGGCCTTGACCAGCGAGTCGTCGGGACGCGCGAAGTGATCCATGCCGATGAATTCGTACCCGGCATCGAGCAGGCGCGAGAGCGTGTTGCGGAAGACGGCCAGCTTGGTCGCCGGGCTGGGCATCTGTTCGATGTCGATCTGGCGCTGCGCCTTGAACAGGTGCGGCAGGTGGGCGTAGTTGAACAGCGAGATCCGGTCGGGGTTCATCGAGATGATCGATTCGATCGTCTTCGAGAAGCCGGCGGTGGTCTGCATCGGCAGACCGTAGATCAGATCGACGCTGATCGAGTCGAATCCCACGCCGCGCGCGGCACCGATGATTGAGCCGACCATGGCGGTGTCATGGACGCGGTTGACGGCCTTCTGTACGTCCGGGTCGAGATCCTGGATGCCCACGGAAAGGCGGTTGAAACCGATGTTCTTGAGTTCACGGATGCCGGCCGGGTCGATGGTGCGCGGGTCGATCTCCAGGCCCAACTCGGCGTCGGGCGCAAAATGGAAATACGTGCGCAGCAGGGCCATGAGCTGGCGGATCTGGTCGGTGCGCAGGAAGGTCGGCGTGCCGCCGCCAAGATGAAGCTGGCGTACCGGCCGGTCGCGATCGAAGCGCGGTGCGACGAGCCTGAATTCCTTTTCCAGGTTGACCAGGAATTCCTGCCCAGCGGTGGTCGAACGCGTGATGACCCGGTTGCAGGCGCAGTAGAAACAGGGGCTGGTGCAAAACGGCACGTGCACGTAGATCGACAGGTCGGCCGGGATCGGCAGCCGGTTGCTCTCGGCAATGGCGGCGTCGTATTCCGTCGGCCCGAAGTCCTCGCTGAACTGCACGGCCGTGGGATAGGAGGTATAGCGGGGCCCCTCGCCGCCGTAGTTTTCGATCAGCTCGGCATCGAAGTTGGGACGCATCAATTCTGACATGGTGGTTCTGCCGCAAGCGGTTGATTCGATTAGGGCGTCAGATTAGTCCCGAAACGGCGGCATCGAATTGACTACCGTCAAAAAGGTCCGATGCCGTCGGCCACCGCTTCTGTTACATTCCTCGGCTGCATTCAAGCCGATTCCGGAGCCCGCAGTGATTCGATATTGCCTGTTCGCCCTCATTATCCAGCTACCGTTTTCCCTCGTTCTGGCCGAAGAAACAGCAACCGAACCGGTCGCCATCGACGAAGTCCTCGCACTCGGAGCGCTGCCCGTCGATGTCGAAATGATGGACAAGGCGGGTCATGCCGATGACCTGCGCCGGGCCTTGGTAGGGCAGGTCGGCGAAGGCGCGCTACCGCGTGACGGTCAGTCTGTAACCGCCTTCGGCAAGACCTGGGAGTGGCAACCCGTCTCACCCGACACGCTGGATTCGGAGCGGGCGCTGCAGTTGTGGTGGTTCCAGCTTGAGACAGATCGTTTCGTGCGCGGTCACCTGAAGGTCGAGGATCTGCGCAATGCCGCCGTCTATGTCGACGGCGACAAAGTCGATGGGGGCGAGGAAGGCCATGCCCTGGATCTGCGTAACGGCAGTCACCAGGTGTGGATCGTGCATGAAGGCGCCGCCGAAGAAGGCGAGCCCGCCCTGGCCTGGAAGGGGCGTTCCGAACAGGATTGGGCCGTCGCCCATACCCGGTCCGAACGCCGCGTTTCCGCGCAGCGCCTGACCAATGCCGAGACCGTCAGTGATCTCGCCATTTCTCCTGACGGCCGCTACCTGGCCCTGGCCCATGATCGCCGCGACGAAGCGGCCGATGCCGATATCCGCCGCCTCGAGATCCGCGACCTTCAGACCGACCGCATCGTGCGGCAGTGGACCGCCGAGCGGCCGTCGGCCCTGGCCTGGAGCCCGGACGGCTCGAAACTGGCCCTGGAGACGGGCGAGAGCCTGTGGCTCCACGACCGGGAATCCGGCCGGGCCCGTGCGCTGCTGCTCGAGCACGAAGGCATCGGCAGCTGGCGCTGGCATCCGGATTCGCGTTCCATCCTGTTCAGCTGGGTCAAGAAGGACGAGACCGATACCGACAAGCGTCGTCGCCTGCGCGCCCTGGAAGATCGCTGGGCCGGTTTCCGCGACATCAGCCAGCTCTACCAGGTCGATGTCGACAGCGGCATCGTCCGGGCGCTGACCGCCGAGGAGCACTCGGTGAATCTGCACGATGTCGTCGATGGCCGCGTTCTGCTTTCGCACAGCGTGATCGACTATGCCGAGCCGCCGCATGGCCTGACCCGCGTGTTCGAGCTCGACCTCGAAGACGGCCAGCGGCGCGAGATCGCCCGCCTGCGCCGGTTTAACGATATCCGCTACGCCGAAGAGGGCTACTGGTTGCTGGCCGGTCCCGGGCTGGCAATCGGCGACGGCGACACGACCGCGGAAGACGTGACGCCGAACGACTACGACACGCAACTCTATCATCTCTCCGTCGACGGCACAGAGGCGGTCAGCGTCAGCCGGGATTTCGATCCCGCCTTCAGCGGTATCGAGCGCCTCGCCGACGGCAACCTGCTGCTGTCGGCCGTCAGCGGCGAGGAATCCGTACTGGTTCATTTCGACCGCGATGCCGACGGTCCGAGGATCGTCGACAGCGGCGTCGCGGTGATGGAGTCCTTCGTCGCCTCGCGTACCTCGCCGCCGACGGTGGTGGTGCGTGGCAGCGACGCCGACGCCCCGCAACGCGTGCATCGCGTCGGCCTCGACGGCGGCAACGAAGTGCTGGTCGACTCGCGCGAGACGGCATACGCCGATGTCGTGCTGGGAGAAGTGCGGGACTGGACATTCACCAATGCCGACGATGTGGAAATCGACGGCCGCTATTACCTGCCGCCGGATTTCGATCCGGAGCAGCAGTACCCGCTGATCGTCTATTACTACGGCGGCACCATGCCGGTGAACCGCCAGTTCACGGGCCGCTACCCGTTCAATCTATGGGCCGCAAACGGCTACGTGATCTACGTCGTACAGCCTCGGGGCGCCATCGGCTACGGCCAGGATTTCTCGGCCAAACACGTCAATGCCTGGGGCGAGTATGCCGCAGACGACATCATCGAGGGTACGCGGAAGTTCGTCGAAGCTCACGACTTCGTCGACGGCGAGCGTATCGGCAACATTGGAGCAAGCTACGGCGGCTTCATGACCATGTACCTGGCCACCCGGACCGACCTGTTCGCCGCCTCGATTTCGCATGCCGGTATCAGCGCCCTGACCAGCTACTGGGGCGAAGGCTGGTGGGGCTATTCCTACTCGGGTATCGCCAGCCAGGGCAGTTTCCCCTGGAATAGCCGGGAACTCTACGTCGAGCAAAGTCCCGTCTACAACGCCGACGAGATCACCACGCCGCTGCTGCTGTTGCACGGCGACTCCGACACCAACGTGCCGCCGGGCGAGAGCGACAATATGTTCACCGCGCTCAAGCTGCTCGGCCGCGAAGTCGAGATGGTCGAGTTCCCGGGCGAAGACCACTGGATCCTCGACCGCGAGAAGCGCTACGTCTGGTGGGACAGCATCCTGGCCTGGTACGACAAGTGGCTCAAGGACGAGCCGGAGTGGTGGCAGCACCTGTATCCGGAGTCGTAGTCGGTTTGCCTTGACTCACTCAGAGCCGCCGAGCTGCGAAGAAAAAATCAAAGACATTAACCACGGAAAGCACGGAATGACACGGAAGAAGGAACTAATTTAATAAGAATCAGAGTTCACATTCCGTGTGCTTCCGTGGTTTCAATGTTTTTGGTTCTCCGCAACTCTGCGTGCGGCTCACCTCCAGAGCGTCTCTAACTGACGCATTCGACCAGGAACTGCATCCAGGGGTGGTCGATCGCGTGCGCCAGCCAGGGGCCGGCCGCGATCAGCAGCCCCGTCAGCGCCAGTAACGAAGCAGCCAGCCAGCGCAGGCCCGGACGATTGATGGCCGAGCGGAACTTCAGCATCACCAGCCCGCCGCCGAGCAGCAGCGGTACGGTGCCGATGCCGAAGGCCAGGATCATGACGGTTGTGGCCAGCGGGTCGGCCAGCATCACGGCGGTGGCGATGACGGTGTAGAGCAGGCCGCAGGGCAGCAGGCCCCAGAGCAGGCCCAGGCCGATGGCGTTGTCGAGCGAGCGTACCGGCAGGAACTTCGAGAACACGGGCATCATGCGCCTGGTCAGCGGCGCGGCGAGCTGGCCGACAACGTCGCGGAAGCGTCCCGGCAATGCGATGTAGACGGCCATCAACACGATGATGCCGCCGAGAATCCAGCGCATGACTTGCGGGGCGGCGTCAGGCACGGCGGCGGCTGGCAGCATGCCGAGGCCGGTGGCAACAAGCCCGATGGCCAGGTAACTCGAGATACGGCCGACATGAAAACCGATGGCCAGCGCACCGCGCCCCGAAGGAATCTGCGCGTGCAGCAAGCCGACGATCCCCCCGCACATACCCAGGCAATGCGTCGACCCGAACAGGCCGGCCAGCAATCCCGTCAGCAGTGCCGTTTCAACGTTCATGGGGCGGAGTCAGTCGAGCGCATTGGAGATGAAAACCTTTAAAACGCAAAGCCGCAAAGCAGCGAAGAACGCAAAGTTAAAAAGAATAAAACCACGGAAGACACGGAGGGACACGGAATACCCGTTTTCATTTCGAAATGGAAATTCTCCCATTCCGCGGTCATCGGTTTTTCGTCTTTTCTTCGCGTTCTTTGCTGCTTTGCGTCTTTGCGTTTTTCAGGTTTTGATCTTCCGTGTCATGACTTGCCTCAGCGCCCTGTTTCGATCGCTTGCCCGCGGCAAACTCCTCGTCGTCGTCGAGGATGTCCAGCGCCGGGGTGTCGAGGTCGTCGAACTGGTCGTTGCGCACCGCCCAGAAGAACGCACCGATGGCCAGGATCATCAGCAGGATCGACAGGGGAATGAGGACGTAGATGATGTTCATCCGGGTCAGTGTGAAGTGTTGGTCTGAAAGTGTGAAGTGTTAAGTGTTAAGTGTGAAGGTTTCAGGGGGCAGGGAAAATAGCGGTTTCCGGTTTCCGGTTTCCGGTTTCAGACCACAGACCACAGACCACAGACCACCCGCTTCAGACTTCGGCCACCGGACTCGTCGGACCACTCTCCCGCCTGGTCTCTCGCAGGGGTGCGACTTGGCGGGGCAGTTTACCGGCACGGCGGCCGTTGGCGACGACCAGCAGGCTGGAGATCGACATGCCGATGGCCGCCGCCCAGGGCGGGATGAAACCGGTGGCGGCCAGGGGCAGGGCGACGAGGTTGTAGGCGAACGCCCAGGCCAGGTTCTGATGGACCACGCCGACCACGCGCGGGGCCAGCTCGAAGGCGTGGCTGACCCGGTCCAGGCCTCGGCCGGTGATCACCAGGTCGGCCTGTGTGCGGGCGATATCGGCGCCTTCGGCCAGGGCGAGCGAAACGTCGGCGCCGGCCAGTACCGGGGCGTCGTTGATGCCGTCGCCGACCATCGCCACCCGTGCGCCTTCGGCCTGCAGTTGCCGGACCCGTTCGAGCTTGTCGGCGGGCTTCAGATCACCCTCGAAATGATCGATATCCAGCCGCGAGGCCATCTGCGCAACGTTCTCGCTCCGGTCGCCGGAGGCAAGCATCACCTTGATGTTGCGCGCCTTCAGCTGCTCGACCAGTTCCCTTGCGCCTTCACGCAGGGGACTGTCGAGCCGCAGCCAGGCGAGGAGGCGGTCGGCATCGGCCAGGGCGATCCATTGACCTGGACCGGGCGGCGTGATTTCGCGACCGAGCCGTTCGGCGATCCAGGCGGGCTTGCCCAGGGCCAGGTCCCTGCCGTCGATCGAGCCGCGCACGCCGGCGGCCATGACGGCCTCGGCCTGTTCGACCTCGCCGCCGTCGTCGTGACCTTCGAAGGCGCTGGCCACCGGGTGTCGGCTGACGCGTTCCAGGCGTCCCGCGAGCCGCAGGATTGCCGCTTGTCCCAGCTCGCGGTCCTCGACGGCTATTTCGGCGACACTCATGTCCGGTTGGGTCAGCGTGCCGGTCTTGTCCAGGACCACGTGGGTGATCTTCGGCAGCTTTTCGAGTACGTCGCTGCCGGTCGTGAGAATGCCCAGACGCGCGAACCCGCGCCCCGCAGAGGCCAGGGCAACCGGTGTGCCGAGCGCCAGGGCGCAGGGGCAGGAGACCACCAACACGGCAATGACGACCGGCAATATCCGGCCCGGATCGATCTGCCACCATGCGAGCGCGGTGACGGCCGCCCCGGTCAGCACGAAGGCGACGAACACCCCGGCAATGCGGTCGGCGACCTGCGCCAGGCGCGGCTTGTGGTCGCGGGCCTGCTCGAGCATCTGCACGATGCCGGCCAGGACCGTCGACTGGCCGATCTCGCCGACTTCGATCACCAGCTGGCCGTCGCGCAGCATCGAGCCGGCCAGAACCGACTCTTCTTCGCCGCGCCGGCGCGGGCTGGACTCGCCCGAGAGCAGCGACTCGTCGATCATGGCCCGGCCCGAAACGATGCGGCCGTCGGCCGGAACCGTCTCGCCGGCGCTGACCTGCACGCGGTCGCCCGGTTCGAGTTCCACCAGTGCCACCGGCTCGAGCATGCCGTCGGTGTTCATTCGCCGGGCGGCGGCCGGCAGGGAGCGCGCCAGGGCCGAGTGAACGGAACCGGCCCGCTGACGCGTGACCAGCACGGCATAGCGGCCCAGCAACAGGAAGAAGATGAACATGACGACCGAATCGAAATACGCTTCGCCGGCGTCTAGCAGGGTGATGACAATGCTGGCCGTCAGTGCCAGCAGCATGGCCGCGGCGACGGGCACGTCCATGCCCATGCGTCCCTGTCTCAGCGTCCGCCAGGCGGACGCGTAGAAGACCCGCCCTGAGTAGAACGCGACGGGTACGGCCACGATCATGCTGACGAGCTGGAAGAAGCGTTCGCTGGTCGGGTCGATGTCCTGGAAGGCGCCGATGTAGCCGGCCAGGGCGTAGCTCATCACCTGGACCATGCCGAGACCGGCGACGACAATGGCCTTGAGCAGGCGGCGGCGTTCCGCACGGTCTCGCTGTTCGCCCGCCTGGGGCGAGTCGAGGTGCGGGCGATAGCCCAGTGCCGCCAGCCGGGTGGCGATCTCGCTCAACGCGGCTCGCTCGGGGTCGAAATGCAGCCGGGCCCGCCCGTCGCCGATGTCGACCTGGATTTCCGCTATGCCCTCGAGTTCACCGACGAAGCGCTTGATCAGCCAGGCGCAGGCGGCGCAGTGGATGTTCTCGAGCACCAGGGTGATCTGCGACATCCCGTCGCAGTCGGTTCGAGCGTAATGACGCCCGATGGCATCGCGGTCCCACGCGCTGTAGTCGTCGGGATGGGCAGCGGCGTCGGGGCGCTGGGGCAGCGCGTCGCGAAAGTCGTAGTAGCGGTCCAGGCCCGCCTGGTCGATCAGGGTGGCCACGGCCTGGCAGCCGTGGCAGCACATCGGCCGAGCCTCGCCGCCGACGGTCGCCTGCAGGTCGACGCCGGCGGGCACCGGTTCGCCGCAGTGCCAGCACGACGGCGATGCTGCGTGGCTCACAGCTGCTCCGGATCGAGCCCGATTTCGCCCGCGACTCGACCGGCATAGCGCCCGGCCAGCCACCAGGTCTGCTCCAGGTCGCTGAGGATCACCCGGGAACGACCGGGGGGCTGGATACTGCCCAGGTCGGCCTGCCAGCGCCCGGCGTCGACGCGGCGGGCCACGGCCGAGACGTCACGTCCGGCATCGGTGGGATGCTGGAATCGCAGCAACAGCTGGTCGGGCAGAGCATCGATGCGGTGGGCACGAAGCGTCAGTTCGGCGAGATCGTCGCCGACCGCCAGCTCCGCGCTAAGCCCCAGGCTCGAGGCCCGCTCGGCGTGCTCGCGGGTGTCGATCAAGACCTTGCCCAGGGGCTGGTAGTCGCCGGTAACCATCTGGGGTGCATGCTTGATGCCGATGACCAGCACGCCGGTGCCCGATGCGACACCCATGCTCAGAATGGCGAGTATGAACCACACCCAGAACTCGCGGTACCAGGGCCGTATTGTCGTTTCGGTCATGTCCATCGCTTCACTCCAGTGCGCGGGCCGGGATGAAGAACCGCGTTTCGGTTTCGTTGAGCACCTCTCCGGCGGCATCGGTGGTGATGATCATGATGTCGTGCATGCCGGCCTTGGCCCGCTCGATCGGCAGGCCGATGGTCAGGGGCTGGTTGGCGACCTGCGAGGGGGAAATGCTGACCGGCGCCGTCGGCTCGATGACACGCAGGCCGGGCAGGCCCTCGGCGGCGATACGCACCGCCAGCTCGCGATCGGTTCGATTGGACAACTTGAGCGTAAAGGGGTTCTCGAGGGTCTGATCGGTGACCCGGTGCAATGCGGTGCGATCGCGCAATACGTCGACCAGCAATGGATCGCGGCCGGTGAGCACCAGGCCGATCAGCGTGGCCAGGGCCAGCAGGGCGGCGATGTAGATGAAGATGCGCGGCCGCAGGATGCGTGTCGGCTTGTCGTTGAGGGCGTTCTCGGTGGTGTAGCGGATGAGACCGCGCGGATAACCCATGCGATCCATCACGTCGTCGCACACGTCGATGCAGGCCGCACAGGCGATGCACTCGATCTGCAGGCCGTCGCGGATATCGATGCCGGTGGGGCAGACCTGGACGCAGCCCATGCAGTCGATGCAGTCTCCCAGGCCGAGCTCGTGCCGGTCGTCGGACTTCTTGCGCGGGCCGCGCGGCTCGCCGCGGGCTTCGTCGTAGGAGATGACCAGCGAGTTGTCGTCGAACATGGCCGACTGGAAGCGCGCATACGGGCACATGTACTTGCAGACCTGCTCACGCAGGTAGCCCGCGTTGCCGTAGGTGGCGAAGGAGTAGAAGAACAGCCAGAAGGTCTCCCAGCCGCCCAGGTTGAACTCGATCAGGCGCATGCCGAGTTCCCGGATCGGCACGAAGAAGCCGACGAAGGTAAAGCCGGTCCACAGCGCGAAGGTGATCCACAGGAACTGCTTGGCCGACTTGCGCGCGATCTTCTCCCGGTTCCAGGGTCCCTGGTCGAGTTTGATGCGCTTGTTGCGGCGACCTTCGGTGACCCGCTCCATCCACAAAAAGACCTCGGTCCAGACGGTTTGCGGACAGGCATAGCCGCACCACAGCCTGCCGGCCAGGGCGGTAAAGAAGAAGAGGGTGAGCGCGGCCATGGCCAGCAGCAGCGACAGGATGATCAGGTCCTGCGGCCAAAGCGTGATCCCGAAGATGTGGAACTGGCGGTTGACCAGGTCGAACAGCACGAGCTGCTGCCCGTTGATGCTGATCCAGGGCAATACGTAGTAAAGGCCCAGCAGTACCCAGGCGGCAATCACGCGCAGGCGGGCAAAGCGGCCCTTGACCTCGCGCGGGTAGACCTTGGGCTGCTTGACGTAGAGCGGGATCGCTTCGGTGTTGGCGCCGTTGCTCATTCTCCGATCCCGCCATTGAAGCGGTTGGCCGGTCGCAGAAGCAGCCAGGTGAACAGGCTGGAGGCGGCCGTGGCCGACCAGAACAGGAAGAAGCCGATTGTGTAGCCGGCCATGCGGCTCATTTCGAGTTCAGGAAAGGTCATGTCGCGCAGCATCAGCGGATCGACGATGGTGAAGAACACCATCGTCGCCACGCCAGCGGCAAAGAACGAGGGCCAGAGGATCGCCCCCAGGCGCTGGGCCAGGGGACGCGGTGGAATGTCGCGATCAGTTCTCGGCATCGTCGTTCTGACTCAGGTTGAGGACGTAGGCGGTGACCAGACGCGTGCGGATTTCGCCGATCAGCTCCATCTGCGCCGGCATGACCCCGTTGCGCCCTTCCCGAATGGTCTCGCGGATGCTGTCGAGGTCGCCACCGTAAGTGTAGACGCCCGCGGTCAGGTCGGGCGCGCCGAGGTGGATGTTGCCGGTGCCCTCGGGACCGTGGCAGGCCGCGCAGTTCTGCTGGAAGAGTTTCTCGCCCGCGGCGGCCATGCTGGCGTCGACCGGCTTGCCCGCCAGCTGTTGCACGTAGACGGCCGTGCGCGTGACTTCCTGCTCGCCCAGATTGTCGCCCAGTGGTGGCATCACCGCCTGCCGGCCGGCCTGGATTGACTCGAGCACGCGCTGCGGCGCCCCGCCCCAGATCCAGTGGTCGTCGGTCAGGTTGGGGTAGCCCTCGGCGCCACGGGCGTCGGAGCCGTGGCAGGTCGAGCAATTATGGGCAAAGATGTTGCGTCCCACGCGGAGGGCTTCGGCGTTATCGGTGAGCTGCTCGATCGGCTGATCGGCCAGTTCGGCAAACTGTGCCCGGAAGGCCTCGTCGGCCTGCTCCATTTCGGCTTCGTACTGCTTCTCCTGCGTCCAGCCCAGCGTGCCGTCGTAGCGGCCCAGCCCCGGATAAAGCACCAGGTAGCCCAGCGCGAAGGCCACCGACAGATAGAACAGCCAAAGCCACCAGCGCGGCATGGGATTGTTGTACTCGCGCAGGTCTTCGTCCCAGACGTGCCCGGTGGTTTCACCTTCGTCGCCGCCCGGTTGCTTGTTGACCTTCGCGCGGCCGGTAGCAATGAACAGCCAGACCATGGCGGCGGTGAAGCCCAGCGTGATGATGACGACGAACCAGTGCCAGAACGCGCTCATGATGAACTCTCCTTGTCCTTTTCTTCCGTGTCGTGCCGGCTTCGATCGTCTTCGTCCAGCGGCAGGTTGGCCTGTTCGTCGAAGTCTTCCTTGCGCTTGAACACGAACACCCAGATGACGATCGCCACGAAGGCGATCATGGCAAAAGCCGTAATCAGCCCGCTGCTCATGAGTCACCTCCCGCCGACTCGCCGGATGATGGCGGTGCGGCATCCTGGCCGGTCCATTGGGTGCCCAGGCCCTGCAGGTAGGCAATCACCGCCTCGAGTTCGGTTCGCCCTGCTACTGTTTCGGCGGCGGCTTCGATCTGCTCGTCGGTGTAGGGATGGCCCAGGCCCTTGAGCACGCGCATCCGCGCCTGGATCGACTCGGGATCGACGAAGCGCTCGGCCAGCCAGGGATAGGCCGGCATGTTCGAGTCCGGCACGACCGCGCGGGGATCCATCAGATGCAGTTCGTGCCAGGCATCGCTGTAGCGTCCGCCCACCCGGGCCAGGTCCGGGCCGGTGCGCTTCGAGCCCCACTGGAAGGGTCGGTCGTAGACGAACTCGCCGGCCACCGAGTAGTGTCCGTAGCGCTCGGTCTCGGAGCGGAACGGGCGGATCTGCTGGCTGTGGCAGTTGTAGCAGCCTTCCGAGACGTAGACATCGCGGCCAGCCAGTTCCAGTGGCCCGTGGGGCTCCACGCCGTCGGCCGGTTCGACGACCGCGGCCTTGAACATCAGCGGGACGATCTCGACCAGGCCGCCGAAGCTGATGGCGACCACGATCAGGACGGCCATCAGGCCGGCGTGTTTCTCGATCTTGTCATGCATTGCCATGAGTCAGTCTCCGTATCGGATCAGGCGTGGGCCGGTGCTTTGACCGGCACTTCGAGATCATCGGTTGAACGCATCTGCCAGGTCTTGTAGACGTTGTAGAGCATGATGAACATGCCCGACAGGAACACCAGGCCGCCGAACAGGCGCAGGATGTAGTACGGCTCGGTTTGCTGCAGCACCTCGATGAAGGTGTAGGTGAGCGTGCCGTCGTCGTTGAAGGTGCGCCACATCAGGCCCTGCATCACGCCCGCGATCCACATCGCGACGATATAGAGCACGGTGCCGATGGTGCTGACCCAGAAGTGCCACTCGATCAGCCGGGTGGAGTACATCTTTTCGACCCCGAACAGACGCGGGAACAGACCGTAGAGGGATCCGACGGTGATCATCGCCACCCATCCCAGCGCGCCGGCATGCACGTGACCGATGGTCCAGTCGGTGTAGTGCGACAGGGCGTTGACCGTCTTGATCGACATCATCGGACCCTCGAAGGTCGACATGCCGTAGAACGACAGCGCGACGATCATGAAGCGCAGGATCGGATCGGTGCGCAATTTGTGCCAGGCACCCGACAGCGTCATGATGCCGTTGATCATGCCGCCCCAACTCGGCGCCAGCAGCATTACCGAGAACACCATGCCCAGCGACTGCACCCAGTCGGGCAGCGAGGTGTAGTGCAGGTGGTGCGGCCCGGCCCACATGTAGATGGCGATCAGCGACCAGAAGTGCACGATCGACAGTCGGTAGGAGTAGACCGGGCGACCGGCCTGCTTGGGCACGAAGTAATACATCATGCCGAGAAAGCCGGCGGTCAGGAAGAAGCCGACCGCGTTGTGGCCGTACCACCACTGCACCATGGCGTCGACGGCGCCGGAATAGACCGGGTAGGAATGCATCCAGCTGGTCGGGATGGCCAGGTTGTTGACGATGTGCAGCACGGCAATCGTCAGGATGTAGGCACCGAAGAACCAGTTGGCGACATAGATGTGGCGTACCTGGCGCTTGACGATAGTGCCGAAGAACACGATGGCGTAGGCGACCCAGACGAGCGCGACCAGGACCGATAGCGGCCAGACCAGCTCGGCGTACTCGCGGCTCATGGTGTAGCCCAGCGGCAGCGTGACAACGGCGCCGATGATCACGGCCTGCCAGCCCCAGAAGGTAAAGGCCGCGAGCTTGTCGGAGAACAGGCGGGCGTGGCAGGTTCGCTGTACCACGTAGTAACTGGTGGCGAACAGGCCTGAACCACCGAAGGCGAAGATCACGGCGTTGGTGTGCAGGGGGCGCAGGCGGCCGTAGCTGAGCCACGGGATGCCGGCGCCGAGCTCGGGCCAGATCAGCTGGGCGGCGATGATCACGCCGACGAGCATGCCGACGATGCCCCAGATCACGGTGACCCAGGCAAACTGCCGGACCACGCGGTCGTTATAGGTGGTGGAATGCGCCATCGTGGATTCCTTGTTGTTGGTCGGGGTGCTGCGGATTATCGATATTGTCAGACGTTGAATCTTGATCAGAATCAAACCAGGGCGCAGGCGGTATGATTGCCGCGATGAATCCTTACGCACACTGTTCCCTATAGCTTCGCATGAGTCGCCTGACCGTTAACGACTGGCTGCTGGCCGAGTCCTTCCGGCGTCTCGAGGAGCGCGTGGGGCGCCAGCCCGACGAAGCGGCCCTTGCGATTGCACGCGACCGCGGCGGCGACCTGCCCGGACGCCTCCGGACCCGGGCCGCGGCACTGGCGCAGGCGCCGGCAGTGCGCGCCGACATTCGCCGCCTGCGCCGAGCACTGGGATGGCTTGCCATCGGGCTGGCCGTTGTCGGGATCGTGGCGGGTGCCATCGCTGCGCGTGCCACCATCGCCGACCGCCAGGTCGACATTCTCCTGGCGACCGCCGCGCTGCTGCTGGTGCCGAGCCAGATGCTCGTGGTCTGGTGCGTCGTCATGCTGCTGGGTGAACGACGCGGCGGATCGGGAAGCCTGGCCGGCGGGGTGGCGTTCGGCACGCTGCGCTGGCTCGGGCCGCGCCTGCTTTCCTCACCCCATGCCGCCGACGTGATGACTGCCTTTGCCGGTACCGCGGCCACGCGATGGGGGCGCTGGCGCTTGAGCGCCATTTCACACGGCTTCTGGTTGGCGTATGCAGTCGGTGCCTTTGCGACATTGTTCGTGTTCTTCTCCGTCGTCCAGTACGAACTCACCTGGGGTACCACACTGTTGAGCGATCGCAGCGTGATAAGCCTGGTCGAGTGGCTGGCCTGGTGGCCCGAGTGGCTCGGCTTCATGTCCGGGGCGGACGAGGCCTGGATCGCGGCCGGCCGTGAAGGGACCGGCGACGCCTCGGCCCGGGCCCAGTGGGCGCGCTTTCTGCTGGCAATGATCGCCGCCTGGGCCATCGTTCCGCGGGCGGTGCTCACCGTCGTTTCGTTGATCGTGTCCGCCGTGGCCGGTCGCCGCATGGATCTCGACACCACCCATCCCGGCTACCTGCGCCTGGCCGCCGATCTGTCGCCGGCGCGAACCGGGTCGGAAACCCTCGGCCGGCCGCTGCCGGATGTGGCGGAACGCCCCCGGCGTCGAAGACGATCGAATGCCGTCGGTATCCTGGCGGTCGCCATCGAACTCGAGCGGGACGAGGCGGATCTTGCCGGTCTGGTGCCCGGCATCGAAGTCATCGATCTGGGCAGCGCTGACGACCGGGCAGGGCGTAATGCCGCCCTGGAAACCGCCCAGCGGCTGAGTCGCCCCGCTGCGGCCGTGCTGGGCGTATGTTCCATGCTCAGGACGCCCGATGCCGGCACCGAGCGTTTTCTCGCGCAGCTGGCCGAAGCGGCCGGGGCGCCGTTGTGGCTGGTGCTCGACGAGGGCGGCCGGCTCGAAGCGCGCGGGGGCGATGTCGGTTCCCGTCGCCGCGACTGGCAGGCCCTGGCCGAACGCGCCGGCGGGCAGGCGGTCTTCATCGACCGCGATGCGCCCGAGGCGGGTGAGCTGGCGCGCTTGCATGGCGGGCTCAGCGAAGAAGAGGGCGGGGCATGAGTGTCGGGAAGCTGCGAATCGCGGTGGTCGGCCACACCAACACCGGCAAGACCTCCCTGGTGCGCACACTCACCCATAACCGGGCGTTCGGCGAGGTGCGTGACCGGGGCGGCACGACGCGAAGGATCGTCGCGAGCGAATTGGTCGCCGACGGTGGCGCACGCATCGAGCTGTTCGACTCACCCGGGCTGGAAAACGCGCCCGAACTGATCGACTGGCTGGACCGTCAGGCCGGCGATCGGCATGACGGCCCGGCCCGCATCCGCCGCTTGATCGACGATCCGGACGCTGCCGTGCGATTCGACCACGAATCGCGCGTGCTCGAACTGATGCTGGATGTGGATGTCGCCCTGTACGTCATCGATGCGCGCGAACCCGTCCTGGAAAAGTACCAGGACGAACTGGCCGTGCTCGGTCTGTGCGCCCGGCCCATCGTGGCCGTGCTCAATTTCACGGCCTCGACCGACAGTCGTGAGGCACAGTGGCGCGATGCCCTGGCGCGGGTGCAATTGCATACCGTGCTGGCCTTTGATGCCGCCGTGCGCGATCCGGCCACGGAACTGGCGCTGTTTGAGAAGCTCAAAAGTCAGCTCGACCGTCATGCGGACGTGCTTTCGGCCTGGCTTGATTTTCGACGGGCGGAAGAACACCGCCGCCGGCAGGCGGCGCTGGAAGCCGTGGCGAGTCTGCTGCTGGACGTCGCCGCCTTCGTCCGTGAGGTGGACTCCGACAACGACGCGGCGAAAGAACGAACCTGGCGCGAGATGCGCGAGACCATCCATCGCCGCGAACAGGCCTGCGTGGATACCCTGCTCGAGCTCTATCGCTTCGGCCGTGAGGACTACGACGACGAACAACTGCCCGTCAGCGAAGGGCGCTGGCAAGCCGACCTGTTCGATCCCGAGACGCTTCGTCACTATGGCATCCGGGCTTCGGGCTATGCGGCGTTCGGCGCGGGTGCCGGCGCGGCCATCGATGTCGGAACGGGCGGGCTGTCGCTGGGTGCGGGAACGATGACCGGGGCGGCAATCGGTGCCGGAGCAGGTCTCGTGCGCAGTGCCGGCTCGCGCCTGGTCAACCAACTGCGCGGTCGCGAGCGACTGCAGGTGGACGATGCCGTCGTGCGGCTGCTCATGGCCCGCTCCATGGAACTGCTCGCCGCCCTCGTGCGGCGCGGTCACGGCAATCCCGCACGCATCCGTGCACGCACCGGACAGGCGCTGGATCGCCGTTTGCCGCGTACGGTCCGGCGTGCCCGCCATCATCCGCGCTGGTCGGCCCTCAATGCCGATGGCGGGGTGTCGAACTCGCGCGCTAGTGCGTTGACCGAGCTGGCGCGTGAACTCGACGAACGGGCCGCGGAGGACCCGGTGAGTGGCGAACAAGGCTGATCGTTACCGAAACAGGCACCGGGAGGGGGTGTTTCGGCGGATGAATATTCCGGTAGAAATTGCCTGAAAGCGGGCGTACAATGGACTTTGCCTGCGGTAAATGGCGCTTGCGAATTCTGGTCGACCCCTCCCTTCTGGCAGGACATCGCCAAAATCCCATCCTTCATTTCCCCGGCACGTTTGTTCTATTTTTCATACAGGTAACAAGATCATGGCAACAGGTTCAGTCAAGTGGTTCAACGAAGCCAAGGGCTTCGGTTTCATTAGCCAGGACGATGGCGGCAAGGACGTTTTCGTTCACTTCTCCGCGATTGAGGGCAGCGGCTTCAGGACGCTGGCCGAAGGTCAGAAAGTGACTTTCGATATCCAGGAAGGCCCGAAGGGTCCGCAGGCTGCCAACGTGCAGCCCGCCTGAAGCGAACCACTTCACAAAAGGTAACGGAAACCCCGCCACGCGCGGGGTTTTTTTTGCCCACCCCATCGCCTGGGGGATCGATTTTGTACACTGGTGGCGCAAGAGGGCCACTTTGCAACCTGGGAGGATGACATGTTCAATCCGAGCAAGACCATCGAGCTGGTATCCGGCAGCTTGAGCAATCCGCGCGCGACCTGGGAATCCTATCTGGGCGAGAACCCCGGTTGGCAGCGGACCGCCATGGAACTGACGGTGCCGCTGATCGTCGTGGCCATTGTGATTGGCTGGCTGCTGTCGATTTTGCTGGGCGGGTATTTCTACTTCGGTTACGGTCGCGGTGCCGTGTTCGCACTGGTCTTCGGACTGATCGCGGCCGCCATCAGCGTGACCGTGCTCAGCTTTCTCGTCGGTTTCTTCGCCGGGCGATTCGGCGGCGAGTCGAATTTCGACCGCGCCTTTGCCGGCGTGTCGCTGGCCATCATCCCCGGTTGGCTCGGCGCGGCCGTCAGCGGCATTCCGTTCATCGGCAGCCTGTTGCAACTCGCCGGGATGATCACCGGCCTGGTGTTTCTCTACAAGATCATTCCGCTGGCGGTGGACGTTCCCGAAAGCAAGCGGGCGACGCACTTCATCGTCACCATCGTGGCTGCCGCGATCATTCAGATCATCCTCGGGCTGATCCTGACCGCCGGCACCATGACCGGCGGTACCGGCATGCATCAACTGGGCTGAGCGGGTTAGGCTCGCTGGCGGCAGAAGCCGGCTACATGTCCGCTTTGTCGTCGGCGTCGTCCATCGGCGGCTGGCTGCGCTTGGCGGGGCAGAAGAAGGGCTTGCCGTCGCGGCCGGCGTGGTAGGCGTGTTCATCGTCGCCGTCGCTGAGCACGATGTAGAAGCCATCGACGAGGGCCTGGGTATACATCATGCCTTCCTCGGGACAGCCCAACGCGCCGTCGCGCCAGGTCACCGCCCTCGCCTTGACGATGCCAATATCATCGGCCTCGACACCGCTACGCTCGGCCAGATCCCGCCGGGCGGCTTGCAGAGCTTCTTCCAGGCCCATTCGATCAACTTTGGCTTCGGTCATGTCCTTGCCCTCGGCGGAGTCGTTGTCGCCATTGTCCGTTTCAACTTCTTCACTTTCCACGGCCTCGGCCGGCGAATCTTCGGTTGTCTCCGGAGCCTGCTCCTGGCAGGCAGCAAGCGCACAGGCGATGATGAGGGCCAGGCAAAAACGAAGCAGGTTCGTAACCAACATTGCAATCTCCGCGTATCGTGGAATCTTCGATTATGGCATCGAGATCCGCTAGCTGCATCGTCAACGGCCATGCGGTGGATTGTTCCCGCTTGCGGGAATTGGCCTGAAAACATGCAAGAAACCACGGAAGACACGGAATACACGGAAAAGGAAGATTCTTTACGGACGCGGTTTTTTTTTCCGTGTTTTTCCGTGTTTTCCGTGGTTACATAATTTTGATCACCAGCGGTGGTAGGCCGGGTGTCCCGGCTTGACGGCGACGAACTTCCCCGTCGCCCGGTCGCACACTTCGCCGCCGGCGGTGAGTTCCGCCTCGACGCTGACGATGCCTTTCTCGTCGGTGTCGGTCACCCAGGCTTCCAGATGCAGCGGGCCGTCCGAGGGTGTGGGTTTTCTCAGTTTGACGGCGTATTCCATCGTGACCGTGCAGGGTGGCTTTTCCAGGTCCTGTGACTGCATCAGGTGCCAGGCGGCGGTCCAGTTCATGTGGCAGTCGAGCAGCGAGCCGATGATGCCGCCGTTGAGCACGCCGGGAAACGCTTCGTGATGGGCTTCGGGCTGCCAGTCGGCAACGACCCGCTCGCCTTTCGCGAACGATCGGATGCGCAGTCCCTTTTCGTTGGCCGGCCCGCAGCCAAAGCAGGCGTTGTGGGGGGCGTAGCGCTCCTGCAGGCAGGGTTCGTTCATTCTTCCTCCGTCTCCGTCGATTCCGGACCGATGGTGCGATCGAGGTAGGCGCGCAGCCGTTCCCAGGCATGAGCGCCGGCCGGCCGAGCGTCGCGCGAGTCGCGTTCGGTGTAGAGCCAGAAACCGTGGTCGACGGCGTCGTAGATGTGCACGTCGTTGTCGATGCCGGCCGCGCGCATGGCGGTGACGAAAGCTTCGACTTCGTCCACCGGGATGCCCGTGTCTTCTTCGGCGAAGGTGCCGTAGACCTCGTGATGAATGTGACGCATCTGCTCGGGATCGTCGAGCAGGGAGCCGTAGAAGATGGCTGTTCCGTCATGCTTCTGGCTACCGAGCGCATAGGACAGGGCCACGCCGCCGCCGAAGCACCAGCCGACGGTCGCGATGCGGCCGGTGGTGGGTGTGTTGGTTTTCAGCCAGTCGACGGCCGCATCGAGGTTGTCGATGATGGCCTGCTCGTCCGAGCGTGCCTCGCGCATCAGCTCGATGTTCTCCTCCCGGTTCGATCCGGTCCGGCCGCTGTAGAGGTCGGCGGCAAACGCGATGTAGCCGTGTTCGGCGAAGGCATCGGCAGTCTGGCGAATGCGGTCGACCAGGCCGTTCCATTCGTGGATCAGGATCACGGTCGGGAAGGGGCCTTCGCCTTCGGGCATGGCCAGGTAGCCACGCGTGTCTTCATTGGCTTCGAAATAGTCGACGTGACGCCCTTCGGGTGCCGGGGCGTCGCCGGAAATGGCGCGCATCATCACGTCTTCGGCCGGTCGCTCTTCGGCCTGCGCGATGGACAGCGCCAGCGCGGTGAAAACGATCAGGATGGTCAGTCTCAGCACTCGTTGGTTCATGGTCCGCCTCCGGTCCGGCGCCTTCAGGTTTGAAGATGCCGGCAGTGTCAGTTATTCACGGTATAGCTTAGATCAACACCGGTGTCGCGTTCACCCGATACGACGCGCACGCCCCAGTGCCGGGAGAACTCGTAGCGGCCGGACAGGACATTGCCGGTTTCGAAAAGGCCCACGCCGTAACTGACGAACAGTTTGGGCAACAGGTAGAAACCGACGTTGAGCGCGCCCTGGCCGCCGGCGTGGTCGAAGTTCGATCCGGTCACGACGTAGGCCAGTGCGTTCTCCTCGCTGGTCGGTGGGTCGGTGTAGAGCTCGATCTCGGGTTGTTGCGCGCTGCCGGATATCTGCACCCCGGCCACCTCGACTTTCGGGTCGCCGAAGATGTCGCGCACGGCGCGGATATCGAGCCTGGGATTGTCGATCGGCTGGCCGGAGAAGATGATTTCGCCGTCGTTGATTTCGAGATTCTGGCCGTAGGCGCGATAGGATCCATCGGTGAGACGGATGGTGCCGCGGCCCTGGGGTCGGGGCGGTCCGTTCCAGCGCAGCTCAAGATTGCCGGCCAAGTCCGTCTGGAAGCCTTCAGTCGCCAGGCTGGCATCGTCGCCCAGGTCGATGCCCAGCCGCCCCTCGACCTTGCGGCTTGCAGCGCTTGCCGGGGCTTCTTCCTCCGTGCCTTCTCCTACGACTTCCACGTCGGATGAAGGGGTGATTCGTTCCGCGCTGCCGGGTGGCAGGCCGCCGCGCAGGTGATCGATGTGGATGTCGCCGTCGATCTGCACCAGACCGGGTTGTGCCTGAAGGCCGATCTGCGGGCTGGCCGTCAACTTCAGCCAGTCGGCGCCGGCGAAGGCGAACTGTTCGCCCTCGACTCGGCTTTCAAGCTGCCAGCCTTCGTCGAGCAGCCGGGCCTTGCCGGTGAGCCTCAACTCACCCTCGCCTGATTCGGCTCGACCTTTCAGGGTGGCGCTATCGGCCGAGCCGGCCAGTTCAAGACGAACGGCCCGCACGTCCAGGCCGAATGGCGCATGGACGAGTCGGCCCTCCTCAATGGCCAGTCGGCCGCTGAGTGAGGGGCCCGTGATCGGCCCCGAGAATTCCAGCTGGCCGGTGGCCGCGCCACCGATGCGGTCGAGTCGGGGAATGAGGTGGGCGAAGGCGCCGATATCGGGCAGGTCGAGCCGCGCCTCGCCCTCGAGGCGGGTGTCGGCCAGGTTGCGCAAATCGGCCAGCTGGGCCTGAGCGTTGAGCTCGGTCGCGCCTTCAAGCAAGGCGTGCAATCCCACCGACAGCGCCCGATTCTCACCGGGTTCGAAGTCGAGGCGAATCGTGTCGATGCCCAGCAGATCCTGTTCGCCGCCGATGGCCCTGAGCGCACCGGATTCGAGCTGGAGCTGGCCGTCCAGGCGCGCGAGTCCGGCAGTATCCCAGTTCGCTTCGACCCGGCCCGACAGCGGGGTGGTCAGGGAAAAAACCGGGTCGAGCGGCAGCAGCAGGAGATCCATGGGAACCTGCTCGACGCGGGCAACCACCCGGCCGGTCTCTCCTGCGCTCAAGTGTTCGAGGCAGAGCCGGGCCGGCGTGTCCGCCGAGGTGGTCAGGCAGGCGGCTTCGGCCTGAACGCTCTGTCCCGAGATGGCCAGCGGCAGGGGGTCGGCCAGTCGCCAGTCGCCAGCCAGGGTCTCGCCCAGGTACAGCCGTGCAATCTCGCCGCGCCATTCCAGACCGCCTTCGAGGCATTCGGCCAGCTGCCCGCCGGCAGCCAGGTCGAGATTGCCGCGTGCGCCCGATGCGGTCAGTTCGAGTCGGTGTTGCGCGCAGGTGCCGTCGAGCGTGAGTTCCAGTTGCTCGACGCGATCCCAGGGCTGCAGGTCGAGATTGCCTGCGATGATGGACAGGCTCAATTCGGGCTCACCGAGCCAGGCGAATTGCAGGTCGATGTCGGCTTCGTCCAGGTTGTAATCGCGGTAGCGCAGGCTCTCGACCCGGCCGACCAGTTCTGTCCGGCCATCGTTGGCGTGGAATTCGCCTTCCAGTTGTGCCCTGCCTTCGAGCTCCGGCCAGAGCTGTTCGAGGGACGCGGCTTCGAGGTCTACCTGCCAGGCGGCAGCCCCGGGGTTGCCGACTGCAATCCGGTTGTCACCCAGGTTGAGCGTCAGGTCGGCGGCTTGCGGGCGGTCGTCCAACCAGGCAAGCCGGCCGGATGCTTCGAGCGGCTGGCCACGCAGTTGGCCGCTGAGGTTTTCGAGCGCAATATCCGCCTGCCAGCGCTCGCCCCGGGCCAGTTCGATGTCGGCCCGCCCATCGATCTGCCCGGGCAGCTGGCTGACCAGCACGCCGGGGTCGAAGCCGTCGAGCGCCAGCGTCACCCGGGCTGACAGTGAGGGTGCCCAGGTCACTTGTCCATCCAGCGTCAGCGAACCGCTGTTGCCGGCATTGATCAGAAGGTGCTCGATGTCGGCCTGCTCGGCCGAGCCGGTGGCCCGGGCCTCGATGCGTGCCGGCGGTGTCTGCGGTGAATCCATCACGGCCTCGAGCTCAGCCCGCCAATCGCTGATACGGCCTTCCAGGCGCAGGCGGCCGGATTCGCTGGCCATGATCGGCTCGGCATCGTCGGTGACCGGCGGCCAGGCGAATTGCTGCCATTCGAGCGTGATGTCCACGCTGTCGCCGGCCGGGTCGATCCTGCCCTGGCCGGTCACGCTCAGATCACCCGGGTCCGCTGCGAGGGCCAGACTCTCGACCTCGATCACGCCCGCTTCCGTCGAGACCACCAGCTCACCGTCGATGCGGCCCTGGTTGGGCCATTGCGGATACAGCGGCGTGAGATCCAGCGACTTGAGCTGCAATCGGGCACTGGAAGCGGGTGCCGACTCACTCCAGTCGAGCCGCCCGTCGCCGCTGATGCGACCGTCGAGGACATTTGCCTGCAGCGATTCGACGGTCAGCGACTGCAGGCCACCGGACAGTGAAATCTGCCAATCGCCCGGCGGAATGTCGGGGCCGGTCACCCGTGCGCTGGATTCGGCTTTCCAGTCGCTCGGCTGGCCGCTCATGGTCAGCGTCAGATCCTGGATGGACAGCGGCAGTCCGGGCCAGTCGGACAGGCCCCCGCTGAACTCGGCCTCTACGCTCGGCATGTCCGGCAGGCCCCGCAGCCGGCCCCGACCATTGAGGGCGGCCGGGCCGGTGGTCGTCAGTTCGAAATCGAGCGCATCGATCCGGCCTTCGACGGTCAAGCTGGCGGAATGCTCGGCACCGTTGTCCAGCGCCGTGGTGTTCGCGTCGATTGTCAATCGGCCGCTACCGCGTCGCTCGAGTGTCCATTGACCCTGCGCCGTGACCCGCCCCGCATCTGCCGTGATCTCGAGGTTCTCGATGTCGACACTTTCGCCGTAGCGCCCGGCCAGGGTGATTCGTTCAATGCGCTGCGGTGCCTCGCCGGTATGGATGACCAGCTGTTGCAGGTCGACCTCTTCGACGATCACTTCGATCGGGCTGGTCAGGGTGGACAGGTCGAAGGGCTCGTCGGCGGGTTCAGTCGTCTCCTCCGTCTGCGGCAGATGCAGGTCGATGCCCCGGCCGCGCAGGTGGTGGACCACCACGCGCGGGCCGGCGAAGAGATCGATGCGCGCCGCCAGTTCGATTGCTTCGGCATTCAGCCGCGTGCCGGCATGTTCGAAGCGAACCGCCTCCAGCGTTATGCCTGAAGCCAGACCGCCGGATAGCGACTCGTATTCGAGCCGTTCGACCGACCCGGCCGCACGCGCCAGCGCCCAGCGGGCGCCGCTTTCGCTGTGGGTGAGCCACAGCCAGGCCGAGCCCAGTAGCAAACTGACTACGAGGAGAGCGATGACGACGATGACGAGCCATTTCTTCATAGCAGTTGCGTGCCGATGGTGAAATGCAGCCGCCAGGGCTTGTCGACATCGTCGAGCGCCTGGGCGATGTCGATGCGCAGTGGTCCGATCATCGTATACCAGCGAAAGCCCACGCCCACGCCACGCTTGAGCTTGCGTCGGTCGAAATCGTTGAAGGCGTTACCGATATCGGCGAAGGCCGCCAGCGACCAGTTCTCGCCGACGCGGTATTCATACTCGACCGAGCCGACCAGCAGGTGATTGGCGCCGTTGCGATTGGTACTCAAGTTCTCGAAGCCGTAGCCGCGTACCGTGCGGTCGCCCCCGGTCTTGAAGCGGTAGCGCTCGGGCAGTTCCGTGATGGTCAGGTCCAGGCTGCGATCGTCGAGGCCGATATCCAGCCGCCGGGTGTCGGCTTCGGTGTAGCCGGCCTCGCCGCGTAAACGCAGCTTGTGGCGTTCGCCCAGCAGCAGGTGCCAGCGTCCGCTCAGCCAGGCCTGGGCAAAGTTCACGTCCGAACCCGCCGACTCGTGCGCCCCGATCAAGTGCGCCCGCCAGACCGAGCCGCGGGTGTTGAAACCGCTGCCGGTGATCTGCGGCAGGCGCCAGCGGCCGCCGAAGGCAATCGCGCGGTTTTCAGTATCGAGGAATGTTTGAAGCTCCGGATTGGCTGCCAGCAGCGCCTCGTTTTCGGGGCTGAAGGAGCCTTCGCGAAAGGCGTCGAAACTCTCGTTGAGGATCGAGACGAACAATCGCTCCTCCAGGCGCTGGGAACGATCTCCCCAGAGCGTGCGTTCCCGCATGCGGCCGAAGGTCAGCTCGGTCTGCTCGCGGCGTCCGTCGTAAGCCTCGAAGACCGGCTCGACACGATCCTCGTCGTAAAAGCGAAAGTTGTCCTGTTCGCTGCGAAGCGTCGTACCGGCCGTGAGGAACTCCGACGGTCGACTGCCGCGCGGGTGTCGATACTCCGCCTGGAACACGTACTCCTGGTTGCGCTGCTGCGCGCCGAGCGCTGCCTCCAGGCGATTGCCGCGCGAACCCAGGTAGTGGCGCGTCCAGCCCAACTGCATGCGCGCGCCGGTGTCGGTGCCAAAGCCGATGGATGCGCGCCAGGTGTTGGGCGGTCTCGGTTCGAGGCGATAGTGCAGATCGACACGGTCGCGCTCGTCGTCGCGTTCGGGCTCGACCACCACGCGGTCGAACAGGCCGGAGCGAACCAGGACTTCACGCTGGCGGTCGAGTCGCTCGACGCTGTAGGGTTCGTCGGGCTTGATAACGTGCAGGCGGTTCATCAGCGAGGGGCTGAAGGGCTGGTCCGGTGCCCGGTAGTCGCCGAAGCGAAAGCGCGCTCCGGTCTCGTAGCTGATCTCCAGGTCGGCTTCCTGGCGGTCGGCGTCGACCACCACACGCCGTTCGTCGAAGCGGGCCTGGAAGTAGCCGCGTTCTTCGGCCAGCTTTTCCAGCTCCCTCCAGCTCTCCTCCCACTGGCGGTGATCGAGTCGATCGCCGGTCTCGAGCGGCCAATCCTGACGCCACTGCTTCAGTGCCGGGTCGTCGCTGCCGTCGCCCCGCAGTTCGATGATGGTCTCGTCAACCCGCACCGGTGGCCCGGGCTCGATGTTCAGGCGTGCCCGCCAGTGATCACTGTCGTCTTCGGGTTCGATCAAGCGGACCTGGATGCGCGGACGGTAGTAGCCGAAGGGACGAAGCGCCTGTTCGATTTCCGGACGGGCCTCCTCGGCCATCTGGCGCAGGCGCCACAGCGACAGGTCGTCGAGCTGCTCTGCCTGTACTAGGGATACCGACGCGCGTACATTGGCGAGCAGGTCTCCTTCGACACCCGATACTTCGGTGGAAACGGTTGCCGCCCGGGCCAGGCCGGTAGTTAACAGCACGGTCAGAAGCAGCAGTCTCGGTGCCAGCGCCATGCGATCTCCCGAGGAAACGAGTGCTTATGGTACCCCTCGGACAGCCAGCCGGTTGTGATGTTCAGGCTGTACGGGCGAAGTCGCTCTGGCGCCGGTCGAGTTGGCGGTAACCGATGGCCTCGCTGAGATGGTGGGCCTCGATGCGCTCGCTGCCGTCGAGATCGGCGATGGTCCGCGCCATGCGAAGGATGCGGTGGTGGGCGCGTGCCGAAAGCCGCAGCTTGTCGCAGGCCGCTTCCAGTAGCGTGGACTGATGGGCGTCGAGCGCGCAGTGGTCGCGGATGCCGGCCACGTCGAGCCGCGCATTGACGCAGCCGCGCCCGGCCTGCACCGCCCGCGCCTCGTGTACGCGCCGTCGCACATTCTCGGACGGCTCGCCTTGTGGGAAATCCTTGAGCGACTGGCGCGGCACCTCGACGTGCAGGTCGATGCGGTCGAGCAGCGGGCCCGAAATCCGGTCGCGATAGCGGCGAATCTGTTCGGGCGTGCAGGAGCAGCGCCCCGAGGGATCGCCCTCGTAGCCGCAGGGACAGGGATTCATCGCCGCGACCAGTTGAAATGCGGCTGGAAATTCGGCCTGGACCGCGGCACGGGAAATCACCACGCGGCCGGATTCCAGCGGCTCGCGCAACACTTCCAGCACGTGGCGGGAGAACTCCGGCAACTCATCAAGAAACAGGACACCGCCGTGAGCCAGGGAGATCTCGCCGGGGCGCGGTTTCGAGCCGCCGCCGACCAGCGCCACGCCGGAGGCGGTGTGGTGGGGCGCACGAAATTTCCTCTGGCGCCAGGTCGGCGGATCCAGTTCCAGGCCGGCGACCGATGCGATCGCCGCGGCCTCCAGCGCTTCGGTCTCGTCCATGGGCGGCAGGATGCCCGGCAGGCGCGAGGCCAGCAGGGTCTTGCCGGTACCTGGCGGGCCCATGAGCAGAAGGTTGTGTCCTCCTGCGGCGGCGATCTCCAGCGCCCGGCGGGCGCGGTGCTGCCCGAGCACATCGGCCAGGTCCGGGGCGGGCACTTCCTCGTCACCGGCGACCGGCTCGGCCCGCGGCAGGGCCTGGCGGCCGTTGAGCGCCTCTGCAACCTCGCACAGGGACTCGGCCAGGTAGATCTCGGCATCGGCCACGAGCCCCGCCTCCTCGGCATTGGCGCGCGGCAATACAAGTTTGCGGCCCTGCTCGCGGGCGCGCAGGATCGCCGGCAGGGCGCCCTTGACCGCCCGCAGCCGGCCGGTCAGCGACAGTTCACCGAGAAACTCCCAGTCTTTCAGGTCGTCGACATCGACCTGGCCGGAGGCGGCCAGCACGCCGACGGCGATCGGCAGGTCGAAGCGCGCGCCTTCCTTGGGCAGGTCCGCTGGCGCCAGGCTGACGGTCGTGCGCCACGACGGCAGGTCGAACTCGGAGTTCTTCATCGCTGCGCGCACGCGGTCCTTGCTCTCTTTGACGGCGGTTTCTGGCAGGCCCACGATGTTGAAAAGCGGCAGCCCCGGCGAGAGGTTGATCTCGCATTGCACCTGCGGCGCCTCGATGCCGACAGCGGCGCGTGAAAGCACGGTTGCCAGTCCCATCAACCCGTTCCATTTCAAGTCTGTTGACAGGATGGATCAGTTCATGTCGTTCGGGCGATGGCCGTAGGGCGCAGTGTTCTGTAGGAAAATTGCCATTTCGGGGTCGTTTGCCCGATCGGGGCCGCTCGATTAGCCTTGGTCGTGAGGCAGTTGGCCAAGGCACTCGAGATCACTCCATGCAAGCATTTTTTTACCGAAGCCGCCACAGCGGAACGAATAGCCGGTTTCCCGTCCGGCTCGTTCTACTGGTCATGCTGCTGCTAGCGCTGTCGGTCCCCGCATGGGCTGAGGAATTCACGGTTTCTCCGGGATTGAGCGCCTATTGGTACAACCCTGACCGCAACGGAGAGGGTCTGGTGCTCGAGATCCTGGATGAAGAGTCGGCCGTGGTCTATTGGTTTACCTACGATGAAGCGGGCAAGCAGCTGTGGCTGCTGGATGTGGGAGCAATCGATGGCGATCGGATCGTGTTTCCGGAACTAACGGTCACCCGCGGCGGCCGCTTCGGCCCGAAATTTGATCCGGATGCCATTGAACAACAGGTTGTGGGCGAAGCCGTGCTGAGTTTCAGCAACTGCGATTCTGCCGAGTGGAGTTACTCGGTTTTCGGCCATGGCCAGAGCCTGGCGATGACGCGCCTGACACAGACCATGGGGGCCGGTTGCCAGCCGCTCAACGGCGTGCCGGGGCAACCCATATCGAAATATGCGGGGCAGAGCGGCTCCTGGTACGACCTCTCCCATGCCGGTGAGGGCTTCGTCCTGCAATGGCTGGCGAACGGCAAGGCGATACTGATCTGGTTCAGTTACGACAGTGAGGGCGAGCAGTACTGGATGCTGGGGACCGGCCATCATGAAGCAGGCCGAATCGAGTTTCCGATGCTGAACTCGACCCACGGCGCGCGTTTCGGCGAGGGCTTCGACAGCGAGGATGTCGAACAACGCGAGTGGGGTTCGCTGAGCCTGGAACTCGGATGCTCGGATGGCCAGGCCGACTATCAGTCCGAATTGCCCGGGTTCGGTTCGGGCGAGTTCGACCTGACGCGCCTGAGCCGACTGGCCAGTCCGGACTGTCCCTATCAGGCGCCATCGTTGAGTGACCTGTATGAATTTAAGCTGCAGGAAATCGAATTCCGGCCGGTAGCGGATACCTCCACGGCGGTGATGCGCGATCTCAACATTGCATCACTGGACATTGCCGACGACGGTACGGTCGTGTCCAGTCGCGGGCGGTCCGGGGGGCGGTTTGACGTCATCGAGTGGTCGCCGGAGACCGGCGAACTGACGGTCCACGAGGGTGA
Source organism: Wenzhouxiangella sp. 15190 (assembly GCF_003417465.1). Lineage (GTDB taxonomy): Bacteria > Pseudomonadota > Gammaproteobacteria > Xanthomonadales > Wenzhouxiangellaceae > Wenzhouxiangella. Next base: position 125,050 of record NZ_QVMV01000020.1, read on the forward strand.
TTTTGCCAGCACCGATGTGTGGGTCACGCCCGACAAGCGCCTGCTGGCCACGCGCAGGCGGGAAATCTCCGACGAACATGTCCTGGAGCCGCTCTGGCTGGCTCCCGGCGCCGCGGATTGGCAGGTGGTGCCGGGACTGGATTCCGGCGACGACATATTGCGCGGCGTCTCGGTCAACGGCGACTGGCTGGCCGGTACCGGACGGGACGACGAGGACCGCAGCGAAGTCTGGATCTGGAGCGAGGCCGAGGGTCGAAGGCGCCTGCCGATTGGTGAAGGCATGTTCGCGCCGCGACCCTATGACCTTGCCGATGACGGCGGCCGGGTCGTCGGCCAGCAGTCGTTGGTCAATTCGAGCGTTCGCACGGAGGTCGCCTCGCGCTGGGTCGATGGCGGCGCGCCGCGGGTTCTGCGTGACAGTGACGGCAACGTCCTGGGCTGGGCCATGGCCTGCAGCGCGCGCTGCGATGTCGTGGCCGGGACCCTGCACGGCGGCGAAGTGGACCTGGATCATCCCCGCGCCTTCGAATTCTGGGTCTGGACCGAGGACAACGGCCATCACTACCTGGGCGAGATCCCCGGTGCCGTGCGCAGCACCATTCCGCCCTCCAACCTGGTGTGGGACAGCTCGGCAGACGGGTCGGTATTCGTCGGCCGCTATCTGAAGTGGCTGCCGAATCTGACCACTCCGGTCTCCCGCCCGGTGTTATGGACGCAGGCAACCGGGCTGGTGGCGCTCGAAGAGGTGCTCGACGGGGTCGAGGGCTGGGATGACAACTGGGAAGACCTGACGGCCCGCGCGGTGAGCCCAGACGGGCGGAAAATGCTGCTCGAAGGCGAATACCGCTACGAGCCGGAACAGACCTTGGGACGATACGCCCGCGCCCAGGTGCTGACCCTTACTCCCCGGCGGTAGCTTCACCCGCTCTTCAGTCAGCGATGTTTGTATCGGTAGACGATTTTTCATTACGCCTGCTGACCGAATAAGATCCTGGCTGGTTTCCGGAGCAGCAGCCATGCCGCAGCTCGCTGGGCAGACAGAAGGCAGGTTCTCTGTAAACGTTCATAATAATCTCTGGTTGACAGCGATAACGGTCGCTCGATGAATTTTCTTTGGCTCGTGACACTGGTCTGGGCGTTCAGTTTTTCGCTGATCGGGGTTTACCTGTCCGGCCAGGTGGACGACTTCGTCTCCGTTTTCCTTCGCGTGGTGCTCGCGCTGGCGGTTTTCGGACCGCTGCTGTTGCGTACCCGGCCCGATTCGAGAACAGCTGGGTCGCTGATGGCCATCGGGGCGGTACAGATTGGGCTGATGTACCTGTTCCTGTTCCATGCCTACGCTTACCTGAGCGTTCCCGAACTGCTGCTGTTCACGATCTTCACGCCGCTGTATGTAACCCTGATCGACGAGGTGCTGATCGGCCGGCGTCATGTGCCGGGGCGGTTCTGGCTGGGCGCGGGCCTGGCCGTCGGCGGAGCGGCGATCATCCGCTTCGGCGCGGTTAGCCCCGATTTCCTGACGGGTTTCTGCCTCGTGCAGGCCGCCAACCTTTGCTTTGCCGCCGGGCAGGTGGCCTACAAGCGGCTCGAGCTGGGGTCTACGGCCTCGCAGGTGCAGACTTTCGGCCTGTTCTTCGCCGGGGCGACGCTGGTGGCCGGGCTGGGCATGCTTCTGTTTGCCGACCACGCGCGCTGGCCGACCACCGGACTGCAATGGGGCATTCTCCTGTGGCTGGGACTGGGCGCTTCCGGGCTGGGCTACCTGGGCTGGAACCTGGGCGCCAAGCGGGTCAATACCGGCCAGCTCGCGGCGATGAACAACATGCTCATCCCCGCCGGCATTCTGGTGAACTTCATCTTCTGGAACCGCGACGTGGACTGGCTGCGATTGCTGGTTGGCGGGCTGGTGATCGGCCTGGCCGTGTGGGTGTGCCGGGAGGCGGGCCAAGCTACAAGGCGGTACAATCCGGGGCATGGAAGTTCGACTCAACGGTGAAACCCAAACGTTCTCCGACAACTTGACGGTTGCCGGTGTGCTCGAGGAACTCGGCTACGACGAACACGGCGTGCGGGTCGTGCGCAACGGCGAACGCGTACCCGAATCGCAGTTTGCCGAGGTGACCATCAACCACGGCGACCGGGTCGAGATCGCGGAGGACGGCGGGGGCGGTTGATCGCCCGGACGCTGGCGCGATTTTCCCGTCGACCGGCGCGCCAGGATCCAAGGGTATCGTTGGCTGGTTTGCTTGTTCGCTGGTTTGCTGGTTCGACTTCGGAAAAGCACTGCAAAGAGCCTCTGGGCCCTTGCCTGCGAACGTATGCGGCGGGTCATCTACAATCTTGCCAACCAGCCAACCAGCCAACCAGCCAACCAGCCAACCAGCCAACCAGCGAAGCAGTGAACAAAGAAACGCACCTCCGTCGCATCCGCAGCTTCGTGCGCCGGCCCGGGCGCCTGACGCCGGGGCAGCGTCGCGCACTCGACGAGTTGCTGCCCCGCTACGGCATTGACCCGGATGTGGCCGATTTGCGCCAGGCTTTCGAGCGTTCGGCACCGCTGGTGGTGGAAATCGGCTTCGGCAACGGCCAGGCGCTGGCCTGGATGGCGGCCAACGAGCCGGAGAAGAATTTTGTCGGCATCGAGGTGCACGAGCCGGGCGTGGGGCGATTGCTCAAGAGCGTCGAGGACGAGGGTCTGGACAATGTGCGTGTTGCGATGCGTGACGCCGTGGAGGTGCTGGCCGAACAGGTCGTTCCGGGCAGCCTCGACGAGGTTCGTATCTATTTTCCCGATCCCTGGCCCAAGAAGCGCCACCACAAGCGGCGCCTGATCCAGTCCGAATTTCTCCGGCAATTGGTTCAGCGCATGAAGCTCGGCGGCCTGCTGCACCTGGCCACCGACTGGGCGCCGTATGCCGAGTGGATGGTCGAGGCCATCGCCGAGGTGCCGGCCCTGGAGCCGGTGGGGGAGCCTTATTCTCCGAGACCGTCCTGGCGTCCGCAGACGCATTTCGAGCGTCGCGGCGAGAGGAAGGGCCACGACATCGCCGATATCCTCTGCCGGGTCAGAACCGCCGATTGATCAGGCGCTCGGCGAGCCACTCGAGGCCGTCGGTATCACCCTCCACTTCGGTCAGGGCTTCGGCGGCTTGTTCGGCGAGTTCATCGATGCGGCTGCGCGCGGCATCGATACCGAACAGGGCCGGCCAGCTTGCCTTTCGGCGGCTGGCGTCGCTGTCGCTGGGCTTGCCGATGGATTCGGTGTCGCTCTCGATCTCGAGCAGATCGTCGCGGATCTGAAAGGCCAGCCCGATGGTATCGGCAAAGCGCGACAAGGCCTGGTATTGGCGTTTTTCGAGCTCCGGACGCAGTGCGGCCGGCATCATCACCGATACATGGATCAGGGCCCCGGTCTTGCGGCGGAACATGTCCTCGACCGCGGCCCGCTGGGGTGTTTGTCCTTCGAACTGGAGATCGAGCGCCTGACCGCCGGCCATGCCGATCACGCCGCAGGCGCGCGCCAGTTGGGCACTCATGGTTCGCGCCGCTGTGGCATCGCCGACTTCGGTCAGTATCTCGAAAGCCATGGCCTGCAGGGCGTCGCCGGCGAGAATGGCGGTGGCCTCATCGAAAGCCAGGTGCACCGTCGGCCGACCGCGGCGCAGGTTGTCGTCGTCCATCGCCGGCAGGTCATCGTGAACCAGCGAATAACAGTGGATCAACTCGACGGCCATGGCCGGCGCATCGAGCTGGTCATGCGGCAGGCCCAGCGCCTCTCCGCTGGTGTAGACGAGCAGGGGGCGCAGGCGTTTGCCGCCGCCGAGCGCGGCATAGCGCATGGCCTCGGACAGCTGGGCACCGTTGGCGGGCAGTGCCGCGAGCCGGGACCGCAGGGATGTTTCCGTGCGCCGAATCAGTGTCTCGGCGCGCTGGGCGAAGGCTCCATCAGGCATGGGTCAGCGCGTGGCGCCGGAAGACTGTCAGTCGAACGGCCAAAGCTTGTGCCAGAACCCGGTTTTTTCTTCCTCCAGTTCGGCGTCCGGGTAATTGTGCTCGATCACGCGTCGCGTATCGGCGGCCAGTTCAGGCAGGTCGAGTCGGGAATAGGCGCGCGCCATCAGGTCGAGCGCGTCGATGTTGGCCGGCGCCTGGGGAAAGTTCTCGATGACGTGCTCGGCCCGGTTGATAGCGGCGATGTAGGCGCCGCGTCGGAAATAGTATTCGCCGATGACGACATCCTGCTCGGCCATGACGTTGCGCAGGAACACCATGCGCTGGCGCGCGTCGGCCACGTAGCGGCTTTCGGGGAAACGGCGGATCATTTCCTGGAAGTCCATGAAGGCCTGCCGTGCGCTGGTCTGGTCGCGATCGACGACCTGGCCGGGAAAGAGGCGCCGCAGAAAGCCCATGGCCTGGTCGTAATTGACCAGGCCCTTGAGATACCAGGCGTAGTCGACGTTGGGGTGCGTGGGATAGGTGCGAATGAACCGGTCCAGCGTGGTGACCGCCTCTTCCGAGTTTCCGGCCTTGTACTGGGCATAGGCCATGTCGAGCTGGGCCTGCTCGGCGTGTCGACCGAACGGGTAGCGCGTGGTCAGTTGCTTGTACCGATCAATGGCCTGGGGCCAGGCCTGGGCCTGGAGTGCCGAATGGGCCCGTTCGTAGAGTTCCTCGGCCGGAACAGTGTCGTCGACTTCCTCGCGGCTGCAGCCGACGAGCACCAGCACCAGAGTGGCGGCAAGCAAAACGGCCGGGCGAAACAGGCGACGGGCTGAAGCGGAATTCTGCATAATGCTCTCGTATTCGAATAAGGGCGGTGCGGCGCGCCATTATGCCATCCTCACGCGAATCTTGTCCGCCAGCCTGACAATCATGGCAACCCAGGTAAACAAGGAAGAGCGCATCGACTCGATTCATGCCGGGCAGCGCCTCGATGCGGTGCTGGCACAACTGTGGCCGGAATTCTCGCGCAGCCGGATCACCGGCTGGATTCGCGATGGCCGTCTGCGGGTCGACGGCGAGACGGTCAAGCCGAAGCTGAAGCTGGCTGGCGGTGAGCGGGTGGCTCTTTCCGCCGAGTTGGAACCCCACTCGGAACTCCAGCCGCAGGCGATCGAACTCGACGTGTTGGTCGACGACCCCGCCTTTCTGGTGGTCAACAAGCCGCCCGGACTGGTCGTACATCCTGGTTCGGGCAACCCCGACGGCACGCTGGTCAACGCCCTGCTTCATTTCGATCCCGGCCTGGCGCCGCTGCCGCGCGCCGGGCTGGTGCATCGTCTGGACAAGGACACCAGCGGCTGCCTGCTGATCGCGCGCACCACCGCCAGCCACAAGCATCTGGTGGCCGCGCTGAAGCAACGCGAGATCAAGCGCCGCTACCAGGCGCTGGTCTGGGGCGAGATCATCGCCGGTGGCCGCATCGACGAGCCGCTCGGTCGCCATCCGGTGGACCGTCGGCGTCAGGTTGTGCGCCATGACGGCCGACGTGCGGTCACGCATTATCGTGTCGCGCAACGGCTCAAGGGCGCGACCCTGCTCGATGTCGAGCTTGAGACAGGCCGCACCCATCAGATCCGCGTGCACATGGCGCATATCCGCTATCCCATCATCGGCGACCCGGTCTACGGCCGGCGCGGCGCGCCGGCCGGGCTGAGCGAGGCGCAGCGCAAGGCCTGGCAGCACTTCCCCCGCCAGGCGCTGCACGCCTGGCAATTGCGCTTTGCGCACCCGGAAACCGGCGAGCCGGTCGAGGCTTGTGCGCCCGTTCCCGACGACATGCAGCGACTGATTGATATCCTCGTGCGCGATGAAAGTCATTGAGCCCGGCTGGCCGGTTGACGAGCGCACCGGCGCATTCACTACCACCCGCGACGGCGGAGACGATCCGCTTGAGGCCGCCGAACTGCCGGCCGAGCCACACTGGCTCGAACAGGTGCACGGTTCGCGCGTCGTCCACCTGGCCGATTGGCGGCCCGGTATCCAGGCGGATGCCGCCTGGACCGACCGCGCTGGCGAGGTGGTGGTCATCAAGACTGCCGATTGCCTGCCCATCCTGCTGGCCGACCGCGATGCCGGATTCGTTGCCGGCATCCACGGCGGCTGGCGATCGCTGGCCGATGGCATCATAGACAAGATGCTCGCGGCCCTGCCATCGGGCGCGGACCTGCGCGCCTGGATCGGCCCGGGGATCTGCGCTGGCTGCTATCAAGTCGGCGGCGAGGTGCGGCAAGCCTTCGTCGAGTTCGATCCGTTGCTGGCCGCGGCGTTCGAGGCCGACGGCGATCGCTGGCGCGCCGACCTCAAGTGGATTGCCGCCCACCAGCTGCGCGCCGGCGGCGCCGAGGTGTTCGACTGCGGACGCTGCACCTTCGAGGAGGCCGACACCTTTTATTCCTTCCGGCGGGAGGGCAAGACCGGGCGGATGGCGTCGTTAATTTGGCTGAAGGAGTAGAAGCGGTGGCTCTTCGGGCCGGCCGGAAGATGTGACGGCTTTGAATGATCAATTTTCAAGCACCAATTCTCAAACAAGGACCAATGTTCGAATGATCAATGTCCGAAACCGCCCGGACTGGTATCGCAGCCGTCTCCTGTTTGGGTCATTCGGACATTGAAAATTGGTTCTTGTTTGAAAATTGAAATTCGGAATTTGGTCATTGAGCTCCCCAAGGGGGTTTTCCGCCCGATATGGGTTACAATGCTCTCCCGGATTCACTGCAGCATGGATGTCCGGGCATGACCTCTCTTATTTTCGTTACCGGCGGTGTCGTTTCATCGCTGGGCAAAGGCATTTCAGCCGCCTCGCTGGGCTCCATCCTGGAAGCCCGGGGGTTGCGCGTGACGCTGCTGAAACTCGATCCCTATATCAACGTCGATCCGGGCACGATGAGCCCGTTCCAGCACGGCGAGGTGTTCGTCACCGAGGACGGCGCCGAGACTGACCTGGACCTGGGCCATTACGAGCGCTTCGTGCGCACGCGCATGACCCAGCGCAACAACTTCACCACGGGGAAGATCTACGCCAACGTCATCGCCAAGGAGCGCCGCGGTGACTACCTGGGCAAGACCGTGCAGGTCATCCCGCACATCACCGACGAGATCAAGGACTCGGTCAACCAGGCCGTGGAAGGCTATGACGTGGCCCTGATCGAGATCGGCGGCACGGTCGGCGACATCGAATCGCTGCCCTTTCTCGAGGCCATCCGCCAACTCGGCAGCGAGTACGGTCGTCAGGCAATCTTCATGCACCTGACCCTGGTGCCGTATCTCAAGGCCGCCAACGAGATCAAGACCAAGCCGACGCAGCATTCGGTCAAGGAGCTGCGCTCGATCGGCATCCAGCCCGACGTGCTGCTGTGTCGTTGTGAGCGCATGCTCTCCGACGAGGAGCGCAAGAAGATCGCGCTGTTTACCAACGTCTCCTATGAGGCCGTCATCTCGGCCGTGGACGTCGATTCGATCTACAAGATTCCGCTGTTCTACCACCGCCAGGGGCTCGATCGCATCGTGCTCGATCGTCTGGGCATCAAGGCCTCGTCGCCGGATCTGTCCGATTGGGAAGAAGTGGTCGAGCGCCAGGCCCGGCCGAAGTACGAAGTGACCGTGGCGATCGTCGGCAAGTATGTCGAGCACGCCGATGCCTACAAGTCGCTCAACGAGGCCCTGCTGGCCGGCGGCTTCGAGGAGTGGGTTAAAGTGAAGATCAAGCCGGTCGAATCCGAGGAGATCGAATCCAGTGGTGTCGGCGTTCTCGAAGATGCCGACGCCGTCCTGGTGCCGGGGGGCTTCGGCCAGCGCGGCTTCGAGGGCAAGATTTCCGCGATCCGCTACGCGCGCGAGAACGGCATTCCCTACCTCGGCATCTGCCTGGGCCTGCAGGCGGCGGTGGTCGAGTACGCCCGTAACGTCTGCGGGCTCGAGGGTGCCAACTCCACCGAGTTCGAGCCGGATGCGAAGCACCCGATCATCGGCCTGATTACCGAGTGGCTCGACGAGAAGGGGCGGCGCGAGCTGCGTGATGAGAACGTCGATCTCGGTGGAAGCATGCGCCTGGGCGCGCAGCGCTGCAAGCTGGTTTCGGGTTCGCTGGCGCGCAAGCTCTATGGTGCAGACGAGATTGTCGAACGGCATCGCCATCGCTACGAGTTCAACAACGCCTATCGCGAGCAAGTGATCGAAGGCGGCATGAAGCTGGTCGGTTTTTCGGTCGACGACATGCTCGTCGAGATGATCGAGTTGCCGGATCATCCCTGGTTCGTGGGCTGCCAGTTCCACCCCGAATTCACATCGACCCCGCGTGACGGGCATCCGCTGTTCTCCGGCTTCATCCGGGCCGCGTTGGCGCAACAGGAAAAAGCAAGCGGCAAGCCGCCCAGAGCGATCGAGGCATGAAGCTCGCCGGTCACGAAGTCGGGCTCGACCAGCCGCTGTTTCTGATTGCCGGTCCCGACACGCTGGAGTCGGAGGCGATGTGCCTGGAGGTGGCCGGGCATCTCAAGGAAGTCACCCAGCGCCTGGGCGTTCCGTACGTATTCAAGGGTTCCTTCGACAAGGCCAATCGGACCTCGGTGAAGAGTTACCGCGGGCCCGGGCTGGAGGCGGGACTGAAGATTCTCCAGGCGGTCCAGTCGCAGATCGGTGTGTCGGTGATCACCGACGTGCACGAGGACACGCCGATCGACGAGGTCGCCGCCGTGGCCGACGTGCTGCAGACGCCGGCCTTCTTGTGCCGGCAGACCAATTTCATCCAGAACGTCGCCCGCGCCGGCAGGCCGGTCAACATCAAAAAAGGCCAGTTCCTCTCACCCTGGGAGATGAGCAAGGTCGTCGAGAAGGCGCGCGAGACCGGTAATGACCAGCTGATGGTCTGCGAGCGCGGCTACATGTTCGGCTACAACAACCTGGTGGTTGACATGCGCTCGCTGGCGATCATGCGCGAAACCGGCTGCCCGGTGGTCTTCGACGCCACCCATTCGGTGCAACTGCCGGGCGGGCAGGGCGAGTCCTCCGGCGGCATGCGCGAATTCATCCCCGTGCTGGCCCGCGCCGCGGTGGGCGCCGGCGTGGCCGGCATCTTCTGCGAAACGCACCCGAAACCCGAAGAAGCCCTGTGCGATGGTCCCAACTCAATGCACCTGTCCGACATGGAAGGTCTGCTCGAGCAGCTGGTCGCCATCGATCGGGTGGTGAAGCAGGCTTCCATTAAAAAATAATTGTCCACAGATGAACACAGATAAACACAGATAGAAAAAATCCTCTTTTAAGCGTCATGGGCGACACCAGAGGTGTGTGCATGACTCGGCCACGGATAACTCTGATCACCCCATTGCTTGTTCTTCATCTGTGTGCATCTGTGTTCATCTGTGGACCATTGAATTAAAGGTTTTTACATGAAAATCACCCAAATCAACGCAATAGAGATTCTCGATTCCCGCGGCAATCCCACGCTGGAGGCGGAAGTCACGGTGGAAGGTGGCCATGTCGGCCGGGCGGCGGTGCCCTCGGGCGCTTCGACGGGTGCGCGGGAAGCGGTCGAGCTGCGTGACGGCGACAAGCGCTATGGCGGTAAGGGCGTGCGAAATGCCGTTGCCAGCGTCAACGGCGAGATTGCCGACGCGATCAAGGGCATGGAGGTCACCGACCAGGCCGGCATCGACAAGAAGCTGATCGAGCTCGACGGCAGCGAGAACAAGTCGCGCCTGGGCGCCAACGCATTGCTGGGTGTCTCCCTGGCGGTCGCCCACGCCGCGGCCGCCGCGCAGGGCCAGTCGCTGTGGGAGTCCCTGCTCGCCAACTCCGGCCAGAAGGCGAGCCTGCCGGTGCCGATGATGAACATCCTCAACGGCGGCGCGCATGCCGACAACCGCGTCGATATCCAGGAATTCATGATCATGCCCGTGGGGCTGCCGGACTTCCCGAGCGCCCTGCAGGCCGGCACGGAGGTGTTTCATGCCCTCAAGGGCATCCTGCGCCAGCGCGGGCTCAATACGGCGGTCGGCGACGAGGGCGGTTTCGCGCCCGATCTCAGTTCCAACGAGGCCGCGCTCGAGCTGTTGATGACGGCCATCACCGAGGCCGGCTACGAGCCCGGCAAGGACATCTACCTGGCCCTGGATGTGGCCTCGAGCGAGTTCTACCGGGACGGGCAGTACGTGCTCGATGCCGAAGGCCGGGCCTTCGACAGCACCGAGTTCGTCGACTACCTGGCCGGCATGGTGGATCGCTATCCGATCATTTCGATCGAGGATGGCATGAGCGAGGACGACTGGGACGGCTGGGCGGAGCTGACCCAGGGTATCGGGGGCAAGGTGCAACTGGTCGGCGACGATCTGTTCGTGACCAACACGGCCATCCTGCAGCGCGGCATCGATGAGCACATCGCCAACGCCATCCTGGTCAAGCCCAACCAGATCGGCACGTTGTCGGAAACGCTCGATGCCATCGCCATGGCGCGCAATGCCGGTTTCGGCACCATCATCTCGCATCGCTCGGGCGAGACCGAGGATGTGACCATCGCCGACCTCGCCGTGGCTAGTGATGCCGGGCAGATCAAGACCGGTTCGCTTTGCCGTTCGGATCGCGTGGCCAAGTACAATCAGCTGCTGCGTATCAATACGCGACTGGGCGATGCCGCAAGCTATGATGGGCGGCATGTCTTTGCGCGCTTTCTCGACTGATCGCAATGAGTTGAACCGGGGGCGGCCGGCGTGAGCATGCTGGCCGAGGTGATCATCTTCCTCGCCGCTGCGGTGGTCATGGTGCCGCTGGCCCGTTGGGCGGGTCTGGGTGCCGTGCTGGGTTTTCTTGCGGCCGGTGTCCTCATCGGCCCGTGGGTGCTCGGCCTGATCGACGAGGTCGGGACCATCCTGCATTTCTCCGAACTCGGCGTGGTGCTGCTGCTGTTCCTGATCGGCCTGGAGCTCAAGCCTTCCCGGCTGAGGGTGTTGCGCCACGTGGTTTTCGTCGTTGGATCGATGCAGATCCTGATGACGACCCTGCTGCTTTGGCCGTTGGCGACCTGGTGGGCCGGCAGCTGGGGTATCGGACTGCTGATCGCCGTCGTCCTGTCGTTGTCGTCGACCGCCATGGGCGTGCAGATTCTGGCGGAGAAAAAGCAGCTGGGCGCGCCCCACGGCCGCCAGGCTTTCGGCATCCTGCTGATGCAGGACATTGCCGTCATACCGCTTCTGGCCATTATTCCCTTGTTCGCCGGCGGTGAAGTCGAGACCGATGTCGACGGCTCCATTCTGTTCGGGCTGTTGCAGGCGACCGCTGTCATCGTCGGTCTGATCCTGGCCGGGCGTTTCCTGCTGCGTCCGACCCTGCGCGCCATTGCCGCGACCGGCGTGCCCGAAGTGTTCGTGGCCATGGCCTTGCTGGTGGTGTTGGGTACCGCCGTGCTGGCCGACTATGCGGGACTGAGTATGGCGCTGGGTGCTTTCCTGGCCGGCGTCTTGCTGGCCGACTCGGAGTACCGTCACGAGATCGAAGCCGCCATCGATCCGTTCAAGGGCCTGTTACTGGGACTGTTCTTTATCGCTGTGGGCATGTCGATCGACTTCGGCCGGGTGTTGGCCTCGCCGCTGGTCATCCTTGCACTGGTGGGGGTGATCATGGCGGTCAAGTTCCTGGCCCTGCTGCTTGTCGGGCGCATCGCACGGCTGAACCGCACATCGACTGTCGCACTGGCCATGGCGCTGCCGCAGGCCGGCGAGTTCGCCTTCATCCTGTTCGCCGTGGCGGTCAACGAGGGGGTGATGACCGCCAACCAGGTCGATCCCCTGATCGTGGCCGTCACCATCTCGATGGCGCTCACGCCGCTGATGTACTTGATCAACGAGAAGTGGCTCCATCCCTGGCTGTCCGGCTCCGAACCCCAGCCGGAGCCCGATCGTATTCCGGACGATCACGGCGAGCCGCGCGTGATCATTGCCGGATTCGGGCGTGTCGGCCAGATTGTCGGGCGCAACCTGTCGATGCTGGGCATTCACTTCACCGCGCTGGACAACAATCCCGAGCACGTCGAGTTCGTACGTAAATTCGGGCACAAGATCTTCTACGGCGATGCCAATCGACTTGACGTACTTCGGGCCGCGGGTGCGGGGAAGGCCCAGTTGTTCATCCTCACCATTTCCAACCCCGAGCGATCGATTCAGACCGCGCAGATGGTGCGTCGGCATTTTCCGGATCTGAAGATCGTGGCCCGTGCCCGAAACCGCGACCACGCCATGGAACTGATGGCTCTGGGCGTCGACGAGGTGATTCGCGAGACCTGGCTGTCGAGCCTGGCCATGGCCCGCGACGCGCTGCGTGCCGTCGGTGTACGCAAGGCCGATCGCTACGTCGATCTTTTTGCCGAACACGACGAAGCCACATTGCGCGAGCAGATCCAGCATCGGGGCGACCAGAAACGTCTGGCGCGCATCGAACGCAAGAGCCGCGAGGAGTTGGAGGAACTGTTCAGCGAGGATCGCCGCCTGCTCGAGGAGGGTCGTGAGCAGGATTGAGCCCTGGTGGGTTCATTTTTGACCAGCATCAAGTGAAAGCGGATGTGAGCCACTAAACTGCCCGGGTGAGCATATTGTTGTAAATGCAAATCGTTATCAGTAAAATTGACGATCCTTTTCGCAATCGAGTGAATCCGACCCATGCGTATTCTGCTTTCGGCACTGCTGCTGGCCCTTGTGACCGCCTGTGGCCCTGAATCCTCCGACACAAGCACACCCGAAACCGCTGCTTCGGAATCGGTCGAAGACGAATCGCTGGAAACCGCGGAGCCGGCCGCGGCCGAACCGGCCCGATTGGTCGTCTACACTTCACGCCAGCCGCACTTGATCGAGCCCCTGTTCAATCGCTATACCGAGCAGACTGGCATTGACGTCGACTACATCAACGATAACGAAGCTGCATTGATCGAGCGTCTTGACGCCGAGGGCAGTGAAACCGTGGCCGATGTGTTCATGACCGTCGATGCCGGCAATCTCTGGCACGCGGCCGAGCGCGGGCTGCTTCTGCCGATCGACTCGGAATCGCTGAACGCCGCGGTGCCCAAGGCCCTGCGCGACGACCAGGGCCGATGGTTCGGACTGTCGGTACGTGCGCGCACCATCGTTTATCACCCCGAGCGCGTCGACGCCGAAGCGCTTTCCACCTATGAAGCCCTGGCTGGGGAGGCGTGGGACGGACGCCTGTGCCTGCGTACCTCCCAGAAGGTCTATAACCAGTCGCTGGTCGCCATGCTCATCGAGCAGCACGGCGAAGCGAACACCGAGGAGATCGTACGCGGCTGGGTCGACAACCTGGCCACCGAACCGTTCTCGTCCGACACCCGCCTGATCGAGGCGATCGAGGCCGGGCAGTGCGATGTCGGCATCGTCAATAGCTACTACCTGGGCCGCAAGCTGGTCGAGGACGCGGATTATCCGGTCACGCTGTTCTGGGCCAACCAGGAGACCACCGGTACCCACGTGAATGTCTCCGGTGCCGGTGTGACCCGCCATGCACCGCGGCCGGAAGCCGCGCGGGCATTGCTAGAGTGGCTGGCCTCGCCCGAAGCCCAGGCCGAATTCGCGCAGAACAACCTGGAGTTTCCGGTCAACCCGAACGTCGAGCCGCGCGGCATCGTGAAGGAGTGGGGCGAGTTCCGTGCCGACGACACGCCCTTGCAGATTGCCGGTGAGCGCCAGGCCCAGGCCGTGCGCCTGATGGACCGTGCCGGCTACCGCTGAGGCGATTTATCAACGGCTTTGGCCGCGGGCCGATCGGCGCTGGCTGATCGGTCCGCTGCTTTTGCTGGTCGGCATCCCGCTGCTGATGCTGCTGACCAGCTGGGTCCAGCCCCAGCCCGAGATCTGGCAGCACCTGTCCAATTACCTGTTGCCCCGGCTGATCGCTCACACCGGGTTGATGATGGTCGTCGTCGGCCTCGGCGTGGCCGTGCTCGGTGTCGGTCTGGCCTGGCTGTCGGCGTGCTGCGAATACCCCCTGCGCCGAATTCTCGACCCCCTGCTGGTGCTGCCGCTGGCCTTTCCCACCTATGTGCTGGCCTTCATCTACCTGGGCATGCTCGACTATACCGGGCCCGTCCAGACGCTCTGGCGCGACTGGTTCGGTTCCTCGCCCGCCCTGTTGGAGGCGATCAGCCGGCCCGGTGGCGTACTGTTCATCCTGGTGCTGGCCTTCTATCCGTACGTGTACCTGCTGGCTCGCGCGGCTTTTCTCGGCGGCGGTCTGGCCGCCTTCGAGGCCTCGCGCAGTCTCGGCCAGGGTCCGGTCCGTACCTTTTTCCGCATCAGCCTGCCCATGGCGCGCCCGGCGGTCGTCGCCGGACTGGCGTTGGCATTGATGGAGACCCTGGCCGATTTCGGCGCCGTCTCGATCTACGGATTCGATACCTTTACAACGGCCATCTACCGAACCTGGCTGGGCATGTTCAATCTCACCGCCGCGGTCCAGTTGGCCTCCATCCTGATGCTGTTCGTTTTTCTGCTGCTGGGCGTTGAACGCCTCAGCCGCAGCAGCCGCGTGAGCCAGGCTGAACGGCGGCCCACCGGTCATCGAATCCGGCTGGTCGGTGCACGCGGCTGGTTCGCGACCGCGTTGCAGCTCGCGGTGCTCCTGGTCGGTGTCGTGTTGCCGCTCATCCAGTTGCTGGTCTGGGCCTGGCCACAGATGTCCGGTCTGCTCGATACCCGACTCGTGCGTGTCGTGGCCAACACGATGGCGCTGGGGTTTTCTGGCGCCATGGCGGTGGTCGTGGGCGGCATCCTGCTGCTGGCGGCGACCAATCGGACTTCCAAGCGCCAGCAGCTGCTCGGCGAGGTGGCGGCCCTGGGCTATGCCATTCCCGGCACCGTGCTGGCGGTGGCCATCATGCTGGCGTTTCTGCAGTTCGATCGCATCGCCGGTACCGCGCTGGCCGGCGGAATGGCCGCACTGGTCATCGCCTACCTGATCCGCTTTCTGCGGGTCGCCTGGGGGCCGCTGGACAGCGTTGCTGGACGGATACGGCCCCAGTACGTGGAGGTCGCGCGCAGCCTGGGCGTGCCGCGGTGGTATCGCCTGTGGCGTGTCAACCTGCCCCTGTTGTGGCCGGGTCTGATCACGGCCTTTCTGCTGGCGCTGGTCGAGGTCGCCAAGGAAATGCCCGCGACGTTGATGCTCCGCCCGTTCGGCTGGGAAACGCTGGCGGTGCGCATCTATGAACTCACGGCCGAAGGCCAGTGGGAGATGGCTGCCGTGCCGGCCCTCATACTCGTGCTGCTGGGCGCCATTCCGGTCGCCGTGCTGATTCGGTCGGGGCGTGTGCGGGCGATATAATGACGGCTTGATTCGCACCACAGACACTGTATTGAAATGAGTTCGAAAACCCCGCTTCACGCCGCGCACGTCGATGCCGGCGGCAAGATGGTCGACTTCGCCGGCTGGGAATTGCCCATCCACTACGGCTCACAAATGGAAGAACACAGGGCCGTGCGCGAAGCCGCCGGCATGTTCGATGTCTCGCACATGACCGTGGTGGATATCCGCGGCAGCGGAGCCCGGAACTATCTCCGCCACCTGTTGGCCAACGATGTCGCCAAGCTAAAGGAAAAGGGTCAGGCGCTCTATGGCTGCATGCTTAATGAGAAGGGCGGGGTGATCGATGACCTGATCACTTACTGGCTCGACGACGACTTCTATCGAACCGTGGTCAATGCAGCCACGCGCGAAAACGATCTTGCCTGGATGCGCCGAGCCGCGGCGGATTTCGACGTCGAAATCAGCGAGCGTGACGACCTGGCGATGGTTGCGGTCCAGGGCCCCGAAGCGCGTGAGAAGGTGATCGACGTGCTCGGCGCCACCCATGCCGAATCGCTCAAGCCGTTCCGTGCGACGACTCACGGCGACTACTTCATCGCCCGGACCGGCTATACCGGCGAAGACGGGTTCGAAGTGCTGCTGCCCACCAGCGAGGCCGAAGGATTCTGGAAGGCGCTGCTCAATGCCGGGGTGCAGCCCTGCGGCCTGGGCGCACGCGACAGTCTTCGCCTGGAAGCCGGGCTCAACCTCTACGGTCAGGACATGGACACCACGACCACGCCGCTGGAGTCCAATCTGGGCTGGACGGTCGCATTCGAGCCGGACGACCGTGACTTCATCGGTCGCGCGCCGCTGGAAAAGCAGAAGGAAGATGGCGTACCCAGACAACTCGTCGGCCTGGTGCTGGGCCGCGGCGGCATTCCCCGCAGCGGCGCCACGGTGCATACGGCGGCTGGCGAAGGGCAGGTGACCAGTGGGGTGTTCGGTCCCACGACCCAGTGTCCGGTCGCCCTGGCGCGCATTCCCGCCGGCGAGTTCGACGAGGTCGAAGTCGAGTTGCGCGGCCGCAGGCTCACCGCCCGCGTGGTCAAGCCGCCGTTCGTCAGGCAGGGCAAGGTAAGGATTTAAATCGCCTCGAAGCGATTCTCCGAGCGGTTCTTGCGCACGGTCTTCGGGTCCCAGATGCGACCGTTCATGACGATCCACACGCCTGGCGGCAGGGCCTGGACCGCCCCGACGGCGCAGCCGATATTGAATACGGCATCCGAGTCGATGAAGCGCGCGGGGTTGAGTGCGCCGGTCAGGACAATGACGCGATCGCCCACGTCTCCCAAGGTCGCGGCCGTCTCGACCATGGTGTCGGTGCCGTGGGTGATCAGGTAGTGGCCGTCGGTGCTGGTCATCACCGCCTGACGCACCAGGTCGCGATCGGCCTCGGACATGTTGAGCGAGTCCTTGCGCATCAGTGCGCGAATTTCCCAGTCGAACGCAACATTCATGGCCTCGAGAATGCGCCCGATCTCCGGTTCGCCGATCTGGTAGTCGGATTTGTCGTCGTAGTAGATCTTGTCGATCGTGCCGCCGGTCGTGAGGATGTTGAGTTTCTTCAAGGCGATTTTCCGATGGTTCTTTGCGTGCTGTGGGTGAATGCGCGAATGACGCAAGCCATCGAGTAGTATAGCGGCCATGAGATACGGCCCGACGAGCGTTTGCCTGGGATTCACATTGGCGCTGCTGATCTTCAGCGTACCTGCGCCCGCACAACCGGTGCCCGAGAATGTGCTGGCCCTGCACTGGCATCCGGCGACTGCCGATCAGGCCCGAAACAGGACGCTGGCCGCGGCGGCCTGGCTCGAGCGTGGCGGGGAGCCGAGCGAATGGCCACAGGCTGTCGAAGCGATCGCGTTGCGGCTTCAGCCCGCGATCGGGCGCACGGGACCGGTGCAGGTCTCGCTGATGGATGGATTGATGGCCTGGCTGGTTCGCCAGCGCGAGTTCAATCTCGGCCAGTCGGATGCAAGCTTTCCCGAACCCGAACTGGCCGGCGTGGCCGAATTGCTCGAGCGCGAGCAAATCGCCGGCGAGCTGGCCCGGATGCGGGTTGTCGCTGCCTACCGTGCCAAGGGAATCTGGGACCGCGTGGCCGAGGTCCTGGGGGAAGAAGATCGGACTTCGCTCACCGACTACTGGCGACCCTTGCTCGAGGAGTTCGACGGCATCGGCGAAGCCGGGGCCGAAACGGCCGTTTCGCACGCACGCGAGCAGGCCGGGCGCGTGCGGGATTTGTCTGCGGTTGATGCAACGGCCGAGCGCCTTCCGATACGGGATGCCATTTTGCGTGCCGAGGCTCGTCAGGCCTGGCAGGCAGGGCGATTGCTCGACAGCGTGTGGTTCACGTTTGAAGGGCTGGCCAGGCTGACCCAGCACGATGGTTCGCCCAGCACCATGGCCGCCGAATGGTCGGACTGGCTCGAATCGATCGAGACAGGCCGGGAAGAGGCCGTGCGCCTGGTCGATATGGACCTGCCCGTCATACTGGCCATGCTCGGCGATGCCGCCGACTATCTGGCCTCGCCCGACCAGGCCACCCAGTCGGCACTTGTCGAGTTGGCCGATACCTATGCTCGTCTGGCGCTGTTCGCTCCGGATCTGGCTTTCTACCTGGATCAGCCGGTTCGAGAGCGGGTGCGACGGGTCATTGCCAACTGCAACCCCGATCCCCTCCTGGTCGGGCCGTTGCCGCGAGAGGTTTTCGAACGCTGTGCCCGTAATCTCGAGGAAATGCTCACGAGCGAACTGGTCAGCGAAGAACTGGTCGGTGAAGCCCAGGGGCCGTTTGCCGCGGAATTCCTGCGCCGTGAATTCGGCCTGGTGAGCTGGCAGCGCGCAGCCTATCTCGATGGGCACTTCAACTGGCTGCTCGAAGCGCAGTGCCAGCCGCCTGGATGGGTCAACGTGCTCGAGTGGTCACTGCTGGTCGATCATCTGGTGCGCTGGGTGTCGCAGCGGCCGGTATTTTTCACCGGCGGCGCCTGGCGCGATACCGTCGATGGACTCGCCGGGCAAATGCGCCAGCAGGCAACTGCCAACGTCGAATGGATCGACTGCATTACCGGTCGGGGGGGGCGTCGTCGTGATCCGGTGATTCGCCTGCTGACCCGACACCGCGCTGCGCTCGGTGAGGTCGACCGTCTGATCAGTGAGGCGAGAGCGGATTTCTACGAGGCCAATACGCGCCCGGGGGCCGACATCGATCTCGACGGTACCGCCGACCAGGTCACGGCATACCGGCCGCAGGGTCTTACCATCGGGCCATGCCCGGAAGCCAACACCTGCGGCGCCCGCGTCGAGTTGCCGGCCAGCCGGGCCGTGCTGGGGTTGTTTCCCAATGCTTTCCTTCTGGCCGATCAGGTCGGCATGGGCGAGCTGCGGCTGTGTTACGACCAGGTCCGCTGGGTGGAACGCGCCATGGAGCCCGCTCGCAGGCGGGCGAGCCGGGTTGCAAACTACTTCGGCCGCCTGAGTTTCGACCTGGTCGGCACTTTCCGGAGCGATGAGAAAGACCGGACGGTGTTTCGCTACCGCCTGACAGACAGCGAAACCAGCCACTATCTGTTCGCCGCCGAGAGCGAAAGCATTCTCGCGCAGGATTGTCCGGTCGAGCAGGTCGGCAAGGCCGTGGCGAGCGAGCTACCCCAGGGTCATCCGGGCCTGGTTCCCAATCGGCTGACCTATTTCGCCAGCACACCGACCACGCCGGAGACCAAACTGCTGGCCAACTGGAATCAGGGTGCCGAGTGGCGTGACTGGTTCGTCACGGTCCGGCGCGTGACCGAGATCGAGACCGCTGACCCGGCCGACATGGAGGTGGCCGTTCAGGCGCGGCTGGCCGAACTTCGCGCGCAGCGCGAGCGGCAGTTGCTTGCACCACTGATCAATCCACCGCAAGCGGGAGACGAATCTCAGCTGGCGCTTGCGATGGCTCGCGTGGTCGATACCGCGGCCCTGCTTCGCCGCGTACTCGAGTTGCACTATCCGCGCATCATCCGCCAGCACGCGCCGGTCCGTGCGATGCTGGCTGGTACACAGGGTTTGATCACACGCGACCGTGTTCGTCGATTGCGTGATGATGGTGTCGTCGCCAGCCGCATACCGGGCCTGGGGCTGGATCGGGCCGAACGTCTGCGCCGGGCCTGGATGAATCTCCCCGAGTCGCTGCGTGAACAGGGGCAACGCGCGCCGGAAATCGACTACGGCCTGGAACGGCTGGCCCGGCTTGAGCGCGAAATGACGCCCTGACGTTCGTGACCGGTCGGACTCAGCGCGCCTGCCCTCGCCCGAAGCGAATCGCGGAGATCGCCGTGAAGTACATGCCGATGAGCACGACCTGGATCATGGCCGGCAAGCGCGCGGCCGGATTGACCCAGGCCTCGGAGACGGCCAGGCAGAAGTGCACCAGCAGTATGCAGCCGGCCACCACCAGGGCCGCTTTGTTCAGGCGCCAAACGAAGGGCAGGGCGATTAACAGGGGCAGGCCCATGATCGCGATGGCCATCCAGGCCGGCATCAGTTCCGGCGGTGCCAGCCAGCCGAACCAGACCGGCTGAAGCACGATCAGTCCGACCAGAGACCAGCGGCAGGCGCCCGGACCCATCAGGCCCGTGCCCCGAGTCGTGCGGCTACCTCGGCCAGGCGGCGGCCCAGGGCGCGGCAAAGACGGCGTTCGTCGTCGTCGAGTGCGCGGTCGGAATCGGTGCCGGCCACATGACTGGGTCCGTAAGGCGTCCCACCGCCGCTCGTACGGCTGAGTTCCGGCAGCGTGTAGGGCAGGCCGACGAGTACCATGCCGTGATGCAATAGCGGCACCATCATGCTCAGAAGTGTCGACTCCTGACCGCCGTGGAGCGTGGCCGTGGAGGTGAACACGCCGGCGGGTTTGCCGACCAGCGTGCCGGAAAACCACTCGCTCCCGGTGCTGTCGAGGAAGTACTTGAGCGCCGAGGCCATGTTTCCAAAGCGTGTCGGACTGCCCAGGGCCAGTCCGTGGCATTCGGCCAGGTCCTCGCGGCTGACCCGGGCCGGCCCGCCGGTGTCGATCTCCCGGGCGGTTTCGTCGGCCGGGGAAACGGAAGGCACGGTGCGCAGCCGCGCCTGGCAGCCATCCACCGACTCTACGCCGCGCGCGATCTCGCGCGCCATGTCGCGGGTGTTGCCGTGGAGCGAATAGAACAGAACCAGGATTTCGGTCACGGCAGTATCGCTTCGACGGCTTCGGGTGGACGACCGATTCTGGCCTGCTGCCCATGCACGACGATGGGTCGCTGGAGCAGTTTCGGGTGAGTACAGACCGATTCAATCAGCGTCTCGTCGTCGAGAGACGCTTCGGCCAGGCCCAGATCCTTGTACTCGGCTTCGCCCGAGCGGATGATATCGCGCACGGGGACACCGAGTTGATGGATGATACGCTTGAGCTCATCGGGCGTTGGCGGTTGTTTGAGATACTCGACGATCTCCGGCTCGATGCCGCGGTCGCGAATCAGCGCCAGGGTCTGCCGACTTTTGGAACAGCGTGGATTGTGATAAATCGTGACGGACATGAATTCATCCGAATCTCGACAGGACAGAAAGCGTAGCGTACCCGCTCGGGACGCGGTGTCAACGCAGCCGGCGCCGACCTGGCTGGATGCATTGATCGATCCGGGCTGGTTGCGCGCCTTCGGGCAGCATCTGTGGCGCCATTTTCGCGAAGACCGCAGCTTCGAGGCAGCCGCTGCCCTGAGCTATACCAGCCTGCTCGCGCTGGTACCGTTGATGGCGGTGATGCTCGGCGTGATCTCGGCTTTTCCGGTGTTCGATCAGTGGGCGACTGAACTGGAGAGCTATATCTTCTCCAATTTCGTGCCGGCCGCCGGCGATGCCGTCCAGGAACACCTCAATCAGTTCGTCGAGCGCACCGCCGGGCTGACCGGGGCGGGCACGATCTTCTTGATCATCACCGCACTGTTGCTGATGTCGACCATCGAGCGCAGTTTCAACCGGATCTGGCGCGTGGCCAAACCGCGCGGAATCGCCGGCCGTTTGCTGACCTACTGGTCGGTGCTCACGCTCGGACCGTTGCTGATGGGCGCTTCCCTGGCGCTCACCTCCTATCTCGCGGCCGTGCCGCTGCTGGCGCCGGAGGCCGTGCGCGGTGTGCTGCAGGCTTTCTTCCTCAACCTCACCCCCTTCTTCGTGGCCATGATCGGTTTTGCCCTGGTCTTTCTGGTGGTGCCCAACCGGACGGTGCGTCTGCGACACGCCTTGGCCGGCGCCTTTATGTCGGCTGTGTTGTTCGAACTGGCCAAGCGCGGCTTCGTGCTTTACGTGACGCATTTCCCGACCTATGAAAAACTTTACGGTGCCCTGGCCGCGGTGCCGATTTTCCTGGTATGGATCTATGTTTCCTGGGTGGTGGTCCTGCTGGGCGCGAGCGTGGCCGCGGCACTGACGACCTTCAACTACCGCAAGAGCGACTGGCGCTGGTCGAACCGGCATGAACTGGTACTGGCGCTGCGCCTGCTGGGGCATTTCTGGCATGCCCAGCGACAGGGCCGGGCGCTGTCGCAGCCTGATCTGCTATCGCGCGAACCGGCCGCCAGCGATTCGCAGATCGGGCGGATTCTGGACTGGTTCCACCAGGCCGGCTTCATTCATCCCGACGACAACGGCGACTGGCTGCTTTCGACGGATCTCGAAGACATCACGCTGGCGGAACTCTATTGCGCCGGACCGTTCATACTGCCCATCGGCGAGCTGCAGTCGGTTCCCGTCGAGAGTCATTGGGATCGCGCGATCGTCGATAGCCTGCAGGCGGTCGACGAGGCCGGTCGGCCGGCCATGAACCGATCGATCAAGGCATTGCTGAAGTTTCAGGTAGGAGAACTTTCATGAGATTCGTATGGGTCGTGCTCGTATTGCTGGCCAGCCCGGTCGTCGCCGAAGTCGATTTCGAGTTGCCGGCGCTCGATGGCGACCGGCACAGGCTGTCCGATTACCGCGGCCAGTGGGTGGTGGTCAACTACTGGGCAACCTGGTGCAAGCCCTGCCGCAAGGAAATTCCCGACCTGTCTGAAATGCACGACAGCCGTGAAGACATCACCGTGCTCGGGCTGGCTTTCGAGGATACCGATCCGGCCGACTTCAAGCAGTTCCTTAAATCCTACCCGGCCAGCTATCCGGTTCTTCTGGTCGATGTCTACGATCCGCCGGCCGACCTGGGTCCGCCACGTGTGCTCCCGACGACCCATCTCATCGACGGCGAGGGCGCCATGGTCGAGACCTGGCTGGGACCGGTCACCAGCGAAATGATCACGGAGTGGATCGATGAGCAAGAGTGAGACGCGCAAATGGCTGATTTCCGGCCGCGTTCAGGGCGTTTTCTTTCGCGAATCGACGCGCCGCCAGGCCGAACCGCTGGGCCTGTCAGGCCACGCCGTCAATTTACCCGATGGCCGGGTCGAGGTGGTGGCCACGGGCTCCCCTTCGGCGCTCGATGAACTCGAGCGCTGGCTGCATGATGGCCCCTCGGCGGCGCGTGTCGACAAGATCGAACAGGCCCAGGCACCCGAGCGCGTCTCTCCCGGTTTCTTGACCGGCTGAAGCTCTGGCAGGCCCGGACTAGAACGAAGCTAGCCGGATGCCAGCATCAGGTCGGCCGGAACATCGAGCTGAAGGCGGCTTTCGCCCGGCTCGAGCACAGCGGCCGTCTGGGCCATTGCCGTGTTCTCACGGACCTTCGGATCCGAGTTTCCTTAGAAAAGGGAGGCCTGGTGCACGGGACGGAAACTGCGACGGTGGGCCGGACAGGGACCGTGGATCTCGAGGGCCGCCAGGTGCGCGGCCGTGGCATAGCCCTTGTGCCGGTCGAAGCCGTAATGCGGCCACTGCTCGTGGAGTTCGAGCATCAGGGCATCACGGTGAACCTTGGCCAGGATACTGGCCGCCGAGATGGCTCGGTCGAGCCGGTCGCCGCCGATCACGGTCTGCACCGGCCAGGGCAGTCGGGGCGAACGATCGCCGTCGATCCTGACCAGCACGGGATCGAGGGCGAGGGCTTCGAGCGCTTCGCGCATGGCCTGCAAAGTGGCCTGGAGAATGTTGAGGCGGTCGATCTCGCCCGGCTCGACGACCGCCAAACCCCAGGCGACGGCTCGTTGGCGGACGCTGTCGGCGAGCTTCTCGCGGCGCGCGGCCGACAATTGCTTGGAATCGGCCAGCCCGGTGATCGGACGTCGTGGGTCGAGCACCACGGCCGCGGCGACGACGGGGCCGGCCAGCGGTCCGCGGCCGGCCTCGTCGACGCCGGCGATCGGGCCGGTGCAGACGTCAGCGGTGGTCATGATGGATCAGGTCCAGCAGGGCGCTGGCCG
This sequence comes from Wenzhouxiangella sp. 15190, assembly GCF_003417465.1. Lineage (GTDB taxonomy): Bacteria > Pseudomonadota > Gammaproteobacteria > Xanthomonadales > Wenzhouxiangellaceae > Wenzhouxiangella. Next base: position 148,758 of record NZ_QVMV01000020.1, read on the forward strand.
CATTCTTGCTCGCGCCCGCGGCCAGTTCCCTGCGACAACGCTTGGCTGCCGCTTGGTAAGCAGCCAGACGGCCGCTGTCGTCGATCCAGGCCAGCGCCTCACGCCCGAGCGCTTCCGGCCGCGCCTGCTGCTGAACGAATTCCGGCACCAGTGCGCGGCCCTGCAGGATGTTGGGCAGTGCGATGAACTGTGAGCGCACCAGGCGCAGGCCGCGGAGCAGCCAGTAGGTAGCCGGTGCGAGGCGGTAGTAGACGACCAGCGGGCATTCGAGCAGGAAAGCCTCGAGCGTTGCCGTGCCCGAAGCGCTAACGGCCGCGTCGGCTTCGGCCAGGCCTTCGCGCGTTTGGGCACAAACTACCTCGACGCCCGCCTGCCTCAGGGGCTCACCGACGAGGCGGTCGATTAACTCGCGGTGGGCTTCGCGGGCAAGCAGCATGGTCAGTCCCAGAGCCGGACGGTGCTGTCTCAGCCAGCCGGCGGTCTCGGCCAGCAGCTCGGCATGACGTTCGATTTCACCGCGTCGGCTGCCGGGAAGCAGGACGATCCTGTTCCCTTGCCCTGTTTTCGATTTTCGCCCGTCGAGCAGCCGAGGCAGGCTCGCGATTTCGTCTGCCAGAGGGTGGCCGACGAAGCGGCTGGCGAGGCCGTGGGCGCGAAAAAGAGCCGGTTCAAACGGGAAAAGCGTCAGCAGCAGATCAGTAGAACGGGCCACCGAGGCCGCCCGACCCGGGCGCCAGGCCCAGACCGTGGGTGCGACGTATTGCACCGTGCGCAGTCCCCGGCGACGAAGCTGACGGGCCAGGCGCAGATTGAAGTCGGGGGCATCGATGCCGACGAATGCATCCGGCTGCCATTCCAGGATACGCTGCCGAAGTTTGCGACGGAATCGAAACAGGCGCGGCAGGTGGCGCAGAACCTCGGTCAGGCCCATGACGTTGAGTTCGTCAAGATCGAACCAGCCCGTGACGCCGGAGTCTCGCATGGCCTCGCCGGCCACGCCGGCCAGTTCGATGTCGGGATCCTGCTGCTTCAACTGCCGCGCCAGGCTGGCCCCCAGGGCATCGCCGGAGGCTTCGCCGGCAACGAGCACGATGCGCGGGGGCCGGCGGTTCACGCTGCAGTATTCAGCGCAGCAGCCCGCGCTGGCTGTTCTGGATGGAATCGAGCATCAGCTGGAGTTCCGGCTGTTCGCCAACGCGCCGGCGCAACTCGGCAATGGCTTCGTCACGCTGCATGCCCTTGCGGTAGATCAGCCGGTAGGCTTCGCGAATATTGCGAATCTGCGCCGCCTCGAAGCCGCGGCGCTTGAGTCCCTCGGCGTTGATGCCGCGCGGTCTAGGCGGCTGGCCGGAGACCATGACGTAGGCCGGTACGTCCTGATTGACGCCACCGTACATGCCGAGAAAGGCGTGCGCGCCGATACGACAGAACTGGTGTGCACCGGAATAGCCGGCGAAGATGACCCAGTCGCCGACGATCACATGACCGGCCAGGGTCGCGCCGTTGGCAAAAACCGTATGCGAGCCCACCTGGCAGTCGTGCGCAACATGGCTGTAGGCCATCAGCCAGTTGTCGTCGCCGATGCGGGTCACGCCGACGTCGTCGGAGGTGCCGCGGTTGATGGTGACGTACTCGCGGATGGTGTTGTCGCGGCCAATTTCGACAGCCGTGTCCTCGCCGGCGTATTTCTTATCCTGCGGCGCCTCGCCCACGGAAGCAAACTGGTAGATGCGGCAATTCTCGCCGATGCTCGTGCGGCCGTTGATGACCACGTGCGGGCCGATCCAGCAGTGGTCGCCGATGACGACCTCCGGCCCGATCACGCTGTAGGCGCCGACCGACACGTTGTCGCCGAGATGAGCGCCGTCTTCGATGATGGCGGTGTGATGAATCATGGCGTCGGATCGGGACGGGCGGCGCAGAGGAGCTCGGCGCTGGCGGCCGGTTTGTCGTCGACAAGCACGGTAGCTTCATACAGGCCCATGTTGCGCATCAGGCGTTTCTGGGAGACCTCGAAGACGAGCTGGTCGCCGGGTACTACCACACGGTTGAAGCGCGCCTTGTCGATCTTGACCAGGTAGTAGAGCCGGTTGTCTTCGCCGTTCGCCTCGCGCGCCAGGTGCGCCAGACAGCCGGCGGCCTGGGCCATGGCCTCGAGCAGCAGGACGCCGGGCATGACCGGATGGCCGGGGAAATGCCCCTGGAAAAAGGGCTCGTTGATGGTCACGTTCTTCAGCGCCCGGATATGGGGCTTCCCGTCCAGCGAGTAGTCCAGCACCCGGTCCACCAGGAGGAACGGGTAGCGGTGAGGCAATAGTTCGAGAATCCTTTCGATATCGACCTGTTTGGTGTCGTTCATTGCGTTCTTGTCTTGATTGGTCAGGATTGATTTCGCTCCAGCCGGCGCAGGCGACGAACCCAGTCGTCGAGCTGCCCCAGACGGACCAGTATCCGCTTCCAGCGGGCATGCGGGCGTGCCGGTATGCCCGAACCGTATTCCCCCGGTTCGGTGATGGAATCGAGCACCGTGCTCATGGCGGTGATGACGACCTTGTCGCAGATGCTCAGATGGCCGCCGATGCCGCAGGCGCCGGCGATCATGCAGTAACGCCCGATATGCGTCGATCCGGCAACACCGACACAGCCAGCAATGGCCGTGTGGGCCCCGATACGGACATTGTGGGCGATCTGGACCTGGTTATCCAGGCGTACGTCCTCGGCCAGTTCGGTGTCTTCGATGGCGCCGCGGTCGATGGTGGTGTTGGCGCCGATCTCGCAGTCGTCGCCGATGACGACCGCGCCGAGCTGCGGCACCTTGATCCAGTGGCCGGCATCCATCGCCAGCCCGAAGCCGTCGGCGCCGATGACCACGCCGGGATGCACCAGGACTCGCTGGCCGAGCTGACAACCCGGGCCGACGTAAACCCGCGCGAGAAGGCGGGAATCGTCACCGATACTCACATCGTCGTCGACGACGCAGCCCGGCCCGATAACCACGTTGGCGCCGATGTGTGCGCGTGTTCCGATGCTGACGTGCGGCCCGATACTGGCCGATGGATCGATGCTGGCACGCTCGCCGACCACGGCGGTGGGATGCTTGCCGGGCTCGGTGCTGGCACGGGGGCTGAGCCAGGCGGCGACCTTCGCCCAGGTGGCGTAGGGATTGCTGCTGATCAGCGCGTTGCCGTCCCAGCGTTCGGCCAGGGCCTCTCCGATGATGACCGCACCGGCGCGGCACTCGGCCAGTTGAGTCGCATAGGACGGATTGGCCAGGAAACTGACGTCTTGCGGGCCGGCGGTGGCGAGGGTGGCCAGCGAACCAACGCGGTGGTCGGGGTCGCCGCGAAGTGTCAGGCCGAAACGGTCGGCCAGCGCCTTGAGCGTGGTGTCTTGCATGCGCGTGTCCGGAATTGTCTTACTGCCCGGCCTGTTCGTCGCCGGCTCGCTGGCTGCGGAAATCTTCCTCGAGCCACTCCAGGACGCGGTCGGTCACGTCGATTCGGTCGGAAGCATAGGCGACGGGACTGGTCAGAATCAGGTCGAACTCACCCGCTTCGGCAATCTGTTCGACGGCGACCTCGATGGTCTCTTCGAGTGCCTTCTTTTCGGCATTGGTTCGAAATCGCAGCTCCTCTTCCAGATCCTCTCTTCTTCGTTCGATCGAGCGCTGCAGGTTGCGGATTTCACGTTCACGTTCGAACTGTTCTTCTGCTGTCAGGTCCGTGGATTCGGCGAGCTCGGCTTCCAGCCGCTCCAGGCGGGCCTCGTCGGCCAGCAGTGATTGATTGCGCGGGCGGAACTCCTGGTCCAGTGATTCACGGACATTGACGACCTGCGGCGCGGCGTCGAACAGTTGCTTCATGTTCACGTAGCCGATGCGCAGGTCCTGGCCGAACACGCTCGAACACAGGAGCAGCAGGCCGAACGCGATCAACCGCGCCCGGCCGCAGCCGCTGACGTTCAACCCGCTGAGCGTGTTCGCCCTCATTACACGTCCTGCGGGTCAGAACGTCTGGCCGAAGGAGAATTGAATGACCTGTGTTTCATCGCCTTCGCGCTCTTTGAGAGGAGTAGCCACGTTAATGATAATCGGACCGACCGGCGCTTGCCAGGTCAGGGCGAGGCCGGTGGAGGCGCGCAGTTTGTCGGTCTCGAAGCTGTCGTAGTTGCGGAAGACATTGCCGACATCGACGAACCAGGCCAGTCTTGTGCCGCTGGCTTCGATATTCGGCAGCGGAAAGGCCAGTTCAATACCGCCGATGACCTTGAAGTCACCGCCGACCGAGCGGCAGAACTGATCCTTCGGGCCGAGCGAGTTGTCCTCGAAGCCGCGGATATCGGATACGCCGCCGCCATAGAAGTGCTCGTAGAACGGCAGGCCGTCGTCGAAGCTCACGACCTCATCGGGCTGACAGGTCCGCCTGAGATTGTCTCCCAGTTCCACTTCGACCGGCTCGAGGCCGAGATCGTCGTCATAGTTGTCGTAGGAATCCCCATAAGCGACATCGCCCTTGACGCTGAAGGCCATGCCGCTGCCGCCGAGGGGCCAGTATTTTCGGAACCTGTAGTTGAGGCGGTAGAACTCGCGGGTGCTGCCCGGCAGGGCGATCTCGGCGCCCAGGCGGTGGAGCGAACCCCGGGAGGGATTGAGGTAGTGATTTCGGCTATCGCGCGACCAGGTGCTATCGAGTCTGTAGGTCCTCAGCCGACGCTCGTCCGAACTGAGTAATCCATTGCCGTTTTCGTCAAGCGAGATGCCCAGCGGCCGTTCTGCCCTGAAGCAGGTGAATGCGGGCGATTCCGGATCCTCGGGGTCTTCCCGGCAAAAGCTCCCGCCGATGTTGATGTCGACTTCCTGGGCGCCGAGACCGAAGCGCAGGAAGTCGACCTCGCTGATTGGGAATCCGAAGTTGACGCCTGCGGCAGCCTGACTGGTCGAGAACGAGGAGATATTGGCGTCGCGCTGATCGAATTCGGTGTAGCGGGCATAGAAGCCTCTCGAAACCCCGTCATCGGTGTAGTACGGGTTGGTGTAGTTGACCGACGCCTGGGTGTAAATGTCGCTGTGGCTGACCGCGAAACCGACACGCCGCCCACTACCGAGGAAGTTGTCCTGCTGGACGGAGATCGAGGCGATCAGGCCCTGCACCTGCGAGAAGCCGAAGCCGACCTGAAAGCTCCCCGATGGCTGTTCTTCGACGCTGACGACGATATCGACCTGGTCATCGCTGCCTTCCACGGCCGGTGTCTCGATATTGACGTTGTCGATATAGCCCAGACGTTGCAGGCGCAGTTTCGACCGATCGATGGCCGATTGCGAAAACCAGGCGCCCTCGAACTGGCGCATCTCGCGTCGCAGGACCTCGTCCTTGGTCTGGGTATTGCCGCGGAATTCGACCCGTCGCACGTAGACGCGCTTGCCCGGGTCGACGAAGAAGTTGAGTTCGGTCTCGAGCGTGTCGCGATTGATGCGCGGCACCGGATTGACGTTAGCGAAGGCATAGCCGATATTCGACAACATGGCGGTGATGTTGTCCACGCTCTGCTCGACCTGTTTGCGCGAGAAGGTCTCGCCCGGTTCGATCATGATCAACCGCCGCATGGTTTCCTCGCCCAGGATGAGTTCGCCGGTGAGTACCACGTCCTTGACGGTGTAGACCTCGCCCTCGCGGATGTTGGCGGTGATGAAGATGTCGCTCTTGTCCGGGCTGATCGCAACCTGGGTCGATTCGATAGAAAAATCGAGATAACCGCGGTCGAGGTAGTAAGAGCGCAGGGTTTCCAGGTCGCCGGAGAGTTTTTCACGCGTGTACTTGTTGGCGCCTTGCCAGAAGAACAGGCCGAGTTTGCTGTCGGACTCGAACTCGTCGCGAAGTTCGTCCTCGCTGAAAGTTTCGTTGCCAACGATATTGATATGGCGAATGCGCGCCTGGTCGCCTTCCGTGACCTGGATGCTGAGATTGACCCGATTACGCGACATCTCGCCGACCTCGGTGTCGACGTTGACCGCATAGTAGCCCCGACTGTAGTACTGCTGGATCAACTCCTGTCGAACACGGTCGAGTTCGAGTTTGTTGAAGATTTCCCCTTCGGCAATACCGATGTTGGCCAAGGCCGGCATCAGGTCTTCGGTCTTGAGCTGGCGATTGCCGGCGATACTGATCGATGAAATCGCCGGGCGCTCCTCGACAGTGATGACCAGAAGATCGTCCTCTCTTGAGAGCCGGACATCGTTGAAGAAGCCGGTTTCCCACAGGTCCCGAATGGTGCTGCGGCCCAGTGACGGTGTCATCTGGTCGCCCACCTCGAGGGGCACGTAGCTGAACACGGTGCCTTCGGAAAGTCGCTGCAGTCCGTCGACGCGAATGTCGCTGATGCGAAATGTCTCGGCTGATGCGAGGCCGGTGAAAAAAAGCAGCATCAGCAGCAGGCAGATTCGTTTCATTTCGGATGCGTTCCGGTTGGTTGTTTCAGCATGAACCGCTAGGGCACGCTGCAGTTTAGGAAAAAAGGCGTAACAGATCGTTAAATATCGCCAGGCTCATCAGCCCGACGACCATCAGGATGCCAAGGTATTGACCCAGGATCTGGGTCTTCTCGGATACCGGTGACCCCTTGATGAACTCCACAAGGTAATACATCAAGTGGCCGCCATCCAGTACCGGGATGGGCAGCAGATTGATGATGGCCAGTGACAGGCTGATCAGGCCGAGGAAGAAAAGGAAGCGCGAAAAGCCCAGCAAGGCGGACGAGTGGGCCATCTGCGCGATCGTGATCGGGCCCGAAAGGTTGCTCAGGCTGGCGTTGCCGGTGATCATCCGGCCGAGCATGCCGAAAGTCGCGGCAGTCAGTCGGCCGGTTTCGGCAAAGGCCTCCCCCACGGCTTCGGCCGGCCCGTGACGCAGAATGGTAAAGGCTCGCTCCATGTCGGCGCGTGTCGCCTCGTCCGGCGGCGGCGACTGGATGCCGATGACCGGGCGACCTTCCTGGATGGCGGGTGTCAGCGCCAGGTCCATGCGTCGGCCGTCGCGCTCGACCTCCATCGAAAGCTCGCGGGGGTGACCCTGATCGTCGACACCGTGGGCCGGAATCAGGCGGGCCACATCGCGCCAGCCCTCGACCGGCTCGCCGGCCACGCTGACGATGCGGTCTCCGGCTTGAAGGCCGCTGTCGTCGGCGGGCGTGCCCGGGCTGACCGAATCGATCACCGGCGGCAGGTCCGGCCGCCACGGCTCAAGGCCGATTGCCTCGAGCGCGCGCGATTCGTCGAACTGCGCGGGCAGACTGTCCATGCGCAGCTCTGTCGGACGGCGGCTTCCACCCGGACGTTCGGCGATCACCGTAACCGGTTCGCGATCGAGGGCGGCCGGCATCAATTGCAGCAGCACGTGCGTCCAGGTCTCGGTCTCCTTTTCGCCCACCTGCACGATCAGGTCGTCGCGCTCGAGGCCGGCTTCGGCAGCAATGCCGGTGGCCTCCCCGACGACAGGCCGGGTTTCGGGAATGCCGACGACAAACATCAGCCAGAATGCGGCCAGGGCGAAAATGAAGTTGAACGCCGGGCCAGCGGCGACAATGGCTACCCGCTGGCCAAGCGGCTGGCGATTGAAAGCCTGGTCGAGCTCTCCTTCGGCCACCGGGCCTTCGCGTTCGTCGAGCATGCGGACATAGCCCCCCAACGGGATGGCCGCCACGCGATATTCAGTGCCGCCGCGCCCGGTGCGCGAGAACAGCGCCGGACCGAAGCCGATCGAGAACTGCAGCACACGAACGCCCGCCCGCCGGGCCACCCAGAAGTGGCCGAACTCGTGAAACGTGACCAGCAGGCCGAGGGCGACGGCCAGCCACAAAATGGGTCCGAAAATTTCGAGCATGTCGAGTCGGGCATCCGCACCGGTTCGCGGCCGGTGATTGATTGCAAGCATTCCTTGGCGAAGCGCGCCATTGTAGCTTGTGTGAGTCGAGTCTGTGCCGAAGCAGTGTCGGTCCGGTCAGGGCAAGGGCGTACCGGTCGTGCTGAGCACGGCAAGGGCGAAGAAGGGGACTGCCGCGGTCATGCTGTCGAATCGGTCGAGAATGCCGCCATGGCCGGGCAGCAGGGCGGAAGTATCCTTGAGCGCGCGCTGGCGCTTGAGCAGGCTGATGAACAGATCGCCGCCGATGGAGATCATCGCAATGCCGAAGGCCAGGGCGGCGAGCGTGAACGTTTCGAACGGGTTCATGGGAAAAATGGCGCCGGCGACCGGCGTCAGCACGGCCGCGCCTAGCAGGCCACCCAGCGCGCCCGCCCGCGTCTTGCCCGGGCTGATGGTCGGCGCCAGTTTGGCCCCGCCGAAATGACGGCCACTGAAATAGGCACCCGTGTCGGCGGCGGCGATGATCACGAGCAGCAGGACGACGAGCCAGGGTGACAGCGACTGCAGCAGGCTCAGTCCCAGCCACGCGGCCAGCAACGCCCCACCCAGCACGACCAGCTTGACGGCAGTGGTCGTCGGCGCTCCTGACCGTCCCAGCGCGGGTCGCGACAACCAGGCCAGGTTGAGCAGCCACAGCACGCAGGCGCTCGTCAGCAGCCAGGCGGGTTCCAGAGCGAGAACGTGAATCATGGCGGCCAGGGCCGCGAGGCCGATACCATAGAACCAGCGTGCGGCCTGATGGTCGATACCGGCCAGACGTGCCGCTTCCCAGCCGCCGAGCAACGGTAGTACCAGCCCGACGAAGAGGGCGAATCCTGCCGCGGGCAGGGCGAAGACCCCCAGCAGGCCGACGGTGGCCATCGCCAGGGCTGTGAGCACCCTGAGCCTAAGCACTCTGCACCTGGCCCAGACCACCGAAGCGGCGTTCTCGCCGAGCGAAGTCGGCCAGCGCGGCCTGGAGGTGTTCTTCCCCGAAATCCGGCCACAGCACATCGGTGAAGTACAGTTCGGTATAGGCAAGTTGCCACAGCAGGAAATTCGACAGGCGCCGTTCGCCGCCGGTGCGGATGAACAGGTCGGGCGGCGGCAGCGCGGCCAGCGACAGCATTGAGCCGAATCGGTCGAAATTGATTTCGGCCGGATCGAGTTTGCCGTTTGCCACCTGCTCGGCAAGCCGGCGTGCTGCCTGGATTATGTCGGCCTGGCCGCCGTAGTTGACGGCGACGTTCAACTGCAGCGTGTCATTGCCGGCGGTGCGCCTTTCGGCCTGTTGCATGCCTTCGCGCAGGGTGCGGCTGAACGCCGAGCGGTCTCCGATGAAGTTCAGCCGCACGCCGTTCTCGTCGAGTTCGCGGACTTCGCGATTGAGTGCGCGCAGGAACAGATCGAGGAGCTTTCTTACTTCCGATTTGGGGCGGTTCCAGTTCTCGCTCGAGAATGCGTAGACCGTCAGAACGCGAATGTGCTGGGACAGCGCGGCGCGTATCGTGCGCTTGAGCGCGTCCGAGCCGGCTTCGTGGCCGGCGGATCGAGGTCGGCCCTGGCGCATTGCCCAGCGGCCGTTGCCGTCCATGATGATGGCGACATGTTGAGGCGAGGAGTGAAGATCAACCAAGAGGAACCTCAGATTTCCATCAGCTCCTGTTCCTTGGCCGATACCAGCTCATCGACCTGGCCGACATACTTGTCGGTCAGTTCCTGGACCTGGGTTTCGCCGCGCCGAACGTCGTCTTCGGACAACTCCTTCTCCTTGAGGTATTCCTTGAGTTGGTGGTTGGCGTCGCGGCGGATGTTGCGAATCGCGATCTTCGCCTGCTCACCCTCGGCGTGGACTACCTTGGCCAGCTCGGCGCGCCGCTCTTCGTTGAGTGCCGGCAGCGGCACCCGGATGTTGGCGCCCGAGGTGGCCGGGTTGAGGCCCAGATCGGAGGTCATGATGGCCTTCTCGATCTTTTGCACCATCGATTTGTCGAAGGGCACGACGCTGAGCGTGCGCGCGTCTTCGGCGTTGATGTTGGCCGCCTGGTTCAGCGGAACCTCGGTGCCGTAGTAGTCGACCGTAATGTGCTCGAGCAGTGTCGGGTGGGCCCGGCCGGTACGAATCTTGGAAAGTTCGTTCTTGAGCGCAGCAACACTTTTCTGCATGCGCTCGTCGGCATCCTTCCTGGTTTCGTTGAGCATGTCTCACCTCTTGGATTCAACTCGGTTGCGTACGCTGTCGCGATCCGGCCGTCGATTGTAGTGGTCATGGGTCCGGCTTGCAGCCCCTGCCGGATCAGCTCACCAGCGTGCCCACATCCTCACCGCGGATCACCCGGCCGAGCTCGCCGGCAAGATTGAGGTTGACGATGCGAATGGGCATGGACTGGTCGCGGCACAGGACGATGGCGTTGGTATCCATGACCTGCAGCTTGCGCTCGATGACTTCATCATAGCTGATCCGTGCGTAGTGGGTCGCCTCGGTGTCGGTCACCGGATCGGCCGAATAGATACCGCCGACCTTGGTGGCCTTGATCATCACGTCCGCGCCGACTTCGATGGCGCGCAGGCTGGCCGCCGTGTCGGTGGTGAAGAACGGATTGCCGGTGCCGGCGGCGAAAATTACCGCACGCCCCTTCTCGAGATGGCGCACCGCCCGTCGGCGGATGTAGTCCTCGCACACATCGCGTACGGATACGGCCGACATCACACGCGTGGTCACGCCGGCCTTCTCGAGGGCATCCTGCAGCGCCAGGGCGTTCATGACGGTGGCCAGCATGCCCATGTGATCGCCGGTGATGCGATCGATGCCGGAGGCCGCCAGCCCCTTGCCGCGGAATATGTTGCCGCCGCCGATGACCACGCCGATCTGTGTGCCGGATGCAACGACATCGGCCACCTCGCGCGCGATGCGCGAGGAAACCTTGGGATCGATGCCGTAATCAAACTCGCCGAGCAGGGCCTCGCCACTGAGTTTGAGCAGAACCCGTCGATAGTGGGCGTTCTCATTCATATCCAGCAGCCTCCCTGCTCAATTAACCGTAATGATCTGACCAGCCGAACACTTGAGGATTCCGAGCACGCGTTTCACGGCGCTCAACCCCGGCTTCTTTCCTCCGGAAAGTCGCCGAGGTTTCGCTGCCTACGCTGCCGGACGCCGTCAGGCGCGTGCGCAGTAGTTTTCAGCGACTCCCTAGCCGCGTGCCTGCTCCATGACCTCGGCCGCAAAGTCGTCTTCTTCCTTCTCGATGCCTTCGCCCACTTCCAGGCGGACAAAGCCTTCGACCGATGCGTTCCGGTTCTTGAGCAACTTGCCCACGGTCTGGTCGCTGTCCTTGACGAAGGGCTGGCCGGTCAGCGTGATCTCGGCCAGGCGCTTGTTGAGGCGACCGGTGACCATCTTTTCGATGATCTCCGGCGGCTTGCCGCTGTCTTCGGCCTGGGCGACGAGAATCTGCTTTTCGCTGTCGATCACATCCGACGGCACGTCTTCGACGTCGCGGTAGACCGGATTGAGCGCGGCAATATGCATGGCCAGGTCGCGGGCCAGTTCCTCGTCGCCGCCTTTCAGGGCTACGAGCACGCCGATGCGGCCGCCGTGGATGTAGCCGCCCATGATGCCGCCGTCGGCCGACAGCGGCGCCATGCGGCGCACGCGAATGTTTTCGCCCAGCTTGGCGATGAGCTGCTTGGCGGACTCGGCCACGCTCTGGCCGTTTTCCATGGTCGCCTCGTTGAGCGCGTCCACGTTGTCGACGGTCAGTGCCAGGCCGGCGACTTCATTGGCAAAGCGCCGGAAATTGTCGTCCTTGGCGACGAAGTCGGTCTCGCAGTTGATCTCGACCAGAACGGCACGATCGCCGGACTCGGCCATGATCACCGCACCTTCGGCGGCAACGCGATCGGACTTCTTGTCGGCCTTGGCCAGGCCGCTCTTGCGCAGGTGCTCCAGGGCGGCATCCATGTCGCCGTCGGTTTCGACGAGCGCCTTCTTGCATTCCATCATGCCGGCGCCGGTGCGGTCGCGCAATTCCTTGACTTGTGCTGCAGAAATACTCATGGCTTTTTCAAAGCTCCTTGCAAATCGGGTTCAATCAGGACTCGCCGCCTTCGTCGTCCGCCTTGGTCGCGGTCTTCTTGGTCGCCTTTTTCTTGGCGGCCTTTTTCTTGGCCGCCTTCTTCTTGGTGGTCTTCTTTTTGGCGGCCTTCTTCTTGGTCGCCTTCTTGGCGGCGGGCTTGGCCGCTTCCTTCTCGCCGGCTGCTTCCTGGGCCGGTGCCTCGGCCTTGGCCGCTTCCTTTCCGTTGGCGGCTTCCTTGGCGGGTTCTTCGGCCTTGGTCTCCGCGGCGGGCGCCTCATCCGGGGTCTCGGCGGCAGGTGCCTCTTCCGTGGCTGCTGCCGGTTCGGGCTTGACCGCCGTCTTCTTCTTGGCGGTCTTCTTGGTCGCGGCCTTCTTGGCGGCGGTCTTCTTGCGTTCGGACTTGGCGGCCTGAACCGGATTGCCTTCGGCATCGAGTTCGACGAACTCGTCTTCGTTGCCTTCGCCCGGCTGCGGTACCGAGGCGCGGCCTTCCAGGATGGCGTCGGCGGCCAGCTGCGTGTACAGGCGGATGGCGCGGATGGCGTCATCGTTGCCCGGAATCACGTAATCGATGTTGTCCGGGTTGTGGTTGGTGTCGACCACGGCGACGACCGGAATACCCAGCTTGCGCGCCTCGGCCACGGCGATATCTTCGTGGCCGACGTCGATGACGAACATGGCGTCGGGCAGGCCGTTCATGTCCTTGATGCCGCCCAGGCTTCGCTCCAGGCGGTCACGTTCGCGGGTGAGATCGAGCACTTCCTTCTTGACCAGCTTATCGAAGGTGCCGTCGGTTTCCTGCTGCTCGAGATCCTTGAGGCGGTTGATCGAGCCGCGCACGGTGCGGAAGTTGGTCAGCATGCCGCCGAGCCAGCGATGCGAAACAAAGGGCATACCGCAGCGCCGGGCCTCTTCTTCAACGGCCGTGCTGGCTGCGCGCTTGGTGCCGACGAACAGAATAGTGCCGCGACGGGCGGCGAGCCCGCTCAGGTAATTCAGCGCGTCCTTGAGCAGCGGCAGGGTCTCTTCGAGATTGATGATGTGGATCTTGCCGCGGGCACCGAAGATGAAGGGTTCCATCTTCGGGTTCCAGTATCGGGTCTGGTGACCGAAATGCACGCCAGCTTCGAGCATCTGGCGCATGGTGACGTCAGGCATGTCTTTACTCCATTTTCATGGACAAGCGGCCCGTCCGCAGTTTTCCTTCGGGTCAATCGGCGGAACGTGCTTTGTCCGGGGTTTAGGCCTCCGCTGATCCCATGCGGCGATCCTCAGCCCGTAAAGGCGGGACAACCCCGACGCATGTGTCGACCAGCGTGTGTTTTTGGTTCTTTGCCTGGTTGCCCAAGCAAATCCCGTCAATTGTACCGGAGGCACTGCATACAGCGCAATGCTTGTGACCCTCTCAGGCGCTCACGCGGCAAATCGCGCTAGACTGGGGCAGGATTCCCGGTAGCGGCCGTCCGTTGAAGGAAGATCAGTGAGTCAGCGAATGCAAGGAGACAACCCCGCGACCCCGCCGGATTGGTTGCCCGAATCCATCCACTTCGCGTGGGAATTCCTCGCCGCTTACCCCCTGGCGCTTGCCCTGGCTGTGGCCATTGTCGGGATCGGGCTGGCCCTGCTGGGCCGGGGCTTCATCCTGTTCTGGGGCCACAAGGTCACGGCCCGGACGAAGAACCAGCTCGACAAGAAATTGCTGCGAATAGGCGCGAACGTAGCGGCCATCCTGGTGGTTTACGTGGCGATCGTGCTGGCCATCCAGGTGATCGGCCTGGGCGAGCGTGCCGAGCAGATTATCATTCGCCTGCTGCTCAGCTTCCTGATCCTGCACCTGATGATGTCGTCCCTGCGCGCCGGGCATGTGGGGCTGGAAATCGTCGGCCGATTACGCCAGCGATTCGAGTTCGTCGAGGCGCGGACGATGCCGCTTTTCGATCTTATCCTCGCGGTGGTCGTGGTGGGTGCGGCCGCCTACGCATTGCTGATGGTATGGAACATCGATCCGACCGCCTGGCTGGCCTCGGCCGGGGTGATCGGCATTGTCGTGGGCTTCGCGGCGCGCGACACGCTGGCGAACCTGTTCGCCGGTTTCTTCATCATTGCCGATGCACCCTACAAACTGGGAGATTACGTGGTGCTCGATACCGGTGAGCGCGGCGAGGTGACCAAGGTCGGCATTCGTTCCACGCGTATTCTCACCCGCGACGACGTCGAGATCACCGTGCCCAACTCGATGATGGCCAACTCGCAGATCTACAACGAGTCGGGCGGCAAGTGGGAGCGCTTTCGTATTCGCATCAAGGTGGGCGTGGCTTACGGCAGCGACGTCGACGAAGTCGTCGAGTTGCTCGAGCGCCTCGCCTCCGAGCACGACACCGTCTGCAAGGACCCGACCCCGCGGGTTCGCATGCGCGGCTTCGGCGATTCCAGTCTGGATTTCGAGTTGTTGTGCTGGGTCGAGCGGCCGGTCGAGCGCGGCAAGGTCAGCCACGAGCTCTACATGGCCGTCTACAAGGCACTGGGCGAAGCCGGCATCGAGATTCCGTTTCCGCAGCGAGATGTCTGGATGCGCGGCGGCGAACCGGCTGATTCGGGGACTTGACGTTATCGGGTTGAACTCGCGGAATCGTTCAGCCTTCCGCCAGGCCCCAGTGACGATCGAGTCGCCGGATGATGGCATTAAATCGCTCATCGTCCCGCAATGGATCCAGAAACGGGTGGTATCGCAGCACGATGGTCTGGTTATCGTTCCAACCGTTTCGGCCCAGGGCATCGAGCGCGGCGTCAAGCTCGCCCAGGCCGAGCCTGGCAATGCCCAGGGCATAGCCATCGTCGCTGTCCGCGACGGTTTCAGCCAGTTCCCGTGCCCTTTCGGTTTCGCCGGCTCGGGCATGGGCGGCTGCCAGCCAGCCCCGGTATTCGGTAATCGATTCGTCGCTGGCGTGATCGAGTGCGGCTTCCACGGCGGTAATCGCCTCCCGGTAGTGCCCCTGGACCAGAAGAGCCTGCCCCTCCAGTAACCAGGCGAGTGCATAGCCGGGGGAAAGCTCCCGGGCCTTTCGGGCGTGTTCGAGTGCGGTCCCCGGTTGGCGGTCGGCGAGGCTGAGAAATGCCAGCGACATATTGACCGAAGGCGCGGAGGGTGCGCGCTCGACCTGCTCCCGGGTCAATGCCAGTGCCCCGTCCAGGTTGCCTGCGACTGCCTGCATCCAGGCCAACCAGCCGGTGTAATCCGAAGACAGCGCACGGGCCTTGCCCAGGGCCTCCAGGGCGGCCGGCCCGTTGTGGTCGAAATGCATGTAAACCACACCCAGAACCATGTGGGCCATCGGCAGGTCGGGCGCCAGCTTCAGCGCGGTCAGGGCATTTTCTCGCGCCCGCGGCAGCATCTGTTCAGCGTCTTCATGGCCGTAATAGACCAGTAGCGTTTGCGCGCTGGCCAGCTCGGCCCAGGCATCGGCGTAGTCTGTATCCAGATCGATGGCCCGCCGGAACAGATCGGCGGCCCGACGCATGGTGGATTCCGTGCGCCGGGCGAGCAGGGTGGCGCCACGAATCACCAGGGCGTAGGCCTCGAGATTCTCGGTCGGGACGCGCACGACCCGTTCTTGTTCCTCAGCGCTCAGCTGTGCCTGCATGGCGCTGGCGATGTCGTCGACAATGTCGGCTTGAATAGCGAACAGGTTTTCGGCCGTCAGTTCACGGCGATAGGTTCGCGCCCAGGCATGGGTGTCGGATGCGGCATCGATCAGTTGTGCATTGAGCTGGATTTCGTCACCGGCCTGCTGGATGGCGCCCTCCATCACCCAGGCCACGTTCAACTCCCGCGCGATCTCGGGGATCGGTTTGTTGGAATCACGGTACTGCCTGACCGAGGTGGAAGAGATCACCCGCAGATCGGCGATATTCGACAGCCGGGTCAGCAACTCGTGGTGGAGGCCTTCGGCAAAGGGGTCGCGCAGATCGGTGGAGAAGTGGTCGAACGGTAACACCGCGATGGACTGATCCGCCTGTGCCGCGGGCTCTTGACGGTCCAGCCATAGCCAGCCCGCAACCGTGACCAGCCCGGCCAGAACCAGTATCTCGATGAGCAGCCGGGGTTTGATGAATGGGTTGGGCCCGCCCGGTTCGGAAGCAGGCGAGTCTCCACCATCCGTGCCAGCAGTGGGCTCGGTTTCGTCCAAAGCCCGAACCGGGGCAACCAGGCGGTAACCGCGCTTGGGAATGGTTTCGATAAATCGCGGACTGGATGCCTGATCCCCCAGTTGCCGGCGCAATTCAGAAATACACCAGGTTACCGCGTCGTCGCCGACGACGGTCTCCGCCCAGACCGAGCGGTTGAATTCATCCCGACTGACCACCTCCCCGGCGTGCGCGGCCAGATACACCAGCACGTCCATCGCCCGGGAATTGATATGGACCTCCCCGTTCGGGCCGCTCAGGCGGTTCTGCTCGGGATGGACGGTCCACTCTTCGAGGTGGAATCCGGCGTGGAGACCCATGCGGCAACCAACTCCAGGTGGATTTGAAGACCGATTGTATCGTGCCTGTTTGTGCCCCGTTTTAGGGCTCCGTGCCGGGTTCCATGTTTCTCACAGAAAGATTTCAGGGTTTGCCAATACGCTTCACAGGACATACAGCAGGCCTCCCGATAGCTTGAGAGCCACATCCGCGTTTTGGCGGTTTTGGATTCAAAGCAGAAAGCAGGAGGATAGGCAAATGCACAGCATTTCAATCAGACATATCTTTACGGTGACGGCAGCGCCACTTGTTCTGGCGGCGGTCCTGGCCGG
>NZ_QVMV01000053.1 GCF_003417465.1 Wenzhouxiangella sp. 15190
CACCGTCGAGAAGCAGACCCTGCCTGACGGCAGCCTCCAGGCGTTCGACTTCACCGGCGATGTCGCCGGCTCGCTTACCGACGGTAACAGCATCACGGTCCTGGTGGATCCGGGCACCTACACCTCGACCGAGACCCTGCCCGCCGACTGGGACCTGACTTCGATCGTTTGCGACGATGCGAATAGCACCGGCGATATCGGCACGGCGACCGCAACCTTCAACGTCGAGCCCGACGAAGCAGTACGCTGCGTTTTCACCAACACCGAGCGCGGCACCATCATCGTCGAGAAGCAGACCAACCCGGAGGGCAGCCTGCAAGGCTTTGGCTTCACCGGCGATGCGGCAGGCACTTTGACTGACGACGAGCAGCTCGTCATCGGCAACCTGGCGCCGGGAGCCTACAGCTCGACCGAATCGATTACGGAAGGCTGGGAACTAACCGACATCATCTGCAATGATGCCGACAGTACCGGCGATATCGCAAGGGCAACCGCGAACTTTGTGCTCGATCCGGGCGAGACCGTAACCTGCGTGTTTATCAACACGGAGGCGACTGCGAATGAAGGCACGATCACCATCCTAAAACAGGCCAATCCTGCCGATACGAGCCAGTTGTTTGCCTTCACCGGGGATCTGGGTGAATTCAGCTTGATGCATGGGGAGTTAATCGTGGAAACGCGAGCACCCGGCACTTATGGCGTAAGCGAAACACTGCCGGCCGGCTGGCAGCTCGACAGCGCCAACTGCAGCGACGGGTCACCAGTCACCGCCATCGACCTTCAGGCCGGTGAGAATGTGACCTGTACATTCACGAATTCGCTTCTGGCGGTACACATGGTCAGCGTCCCGCTATTTTCCCGCGGTGGCCTTATAATCCTTTTATTGACGATATTGATAATTGCTGGCGTGTTTCAAAAGCATTCCGGGTTGAAAACAAGGCAGCGGGTTTAGTGTCAGGGTTTCTGAATATCTCTGCGTTGCGTCCAGAGTATAAAAAAAACGGCACTTCATTTATGGAAGTGCCGTGGTCGAATCTACGACCCTAAAGCAGAGCTTATCTGGCCGCGAATGCTTGGTAGGAGAACTTCTGTCCGCCAACTCCGGCTTCGAACATCAAGCCAGCTTCATCCATGGTGAATACGGCGACGCCATCTTCGAATTTAGCGTTTGTGCCTTCGCCGGATTGCAATGCGACGGCCGTGGCCTGGGAACTGAATTCATAGTTCCCCTGGAGGAATTTATCCAGCGCATTAGTCGTTTCAAATACCAGAATCTCGGTATATGCTTGGCCGCCGAGTTGCAGGCCGAGGGTGGCCTGGCTCAAGTCGGTATAACCGACCTGCGTGCCATTCTTGTAAACGATACCTCGCCCGTAGGCACCACCGACAACTGCACCACCCTTGCCGCCGCTCGGGAATACGGCGTAGCCGGGTGCGCTTTGGATGATGGCATCAAACCCATTGTTGCTGGCTCTCGCCAGGCTCAGCGCGGTATTTGCATCCTGCTTGAGATCGCTTCGATCATATGCGCTCTTGGCTGCCGTCGAGCATGCGGCCAAGAATGTGATGCCCAGGGCTGTAATCAACAAGCCAGAGATAAGCCTCGATCCGGGGAATTGTTTGCTTATAGTAAACATATTTGACGTCCTGTTACGGTGCTCGAGTTGAGCACGCGATAAAAAGGATAGCAAGGTGTCTGGTCCGCGTCTGTACGTTGACGCAGCTGTTGCATGTTTAAATACGAATCCGCAATGGAAGCTTTGTGGGTTGCCGGCTGTGCCTGGTTTGTGGTCGGTGAATGGATGCATAGACCAGTCAAAGAGGCGTGCCCGGTTTGCAAGCAACCTCCGAAGCCATGCGCTGGCTCGGAAAGGGCAGTAGTGTCGAATGCGTTGTTTCTTTTTACGTTGGCGCTGGATCTGGGTCATGTCCTGGCCAAAGCCAGTATTGCTGGAAGGCGCCCCGGTAAGGTTACTGGACCAAGAACCCCTATTCCGCCGCGTCGGTTTGCCCGTCCGATCAGGGGGTCATCTCTTGCCGGAGACAGCGGTGCACATGGGTGCGAGAGCGCACAGATGAATTCCGGTCACAGCGGTATGCTTTAAAGGAGTCTCTGGCTTATCACAAAATCCAAGGAAGACTGATTATGTTATTTACAATTGCTGTTGTTCTCGCTGTACTTTGGGTGCTCGGCTTCGTCTCTGGCACCACCATGGGTGGTTTGATTCACCTCCTAATAGTACTTGCCGTCATCATGGTACTGTTCCAGCTAATTAGCGGACGCCGTGTCGGATAGGGTTAGGTTGTTGATCGGGAGCCTCTGAATGAACCTTCAGGGGCTCCCTGGTGACCTTGCCGTCAAATATGCCGGCCTCCTTTGTCGCTCTAGCGTATTTGATCGTACCTGCATGTGTGCTTGCGTGTTCCAACCATGATGTTCATGTTCCAGTCGCAATCTATATCCATCCGGCCGGTCGGTAGGTTCATTCGTGTGGTGCAATGAATGGGCATCATTCAACGCCTGGCTGAGTAGAAGCACGTTTTGCAGAAGCTGTGTGTTTTCCTGCAGGAGCTTCTCGATTTGCGTGAGAGCTTCCTGAAGTTGAATTTGCGGGTCCGCACTCTGGAGACAGCTAAACTGCTCCGGACGCGCACCTAATCGCCACCGCGCTCGCATAAACTGCGCGACCTGGTTTTCCACGATTCCCTTAATAATCCCGGGCTGAATCCGCATGGTCGAGTGTTCGTGGCCATTCATTGTGTATGTAGTCATATCGAAATCCCTATTGGCAGTGAACCGAAGAAGCGGAATAATCCGGTCCTGTTCCCGCTATGTCTTACGAAACATAAAATCCGCGGCAATGACTTTTCGATTGCCCGGAAAAATGCTCGGTTTTAGCGTGCCGGCCTGGCGCCATGGCGACGCATCCCCATGCCGATGCCGCAGGACAGGTATCGTTCCGCGGTCGACGCGAGGTTTGCCGACTGTTCTTAAAATGACTCTCGCCGGATTGCGTGTCTGTTCGGGAGCGAACAAGGCTTGCTGAGATCGCTGGAGAAGTTATGGACGGCTCCGGACGTGCTTCGGAGAAGTCATATCTGAAACTCCGCCGAACCTGGCGAAGGTTGCGGGCAGGGATATCAGCGCTGTGCGGATACGACGGGATGGAAAGAGTGGTTCCATAAATGATGCTGTCGTTTCTGTGTGCGGTACCGCACAGAAATCCAGCGAGCCCCAAATTAGCCTTGAAATGTCATATATACATAGCAAATGGCTACTAGGGAGAATTACTTGAGAATCATGAGTTTACGAGCCCCCAATACGCGGTGCCTCAGGCCAGTTTCTCCGGGCGTGGGCGTATTCCCGCCACGGATGGCGCGTATTTTTCAGGCCAGTGCGGGTGCGGCGTTGTTGTTGCTTTCGGTCCCGGCGTTTTCCCAGACCGCACCCGACCTCGGATCGACCAGCTCATTCGCGATCGTTTCCGAGACTTACAGCAATACCACGGCCGGGACGGCAATCGACGGTGATGTCTGTTTCACCACCGGGCCCGCTGTTGATCCCACCGTTAACGGGACAGTTCAGACACCCTGCCCGGCGCAAACCGGGACTGACCAGAACGCCGCCCGATCTGACCTGGACTCGCAATCATGTACTTCGATCGGTGCCGCCGTAGCCCTGGACGAGGTGAGTATCGACGGTGGCCCGCCGGGCGAGTTTCCACCCGGCTGCTACTCGAGCACGGGGGCCATGAGCATCACCACCGGCACGACGGTTACGCTGAGCGGCGACGGGGTCTACATATTCCGGCCGGACGGCGCGCTTGACGCCGCAGCCGATTCCAGCGTCGTAACGGCCGACGGGGCCTGCACGGACAATGTTTTCTGGACGCCCACCGGTGGCACCACTATTGGCGCCAATTCCGCTTTTGTCGGCACCGTGTTTCGTGGCACGGCTGATGGTCTCAGTATTACGTTGGGGGACTCGGCATCGCTTGAAGGCAGGGCACTGGCGTT
The DNA here is from genome assembly GCF_003417465.1 of Wenzhouxiangella sp. 15190. Taxonomy (GTDB): domain Bacteria; phylum Pseudomonadota; class Gammaproteobacteria; order Xanthomonadales; family Wenzhouxiangellaceae; genus Wenzhouxiangella. The sequence continues at coordinate 4,018 of NZ_QVMV01000053.1, forward strand.
CGGTTCGACCGTCACGACGGCCAACAACGCAATTGCCGTTCCAAGTGCATGCGATCAACAGCAAACCGGCACCGGAACCATTATCGTCGAAAAGCAGACCAACCCGCAGGGCAGTACCCAGGGCTTCAGCTTCACAGGCGACGCTCTCGGTGTCATCGCCGACGGCGAGCAGATTGTCGTCGACAATCTGGCGGCGGGTAATTACAGCGCGACCGAGGCAGTCCCGGAAGACTGGGAGCTGACCGATATTGTCTGTAACGATACCGACAGTAGTGGCGATCTCGGAACCGCAACCGCAGACTTCGTGCTCGACGCCGGTGAGACCGTCACTTGTGCATTTGTCAACACGGAACTCACTGCGACCGACGGCACGATTACCATACTCAAACAGGCCGACCCGTCCGATACGGGCGAGTCATTCGACTTCAGCGGGGATCTCGGCAGCTTCAGCCTGATGCACGGCGAATTCATCGTGGAAACGCGACCACCTGGTACCTACGCCGTGAGTGAAACAGTACCGGCTGATTGGCAGCTCGACAGTGCCACCTGCGACAATGGCTCATCGCCCGATGCCATTGCCCTCGAGGCAGGCGAGAGCGTGACCTGCACATTCTCCAATTCACGCGGACCGCTCAGCATACCGATCTTTTCACAGGGCGGGATTGCGCTGATTGTCTTGATGATGTTGATGATTGCTGTCTTCTCCATGCGGCATATCGATCTGAATCGAAGATAGCAGTTTCAATTCCAGGAAAAACCCTGGCCGTTCGCGCGGCCGGGGTTTTTTTGTGGAACCGGCGGTTGGGCACTGATCACGCTCTGCGTGTTGAAACCGTGACCCACCTCCTGTTTTCCGTCCTTCTGTCACCCAGAAACCTTGACGCCGGCACCCGATGAGATGGACGATGCAGCCTGGTGATTGGCTCGGGATGGTTTTTCTCGGATCGGGAGAAAAGGTATCAGGAGCGTATGCGCGTACTTGGTTGGCCTGTTGTTGGTGCTGGGCTGGGTGGTATCAACGGCCCATGCCAGTGAAGGTTTTCCGGCCAGTCCGTACCTGGAGCAGAATCTGGTTCGGGCGGCTCAGGCGTTTCCCGGCGATGTGCCCCGGCAGCGGTGCTGGGCGGCGGCCAATTCAGTCTGGCAGTACGCCCGCGATCGATTCGGGCCGGATCATGTCCGGGCCTGGCGCATGCCTTGGTGGCGCGGTGGCCAATGGCGCAAGCTTTGCGATGGCGAAGGGCTGCGCACCATGGACTCGCGCCACTGGGGCATTACCTGTCCCTACCGGTCCTGTCCGGAAGGGGAGGGGCCGTATATCAGCATCAATCATGACCGTATCTACTCGGGGCAGTGGCCCGAGTCCTGGCTGCACGGCCGCTACTACTACGTCATGGCGCATGAAATGGCGCATGCGATCGGTCACTACTACGGTGACCCGCGCTGGGCCGATGATCACTGGGCGGATGCCGTGGCGCATACCTTCGGCGCCCCGGTCTGTACGCATTCCCCGTACTGCCGCCATGGCTCACCCAATCCCGGGTTAGTGCAACAAGCGCCATCCGACGTTCCGGTGGTTCCGCCACTTGCCCCGGTGGGCAACTGATCGGGCCGGTTCGTCACGCCGTTAATCGGACCGATTCAAGCGCAACCGAATTGGCGTTGGTAAGCCGCAATGGCCGCCGGATAACATTCGCAGGCGACCGACTCCAGGCCGGGGCGCGAGAGTACCTGGATATGCCCGCGACTGTAGCGAATCAATTGCTTGTCCTGCATTTGACCGGCGGCGATGGTGACGGCGCTGCGCCGCACGCCCAGCATGTCACCCAGAAACAAGTGGGTCAGCACCAGGGGTTGCCCCCCGGCGCGGTCGTCCATCATCAACAGCCAACGGGCCAGGCGGGCGGAAACTTCGTGGAAGGCATTGCAGGCCGCGGTCTGGCCCAGTTGCTCGGCCAGCACGAATAGATAACCATGGACCGCGCGCTTAAGGGCCGGACTATTCTCGAGCTGTTGCCGGAAATCGGGTGCCGGAATCTCCAAAACAGTGCCGGTTCCCTGGGTGATGGCTCGCATCGGGTGGCGCTCGACGCCCAGGGCCAGCGAGGCGCCCAGCATCCCTTCGAAACCGATCATGCCCATCTCCAGCGGCCTGTGCCCGCCGACCTCGGCCGTGATCGAAATAATGGCCGTGGTAGGAAACAGCACATTGTAAACGGGCGCACCGGCTTCGGCGAGTACTTGATCGAACTCGACATCGACCGGATGACAGGCGGCCATGAGATATCGGGCCGTGGCGGCTGGCAGCTGATCGATCAGTTGATTGGTGGCAGGTTGTTCGGTTGATTTGGACATGGGCCTTTCCTGCCAGGAAGCCGCCACCTGCCGGATGGGCGGGTGTTGCAGCAATCCTTGCGTGACCCATGCTCGTCGCTATGGCGCTGTCCGTCTGTTCGCCAGGGCACACTCGCCATTCAGGCCGGATCAGCTCTAGAGGTGCTTCGCGTAGGTTGCCAGGCGGTCGGTTTCGCTCTTGACCACGGCGTAGCACTCGCAGCTGAGTTCTTCCAGTTTCGGGCGGTCCAGCACGGTGATGTGGCCGCGTTGGTAATTGATCACACCCAGCTTCTGCAGCTTGCCGGCCGCTTCGGTTACGCCCTCCCGGCGTACACCCAGCATATTGGCGATCAGTTCCTGGGTCATGGTCAGCTCGTTGGTCGGCAGCCGGTCGAGGGAGAGCAGCAGCCAGCGGGCCAGCTGTTGGTCGATGGAGTGATGCCGGTTGCACACTGCGGTCTGGGCCATCTGGGTGATCAGGGACTGGGTGTAGCGCAGCATCAGCATGCGCATGGCGGCATCGTTGTGGAATTCGTGCTTGAGCTCGCCAGCCGGCATGCGGTAGGCCGTACCGGCGCTTTGGACCACCGCCCGGCTGGGGGTGCTGTCCCCGCCCATGAATACCGCGATGCCGACGATACCTTCGCGGCCCACGACCGAGATCTCGGCCGAGTGGCCGTCGAGCATGACGTAGAGCAGGGAAATAATGCAGTCGGCCGGGAAATACACATACTGGACATCCTGGCCCGCAGCGTAGATTTCCTTGCCCAGGGGCAGCTCGATCTCGCGCAACAACGGGAAAACCCGCTCCTTTATCGGATCAGGCAAGAGAGCGAGCAATTCATTTCTTTCGGGTCCGGTTTCCATCGCCAACTCCGTTGCCGTAACTCAACACGCCATTATGGCGGGGTGGCATCGGCACGTATGTTCGATAGCGAACAGACTAGCATAACGGCTGTCTCCCTCGACGAGGACCGGGCGCATTGACGGCAGGATCTTGCGGTATCTGTTAGTTTCAGGCGAAACCTTCGGGGCGCGACGTTGTCCGCTCACAAGTAGCCGGCCGAGTAATCGACGCCGAACAACGGATTGACGAGGGATACATACCCGGTGAGTACTGACACGCCAGCCGTGAGAAACGACCGCAGCAAACGACGCATCGCGACCACGCTGTTTATTTGCGCAGTGCTGGTCCTGGGCGCTGCCATCCTGCTTTATTTCATCTTCAGCACCGAGCCGACGGCCAGCCGTGACGGGGCCGTGCGCCAGTCGGCCTCGCTGGTGGACGTCACCCAGGGTGAATTCGGCAGCTTCCGGCCGATGATCGAAGCCATGGGCACGGTGCGTCCGGCGCGCGAGATTTCCCTGAGCGCCCGCGTAGAAGGGGAAATCGTCGGACTGCATGAATCCTTCGTGCCGGGCGGTTTCGTCGACGCCGGTGAAATGCTCGTGCGTATCGACGATGCCGACTACCGGATTGCCCTCGAACAGCGCGGTAGCGCGCTCGAACAGGCCATCGCCGAGCTGGAGATCGAGCGCGGCGAGCAGCAGGCGGCGCGCTCCGACTATGAATCCTTCGACCGGGACCTGCCGCCCGAGCGCCGGGCGCTGGTGCTGCGCGAACCTCAATTGCGCTCCGCCGAGGCCAACGTCGAATCGGCCCGCGCCGATGTCGAACAGGCCGAGTTGAACCTGGAGCGTACGACCGTCGAGGCGCCCTTCGATGCTCATGTGCTCAGCCGGGAAATCAATCTCGGATCCCAGGTCAGCCCAGGCGCGGCACTCGGGCGGCTGGTCGGTCTGGATACCTTCTGGGTCGAAGCCACCGTGCCGGTCTCTCGCCTGCAGTGGCTGCGAGTGCCCGACGGCGACGGGCCCGGTTCGAGCGTTGTAGTTCGGAACCGCAGTGCCTGGCCGCAGGAAGCGGTTCGCGAAGGCGAGGTGTTTCGCCTCATCGGTGAACTCGAGGGCAGCACGCGCCTGGCTCGTGTGCTGATTTCGGTCGAGGATCCACTGGCGCGCGAGAGCGACGAGAACCTGCCGCGCCTGATGCTGGGCGAGTACGTCGAGGTCCGCATCGAGGGGCGCGAGATTGGCGACGTGCTGCGGCTCGACCGCGACTATATTCGTGCCGACGACACCGTCTGGCTGATGGTCGACGGCCGCCTGGTCATCCAGCCCGTCTCGATCGTGTTCCAGGACGAGCGCTACGCCTATATCGATGAAGGCTTGAGTGCGGACGATCGTGTCGTGACGACTCGCCTGGCCACCGTCCAGGAGGGCCTGCGCCTGCGGCTGGACGACGACACCGATTCCGGGGAGGACATCGACGCATGAGCGATTCCCCGACTGGCGACGGTCTCCACGCCCGGGGGCCGATCGCCTGGATGGTCCGCAACCCGATCGCCGCCAACCTGGCCATGATCATCCTCCTGGCCGGCGGCGTGTGGACGGCGATCAGCATGCAGAAGGAAGTCCAGCCGCGCTACGAGCTGGACTACGTCGACGTCAGTGTGTCCTACCCGGGGGCGGCGCCCGAAGAGGTCGAGCAGGGCATCCTGCTGCCGGTCGAAGAGTCGGTGCGCGGCGTCCAGGGCATCAAGGAACTCACCTCGACGGCCCGCGAGGGCTCGGGTTCGATCAGCCTGGAGCTGGTCGCCGGGGTCAATCGCATGCGGGTTTACCAGGACATCGATCAGGCCGTCGCCCAGATCCGAACTTTTCCCGTCGATGCCGAGGAACCGGAAGTCCGGCTGCGTTCCTGGCAGCGCGACGTCATGGAGATCGGTCTCTACGGCGACGTCGATACCTGGACGCTGCGCCAGCTCGGTGAGCGCGTGCGCGACCAGTTGCTCACGCAGCCGAACATCACGCAGGTCGAGATCGGCAACGTGCCGTCCTATGTCACGCATGTCGAGATTTCCCAGGACGTGCTGCGCGAATACAACCTGACGCTCGCGCAGGTCGCCGACCTGATCGAACAGTCCAGCCGCGACGTGCCGGCCGGTGCCATCGACACCAGCCGCGGCGAGATTCTGCTGCGGATGAAGGAGCGCCGTGAATGGGCCCGTGAAATGGCCGATATCGTCCTGGTCAGTTCCGAGACCGGGGCGCCGCTACGCCTGGGCGATATTGCCGAGGTGCGCGACGGCTTCGAGGAGGCCGGTTTTCACTCGCAGTTCAACCGCCAGCCCTCGATCGAGATCGAGATATTCCGGGTCGGCACCCAGTCGCCGCTGGAGGTCGCCGAATCGGTGCAGACCGTGCTCGACGATCTGGAAAACGCGCTCCCCGAGGGCGTGACCTGGCGAATCGATTCCAACCGCGCCGAGGAGTTTTCCGACCGCCTCAATCTCCTGCTCAAGAACGGCGCGCTGGCGATCATCATCATCCTCCTCATTCTGGCCCTGTTTCTCGAAGCGCGCCTGGCCTTCTGGATCATGATGGGTATGACCATTTCCTTTGTCGGGGCCATCAACTTCCTGCCGGGCTTCGGCATCAGCATCAACATGATCTCGATGTTCGGCTTCCTGGTCGCGCTGGGGATTGTCGTCGACGACGCCATCGTGGTGGGCGAGAACATCTACGAGCACCGTGAGCGCGGCCTGGGCATGATGGACGCGGCCGTCACCGGCGCGCGCGAGATCGCCTGGCCGGTCACCTTCAGCATCCTGACCAACATCGTCGCCTTCCTGCCGGTGATGTTCATCCCCGGCATCATGGGCCAGTACTGGTGGCCAATGCCGGTGGTGGTCGTGACGGTGCTCGCCCTGTCGCTGCTCGAGGCACTGTTCATCCTGCCCTCGCACCTGGCCCATATCCGCGAGCGCTCGCACGCGACCGTGGGCGAGACCCTGCATACCGTGCAGCGTCGCTTCTCGCGCGGGTTCGCGTACTGGATCGACACGCGCTACAAGCCTTTTCTGGAGATGTGCCTGCGGCATCGCTACGTTACGCTGACCGGCGCCATCACCCTGCTGGCAGTCACGGGGGGCTACGCGCTCAGTGACCATCTGGGCATGATCATGATGCCCGAGCAGCCGGCCGACGAGATCGAGGCCGGGGTGCGCCTGCCGGTGGGAACGACGCGGGATGTCGCCGCCGACATGGCCGCCCAGATCACCAACGCCACGCACCAGATGTTCGAGGACAACGATCTCTACGAGGCGGCCGAGGGCATCAAGACAAACGTACGCGGCAGCAATTTCATCGACGTCGAGATCGTCATGCTGCCGCCGGCCGAGCGTGATATCTCCACCCAGGAAGTGATCGAACTCTGGCGCAATCAGATCGGCGATATCAAGGGTGTCGACCAGATCACCTTCGAGGCCGAGCGGGGGCCTGGCAGCTGGCGCGACGACATCAGCATCGACCTGAGCCATTCCGACATCGGCGTGCTCGAGCACGCCGCCGCCGAACTGGTCGAGCGTCTGGAAGCCTTCGGCAACACCCGCGACGTCAACGACAACTATGAACGCGGAAAGGCGCAGCTCGATTTCACCCTTCTACCCGAGGGGCGTGCGCTGGGCCTGACGCCGGTCGAGGTCGGCCGCCAGCTGCGCGGCGCTTTCTACGGCGACATCGCCATGCGCTACCTGCGCGGGACCAACGAGATCGAGGTCCGGGTGAAGTTGCCCGAGGAAGCGCGCGAGGATATCCGCACGCTGGAGAACTTCATGGTCCGCACGCCCGACGGCGTGGAAGTGCCGCTCTCGGATGTGGCCCGTGTCGAACCCGGCAAGGCATTCACCTCGATCAACCGACGCGACGGCCGCCGGGTGATCAATGTCGGAACCGACGTCGAACCCAAGAGTGCGGTCAGCCGCGTTCTGGCCGCCGTCAACGAGGATGTGCTGCCGCAGTTACGGGCGGACTTTCCGGGCATCACCTGGACCTATGAGGGCAGCCAGGCCGAACTGCGCGAATCCACTGCGGCGCTGTGGGGCGGTTTCGGATTGGCGCTGTTCGCTGTCTACGCGTTGCTGGCCATTGCCTTCAGCAGTTACATCCAGCCGCTGATCGTGATGCTGGCGATTCCCTTCGGCATCGTCGGCGGCATCATCGGGCATGTCCTGCTCGGCTACGATCTGTCACTGGTGAGCATGCTCGGGGTCGTGGCCGTCTCCGGGGTGGTCGTCAACGGGGCGCTGATCATGGTGCATTTCGCCAACCGCAAGCGCACCGAGATGTCGGCGCATGACGCCATTCTCGCCGCCGGCACGCGACGATTCCGTCCCATCGTGCTGACCACCGTGACCACCTTTGGCGGTTTGGCACCGATCATTCTCGAGACTTCCATCCAGGCCGTGCACCTCGTTCCCATGGCCATCTCGCTGGGCTTCGGCATCCTCTTTGCCACCTCGATCATGCTGGTGGTGGTGCCTTGCTTCTACATGATCCTCGAGGACATTCACGAAGGCGTGCAACGCCGTCGGTCGGTATCGGCCTGACGGTCCCGCGAAGCATGTCCGAATCCGGGCGTGCAGCACATTGCAGGAAAATGTCGGCATTTTTCGCGATTGATCGCCAAAAGCCCTGCATTTTTCAAAAAATTCATGTGCCCGTGTTAGGTTTGAAGTATCCGAGAATTCGCTCATTCGCTTCTCCAAGGAGACATCCGCATGGTTCAGCAGAATCCGACCGCACCATCCGAAACCGGCGCCCGGGGAGGTGGGTCTGGAACGAGAGACAAGAACCCCGACAAGGGCTACATCGCGCTTCTTGGCTGGAGTCTCAACGCCATCGATGCCATGGCGCGCTTCGACCGGCGCTACGTCGTGGTCGCCCCGGCGTGGGCGGCCGACTACGCCCGTGAACACGACATTCCGTTCATCCAGTGGGACTTCGAGCGACTCAACGAGCGCTCCCTGGAAATCGCCGAGACACTCAAGAAGGAAGGCGTGGACGTCTCGATCCCGCTATTCGAAGAGACCGTCGAATGGGCCGGCGCGATCAATTCGGTGCTGATGGACCAGCCGCGCCTGCACGGACAGTCCGTCCTGTTCCGCGACAAGGCGTTGATGAAGCGCCGTGCTCACCTCGGCGGTATCCGGGTCGGCGTGTTCGAGGAAGCGCATGACCGCGACGATGTCTACCGTTTCCTGCGCCGCGTCAACCAGACGCTGCTCAAGCTCGACGGCGACCCCAACGATCCGATTCACCTCAAGGCCTTCGATCAGGCAGGCTGCCTGGGACACCGGGTAATCCGAAGGCCCCAGGAAATCGATACAATCCCGGACACCGATTTTCCGCTGCTGATGGAATCCCATCTCGACGGCTGGGAATTTGCCGTCGAAGCCTGGATTCACGATGGCGAGATCAAGTTTCTCAACATTTCCGAGTACGTCACGCTCGGCTACTCGGTTTTCGTGCCGGCAACACCAGAACTCGAAAGCTGGCGTGAAGCGATCACGCGTGAGGTGGAGAAGCTGGTCAAGGCCTTCGATATCAAGTTCGGGCTGATTCACCCCGAGTACTTCGTCACCGCCGACGGCACCATGTACTTCGGTGAAGTCGCCTATCGACCGCCGGGTTTCAAGGCGTTCGAGTTGATCGAGCGCGCCTACGGCTTCAACGCCTACCAGGCAACGGCACTGGTGTTCGATCCCAAGTCGACGAAGGAAGAAGTCGACGCCTTCTTCCCCGAGCCGGTCAAGGGCGCCAAGGGCCATGCGGGTTGTTTCGGCGTTTTCCCGCGCCGGCGCGTGGTCAGCCAACTGGCTTTCCCGGAAGAGACGGCCGAACATCCATACTTCGAGAGCCACGAGCTCTATCCCTTGCAGGAAGAGGTGGTGGCCGAACGCGAAGCCTTCGGCACACACTGGGGCCTGGTCTACTTCTTCGGTGACGATCCGCACAAGATGCGCGATCTGCTCAAGCACCAGGAAGAGCTGGACTTCTATATCTGACAACGCCGGAAACGCTTCGCGTGCACATCGCGTGCACAGCGAGGCGATCCGCTATGATCGGGAAAGTCAGCCGCGGCTTCATCGACACCGAAGCCGCGTGCTCACCCGATTCGCTCGTCACCTTTTTTACGCATGGAGTACCAGCGCTTGCAGGAGCCATCTCACAACGATGACCCGGACCTGAGCCGGTTGGGCGAGAATTTCGAGCATGCGCTTGAAAGCGTCGCCCGCGTTACCCCGATTGCCAAAGCCGGCCAACTTCCGCGTCTTTTCAACGCCACGCTGCGGCTGCTCAGGCGTCCGGGTGGTGCGGCCACGCTGTATGCCCATGCCGGCCGGCTGGACGAGGCGGGTGTTTTCGAGGGCAGCGACTGGAACCACCCCGAACGCCTGCAGCCGGAACTGTCGCGCGGTTCCCTGACGGGAGCAGCCGATGCGCTGTCTGTCGAAGCGCTCAGCCGTCTGCGCATGCTTGCCATCGCCGAAGGTGACTACCGGCATCCGCTGGTCAGTGCCGAGGCGGCGCGTCATTTTCTCCAGCGCAGCCTGGTGCTGAACCTCGACTTGTTGCTGGGCGATCATTCCGAGGCCGGTCGGTCGGGCGGCGGCCATCACGAGGCTGTTCAGAACCTGCTTTCATTCGAGCTCGACCGCCTGGGCGGGACCAACCTCGTCGAGGCGCTGGTTACCGAAGCCGATCACATTCTCGAGCAGCGCCCGATCGATGTTTCCGGCGTACGCCAGTTGCTCGAACACATCGAACGCCTGCTTCGGCGAACGGACTTGTCCGAAGAGACAGCCGCCCTCGAGCGCGGCCGGCTGCTGCTCGATGCGAGCCGGGGCCCCACGGAGTTGAGCAGTACCTCGCCGGAGGCCAGTGTGGCGCTTTTTCAGGAACTGCCCGGGGCGCAGCAGGACGGAGAGCTGGCCGCCCTCGGGCACTCGATGAACGAAACCGGTCTGGTTTGCCCCGCCCACGGCGCGATCCTCAGGTTTCTGGCCGAATCCGGCAGTGACGAGCAATTGGTGTTGGCGATGGGGCTCGACCCGGTCGGTGCCGACAGTCTGGATGCGTTCAATGCCCTGGTGCGGGCCCTGATCGTCGAGGGGGTCCATCCAGCGACGGCCCAGTGCATCGTTGCGCTGAGCAATCTGCTCGATCACGGTACGCTGTTTTTCCCGCCGGTCCCGCCGGCCTTGTGGCGCTTGACGCGACTCGATCCGCTGCCGGAGGTTGCGGCGCACCTGCGCAAGGAATTCGGGCATGAGGATCCACCTTCCGGCCGCAGCCTGCTTTTAGCCGGTGTCATCGGTGTGCTCGGCCTGCCATTGGGCGTGAGCCAGGGCAACAATCCCACCTGCCAGTCTGCACGCGCAATCAGTCTGTGGGCCCAGATCGATCCCGGCTTCCTGCTCGAGCTGGTGATGTGGGCCGCACGCGACGACGAGATCGACCTGCACTTCGAGGGCGACCTGATCCGCTCGAGTGAGCTGAGTGAAGGGCTGATCGAGGACTTCCATACCGAGCTCGATACCGTTTCCCTCGTGCTCGTGCCGCATCTCGACAAGATCTACTGGGAGATGGGGCGGCGCATCGTCGGCCGCGGTGAAGACGGGCACCGCTGGATCAATCCCGAATTCCACGGCTGGTGGGTGCACCGCGGTTTCGCCACTACCTTCGATTACGCCAGCGGCGCGGTCAACGATTTCTCCGGTTTCATCCGGCAGTTTCACGCGGCGTATCATCCCCGCTACAACGGCGGCGCCGACCTGATCTATCCGCAGCCGGCGGGCATTGTTGCCACCGACCCATTCGGTAACTTCATCGGGTTGCACGCCATCGCCATTCAGCGCGTCGCACTCGGCCCCGAGGGCGTGATGCGTGTCTACTTCTACAACCCCAACAACGAGGGTCGGCAGGACTGGGGGCAGGGTATCGTGACGTCGACCCGGGGGCATGGTGAGGTACCGGGGGAATCCTCGCTGCCATTCGAGCAATTCTGTGCCCGTCTCTATGTGTTCCATTTCAACGAACGCGAGCTCGGTGATCCCGATACAGTGCCCGAAGACACGGTCGATGCCATCGCAGGCCAGGTGCGAACGAGCTGGGCCGCCGAGAAGGCTTGGCAGGAAGTGGTTTCGAGCTGATGACTGCTCCGCTGGCAGTGGTCTACCACGAAGAAATGCTCCAGCACCAGCCGCCGGGGTTGGAACCGGGGATGCGCGACTACCACGCGCGCCAGCTGCGTGCCCGGCTCGGCGAACTGGTCGCCAGCGGGCTCTGGCGCCATCCCGAACGGCCCGAACGGCTGTCATCGCTGGTCGAGCGCGCGCGTGAACTCGACGACGGCAGACTGCTGTGGCTGGCGCCTGAGCGAGCCGATGAGCCGACCGTCCGTCGGGCTCACACCGGCGGTCATATGCAGCGTCTCGACAAGCTCAGGGGGCGCAAGCGCATGCTCGCGATCGATTCCACGGCGGTGTCGCCGGGCAGTGTCGATGCGGCGTTTCGTGCCGCGGGTGCGGTCTGTACGGGGGTCGATGCCGTGTTCGATGGCCGGGCGGCGAGTGCCTTTGCCCTGGTGCGCCCCCCAGGCCACCATGCCAGTGCGGCGCATTATCGCGGTTTCTGCCTGATCAACAACGTCGCCGTCGCGGCGGAGCATGCGAAGGCCGTGCACGGCGTCGAGCGCGTGCTGATCGTCGACTGGGACATTCACCACGGCAACGGTACGGCCTCGATCTTCGCAGCCGACCCGGATGTGCTTTTCTTCGATCTCCACCGTGCCGCACCCTACTATCCCGGCAGTGGCGCGCTGGAGGATGTCGGGCAGGGACGCGCGCGCGGCACGAATTTGAACGTACCGCTACCGGCGGAAACCAGCGACCTGGCGGTCCTCGAGGCCATCGATCGCATTCTCGTCCCGGCGGCACGCCGGTTCCGGCCCGGTTTGATCCTGGTCTCGGCGGGTTTCGACGGTACGAGCGAACACCTTGCCTGCCGGTTCAGCAGGGAGCTATATGCGCATCTGACCGATCGTATGCAGAGATTGGCCGATGAGCTGTGTCACGGTCGGCTGGTCCTGGCGCTCGAGGGGGGCTATCACCTCGATCCCATGCGCGAGGCGCTGGCACACTGCATGCGTACGCTCAGTGAACCCGGCAGCGAACTGCCACCGATACGGCGCAGCCGGATCGGCCTGCCGGCCGTGCGCGAAGCGGCGGATTTCCTGGCCGGGCAGTCTTACCTGCTTCAAGACTGACGTTCGGCCCTATCGTCATTGCCGTGGGCGTGATGAGGATTTCGGCCGAGGTGGCGGTCGTGGCGTTGAACATGCGTCGAGGACAAGGGCCTGGTCCAGCTTGGCCTCGATGTTCGCGCCCGCTATAGTGTTGGCCCGATCCGTCGAGGCAAGAAAATGTACCTTTTGAAGTCATTCCTGGCGTTGTTGCTGGGGGCCGCCTGCTTCGTGGCGGCCACTGTGCACGCCCAGGTTCCCGACAGTTTCATGCGCCTGGCCGAGGATGCTGAAGGTGACCCGCAATCCCTGCAAGTTGCGCTGGCGCATTACCGTGACCAGCAGGGCAGGACGCTTCACCTGGTCGGCGCCATCCACGTAGCGGATCGATCCTACTTCAAGGATCTGCAGCGGCGGTTCGATGATTACGAGGTCGTGCTTTACGAAATGGTGGGTGACCCCGACGGCAAGGGAGAGCGTCCGGCCGGTACGGGGCTGAACCTGGTCGGATTGCTGCAGGGCGGGATGAAGGATGCGCTGGGTCTGGCTTTCCAGCTCGAGGAGATCGACTACGACCGGCCCAATTTCGTGCATGCGGACATGACGGCCACGGAATTCAGCGACAGCATGACCAGTCGCAATGAATCCTGGATGGGCACGTTCATGCAGATGTGGGCGGCATCGACGGTATCCCAGGACGCTGCGAAGCAGCAGGCCCAGGTGCTTCGGGTGCTCTTTGCCAGCGATCGCCAGTTGGCACTCAAGCGCATGATGGCTGAATCGATGATCGATCAGGCTCGCGTCATGGAAGTACTTGCCGACGAGGACGGATCGGTGCTGATTACCGAGCGCAATCGCAAGGCCCTGACGGTACTCGGGGACGAACTCGATGATGGCGCAAGCAACGTCGCACTGTTCTACGGCGCCGGGCACCTGCCCGACTTTCACCGTCGCCTGGATGATGAATTCGGGTTCGAATTGCAGAACATCGAATGGCTGGATGCCTGGGACCTGGGGGACGCGTGATGTCGAGCTCCACTTCCGTCCTCCCGACCCGATTCCGTTATCGGCTCAGCCCGGTCAACATGCGTCGCGGTCTCTGGGTGGTGCTGGGTTCGTTCGCCGTGCTGCTCCTCGTTGGCGAGTTGGTTTCCGGCGATCTTTTCTCCGAAATCCTGGAAGACCTGCTGAATCAGCCCGCGTGGGCGCTCGCGCTGGGGTCAGTGGCCAGCCTGGCATTGATCGTCCTGATCGCACGCATCGTGTCCATGGCGAAGGATGCCTGGCTGGTGGTCGATACCGAGGGCATACGCTGTTCACCGCACAAGTACCACGGGCCGAGAACCTGGCTGCGACACAACTGGCAGTTGCCGTGGTCGGCCATCGAGCGGGCGGTCGTCCGGCACCCCGGCCCGAAGGCGCACCATGTGCAAAACTGGATCAACACCACGCTGACCCTCGAAAGCGCGCAGGGTCGCCACGATCTGGGTCTGTTGCACTGGGATCCCGTCGACGACCCGCTTGACCGCCCCGATTTGATGGCCATGCGGCCGGGCAAGCAACTGCATGCGTTGGCCGAAACGCATCCGCTGGTTCGGCACCTGGAGCAGCGCGATATCGAAGTCGAATTCGAATCACTCGGTCTTCGCGGGCGCTGGGGTATGGGCAAGCCCGCTGCCGACCGGCCCAACGCGAAAAACGACGATGCGCCGGTCGACCTGATGCAATTCAAGTCGCTGGTGCTCATGCTTTCACTGATGGGCGCCATCGGCGTGGCCGCCGCACTGCACTTCATGGTGTTGCCACCGATTCGCGCGCTGTGGTCGCCGAACTACGGCTTGTCGGTTCTGCTCGCGAGCCTGGTCTTGGTGGCCGGGGCGTTGCTGGCGAGCGCCGCTCCCGTTCGGGAGCGGACCATCATCGCGTTGCTGCTCGGTTTGATGAGCGGATTGCTGTTCCACCCCCTGTCGGTGCGCTGGCAAGCGCTGACCGGCCCACCCGCGGAGCCGGCCGATTACATCGTCGAAGCGCCGGGACGGTTCCAGCCGGTCGACGCGAGACATCCGGCCATGGACCTCTCCGACCTGAATATCCCCGAATACTGGGCAAGTCTTTCAGCCGGCGATGTGCAACCGTTCGACCTGCAGACAGCGGGTGGTGACCGCTACATCCTTCGGCTCGATTCGCTGTTCGAGCGCACCCGGGATTTTTACGGGCGCCGGGAAGCGCAATAGCGGAAACGCTCAGGCTGTCTCGCCTTCGCCGCCGGAACCGTTGTTGCCGTTTTCGGCTTCGTCGGACCCGTCTTCGTCTTCCGCCGAGTCCCCGGAATCGGCCGCCCGCTCGTCATCCGTCGACGGTTCCCCGGTTTCCGATTCTTCCTCGGTGGCTTCCGGTTCCTGCTCGGGCTCAGGCTCGGGTGGCTCGACGAGATTGCGGTACTCACCCTCGGTCAGGCTGGAGGCGGTCTGCAGGAAGGCCGCAATCTGCCAGAGTTGCTCGTCGGAGACGCGCTCCTCGCCGATGCGCGGCATGGCCGACATCTTGATGCCGTTGCGCGCTACCCAGTACATCTCGGCCGGATCGGGTTGGCCACGGGTCAGGGCCGGCGGGCGTGGATCGAAGCTGTCGCTCGGTGACCGTCCCGGTCGGCCGTGACAGCCTGAACAACTCTCGTCATAGGCAACCGCACCGGCTTCCGCCATGTCCGAATCGTCGAGGTCCGGGACGTCGATGTCGCCCGCGCGGGTCTCGATGGCGCGCTCGCGCAAGGTTCCCAGGTACCAGGCCGTCCATGGCGTGTGGCCGGTGCCGACGGATATGTCGTAATGTCCGCTGTAGGCATAGGCGATCGCCGCTCCCACGACGATTACCACCAGGATCAGCACGGTACGGATAAATCGCCCGATTGTCTTCATCGCTCGTCTCCCTTAATCAAAAGCGCAAGAACCCTCATCATAGCAAGCCTGCCGCCGGGTGCCTCGGCGGCGGGATCGGGAGTCGTCAACCAGGCTTCGCCATTCGACTGGGAAAGCGAAGCCGTGTCGCCCAGAATGGGGATGCTCATGCACAACCATCGTCATTCAATCACCAGGGAGATGTCGTCGTGAGAAATTTTGCTGATGGATTGATTGGCCCCGGTCTTTGCCTGTTGTTGTCGATGTCCGTCTCCGGATTGGTGGCGGGCGAGGGTCCATCCGGGCGTACCCGCGACCTGGGCTTGTCGCCCGGCGTCCTCTCGGCCGGTAAATGGAATGCCATCACCGACGTGGGGGGTGTGCAGGTGGGGCATTTCACCCTGATCGAGGGTAAGGGCATTCGTACCGGCGTGACGGTGATCCTGCCCCACGACGGCAATCCCTATCGCCAGCGGGTCCCGGCAGCGGTGCACGTGGGCAACGGCTTCGGCAAGGCGGTGGGCTTCACCCAGATCAGCGAGCTCGGTGAATTGGAGACACCGATTGCGCTGACCAATACGCTCGCCGTCTACCAGGCTGCCCACGGCGTGGCCGACTGGGTGCTGGACTTGCCGGGCAACGAGGATGTCCGATCGGTCAATGCCGTCGCCGGCGAGACCAACGACGGCTGGCTCAACGATATCCGTGCCCGGGTGATCGAGCCCGACCACGTGCATCGGGCCATCGAGGCGGCCGACAGCGGACCGGTGCGCGAGGGCAATGTCGGTGCCGGTACGGGCACGCGGGCGCTCGGCTTCAAGGGCGGTATCGGTACGGCCTCGCGGGTGTTGCCGGCCGGTCGCGGCGGCTACACGGTGGGTGTGCTGGTGCAGTCGAACTTTGGCGGAATCCTGACCATCGACGGCGTGCCGGTCGGCGAACGGCTCGACACGCACTACATGGCCGATGAGGTGCCCTACGAACGGCCCGACGGCCCCGATGGTGCCTCCAGCGACGAACCGGCCGGCTATGATCCCGATGCCGACGGGTCGATCATGATCGTCGTGGCCACCGATGCGCCGTTGGGTTCGCGCAACCTGGAGCGCCTGGCCCGCCGCGCCATGCTGGGTGTGGCACGGACCGGCGGATTCTCCTCCAACGGCAGCGGCGACTATGTGATCGCCTTCTCGACGCATCCCGACGTGCGCATCGAAACCCGGGAAAGTGATGTTCGCGGAACGCGACGGCTGGCTAACCCGGCCATGTCGCCGTTGTTCCTGGCCGTGGTCGAGGCCGTCGAGGAAGCGATTCTCAATTCGCTTTTCGCCGCCGAGACCCTGAGCGGGCACAAGGGCCGCAGCGTGCCGGCCCTGCCCACCGACCGGGTTGTCCCGCTGCTGGAACGTGGCGGGGTGATCGACAAGCCGGATTGACGAATGGACCGGGCTCACGGCAAGCTCTTGCATCGTCCTTAACCCGAGTACCGATCCATCATGTCACGAGCACTGATTGCCGTATTGCTGTTGACTGCAGCCTTCAATACGGTCCGCGCCGAATCCCCGGATGCCGAATCACCCCCACTCGAGCAAGCGCGGCAGCTGCTCGATCGCCATGCCCTGATCGATGGGCACAACGACGTGCCGTGGCAGGTGCGCGAGCGCTTCGAGCGCCGGGTTGGCGAACTGGACTTCGCCGGCGACACCGCGACGCTGGAGTCGCCGATGCACACTGACCTGTCGCGTCTGCGCGACGGGCGCGTGGGAGCACAGTTCTGGTCCGTGTATGTCGATCCGGAATTCTCCGGCGACGAGGCGGTGCGTATCCAGCTCGAGCAGCTCGATGTCGCCCATCGCCTGATCGATCGCCACGATGCGCTCGAGTTCGCAACGACCGCCGATGACATCGAGCGTGCTTTCGAGCAGGGACGCATCGCCTCGCTGCTCGGCCTCGAAGGCGGCCATACGCTGAACAATTCACTGGCCGTGCTGCGCATGTATCACCGGCTCGGTGCCCGCTATCTGACGCTGACGCACTGGCAGAGCCACGACTGGGCCGATGCGTCCACCGATGCCGCCCGTCACGAGGGGTTGAGCGAATTCGGCAAGGAAGTCGTGCGCGAGATGAATCGGCTGGGCATGCTGGTTGACCTGTCGCACGTCAGCGAGGCGGTCATGCACGATTCACTCGACGTGAGCGAGGCGCCGGTCATCTTTTCGCATTCATCGGCCCGCGGCGTGACCGATCATCCGCGCAATGTGCCCGACGATGCACTGGAGCGCCTGCCCGACAACGGCGGTATCGTCATGGTCACTTTCGTTCCCGGTTTCATCAACGAGACCGTGCGCCAGTGGGACGCGCGCAAGGAAGGCGAACAGGCGCGACTGGAACGGCTGCATCCGGGCGATGCCGAAGCGGTCGAGGCCGGCATGGAGGCCTGGGAGGCGAACAACCCGGCGCCCCGCGCGACGATCGCCGACGTGGCCGACCACATTGACTACATCCGCGATCGCATCGGGGTCGAGCACATCGGAATCGGCGGCGACTTCGACGGCATTTCATCCACGCCGGAGGGGCTTGAGGACACCGCCACCTATCCGGCGTTGTTCGCCGAGTTGATCCGCCGCGGCTACAGCGACGAAGAGCTGGTCGCGATTGCCGGCGGCAACATGTTGCGGGTGTTGCGCGAGGCCGAAGCGGTTTCCGGTCGCCTGCGCTCTGAACGCGGTCCGTCTCAAGTCCAATACGAGTGACGGTCTGCCCCGCAATACGCCGGGGTATGGGATAGCGTTGTTTCGAAGCCGGCTTTGTTAACGCAGTCTCGTTACAATAGCCGTTCTCGATAATGAATTCGGCCCAGGAGAGGCGAGGCATGGTGCAACAGTATCCCCACCCCGACGACATCGATTCGCAGGAGACTCAGGAATGGCTCGAGTCGCTGGCCGCGGTCGTCGACCGTGACGGCCCGGAGCGGGCCCACTTCCTCCTGGAGCGCTGCGTCGAGTTGGCGCGGCGCTCGGGCGCGCACCTGCCGTTCGACCTGACGACGGCCTACATCAACACCATTCCGCCGCACCGTGAGCCGAATATGCCGGGTGACGGGTCGCTGGAACGGCGCATCCGTTCGATCATTCGCTGGAACGCGATGGCCATGGTGGTGCGCGCTGCGCGCCGCGGCGGCGAACTGGGCGGCCATATCGCCAGCTTCGCCTCGGCGGCCACGCTCTATGACGTCGGCTTCAATCATTTCTTCAAGGGCCCCGATCACGAAGACGGCGGCGACCTCGTCTACATCCAGGGCCATTCCTCGCCGGGCATCTATGCGCGTGCCTTCCTCGAAGGGCGGATGACCGAGGAACAGCTCGACGGCTTCCGCCAGGAGGTCGACGGCGAGGGCATCAGTTCCTATCCGCATCCCTGGCTGATGCCGGAGTTCTGGCAGTTTCCGACGGTGTCGATGGGCCTGGGCCCCATCATGTCGATCTACCAGGCGCGCTTCCTCAAGTACCTGACCAACCGCGGTATCACCGATGCCAGCAAGCGCAAGGTCTGGAGCTTCCTCGGCGACGGCGAGATGGACGAGCCCGAATCGCTCGGGGCGATTTCGCTGGCCGGCCGCGAAAAGCTCGACAACCTGGTGTTCGTGGTCAACTGCAACCTGCAGCGCCTCGACGGACCGGTCAGGGGCAACGGCAAGATCATCCAGGAACTGGAAGGCTTCTTCCGCGGTGCCGGTTGGAACGTCGTCAAGGTCATCTGGGGTTCCTACTGGGACCCGCTGCTGGCGCGAGACACCAAGGGCCTGCTCCGCCGGCGCATGGAAGAGGCACTCGACGGCGACTACCAGAAATACAAGGCCAATGATGGTGCCTACGTGCGCGAGCATTTCTTCGGCGCCTACGACGAGCTCAAGGAAATGGTCGCCGATATGTCCGACGAGGACATCTGGCGACTCAACCGTGGCGGCCACGATCCGCACAAGATTCACGCCGCCTATCACGCCGCCACTCATCACGAGGGCCGGCCCACGGTCATCCTGGCCAAGACCATCAAGGGCTACGGCCTGGGCCAGTCCGGCGAGGGGCAGAACATCTCGCACCAGCAGAAGAAGCTCGACGACGAGGGCGTTAAGTATTTCCGCGACCGTTTCAATGTCCCCGTCTCGGACGACAAGCTTTCCGAGGTGCCCTACTACCACCCGGGCGATGACTCCGAGGAAGTGAAATACATGAAGAAGCGCCGGGAAGAACTCGGCGGCTTCCTGCCGCAGCGTAAGGTCGATTACGAGGCGCTCGAAGTACCCGAGCTCGACGCCTTCTCCAAGATGCTCGAGTCGACCGGCGAACGCGAGATTTCCACGACCATGGCCTTCGTGCGTTGCCTGACGGTGCTATTGCGCGACAAAAAGATCAAGGACCGCGTGGTACCGATCATCTGCGACGAAGCGCGAACCTTCGGCATGGAAGGCCTGTTCCGCCAGATCGGTATCTACGCGCCGTTCGGTCAGCTCTACGAGCCGGTCGACTCCGACCAGCTTGCTTATTACAAGGAAGAGCAGAAGGGCCAGGTGCTGCAGGAAGGCATCACCGAGGCCGGCTCGATGAGTTCCTGGATCGCCGCGGCGACCAGCTACGCCTCGACCGGCATGCCGATGATTCCCTTCTACACCTTTTACTCGATGTTCGGCTTCCAGCGCATCGGTGACCTGGCCTGGGCGGCCGGCGATATGCGCGCTCGCGGCTTTCTCATCGGCGGCACCTCGGGTCGGACCACGCTCAACGGCGAGGGCCTGCAGCACGAGGACGGCCACAGCCAGGTGCAGGCCGGACTGATTCCCAACTGCGTGTCTTACGACCCGACGTTTGGCTACGAGTTGGCGGTGATCCTGCAGGATGGTCTCAGGCGAATGTACGCCGACGGCGAGGATGTCTACTACTACATCACCGTACTCAACGAGAACTACCAGCATCCGGAGATGCCAGAAGGCGCCGAGGAGGGTATCCGAAAGGGCATGTATCTGTTCCGTGAGGGTGAGGGCGGCAAGGACAAGCCCCGCGTTCAGTTGATGGGATCGGGCTCGATCCTGCGCGAAGTGATTGCTGCCGCCGATATCCTGAAGGATGACTATGGCGTCGAGTCCGATATCTGGTCGGTGACCAGCTTCAACGAGGTGCGCAAGGAAGGCTACGAGGTCAGCCGGCGTAATCGCCTCAAACCCGACGAATCACCCAGGACGCCATGGATCACCGGCCTGCTCAAGGACCGCAAGGGCCCGGCGGTGGCAGCCACGGATTATGTCCGTGCCTTCGCCGACCAGGTGCGCGAATTCGTGCCGCAGGATGACTACATCGTGCTGGGCACCGACGGTTTCGGCCGTTCGGACACGCGTGAGAACCTGCGTCGCTTCTTCGAAGTCGACCGCTACAACGTCGCCTGGGCCGCGCTGGTCGGTCTCAACCGCCAGGACAAGTTCGACGACGACAAGCTGGTCAAGGCGAGGAGCGCGTTGAATATCGATCCCGACAAGCCGCTGCCGACGGCGGTTTGAAAGGACGTGAATGGTAAGAAGAAAATAGAAAATTGTGAAAAGTAAATAGAAGAAGGGCGAGTACGCCTGTTTTTCTATTTTCTATTCACTATTTACTATTTTCTAAAAGTCTCGTAACCGCCACCCGAACCGGACGACAAGTAGAGAGCCTGCGATGAGCAATATAAAAGAGATCAAAGTCCCCGACATCGGCGACTTCGACAAGGTGCCGATCATCGAGGTGCTGGTGTCCGAAGGCGACGACATCGAGAAAGAGCAGTCGCTCGTCACCCTCGAGTCGGACAAGGCCACCATGGAAGTACCCGCGTCGGCGGCCGGTAAGCTGGTCGAGCTGAAGGTCTCCGAAGGCGACGAGGTCGGGGAAGGGGATGTGATCGGTGTCATCGAGGTTTCCGAAGACGCCGGGGAGGCGTCGGAAAGTGACGAATCCGAAGACGAAGGTGACGCCGGGGACGAGAAGGAAAAGGATTCAGGGGCGTCTTCGGATGAATCTGACGATGTTGAGGAGGCCGACGACTCCGAAGATGCTGAAGAAGCCGAGCCGGAAACCGGAAATCGGAAACCGGAGACCGAAAGCTCCAAGGAAGCCAATGATCTTCCTGCGCCCCCGGTGCCCTTCGATGCCATGGACCAGGATCTGTCGAAATTGCCGCACGCCTCGCCGGCGGTGCGTAAGCTCGCGCGTGAACTCGGTGTCGACCTGACCGGGGTTGAAGGTTCGGGCCGAAAGGGTCGTATCACCGAGGAAGACCTCAAGGGTCGCGTCAAGCAGGCGATGGAGTCCGGCGGTGGCGCTGCAGCGGGAACGGCGCTGAACATCGCCGAACCGCCGCAGGTCGACTTCTCGAAGTTCGGTGAAATCGAGGAAGAAAAGCTCTCGCGCATCAAGCAGATCTCCGGACCTGCCCTGCATCGCAACTGGGTGTCGATTCCGCATGTCACCCAGTTCGACGAAGCCGACATCACCGAGATGGAAGCCTTCCGCAAGGCATCCAAGAAGCAGGCCGAAGAGGCGGGTACGAAGATGACGCCGCTGGTGTTCCTGATCAAGGCCGTGGTTGCGGGCTTGAAGGCCTTCCCGCACTTCAATGCCTCGCTGTCGAACGACGGCAAGAAGCTGATCAAGAAGAAGTACTTCCACATCGGCGTGGCCGTGGACACGCCCAACGGCCTGGTCGTCCCGGTGATCAGGGATGCCGACCAGAAGGGCCTGATCGAACTGGCGCAGGAGCTGACCGACTTGTCGACGCGTGCGCGCGACGGCAAGCTCAAGGGCGACGAGATGAAGGGCGGTTGCTTCTCGATCTCGAGCCTGGGCGGTATCGGCGGCACAGCCTTCACGCCCATCATCAATGCACCCGAACTGGCGATCCTGGGCGTTTCGCGCTCGGAGACGAAGCCGGTCTGGGACGGCGAACAGTTCCAGCCCAGATTGATGCTTCCGCTGTCATTGTCGTATGACCACCGCGTCATCGACGGCGCGGATGCGGCGCGCTTCACCCGCTACCTGGCCAAGCAGCTCGAGGATCTCAGGCGGCTGCTGCTTTGAACCCGCAACGCACCGGCTTTGGCATGATGGTGGCCGCCGCGGTCGGTGTTTTGCTTTTGCTGACCTTCGTGTTTTCGGGCCTGGTCGAGGATCGCCGTAACCCGAACAAGCAGGTGCAGAGCCAGCGTGTCAATGGCGGCATCGAGGTCGTGCTGGAGTCCGATCGCCAGGGGCATTTCATTGCCACCGGCGCGATCAATGGCCGCGAGGTGACTTTTCTGGTCGACACCGGTGCCACGCTGGTGTCCGTGCCCGAGGGCCGGGCCGACGAACTGGGTCTCGAGCGCATGGCGCCAATCGGCCTGGAGACGGCGACCGGCCCGGTCACCGGCTGGATGACGCGCATCGACGAAGTGCGTCTGGGCGACATCGTCCAGCGCGATGTCCGCGCCGCCATCAGCCCGGGGCGCAGTGACACGATCCTGCTGGGCATGAGTTTTCTGCGGGACTTGGATATAACTCAATCGAATGGACAACTGCGCCTCGTGGCGGCACAAGGAACGTAGGAGAAGGCTGAGAGCGTTCGTAAATCGAGACGAGTAAAAAGTAAATAGTAAATAGTAAATAGTAAATAGAAGAACCACGGCGCGGCGCTCAATTCGGTTTACTCGATTAACGATTTACCATTTACGATTCACGAAGTGTCGGGAGAAACCACCCGATCGAGACGAACACCTGAGAGCTTGCCATGAGCAACACAAAAGAAATCAAAGTCCCCGACATCGGCGATTTCGACAAGGTACCGATCATCGAGGTGCTGGTCGCTGAAGGCGACGAGGTCGAGAAGGAACAGTCACTGATTACGCTCGAGTCGGACAAGGCGACCATGGAAGTGCCCGCGTCGTCGGCCGGCAAGTTGGTCGAGTTGAAGGTCTCGGAAGGCGATGAGGTCGGGGAAGGCGATGTCATCGGGGTTCTGGAGGTTTCGGAAGAGTCTGGTGAAGGCTCCGACGAAGGTGGCTCCGGGGATGAAGGTGAAAAGGGTTCAGGGTTCAGTGTTCAGGGTTCAGGGGAGTCTTCAGGAGGCTCTGATGATGCCGATGAATCCGGTGGCGCCGACGAAGGTGAAGAAGCCCGCCCTGAAACCTTAAACCTGAAACCTGAAACCTCGGTCGATCCGACCGATCACGATCACAATTTCGACCTGGCCGTGCTCGGCTCCGGGCCGGCCGGTTACACCGCCGCATTCCGTGCCGCCGACCTGGGACTGAAGGTGGCACTGATCGAGCGCTACGATTCGATCGGCGGCGTGTGCCTGAATGTCGGCTGCATTCCATCCAAGGCGTTGCTGCATGTCGGCCAGGTGATCGACTCGGCGGCGCATCTCGCCGATCATGGCGTGTCTTTCGGCGAGCCCGATATCGATATCGACAAGCTGCGCGAGTTCAAGGACTCGGTAGTGGACAAGCTTACCGGCGGCCTGGCTGGTATGGCCGGGAAGCGCAAGGTCGAGATCATCCAGGGCATGGGCCAGTTCAGTGGTGAGCACGAACTGGTCGTCGAGCACGAAAGCAAGGAACGCACCGTCAGCTTCAATCAGTGCATCATCGCTGCCGGCTCGCGCGTGACCGAGATCCCCAACGTACCCTGGGACGACGACCGCATCATGGACTCGACCGGCGCGCTCGAACTGGCCGACGTGCCCGAGCGCCTGCTGGTCATCGGTGGGGGCATCATCGGCCTGGAGATGGCCTGTGTCTACCGCGCACTGGGCTCGGAAGTGACGGTGGTTGAAATGATGAACCAGCTCATGCCGGGCGCCGACGCCGACCTTGTCAAGCCGCTGCAGCAGCATCTGAAGCAGCAGGGCGTGACCTTCCACCTGGAAACCAAGGTGGAAAAAGTCGAAGCCGGCGACAAGGCGCTCACCGCGCAGTTCGACGGCAAGAAAGCACCCGACTCGGCCGATTTCGACCGCGTGCTGGTGTGCGTCGGGCGGCGTCCCAACGGCGACCAGCTCAATGCCGAGGCCGCCGGCGTGGATGTCGATGACAAGGGGTTCATCAAGGTTGATGGCCAGATGCGGACCGACGTGAGCCATATCTTCGCCGTCGGCGATATCGTCGGCCAGCCCATGCTGGCGCACAAGGGTTCCTACGAGGGCAAGGTGGCCGCCGAAGTGGCCGCCGGCGAGAAGCGGGCCGCCGACGCCCGCGTGATTCCTTCGGTGGCCTACACCGATCCCGAAGTCGCCTGGGTCGGCCTGACCGAAGCGCAGGCGAAAGACAAGGGCATCGACTACGGCGTCGGCAAGTTCCCCTGGGCGGCGTCGGGCCGGGCACTCGGTATGGACCGTTCGGAGGGCTTCACCAAACTGATCTTCGAAAAGGAAAGCGACCGGCTGATCGGTGCCGGTGTCGTGGGCCTGCATGCCGGCGACCTGATCGCCGAACTCACCCTGGCCATCGAGATGGGCTGCGACGCGGCCGATATCGGCCTGACCATCCATCCGCACCCGACCCTGTCGGAGTCGGTGATGATGGCTGCCGAGGCCTACGAGGGCACGATCACCGACCTGTACATGCCGAAAAAGAAATAGCGCTTGGCCCCGGCGAATTGAGGATTCGCCGGGGCCATTCTTCAGAGCAGGCGTTCGAGCCGGCCGCGCCAGGCGCCGCGGTCCTCTTCTTCCCCGCAGTAGCGCCAGTAGGCCTCGAAGCGGTCGCGTTCGGCCGTCTCGAACTCGATGCGGAGGTGACCCCAGTGGTCGCGGCCGTCCTTCTCGCTGTCGCAGGCCCGTCTCGAGTCGTCCTCGATCCAGTGGCCTTCGAACACGGTGTCGCTGACGAACTCGCCCAGCACGGCACCGTTGTCGAGCGTGTAGTCGCCCTCGATGGCGCCGTCGACACGGCGCAATTCCATCACACCATGTTCGCCGGCATCCCACACGCCCAGAATGTCGACGGTCGCGCGTTCTTCGTTGTCTGCTTCGGGCTTGCTACGCACGGTCAACTCCACGCGACGGTTCCGCGCCCGGCCCTCGGCCGTGTCGTTGCTCGCGATCGGGCGGGACTCACCGAAGGCCTGCGTCGTGATGGCGTCGTCGCCGAAGTGGCCGGATTCGATGAGGAACCCGGCTACCGATCGGGCACGGTTTTCAGAAAGTGCGAGGTTGCTGTCTTCGGAGCCGACGCTGTCGGTATGGCCGGCGACCTCGATATGCGTGCCGGCCGGATTCGTGATGGATGCGATGATTTCCTCGAGTGCCTCGTGGGCACCGGGCTTGAGGCGGTGCTCGCCGGAGTCGAACAGTACTTCGCTGTCGAGGGCGATTTTCGTGGCTGAACCGATGGCGCCGATGGCGTCGACGTCCGCGCCCGGAGTGCGGCTGTTGCAGGCCTGCTTGAGGTCCACCAGGCGGACGTAGCGGTAGGAGCCGCCGGGCTCGACATAAGGTGCGATATCGACCTCGGCCTTGCCACCGGCGATGCGCCCGACCCGAATCCAGTCCTCGCCGTCTTTGGAAATCGCCAGGGCTGTCGCTTCGGTGTCCGGCCCGACTTCGAATACGTACAGGTCGGGGCCGGCGATGTCGATCAGATTGTTGTCCGTCATCGCCACGACCAGGTCCCCGGTGCAGCCCAGGGTCAGGAAGCCGGGATCACCGACATCGGCATAGTCGGGAACATTGAGGACGGCCTCGGGACGTGCCGAGGCATCGCCGCCGTCGGGATCGCCCGCATTGAAGGACACCACCTCGTCGGCAAACGAGCGATCCCCCATCGGGAAGAAGACTTCCCCACCGTGGCCGTCGGGGTAGTGTCGACCGGCGTCGGCCGCCGGCTGTGATGCAGCTTCGGCGGATAGGGTAAGTAACAGGAATGCAGTCAGAATTCGGGTTGGCTGGTGCATGGGCCCATCCATTTGGGAGTTTCTTGCCGTCTTATCGACGACAATGCTGTGTCATTCTGACAGTTTTGACGAGGCCGTGGGTTTTTGGACGCTGGCCGTGTTCGAAGCGCTCAAGCGCTACGGTGATCTCGAGGGTCACCCGGACCTGCGCGAAGAGATGGAACGCCATCGCGAACAGCAACCGGCGCAGCGGTCCTTCGGGCCCGCGCAGAGTTGTTCAGAGGTTCCTTAATCCTCAGGTCAGGCGCCAGCCGATCCAGATCACGCAAAACAGTACCAGGAATCCCAGGCCCGCCCAGGCCAGAACGAGCAGGCCGCCGCGCGGGCGGTGCTCGGTGGGCACGTGTTCGCTGGTGAGCAGCTTGATGTTGAGCCAGGCGATCACCGGCGCGGCAAGAAACGATACCGTCGTGGCGAAATCGATCAGGGTCGTGAATCGCTGACCGAAGTAATGGATGACCAGCAGCGCGCCGATGGTGACCAGCAGCAGGGCGCCGACGTAGCGGGCGCGGTGCTTGTGCTCGCTCGAGCCTTCGTCCGTGGCGATGCCGCTGAGTTCGATGAGTGCGCGCAACACCCGCGGGTAGGCATCGGTGACCGCCAGGGTGGTCGAGAACATGGTGGTCAGCGCCGCCACGGCAATGACCGGCCGCGACCATTCGCCCAGCGTCAGTGCATAAAGATCCACCAGACGGCCGGAAAAGGCCACGCTCGATTCGGGCATCGCTTCCTGGCTACCGTGCAGCATCAAGGCGCCGAGCAGCAGGAACAGCACGGCGAGTAGGGTCGCGCCGGCATAGCCGATCTGGAAGTCGGTGATCGAGTCGCGCACACTGGGCGGGTGTCCGGTCTGCTCGGCGCGTTCGAGCGTCCACAGCGAGTGCCAGGCGGCCACGTCCAGCGGGATCGGCATCCAGCCAAGCAGGGCGAGCACGAAAGCAAACCCCGTTGCCGTCCAGACGGCATCGAGATTGGCTGCCGGATTGAGCGCACTCCAGTCCGGGCCGGAGCCGAACGCCAGGGCGACGGCCGCCAGCGTTGATACCGCCAGGGCCGCCATGATGATCTTCATCAGCAGGTCCAGACCCCGATAGCGTCCTATGGCCAGAACCGCAAGGCAGCCGGTCAGCACGCCGGCCGACAGTTGCGTGATCGACGCGTCGAGGTCGAAAACGAGCCCGGCCAGCCCGGCTGCCACCACGGTGACCCCGGCCTGGATGATCAGCATCGTGCCCAGGGTGACGATCACGAACAGGCCCAGCGCCCAGCGGCCCAGCCGGCGATAACCCACGAGCAGATTCTCACCCGTGGCGGCCGCGTAGCGCGGTCCGAATTCCAGGAAGGGGTACTTGAATACGCAGGCGAGTAGTACAAGCAGCAACAGGCTGGTGCCGTACTCGGCACCGGCACGCGTCGACTGAACCAGGTGGGATACACCGACCGCCGCTCCGGCCATCAGCAAGCCCGGACCCAGCGCAAAAAGCAGTTGCCGGAAGCGGCTGCTTGCAAAAGTAAAGAACATGTTCATATCATACAGGCGGAGCCAGTCGATACTGCGCCATACTGTGCAGTATTGCTCAACACATAAAACATCTCTGCTTTGGGGAGAACTCTGATGAAGGCATGCCGATTTCTGGCGCTCGCATTCGCGCTGTTGTGGCTGGTCGGCTGCGGCGGCAGTTCCAGCGTAGACCGCACCGTAGACCAAGATCCCGCCGAAAAACCGGATGGTGAGCCCGTTGATGGCGTCATCACCGCGGTATTCGATCCCGCCGGAGGCGATATCCCGTTCCCCAACAGTTTGCTGCTCTCGGGGACCGACGATCTGACGCTGAACATCCCGGTTGAGGATCCAACCGATTTCGGCGATCCGACGGTTGCGCTCAACGCACTCGACGGTTTCAGCACGGTCGCACCCTGGACTTTCAGCTTCACGGCCGAGATCGATCCGGACAGTGTGGTGCCGGGAAGCAGCGTGCGCTTCTACGAGGTGACGTTCGAGCAGGGCACGGCCGCGGTGAACGGCGTAAATCGTGAACTGGTTCCGGGCGAGGACTACGTGGCTGCGGTCGCCGGTTCCGACCCGAGCGGTCAGACGATCGCTGTGGTGCCGCTCAAGCCGCTCCAGGAAATGACCGGCTACATGGCGGTGCTGACCGAGGGTATCCAGGACACCAGCGGCAACCCGGCCACGCCGGCGCAAGCTTACTTCCTGGCCAAGCGCCCCGATCCGCTGGTCGACGATGAAGGCAACAGCACCGATCCGTTACTTGACGATCAGACCGCCCAGGCCCTGGAGCCACTGCGCCAGATCATCAATACCCACGTGGCCGCGGCCGGTTCGCAGGGTGTTGCCAGTGAGAGCATGGTCGTTTCATCGACGGCGACGACGCAGTCCGTCACGCCGGTGCTTTCCAAACTACGCTCGGCCATCGGCCCGACCAGCTCCCAGGTGGCCCAGGCCTGCACCGGGCCGGAAAGTTGCCTGACCACGGCCGATGTCCTGCCCCCGGGCGCCTCGCCGGGCATCGCCGATATTTACATGGGTGTGGTCGAGTTGCCCTACTTCCTCGGCGTTCCGACAGAGCAGAACCCGACGGCGCCACTGACCGAATTCTGGCAGGCCGCACCGGGCAACTATGTGCCGCCTTTCGATCAATTCGGCCTCAACCCGGAATCGACCCACGTCACGGTTGCCAATCCGATCCCGGTCGAGAACGCGCGCCCGATGGCTCCCATGCTGCTGACGGTGCCCAACGAAACGTCGGGACAGCCTCGTCCGGCCTCCGGCTGGCCGGTGGTGATCTTCCAGCACGGCATCACGGGTGATCGCTCGCAAATGCTGGCCTTGGCCGACACCATGGCCTCGCAGGGCATTGCGGTGGTCTCGATTGACATGCCCCTGCATGGCATTACCGACCAGACCAGCCCACTTTATGTCGAGAATACGCCTTTCGCGTCGATGTCGACCGAGCGCACCTTCGACCTCGACCTGCGAGACAACGAAACGGGGGCATCGGGTCCCGACGGCATGATCGACAGCTCCGGCGCGTGGTTCATCAATCTGCAGAGCCTGCTGACCTCGCGCGACAACCTGCGCCAGGCACAGATCGACCTCTCGACGCTGGCACTGAACGTGCCGCAGATGGATATCGACGGCGACGGTGTCTCCGATCTCGACGGTTCCAATATCAACTTCGTCGGCCTCTCGCTCGGTTCCATGGCGGGTACGCCCTTCCTGGCCGTCGAACCGACGGTGGGCAACGGCGTACTGTCGGTACCCGGTGGCGGCATCGCCAACCTGTTGTCCGGATCCGACACCTTCGGGCCGGTCATCCGTGCCGGGCTGGAACAGGCCGGAATCGAACCCTTTTCGCCGGAGTATTTCCAGTTCCTCGGCGCGGCCCAGACGGTCATCGACTCGGCCGACCCGATCAACTGGGGTGCGGTCACCACCGCACAGAACTCGGTGCTTCTGCAGCAGGTCGCCGGCGATTCGGTCGTTCCCAATGCTGTCGAGGGCGCGCCCCTGTCCGGCACTGAACCGCTGATTCGAATCATGGGTCTGGATGCGATTACGGAGACGACACAGGATCCGATGGGCATTCGCGGTGCCGTTCGGTTGCTTCAGGGCGGACACGGTTCGTTGCTCGACCCCAGTGCCGGCCCCGAGGTCACGGCCGAAATGCAGGGTCAGGCAGCCAGCATGATCGCTTCCGGTGGCGGGGCAGTCGTCATCGGCGATCCATCACTCATCCAGACCGACGATTGATAGGGAGAATCCGAACATGAAACGCCAACAACCAAACACGAGTCGGCGCGGTCTCGGGCTTCGCCCCGGCATCCTGGCCGGCGCCATCGGTCTGGCCCTGGTAGCCCAGCAGGTGCAGGCCATCGACCTGAGTACCGACGGGGTCGACATTTCGCTCGATTCCACCATCAGCTACGGCGTCGGCATGCGAGTGTCCGACCGCGATGACAGCCTGATCGCCAAGTCGCAGTTCGATCCGCTGGTCGTCCAGCGCCCGCTGGAACAGCAGATCGCCACGCCGGGCCGTTTTTCGGCCAACTCGGACGACGGTAATCTCAACTTCGATCAGTGGGATCCGATCTTCAACCAGGCCCGGATCACGTCCGAGCTGTCGATCGACTTCGGCAATTTCGGCGCCTTCGTGCGAGGCAACTACTTCTACGATGTCACGCTTACCGACATGGACGAGTTGCCCGAGGGCGCCAAGGACCAGGCGGCCGAGCGCGCACGCCTGCTTGACGCCTACGTCTACGGCGACTTCCCGCTCGGCGATCAGATTCTGTCGTTGCGGCTCGGCCGACAGGTGGTCAGCTGGGGCGAGAGTACGTTCCTCGCCGGCGGCATCAACGCAATCAACCCCGTGGATGTCACCGCCCTGCGCACGGCCGGCGCCGAATTGAAGGACGCCTTCCTGCCGCAGAACATGCTGTGGGGCAGCCTGGATATCACGCCGAACCTTTCGGTGGAAGCGATTGTGCTGGGCGAATGGGACGAAACGGAAGCGGAGCCCTCGGGCACCTTCTTTGCCACCAACGATTTCGCCACGGCTGGCGGCCGTTACGCCATGCTCAATTTCGGCCTGGTGCCGCAGCCGGTCAACAATCCGGACCTGTATGAAACCGTCTGTCGCAACGGTAATTTCGGCGCGAGCGATCGTGAGTTGCCGCTGCAGCTCATTGGCGCCGGTTGTGCCGCTTCTTTCCCGCGGGCGGCCGATAACGAGCCGGATGAGCACGGTCAGTACGGACTGTCATTCCGCTACTTCGCGCCGCAACTGAACACCGAGTTCGGTTTCTACCACCTGCGCTATCACAGCCGATTGCCGCTGCTGTCCGGGCGTGCGGTCAGCAATGCGGCCCCTTCCTCCGGCTCGGTGATCGTGGAGTATCCCGAAGATATCGACATGTGGGGCGTGAGCTTCAATACCACTGTCAGCGGCTGGTCGCTGGGTGGTGAAGTCAGCTACCGTGAAAACCTGCCCCTGCAGATCGATGATGTCGAGTTGCTTTACGCGGGTCTTTCACCGCTGAACGCGGCGATTCCGGAGCCCTACAATCGTTTCATCAGCCAGCTCGGCGACTTCGAGCCCGGCGAGTACATTCAGGGTTACGAGCGCCGTGAGGTGTCGCAGGCCCAGTTCACCCTGACCAAGCTGTTCGGGCCGGGCAATTTTCTGAATGCCAACCAGGTGGCTGTCGTCGGCGAGTTCGGTGTGACCCGTATCTGGGACCTGCCCAGTGAAAGCGAACTGCGATTCGAGGGACCGGGCACCGATACCTTCGGCGGCCCGTCGCGGCAGACCGGCGGCAATTCCCGCAGCCCGGTCACGACGACCGACGGCTATGCAACTGATACCAGCTGGGGTTATCGACTGCTGTTTGCGCCGACCTATAACAACGTGTTCGGTACGCCCTGGAACATGACGCCGCGACTGGCGTTCAACCACGACGTCGATGGTGTTACCCCCGGACCCGGCGGTAACTTCATCGAGGGCCGCAAGCAGATCACTGTTGGCCTGAACTTCAGCTACCTGTCGCGCTGGCAGGCTGGTATCTCGTATACGGACTTCTTTGGTGCCGGAGACAATAATCTGCTGGGTGATCGCGACTTCGTCGCGGCTTCCCTGAGCTACTCATTCTAGAGCGGAGGTCACAATGACAGACACAATCATCAAACCCGGACTGACGATCTTCGCCGCCATGCTGGCGGGCGTTGTTCTCGTCGGTTGTGGAACGGCCCCCGTGGCCGAGGAAGAGCCGGCTCAAGCGGAAGAAGCCTCGATGTCCGATCGCTTCGAAACGGAGCAGGAGGCTGAAGAGGCCGCTGCTGCCGAAGCCGAAGCCGAAAGGCAGGCCGCCGAGGAAGCGGAAGCCGAGGCCGAAGCCGAACGTATGGCTGCCGAAGAAGAGGAGCGCCGTCAGGCTGAAGCGGAAGCCGCCGCGGAGGCGGAACGGATGGCGGCCGAAGAGGAAGCACGTCGCCAGGCGGAGGCAGAAGCCGCCGCCGCCGAGGCCGAACGCAGGGCAGCCGAGGAAGAAGCGCGCCGCCAGGCCGAGGCTGAAGCGGCCGCCGAAGCCGAGCGCAGGGCGGCCGAAGAAGAAGCGGCTGCCGAAGAGCAAGCCGAGGGCATGGCTGCCGAGGAAGAGGCACGTAGTCAGGCCGAAGCAGAGGCAGAGGCCGAGGCTGCAGCGGAGGCCGAACGCATGGCGGCTGAGGAAGAGGCCGCTTCGGAAGCAATGCCCGAAGAGGACGAACCGGCACCGGCCGACGAGGCGGAAACCGAGATGGCCGCTGTAGACTCGGATGAATTAGTGGATGCCACCGAAGTGATGATGGGTCGGGCCGACCTGGACGTGATCATCCCGCGTACCGAAGAGAACATCGCGCGCCTTGGCGAGGATCTGACGCCCATGGGCTCGATTCGGGCCGGCAATGACGAAGGCACGATTCCGGCCTGGGACGGCGGCCTGACCCAGGAAGACTGGCCGCAAGGTTATCAGCCCGGCGACCGTCACCCCGACCCGTATGCCGACGAGGAGCCGCAGTTCACCATCACGGCCGAGAACTACCAGGAATACGCCGACCGCTTGTCGGTGGGCCAGAAGGCGCTGTTCGAGCGCTATCCGGATACCTACTACATGAAGGTCTATCCAACGCATCGAAGCGCTTCCTTCCCCGAGCGCATCTACGATGCGACGATCGACAATGCTGCGACCGGAAGGCTGGTAGCCAACGGCGAGGGCGTCGAGGACGTCTACGAAGGCTTTCCCTTCCCGCTGCCTCAGAACGCCTTTCACCTGATCTGGAACCACAAGCTCAAGTTCAAGGGTATCGGCGGCGCGCGGTATAACAACCAGGTCGTGCCGACCTCTTCCGGTGCCTACCAGCTCGTCAAGTTGCGTGAAGAGCTGCTTGGTCTGTACTACAAGGAAGGCATGACGATCGAGGATACCGACAATATCCTGCTCTATTTCTTCCAGGAAGTGGAGTCGCCGGCGCGCCTTGCGGGCAATATCCTTCTGGTGCACGAGACGCTCAATCAGGTCAAGCAGCCGCGCCAGGCCTGGATCTACAACCCAGGGCAGCGTCGCGTACGACGGGCGCCCAACGTGGCCTACGACAACCCCGGTACGGCTTCCGATGGACTGCGCACCAACGACATGACCGACATGTTCAACGGGGCCATGGATCGTTATAACTGGGAAATCGTGGGCAAGAAGGAAATGTACATCCCGTACAACTCTTACCAGGCTCACAGTAACGATCTCTCACCGGACGACCTGGTTCGTCCGGGCCACCTGAATCCGGAGCACATGCGTTATGAACTGCATCGTGTCTGGATTGTGGACGCCACCCTGAAGGAAGGCACGCGTCATATTCATCCCCGTCGTACCTTCTACCTGGACGAAGACAGCTACCAGATCGCGCTGACCGACCACTATGACCAGCAGGGCAATCTCTGGCGCGTTTCGGAGGCCCATACCATTAACTACTATGAGCTTCCGACCTACTGGTCCACCATGCTGTCGCACATGGACCTGCAGTCCGGCCGCTACGTGGCGAACGGGCTGGATAATGACGATCCGGTCCCGACCTTCGACGTCGAGCTCAGCCCGAGCAATTACACGCCGCAGGCGCTGAGGGTTCGGGGACGACGCTGAGTCGAGAAAGAAAACGGTACACTCGCAGGGCCGGCCACTTGGCCGGCCCTTGCGTCTCGGAGTTCAGTTACATGAGTCAACCCAAGCATCTAGCGCTGATGTTGTTGTTTCTGCCTGTGCTGCTTCAAGCTCAGGACCAGCCCGGTGAGATCCAGCCCCAGGAGGCCGAGCGCGCCCCCCTGGCCGATGAATCACTGATTCTCGATGTTACAAGGGCGGGTGAGCGGTTCGTGGCCGTCGGGGCTCGCGGTCATGTGTTGCTCTCCGATGACGGCAATGAGTGGGAGCAGGCGGAGTCGGTTCCCGTCCGTGCCACGCTGACGCGCGTGGCATTTGCCGGCGGTCGGCTCTGGGCGGTTGGTCACGACACTACGATCATTTACAGTAGCGACCTGGGCCGGACCTGGACCCTGCAGCACTTCCAGCCGCTGTGGGATGGCCCGATCTCCGAACAGCCCCTGCTCGACGTGCACTTTTTCGATGCCAGTCATGGCTTGGCCGTGGGTGCCTACGGGTTGATCATGCGTACCGATGATGCCGGTCGAACCTGGACGGCTACGCATATGGAAGACGTTCTGACTTCAGAAGCGATCGAGTGGCAGCAGCCCGAACCGACGGACGAAGCCGCCGACGATAGT
This sequence comes from Wenzhouxiangella sp. 15190, assembly GCF_003417465.1. Taxonomy (GTDB): domain Bacteria; phylum Pseudomonadota; class Gammaproteobacteria; order Xanthomonadales; family Wenzhouxiangellaceae; genus Wenzhouxiangella. The sequence goes on from NZ_QVMV01000053.1 coordinate 38,675, forward strand.
GCGGGAAGTGATCCGGACGATGAATACTACGATGCCTCCCAGGATTTTGATCGCGGCTGCTATGAATTCATGGAATGCCACCTGAACGCAATCCTAGCGCTCGACGATCAGCGAGTGATGCTCGCTTCCGAAGGTGGATACGGCTTTCGCAGTCGGGACGGTGGTGAAACCTGGGAAAGTTTCCGGTTCCCCTATCCGGGCTCGATGTTCGGGCTGGTTCAGGCCGCGCGCGGCGTGATGGCCTTTGGTCTGCGCGGCAATGTGCAGATAAGCCGTGACTTCGGTGACAGTTGGGAGCAACTTATTTCGGGTGTTGAATCCACGCTGCTCGGCGGCGCCGTTGATCCGGACGGCTACCCGGTGCTGGTCGGCACGGGCGCCACGATATTGAGGTTCAACCCCCATACAAGTACGTTTCATGCGTCCCAGGATCGCCTGGGCAGCGATTACGCGGCTGTTGAGTTCGCCGAGGACGGCAGCATGATTCTGGCCGGAGAGGGTGGATTGAAAAATGAGTGAGTCGACAACCATGACCCGCCGCATCGCGAACGCCGTCTTCAGCATCCGGCCACTGATTCTCCTGCTGTTCGTGCTGGGCACTGCGGCGATGGTCTATTACAGCCTCCAGCTCCGCGTCGACGCCGGGTTCAAGAAACAGCTGCCGCTCGAACACGAGTACATGCAGACTTTCCTCGATTACGAGGAAAATTTCGGCGGCGCCAATCGTGTGATGGTCGCAATGATTGCGCGTGACGGTGAGATGTTCGATCCGGAGTTTTTCCGGAACTTCGAAGAACTCAGTGAGGATGTTCTGTACGTCAGCGGCGTTGATCGCTCAACCGGACGATCGATCTTCACACCCAACGTTCGTTTTGTCGAAGTGGTGGAAGACGGCTTTGCCGGGGGCAACGTCATTCCCGCGGATTTCTCGCCCACACCGGAGATGCTGGAAACGGTTCGTTCCAACATCATCAAGTCCGGCGAGGTCGGGCGACTCGTGGCGGAAGACTTTTCCGGTGCCATGGTCTGGGTCAACTTGCTCGAGGAAGACCCCGATACGGGGGAGAAACTCGACTATCAGCAGGTCGCGGCCGAACTGGAGGACATCCGGTCGACTTTTGAAAACGAGGATCATGTCGTACGCATCATCGGCTTCGCCAAGATTGTCGGGGACGTTGCCGACGGTGCCCGCGGCGTGGTCATGTATTTCGGTGTCGCCTTCCTGATCACGGCCTTCCTGCTGTTTCTATACTCCCACTCTGTCTGGTTGACGGTGCTGCCGCTGATCTGTTCGGTGACGGCCGTCGTGTGGCAGCTGGGTCTCCTGAGCCTGCTGGGCTTCGGCATCGACCCAATGAACATCCTGACGCCATTCCTGATTTTTGCCATCGGCGTCAGTCACGGGGTGCAGATGATCAGTGGCTGGAATGCGGAGAAGTTGTTCGGCGGGCACTCTCCGATTGGACTGGTTCAGGAAGGGGTCCCGCTCGAGGACGCCAAGCCGGTTTCCAGTCTCGAGGCTTCCAAGGCGGTCTTCACCCGCCTTCTTGCACCGGGCGCCATCGCCCTTCTCAGTGACACCATCGGCTTCCTGACCATCCTGCTGATCAGCATCCAGATCATCCAGGAGCTGGCGATTACCGCCAGCATCGGTGTGGCCGTCATCATCCTGACCAATCTGGTCCTGCTTCCGATATTGCTGTCGTATGTGACGCTGCGCAACGAAGAGAAGAAGCGCCGGAAGCAGTACGAGCACAGCCAGAAACCGAGCATCATCTGGGATTTCATGGCGAAGTTCACGCATCGCGGCGTGGCCGTGGTGGCTGTCCTGATGGGTATCGCCCTGTTCGTGGGCGGCTGGATGAAGTCGCAGGATATGCAGATCGGCGACTCCGAGGCCGGCGTACCGGAACTTCGGGAAGACGCTCGCTACAACCGGGATGCGCGCGCCATCCAGGAACGCTTTTCGCTGGGCACGGATGTGATCAGCATCATTGCCCAGACGGAAGCCAGCGCCTGTACCGAGTCGCATCCCATCATGGAATCCATCGATCGCTTCGCCTGGCACATGCGCAATGTCGAAGGCGTCCAGCGCGTCATCACGCTGCCGCATATCGCCAAGCAGGTCAATGCCGGCTGGAACGAGGGCAATCTGCGCTGGCAGATTCTCCCGCGCGACCGTTACGCGCTGGCTTTGACCACGCAGAACATCCCGACCGACAGCGGCCTGCTGAATAGAGACTGCAGCGCCATGCCGGTGATGGTCTTTACAGAAGACCACAAGGCCGAAACGATCGATCGTGTCGTCGACCGGGCCCATGAGCTGCAGGAAGAGATCCAGATCGACTCGCTGGATTACACGCCCAGCGGCGAGCCTGCCCACGGCAACTGGCCCGAGGATGGCGACCATCCACCACTGCTCTTCCGGCTGGCGACAGGCAACGTCGGCGTCATGGCCGCAACCAACCAGGAAGTCGCCAAGGCTCAGACACCCATGCTGTTGTACGTCTACAGCGCCATCGTGGTGTTGTGCCTGATCACCTTCCGGACCGTGCTCGGCACCCTGTGCATCGTACTGCCGCTGGTGCTGGTCAGCTACCTGGCCTACTCGCTGATGGCCTTCATGGGGATCGGCCTGAAGGTCAACACTCTACCCGTGGTGGCCCTGGGCGTCGGTATCGGTGTGGACTACGGCATCTATATCTTCAGTCGCATGAAGAGTTTCATCGACGAAGGGGTCGGACTCGACGACGCCTACTACCGCACCCTGCGCCTGACCGGCCGCGCGGTGTTCTACACGGCGGTGACGCTGGCCGTGGGTGTCGGAACCTGGCTGTTCTCGGAACTGCAGTTCCAGGCCGATATGGGGCTGTTGCTGGCCTTCATGTTTATCTTCAACATGTTCGGTGCCATGATGCTGCTGCCTGCGCTGGCCCGCGTGCTGCTGGGTTGGCGGGAGGGCCGCAAGGCGCCCTAATGGTTGTCAGTGGTCAGTGGTCAGTAGACTGTAATCTATGGTTTCTGACCACTGATCCGCGCAGTAAATGAGCGAAGCCATACCCATTGTCGTGCTGTCCTCCGGCGGCAAGGACAGTCTCTACATGCTCGAGACGCTGCGGCGTGATCCGGCCTGGCGAGTCGAGGCGCTGGTCACCACCGTCAACGAGACCAATCGTCGGGTGGCGATGCACGGCACCTCGGAGGCGCTTCTCGAAGCCCAGGCCATGTCACTCGGCCTTCCCCTGACGGTGATCGGGCTGCCCGAGGCCTGCGACAACCGTGAATATGAACGGCGTCTCGCACGAGGTCTTGCAGCCCATCGCGAAGCGGGCGTTGATCACATCGCCTGTGGCGACCTTTTCCTGGACGATATCCGCCGCTGGCGTGAGCAAAGCTTCCAGCGCATGGGATGGCGGCCGGTCTTTCCGATCTGGCAGACGGCACCGGATCGACTGGCGCAGCAGTTGCTCGACGATCAGTGGCGTATCGTGATCACCTGCATCGACACGGAAGTGCTGCCCGAATCGCTATTGGGAAAAGACATCGACGCCGATTTGCTGAACAGGCTTCCCGCCGGTATCGACCCCTGCGGGGAAAACGGCGAATTTCATACCTTCGTCTGTGACGGTCCGGGTTTCGACGTTCCGATCGACGTCGTGCCGGGGGAGCGGGTATTGGCGCACGAGCGCTACCTGATGGTCGAATTGGAGGTGCGCTGATTTCTAGTGCCCGATGTGGGATCTGGAAGTCCTACGCCTTTCGCAATGGGCTCGGCTTTCAAAATTCCAAATTCTAAGCACCAAGTACCAAACAAATTCGAATGATCGAAATTCGAATGCTCTAAACGACGTGCGCTATTCGTCGGCGTCACCGTGGCTTGCGGTGGTCACGTCCCGGACGAGTTCGCACACGTGCTCGATGCCTTCGACGATGCGGGGCGTTGGCCGGACCAGCCGTTCGGGATCAACGGCTTCGAGGCGAGTGTGTCCGTCCTCGACCATGCGCGTGTCGCGCCAGACGGAGAGGGGATCATCGGCCGGTTCGTTGATGCCGGCAATGATGAGTTCCGGGGAACGGGTGATGACGGCCTCCCGGTCAATCGCGGTGGCTTCGGTGTCGAGATCGGCGAAGACGTTCCTCGCACCGCAGGATTCGAACACTTCCGTGATGACGTGTCGCCCACCGAGCGTAAAAAGCGGACGCGCCGAGACCTGGTAGAAGACGGTAACGTCGACTTCATCGGGCCCGGAAGCACGCAGGGACGCCAGATCCTGTCGATAGGCTTCGGCCGCCTCCCGACCGTGCTCGGGCGTACCCAGCCGTGTGCCGATCTGCTCCAGGGCCGCGGCGATGTCGGATAGCGTGCTCGTTTCGATCCAGAGGATTTCGATCCCCAGTTCCTTCAGCCGATCGGCAACCGCCTTGGGCGTACCCCCGCGCCAGGCCAGTGCCAGGTCGGCATCCAGGCCCAGAATCGTCTCGAGATCGAAGCGGAAGGCATCGCCGATCCGCGGCAGCTTCCGTGCCGCCTCGGGCCAGTCGCTGTAGGCCACGACGCCGACCAGGGTGTCGCCTGCTCCGGCGGCAAAGGCCAACTCTGTTAAATGTGGCGCCAGGCTCACTACCCGGGGTTTTTCATCTGCGGAAACCGCGGCGCTACCCAATAGCAACGCCCAGGCAAACACCCGCACCAGCCGGAGTGCCCCCGCCCGAAACCTGACACCCGAATCCTGAATCCTAGATCTGGTACGCATACGTCAGGGTGAGTGTGAGCACCACCCACAGCAGCAGCATCAGCGGGGCCCCGACGCGCACGAAGTCGTTGAACTTGTAGCCGCCGGCGTTCATCACCAGGAGATTCGTCTGGTAGGCCATGGGGGTGGCGAAGCTCAGGTTCGAGCCGAACAGCACGGCCAGCACGAAGGGCTCGGCCGGAAGCATCATCTGCTGCGCCAGGCTGATGGCGATTGGTGTCCCGATAACGGCTGCGGCGTTGTTGGAAACGACGTTGGTCAGGGCGGCCATGGCCAGCATCAGCAGGCCCAGGATGCCCCATGCAGGAATGCCGAAGCTCAGCGCCACGAAGATCTGCGCGAGCCAGTCGGCACCGCCCGTGCGCATCAGCGCCGCACCCAGCGCCAACGAGGCGACGATGATCATCACGACCTGAATGGACAGCGCGTTCATCGCCTCCTTCCAGTCCAGGCAGCGGCTGAGCAGCATGGCGAGTACGCCGGACAACGCACTGATGGCGATCGGCAGGATGCCGAAGGCGGCGACGACGACCACCGCGGCCATGATGGCGAGCGCGATCGGGGCCTTGGAGGTCTTGGGCAGGTTCACCGACCCGTCGAGTACGAGCAGATCGCCCCCGTCCTTCACATGGGCCAGCCGCGCGTCGGATGACTGCACCAGCAGGACGTCGCCGGAACGCAGCACGGTATTGTCCAGGCCGGTCGATCGGGTCTGGGTCTGGTCTTCGCGGTTGTAGCGATGCAGGGCCAGCAGGCGCAGCCCGTAGCGCGAGAGCAGCCGGGCTTCACTGATGCGCGAGCCGACCAGTCGCGACTGGGGGGTGACGGCCACCTCGGCAATCTTCTGATCGCCGGGCCCGAGCGGATGAGTGTCGTCGACCTCGACGTCGCCGGAGAACAGCCGGCCGCCGAGGAGGTGGGCGAACTCGCGCAGGTTGTCGCGCGTATCCGTGGTCGTGATGCGGTCGCCGGCCTTGAGTGTCACATCCGGCAGCGGCGTGACGAACACGCCGGGGCCGCGCTGGATCTTTTCGACCTTCAGGTTGCCGCTGCAGCGTTCGATGGCCTCGGCCAGCTTCCGGCCGACCGCGTCGCTGGACTTGCCCAGGCGGATCTGTGCCGTGTAGAGGCGCTTGACCGTGGACTGCATGGGCACCTGTCGCTCGGGGATGAGCCTGGGGGCGATCAACCACAGGTAGATCACCGAGACCGCACCCGCGATCGCCGCGGGAACGATGAAGTCGAACATGCGAAAGGGCGCCACCCCCATGTCGGCCGCCACGGACACGACCAGCAGGTTGGTCGAGGTGCCGATGGTCGTCGACATGCCGCCAACGATGCTGATCAGGCCCACCGGCAGGAGCATGCCCGATGGTGACTGGCCGGTGCGCAGCGCGACACCGATGAGGATGGGCAGAAGCATGACCACGATCGGCGTGTTGTTGATGAACGCGCTGAGCACGGCGCACACCAGCAGCGTGGCCAGCATCGAAAGCTTGGGCGCCCTGCGCCAGGAAATCGCCAGGCCGCGGCCGACCGGTTCCAGCGCACCGGAGCGGATCAGGCCGTGGCCGAGAATCATCAGCGAACAAACCGCGATCAAGGCCTGGTGGCCGAAACCGGCGTAGAAATCGGTGGGGGTGAGCTCACGCCCGTCCGGGGCGACGTAAGGAAAGACCTGAAAGCCGATGGTGAGAATGGCCAGCACCACCAGCGAACTGGTCTCGAGCGGAATCCGGTCGCGCGAGAACAGCACCAGTGCCAGAAGCACCAGCAGCAGGACGCCGAGCGCGTGATAGTTGGGCAGCGCGAGACTCATAGGTTGCCGATTTTACGCACAAACGCCGTTGAGGGCGTCAGTCTCGGGATTCCGCCAGCTGCGTGCTCAGTTCCTCGAGTGAATGGACCGGAGCAAGGCAGCGCTGGCCGATACAGGTCATGGCCACCGGGCATTCGCTGTGGATCAATGGACGGAGCAGTTCGGGCAGATCCTCGCTCTCCAAATCCGCCGGCAGGCGGTAGACGGTGCAGTCGTCCGCTCCGGAAAGCTCGCGTTGCCAGTCGGCAACAGGGTCTTCGGGGCCGGCGAGCAGAATCTGCGGCCCGGGATGTTCCAGCGCTTGCCAGGCGTGCACCAGCGTGGCGTGAGCGAGTGCCGAACGTTCGATGTCGCCCCGGGCGGCATCCACGGCCCGGTGTGCCGCATCGATCAGGTCGGATTCCCCGACCAGGTGACCGAGCCGCGCCAGTCCGAGTACGGCCTGGCCGGCGCCGGCCGGCGTGGCGTCGTCGGCATGAGCCAGCGGTCGGGTCAGCAGGGTCTCGTAATCGTCGGGCGTGAGATGGAGGGCGCCGCTGGCGTCGTCGGCGAAGTGCTCGACGATCCGGCGGGCGATGCGTCGAGCGAGGTTGAGCCAGCGCGTTTCGAAGCGCCAGCCGAGCAGTTCCAGGCAGGCGAGTAGCACATTGGCGTGTTCGTCGAGCAGGGCGGTCTGCGCGCTGCGCCCTTCGCGCCAGACCGCCCGCGGCGGTTCCTGGCCGAACAGGTTCACCGCCACGGCGTCGAGCGCGCCGGCGGCGCGCTCGAGCCAGTCTTCGCGCCCGAGCAGGCGTCCGGCCACGGCCAGGTTCTCGATCGCCAGGCCGTTCCAGCTGGCCAGCATCTTGTCGTCAAGACCGGGGGTCGGGCGCTCCTGACGGGCGGCCAGCAGCCGCTGGCGCGCGGATTCGAGACGCTCGTCGATTTCGTCTTCGTCGAGATTTTCTTCCACCAGCTCGCCGCGCGAGCGGGCGACGACCAGGTGCCAGTACTCGCTTTCGAAATTGGGCGGTCCGTCCAGCCCGAATCGGGCACAGAACAGGTCGTGTTCGGCCGAAGACAGCTTTTCAGCCACCTCCTTGCGCGTCCAGACATAGAAGGCACCTTCGCCTTCCTCGCTGTCGGCATCCAGGCTGGCGGCAAAGCCGCCGGTGTCCAGCGACATTTCCCGTTCGAGCCATTCGACCAGTCGCTCGCACACGGCACGGAAGTCCGCCCGGTTCCAGCGCGTGGCCGCACGGGCGTAGAGCCCCAGCAGCAGGGCGTTGTCGGAGAGCATCTTTTCGAAATGCGGAATCTCCCAGACCGCGTCGACGCAGTAGCGGAAGAAGCCGCCGCCGAGATGATCGTGCAGCCCGTGGCGCGCCATGGCGGTGAGCGTGTCGCCGAGTATCTGTGCCGGGTGCTCACCTTCGGTCTCGGCCAGGGCGGCGAGCAGCGGTGCCTGCGGAAATTTCGGTCCGCCGCCGAAACCGCCGTTGTCGCGGTCGAAGCGTGCGCCGGCCTCGGCGGTCAGGGAGTCCAGGCTCGAAGCCAGGTCGGCCTCGCCCGCCGGAGTGGGCGTGGCGATGGCCTGAAGGGCTTCCTGCACCTGGAGATGCTGGGCGCGCAGCTCCTCGCGCCGGGTCGACCAGACCTGGTGGATGCGCGCGAGCAGGTCGCCGAAAGCGATCATGCCGTGGCGCGGCTCGGGCGGGAAATAGGTGCCCGCGAAAAACGGGGCCTGGCTGGCCGGGTCGAGAAACACCGTCAGCGGCCAGCCGCCGCCGCGGCCGGTCAGAAGCTGGTGGGCAAGCTGGTAGATCCGGTCGAGGTCCGGGCGCTCCTCGCGGTCGACCTTGATGTTGACGAAATACGCGTTCATGCGCTCGGCGATCTCGTCATTCTCGAAGCTCTCGTGGGCCATTACATGGCACCAGTGACAGGCGCTGTAGCCGATCGACAGCAGGATCGGCCGATCCAGCGTGCGCGCCATGGCCAGCGCCTCGCGGTCCCAGGGCTGCCAGGCCACGGGATTGCCGGCGTGCTGCAGGAGGTAGGGGCTGAGGGCGTCGCCCAGGCGGTTTTCCGGTTTTTGCTGGCTCATCGGGTCATGGTAAGCGTTCGGGTATCAGGTTTCAGTGTTCAGGGTTCAGGAAAATTGTCGGCCCGGAAATCGCATCGCGATTATCCGGGGCCTCCCACCGTTCAGGGGGCAGTGAGTCTGGCGGTGCCGGAGCAAAAGTGCGAGGTCCCGGATCGGTGTCCGGGACGACGCCTGGCGTCGGTTCGGGGCCGGGAGTGTGCCGGGAAACCCGCTAGGTCGCGATTTCCGGGAGACTGTGATAGGTTTTTGCGGGGTTGGTGGCAAGAAGAGACTTGGAATGAAGGCAGTAGCGAGATTCGGGACGATCCTGGGCGCGGCGTTGATGGGGTCCATGTCTATTGCGGCAGTTGGCGAAGACGGTGAGCGCCAGGTGTTCGAGACTTCAAAGCCGGAATTGATTCCACAGCCCGACTGGGCACCCTATCTGCTTTCAGAAGAGCAGTATTCGGAATTTGCGCAGGCTGTGGGCGGCGCGGACGATACGGTGGCCGTCGACGAACTGCCGCAGACCGATGCCCCGTTGGTCGGCTACGGCATCAACTTCGTGTTCGGTGAGCTCAATCGCGGCTTTGCCGTGTTCGGCACGCCGCAGGCCGGCTATCGGCTCTATGCCGACGTGGACGGAGACGGCAGCCTCGCCGACGAGGAAGGATGGCGGCTCGAAGGGGCCGACGGTCGCTACTCGGTGGCTTTCGAAACCCAGGATACGGGGCAGGCGGACGGCAAGCCCGTCGAGTTTCCGGTCAAGTCCCGGTTCGTGATCTTTTCCGCGGCCGGCGAAGACGATGATCGACCGCGCGGGGTGTGGAATTCCAACACGGTTCGACGCGGCGAGATTCGCATTGACGGGCAGAAGGTGCCCTTCGAACTGTATGGCCATTCCGGCCGATACGATTACCCCAACCGGACGATCTGGTTCGACCTCAATGCTGACGGGCGCGGCGGCGAGTCGCGCGAATCACCGGAGCGCTTCCGGGTGCTCGACGAGTACGTCAATATCGGGGAACACAGCTATGCCTTTCACGTCGATCCCTTCGGCCGCGACCTGACGCTGATTCGCGAGGACGAGGCGAAGGCCGAACGGCCGTCCCTGAGCGACGGCGCCCCGGCGCCGGCCTTCCAGGCGAGTGCGGTCGACGGCGATTCGGTCGATCTTGCCGACTACCGGGGCGATATCGTCCTGCTGAACTTCTGGGCGCAGTGGTGTGGTCCGTGCCGGCGCGAGGCACCCAGACTGGCCGATGTTCATCAGAGATGGGGTGAGCGTGGCCTCCAGCTGGTCGGAATCACGAACGACTCAGAAAGTGAAATCGATCAGTTCACCACCGAGTTCGATCATTCCTTCCCGCAGGTCGCCGAAGCCTTCGAGGGTCCGATGCATCGCGCCTACCGGGTTGCCGCCTATCCCACCAAGTACCTGATCGATCGCGACGGCGATCTCCTTTGCGGCGGTCCCGGAGCCTCATTCTGGGAGGACTGCTGGCCGCGGGCCCTGGAGAAACTGGAATCAGCGAGTGATTGAATTGAGCTGACAACTGACTAGAAGCAACCCGCGGCTCAATCTCCCGGCATTCATCTGCGATAATCTCCGACCATGAATCAGTCGGAGTTCTACTTCCACAGCATCGATCCGGTGGCCTTCGAGATCGGCGGTTTCGCGATCTACTGGTACAGCCTGATGTACCTGGTGGCCTTCGGGGCGTTCTGGCTGCTCGGCCGTGTCCGGGCCCGGCGCGAGGATGCGCCGATGGAGCCGCACCAGGTCGGGGACTTCCTGTTCTGGGGCGTGATCGGCGTGATCGTCGGCGGCCGGCTCGGCTACGTGCTCTTCTACGGTTTCGACCAGCTCATGGCCGATCCGCTGTTCCTGTTCATGATCCGCGACGGCGGCATGAGTTTTCACGGCGGGCTGGTCGGCGTGTTGGTGGTGCTCTGGGCCTACGGCCGCCACCTGGGCTGCGGATTCATCCGCCTGGGCGACTTCACCGCGCCGCTCGTGCCCATCGGCCTGGCCGCCGGCCGGATCGGCAATTTCATCGGCGGTGAATTGTGGGGGCGGACTTCGGACGTGCCCTGGGCAATGATTTTTCCACAGTCCATCCGGAGCGCGGGGCAGACTTCCCAGACGCTCTACGAGCAGTACCTGACCGGCGCGCTGGACGAATTCGCGCGCCATCCCTCCCAGCTCTACCAGGCCGCGCTCGAGGGGCTGGCGTTGTTCGTGGTCCTGTGGCTGTATTCGGCACGGCCGCGGCCGACCGGGGCGGTGGGCGGCGCTTTTCTCGCCGGCTATGGCGTTTTCCGCTTCATCGCCGAGTTCTTCCGCGAGCCTGATGCGCATATCGGCTTCGTCGCGCTGGACTGGATGACCATGGGACAGATTCTCTCCCTGCCGATGTTTCTCGCCGGCGTGGTGCTGATGGTCTGGGCCTACAGGAGCCGTACATGAACAATTACCTCGATTTGCTGCGCCACGTTCGAGAGAACGGTATGCGCAAGGCCGATCGCACCGGTACCGGCACGCTGAGCGTGTTCGGGCACCAACTGCGTTTCGACCTGTCGGATTCCTTTCCGCTGGTCACCACCAAGAAACTGCACCTGAAGTCGATCATCCACGAACTGCTGTGGTTTCTGCGCGGCGAGACCAACATCGCCTATCTCACCGAACACGGGGTGAAAATCTGGGACCAGTGGGTCGACGAGAGCGGCAGCCTGGGCCCGATCTACGGGGCGCAGTGGCGCGCCTGGCCCACGCCGGACGGCCGGCATATCGACCAGCTCGAACAGGTTATCGAACAGATTCGCCAGCGGCCCGACTCGCGCCGGCACGTCGTGTCGGCCTGGAATCCCGCCGATCTGCCCGACGAGTCCCTGTCGCCGCAGGACAACGTTCACGCCGGTCGGATGGCGCTGGCGCCCTGCCACTGCCTGTTCCAGTTCCACGTCGCCGACGGGCGCTTGAGCTGCCAGCTCTACCAGCGCTCGGCCGACTGCTTCCTGGGCGTGCCGTTCAATATCGCCAGTTATGCGCTGCTGACACTGATGGTCGCGCAAGTCACGGATCTGGAGCCCGGCGAGTTCATTCACACCTTCGGCGATGCCCACATCTACCTCAATCACCTCGAGCAGGTCGATGAGCAACTCTCGCGCGAACCCTATCCGGCCCCGCGCATGCACCTGGTCAACCGTAGAGCGCGGCTGCGGGACTTCGTCTACGAGGATTTCCGGCTCGAGGGCTATCAGTGTCACCCGGCCATCCGGGCGCCGATCGCCGTATGACGACGAACGACTTACGGAGGCGCAGGCCTTGACGGAAGTGGTCCTGGTCGCCGCGATGGCGAGAAACCGCGTGATCGGCCAGGAAGGCGGTATGCCCTGGCATCTGCCGGCCGATCTCAAGCACTTCAAGGCGGTCACGATGGGCTGCCCGATCATCATGGGGCGCAAGACCTTCGAGTCGATCGGTCGGCCGCTGCCCGGCCGCACCAACGTCGTGATCAGCCGATCTCGGCCCGAGCTGCCCGACGGTGTCGAACTGGTCGGCAGTCTCGATGAAGCCGTTGAAGCTGCCGGTGCCGAGCGGGTGATGGTCATCGGCGGGGGGCAGGTTTACCGCCAGGCACTTGATCGCGCCGACCGCCTCGAACTGACCTTGATCGATGCGGTAGTGAGCGGCGACACCGTGTTCCCGGAATGGTCGGCGAGCGATTGGCGCTTGACGAAGATGGCTTCGCGCCCCGCTGACGACGCCAATCCCTACAATCTCGTGTTCGCCACTTTCGAGCGGGGCCCTTCGCGCGCCTGATGCCTTCGGCAGTTACAATAGCTGCCCCGCGAAGGCATTAGTACCTTATCCCCCATGGCTGCCGCTTTTCGCACCAACGCCAACCTGGACCAGTACTGGCCGGACAAGCGCCGCGTCACGATCGTCGGCGCCGTCTGGAACCTCTTTCTGGCCATCGGCAAGATCGCCGCCGGCATCGTCGGTCATTCGCAGGCGCTGATCGTCGACGGCATCCATTCGCTGTCGGACATGGTCAGCGACGCGGTCGTGCTGGTGGCCGCCCGCTGGAGCGCCATCGAGGCCGATCACAACCATCCCTACGGCCACGGCCGCATCGAGACCGTCGCCACGGCGATCGTCGGCGTGCTGCTGCTGGCCGTGGCCATCGGGTTCATCGTCGACGCCGTACTCCGTCTGCTCGAGCCCGAACGGCTGATGCAGCCGGGGTGGCTGGCACTTTGGGCGGCCGCGATCTCGGTCGGCATCAAGGAAATCCTGTTCTGGTACACGCGCCGCGTGGCCCTGCAGTCGCGTTCGAACCTGATCATGGCCAACGCCTGGCACCATCGCTCGGATGCGCTGTCGTCGATCGTGGTCATCGCCGGTGTGGTCGGTGCCATGGGCGGATTGCTCTGGCTCGATGCCGTGGCCGCCATTCTGGTTGCCGGTACCGTTGCCGTCATGGGCGGGCGCTTCGCCTTCGATTCCCTGGTCGAACTGGTCGACACGGGGGTGCCGCCGCGCGAACAGGATCAGCTGGGCAAGATCATTCTTTCGGTTGACGGCGTTCACGATTTCCGCGACCTGAGAACGCGGCTGATGGGCGGACAGATCGTCATGGACGTATGCATCCTGCTCGATCCGCAACTGACCCTCGATGAAGCCAATCGCGTTGCCGCCATGGTCCGCACCCGACTGCTGAGCGAATCGACCGAAGTCTTCGATGCGGTCGTCAGTGTTGCGCCGCTACGCGCCCCGCGGATGCGCCGCCCGGCCTGATGGAGCGCAGGATCTTCATCGGCGACCTCCAGGGTTGCTGTACGCCGCTGGAGCGGCTTCTGGAGAGACTGCGCTTCGATCCGGCTTGCGACCGGCTCTTGCTGGCCGGCGACCTGGTCAATCGCGGCGGTGAGTCGTTGGCCGCCTTGCGGTTGGTGCACTCCCTGCGCGAGGTCACGACGACCGTGCTCGGCAATCACGACCTGCACCTGCTGGCCTATGCACGCGGGTTGCTCGGAAAACCCAACGCTGAATTCGATGAAATCCTGGCCGATGACCGCGCCGGGGAATTGCTGAACTGGTTACAGCACCGACCGCTGATGTGGTTCGACGAGTCGGCCGGCCTGGCGATGGTGCACGCCGGTGTCGATCCGCGCTGGGGGCCAGTGCAGGCGCGGGAATGCGCCGCGGAGGTCGAGCGGGCACTGGCCGAGTCGCCGGACGAATTCTTCGCCAACATGTACGGCGACGAGCCCGATCGCTGGGAACCCGACCTGCCGGAAGCCGAGCGCCTGCGCACCATCACCAATGTGATGACCCGTATGCGTTTCTGCAGTGTCGATGGCCGCCTGGACTTCGCCGCCAAGGGTGGACTCGAGAGCGCGCCGCCGGGCTTTGCGCCCTGGTTTCATCACCTGCACGAGGATTGGCGCGCATGGACGCTGGTCTTCGGTCACTGGTCGCAGCTGGGGCTCTACGAGGGCAGCCATGCCATCTGCCTCGACAGCGGCTGCGTCTGGGGCGGTTTGCTGACGGCCCTTGTGATCGAGGGCGAAGAGCGGTATATCGAAACCGTCGACTGCGGTAGGCGCTGAATAGAACCTGCGGTTTAGTCCCTGGACAGGGCCGCAAGGGTAGGGGCGATATCTGGGCGCTTCCCCGTCCAGATATTGAAAGCCAGCGCGGCCTGTCCGACCAGCATGCCCAGTCCGTCGTGCGTCATCATCCCGTGTTGTCTGCACCATTCGGCAAATGGCGCGTGGGCCGTGCCGTAATTGAGGTCGTAGCCGCTCGCATCGTCGGTCAGGCAGGCGCGCTCGATCGGCACGGCTTTGCCCTCGTGGCCGGCGCTGGTGGACTGGATCAATAAATCGTGGGGCGATCCTTCTGAAGCAGAATCGATTTCGCCACCGCGGATATCGCCCAGGTGAGCGAACTTGTCGGCCAGGCGCTCGGCGCGTTCGGCGGTGCGATTGACCACGGTCACGCAGGCCGGTTGACGATCGAGGAGCGGTCCGAGAATGCCGGCGACCGCCCCCCCGGCCCCGACGATCAGGATGCGGCGTCCCGCCGGATCGATGCCCAGGCGATCGAGATCCAGCAGCAGCCCGGCGCCATCGGTGTTGTAGCCGTGCCAGCCGTCGTCTTCCAGGTGAAGCGTGTTGACGGCATGCGCCTGCCGGGCTGGCCGGTCGACGCGCGTACACAGTCTCAGACCGGCTTGCTTGAGCGGAACGGTCAGGTTGGCGCCGGTCCCGCCGTCGGCGCGAAATGCCGCAAGCTTTTCGGCCAGCTCGTCAATGTCGGCCTCGATGGCGCTGTAATCGACGTCGATGCCCAACTGCTCGCCGAACAGGCGATGAATCCGCGGCGACAGACTGTGCGCCACCGGTTGCCCGAATACAGCAAGCTTGTAACTCTGCGCGTTCACCGGGACTGGGAAAAAAGAAATATGTCCACAGATGAACACAGATGAACACGGATAAAAGAAATAAAAACGAGAAGAGCCTGCTCAACTCCTTGTGCGAGTGCCTTTATCTCGACTGCAAAAGTTCTTGTTTTCAAAATCTGTGTTTATCTGTGTTCATCTGTGGACAATTATTCTTTATCTTTTCTTTTCAGTCCTTCAACAACTCCGCGGCTTCGAGGGCGGCGTAGGTGAGGATGCCGCTGGCGCCCGCGCGGCGGATGGACAGCAGGGTTTCGAGCAGCACCTTGTCGTTATCCAGCCAGCCCTTCCCGGCCGCGGCCTTGAGCATGGCGTATTCGCCGGAGACGTGATAAGCGAAGGTCGGTACGCCAAAAGTCTCGTGGACGCGCCGGATGATGTCCAGGTACGGCAGGGCGGGCTTGATCATGACCCAGTCGGCGCCTTCGTCGAGATCGAGTTCGACTTCCCGGAGCGCTTCGTCGCTGTTGCCCGGGTCCATCTGGAAGCTTTCCTTGCCGGCCTTGCCCAGGTTGGTCGCCGAACCGACGGCGTCGCGGAAGGGGCCGTAGTAGCTCGAGGCGTACTTGGCCGCGTAGCTGAGGATCAGCGTATTGACGTGGCCGTTGGATTCGAGCTGCTCACGGATGGCACCGATGCGGCCGTCCATCATGTCCGAGGGCGCAACCACGTCGGCGCCGGCGACAGCGTGACTCGTCGCCTGCCGGACCAGGGCATCGACCGTGCGGTCGTTCAGGACGTAGCCGTCTTCGTCGACGATGCCGTCCAGGCCGTGGCTGGTGTAGGGGTCGAGGGCGACGTCCGTGATCACACCCAGCTCGGGAAAACGCGCCTTCAGGGCGCGTACGGTCTGGGGCACCAGGGCGTCCTCGCGCCAGGCCTCGGCGGCATCCTCGCTCTTGCGTTCGGCCGGCACCACGGGAAACAGGGCCATGGCCGGTATGCCGAGTTCCAGGCAGCGTTCGGCCAGTTCGAACAGGCCGTTGTGCCCGACACGCTCGATACCGGGCATCGATTCCACCGCCTCGCGGCCGTTTTCGTCCTCGAGTACGAAGGCAGGCAGGATCAGGTCGCACGGCGAAAGCCGTGTCTCGCGAGCCAGCTCACGGGCGAATCGGCTGGCGCGCGTGCGGCGCATACGGGTTGAGGGAAAAGTCATTGCTTTATCTTGCGATTTGTAATCGGGTCATTATAAGACGCTGGCGTCGGTGCTACCCACTTGAAGGTTTGGTGGCAACAGACGCGGTGCGATCCTCGACAAGTCAAAGGCGGTTTCGCCCGGCTTGCTTCGCAAGCTCTTTCGGCGAGCTACTTTTTTCTCGCGCGAAAAAAGTAGCCAAAAGCGCGCTGAAAAGATTGCGGATACGCCGCAGGACCAAGCTGGTGTGCGGGCTTCAGTATTTTGCCCCCGTCTTCGCTCTAGCTCCGTCTAGACACAGGGCGTCCTCAGCGTCGCTGGGGCGTAATCTGCATTCTGACGGCCCGACCTCGATCACCCCGGCTTCAGCCACGCCATTGCAGATCGCTTCAGGTGAATGAGTTCTGGATCGAGATTCGTGGCAGGGCCTTCGAACGCTCGTCCTCAAAGTCGAGACGCTGGGTGCGGGCCTGTCCAAACGGACGTCGAAAGCCCGCCTGCGTCTCAGAGATTTCAAACGAAGCCCGAGTCAAAATACTGAAGCCACTCCGTGGCGGGATGGCCGCCAGGTCAGTCGCCTTCTTTTAAGCGCGCTTTTGGTGACTTTTCTCGCGCGAGAGAAAAGTTACCCGCCATCAGCCTG
>NZ_QVMV01000046.1 GCF_003417465.1 Wenzhouxiangella sp. 15190
CCGCCTGACGAACCTCAATCACTTCGCCCCTTCAGGCTCATCTCTGGATTGGAAAGGACTGCCCGATCCAGGAATTACCCTGATCCTTCCGGGCCCACCGAACCCTGTCGATACACGGCCAGAGTCGATCCACGGTGTGGGTGACATTGTAACGGAGCCCGGTGAGAAGGCGTGTAGAATTCGGGAACAAATTCAATCCAATCGCTCACAATCGTAATGAAACGACTTTCAATCCTGGCCGGCCTGCTACTGGCCGGCAGTGCATTCGCGCAGACGCCCGATCTCGAGCAAATCATGGCCGATCCACAGTGGATCGGGCCGCCCGTCGAAGAGGCCTGGTGGCAGCTCGACGGCGAGGCCGTCTACTACCGCGTCGAGCGCGAAGACAGCGAGCTCTATGACATCCACCGCATCGATCTGGCCACGGGCGAGGACAGCGTGGTCGACTACGCCGGGCAGGCCGGCATCGACGGCACCGAACCGGTCGTTCATCCCGGCACCGGCCGTACCGTGTTCGTGCGCGAGGGCAATCTGTTTGCCCGCATGCCCGGTCACGATGAGCTGCTGCAGCTCACCCGCAGCACGGACACCGACGCCGAGCCAGCCTTCAGCCCCGAAGGCGACCGCGTGATCTTTCGCCGCGGCAGCCAGTGGTGGGTGCACGACCTGGTCGATCACCTGAACTGGCCGGTGACCGACCTGCGTTTTGAAGACAAGCCCGACGCCGAACCGGACGACGACCTGGCCGAAACGCAACTGCGCCTGTTCGAAAGCCTGCGCGACCGGCGCGAGGACCAGCAGGAGGCCCGCAGCGAGGCCGAGAAGGCCGCCGCGGAGGATCCGAGCCGCTCGGTGGCGCCCTGGTACCTGGGCGAGGACATGGAACCGGGCACCTCGAGCCTCTCGCCCGATGGCCGCTGGCTGCTGCTGGCCGTCCGGCCGGCCGGTCACGCCGACGGCAAGAACGGCCGGATGCCGCACTACGTCACCCAGTCCGGCTACATCGACGTCGAGGACGTGCGCACCCGCGTGGGCCGCAACGCCCCGGCGCCGAGCAAGCTGTGGCTGCTCGATCTCGAGAATCGCAAGAAGCACGAGCTGGATTTCGAGAGCCTGCCGGGTATCGGCACCGACCCACTGGCCGAACTCAAGTCCGAACAGGACGTCGACCCCCTGGGCGAGGACGAATTGCGTGAGGTCAGCGTCAACGGCCTGGAATGGCACCCCGACGGCCAACTGGCCGCAGTGCAGCTTCGCGCCATCGACAACAAGGATCGCTGGACGGCAGTCGTGTCGACGACGGCCGACGAACCGGCCCTGAACAACCGCCACCGCCTCACCGACGAGGCGTGGATCAACTGGTACTTCAACGACTTCGGCTGGCTGCCCGACTCCGAAACCCTCTGGCTGCTGTCCGAAGAGACCGGCTACAGCCATTTCTATACGGTCGACGCACACTCGGGTGAGACTGAGCAGCACACGAGTGGCGATTTCGAGGTGTTCGACCCGGTCATCCGCCAGGACGGCGAATCGGTCCTGATGCTCACCAACCGCAGCCACTCGAGCGAATACGACCTCTATCGCCTGAAACTCGGAAGCGACGAACTCGAGCGCATCACCGGGCACAAGGGCATTGAATCATTCACCGTCCGCCCGGGCGACGACGAGCATGTGCTGCTGCGCTACTCCGAGTCCTACCTGCCACCGCAGGCGGCACTGGCGGATCTCGAATCCGGCGAACTCGAGCCGCTGACCGACACACGCACCGAGCAATTCAAGGCCGTGGAATGGCAGCAGCCGGAGATCGTGCCCGTGCCCTCGAGCCATGTCGAGCGCCCGGTCTGGGCCAAGTTCTACCCCGCCCGCGGCGAGCCCGCCCACGGCGGCGATGAATATCCGGTGGTGCTGTTCGTCCACGGCGCCGGCTACCTGCAGAACACCTGGCTGCGCTACCCCAACTACTTCCGCGAGCAGATGTTCCACAACCTGCTCACCGAGCGCGGCTACCACGTGCTCGACATGGACTATCGCGCCAGCGCCGGCTACGGACGCGACTGGCGTACCGCCATCTATCGGCAGATGGGCACACCCGAGCTCGAAGACCTGATCGACGGCGTCGACTGGCTGGTCGAAAACCACGATGCCGACCCCGAACGCGTCGGCGTCTACGGCGGCTCCTACGGCGGTTTCATGGCGTTCATGGCGATGTTCAAGGCACCCGAGGTGTTCGAAGCCGGGGCCGCACTCAGGCCGGTCACCGACTGGGCCCATTACAACCACTTCTACACCTCGAACATCCTCAACACACCCGAGGTCGACCCGCAAGCCTACAAGCGCAGCTCGCCGATCGAGTTTGCCGAAGGCCTGGAAGGCCACGTACTGATTGCCCACGGCATGCTCGACGACAACGTCTTCTACCAGGACTCCGTGCGCTTGGCGCAACGCCTGATCGAGCTCGGAAAGAATCACTGGGAAATGGCGTCGTATCCGATGGAGGGGCACGGTTTTACCCGCCCGGATAGCTGGCGCGACGAATACTGGCGTATCCTGCACCTGTTCGAACGCACTATCGGGAGGGAGTAAATCACAATGAACGTGTTCATTACGGGTAACAGCAGCGGCCTGGGACTGGGGCTGACCGAAGCGCTGCTCGAGCGCGACGCTCTCATCTGGGGCATGAGCCGGCGGGGCTGTCCGCTGGCCGAGCACCACGACGACGGCATCCGCGACCGCGAGCAGGACATCGGCAATCTCAACCATCTCGAGGAGGGCCTGGACGCACTGCTGTCCGACTGCCTGCGCCTCGACCTGGTGGTGCTCAATGCCGGCATGCTCGGCCGCATCCAGGAGATCTCGCACACCGACGTGCACGACCTCGAACACATGATGCGCGTCAACGTGTGGGCCAACAAGCTGATCCTGGACTGGTTCATCGAGCGCCAGATCCCGATCGACCAGGTGGTCGCCATCTCCTCCGGCGCGGCAGTCAACATGAACTACGGCTGGGGCGGCTACTCGCTGTCGAAGGCCGCGCTCAACCACCTGATCAAGCTCTACGCCCCTGAAATGCCGGACACGCACCTGATCAGCCTGGCACCCGGCCTGATCGAGACCGGTATGCAGGACTACATCCGCGACGAGGTCGACAGCGAGGAATTCCCCTCGGTCCAGAAACTCAAGGAAGCTCGCGGTACCGAGAAAATGCCCAGCCCCCGCGAGGCGGCCGACAGCATTCTCGACCTGCTCGAGGACCTGAAGGAAAACCACGAGTCGGGCGACTTCGTCGATATCCGCGAACTGTAGTGCAATGAACATTTCGGGGACGCCGGCCACAGCGCTCAGCGCAGCCGGCCGGCGCACCCAGCCTCTCCTGCTGTCGCTGCTGATCCTGCTGCTGCCCGCTTGCGTTAGCGTTCCGCCGGCCGAAAGACTCGATGCCGGCACAGCCGGTCTCCAGGCCGAACTCTCGAGACTGGAACAACAAGGCTTCGTCGGCCAGGTCGCCGTCGCCCATGCCGGTGAGCTGCTGTTACTCCGCGGCTACGGCACCATGGGCATTGACGATTCCCGCCGCGTCGATGCCGGGGCCGTCCTGCCGCTGGCCTCCCTGACCAAGCCCTTTACCGCCAGCGCCGTAGTGGCGCTTGCCGCCGACGGCCAGCTGGCGCTTGACGATCCCGTCAGCCGCCATCTCGAAGGTCTCGACGCCGCCTGGAATGATGTCACCATCGAGCATCTGCTGACCCACACCGCCGGCCTGCCGGCCGAAGTCCACAACCGCAGCTGGCAGGGCGATCCACGCTTCGAGCCCATTGACCGGAAAGAACTGATCCGACGGATCAATCACTACCGGCCCGACCACATCCCGGGCAAGCGCTTCAACTACAGCAACATGACCTACAACCTGCTGGCGACCGTCATCGAAACCGTCAGCGGCCAGACCTGGGAGCGCTTCCTTCATGAGCGCTTGCTACGACCGGCCGGCATCGAAGACATCGGCCTGCTCGGGCCAAAATGGACGAGTGACCAGCTCGTGCACGGGCGCAGCAAGGGAAAGGGCCGCGGCCATTATCTCCAACGGCCACGACTGGACGACGGCCTGGGCTACAACCTGCGTGGTGCCGGCGACCTGCTGGCCGAGCCTCGCGCCATCGTGGACTGGTATCGGGCGATCCGAAACCGGACCTGGCTGCCCGAGCCCTGGCAGGACATCTGGCTCGAGCCGAAGGTAGGTGAACCCGACGGCAGCCGCTACGGCTATGGCCTGAGCTTCCGCGACAGCCGCTGGGGCCCGGTCATCGGCCACCGCGGCGGCGACCGGGTGTTCGCCACCGACTTCTCCTGGTTCAGGGAACTCGATGTGATGGTCTACATCGCCACGGCCAACGCCCGTTATGAGGCCGACTTGATGGCGCCGCGCCTGCATCGACTATTGCTTGGGCCCTGAAAAACCTTACAGGCGCAGCGGCTGATCCGGCGGACCGGTGAACCGGACGGGCCGCGATCTGATTTGCAAGTGGCATAGTCCGGCCGGTTTTCCCGTAATATCGGACACGACCAACCTGGTATCAAAAGAGGGATTCCCAAATGATGGACTTCAAGATCGGCGAAGTGCTGGGCCTGATGGCCAAGACACTGCCATTTCTGATCTTTCGCTTCCTGATCTATTTCGGCATCACGCTGGCCTACGTACTGGTCACCGGCGTCGGTGCGGGGATCGGGTACTTTATCGGGCATATCGGCGATGACCCTGGCTCGTTCAGCGTCTGGGGCGGGCTGGTCGGTTTCGGCATCACGTCGGCCATCCTCTACTTCCTGCGCGAGTACCTGCTCTACATGGTCAAGGCCGGCCACATCGCGGTGCTGGTTGAACTGCTCGAAGGCCGGGAGCTTCCCGACGGCAAGGGCCAGATCGACTACGCCCAGGGCATCGTGCGCGAGCGCTTCGTGGAATCCTCCGTGCTGTTCGGTATCGACCAGCTGATCAAGGCCGTGCTCAAGACGTTCAATCGGGCGTTCTTCACCATTACCTCGTTCATCCCGATCCCCGGCCTGCAAGGACTGGTCAAGTTCATCAACACCGTCATCAACCTGTCGCTGACCTACCTCGACGAGGTCATCCTGGCGCACAACATGCGCACCAAGGCCGACAACCCCTGGCGCTCGGGCCAGACAGCGTTGATCCTGTACGCGCAGAACTACAAGACCTTCCTGAAGAACGCCTTCTGGCTGGCCTTCTTCATCTGGGCCATGACCTTCCTCGTGTTCCTGGTGGTGCTGCTGCCGGTCGCCGGACTGGTCTCCCTGTTTCCGGGTACCGCCGGCATCCTCACACTGGTTATCGCTGTGGTCTTCGCCTGGGGTATCAAGCAGGCCGTCATCGAACCCATCGGCATGACCGCCCTGATGCAGGTCTACTTCAATGTAACCGAAGGCCAGCAGCCGAACCCCGAATGGGACGACAAGCTCAGCAGCCTCTCCAAGAAGTTCGGCGAAATAAAAACCAAGGCCCTGGACTGGGACCGCGAAAAGGGCAGCAAGCCCACCCCGTCCGACGAACCAGCCCAGGGGAGCACGCCCCAGCCCGACGAGGGCTAGTCCCGAACAACAAAAGCGATGTACCCGCAGGGTTCAAGCCCTGCCACAACAAGAAACCGAACTGCCCCGCAGCCGCTGGTTGCGGGGCTTTTTTTCATTTGCTTCGCGCGCTTTGCTTCTGGGTGTACATGTCGGCATCGGCGTTGCGCACCAGACTGCCCGCTTCTTCCCCGTCACTCGGGTAAACCGCCACACCGATACTCACCGAAAGGTTCAGCGTATAGCCGTCCCCCTGCAATGGAACCGCCATAGCTGAGTGGATTTTATCGACCACGATATCGGCGCTACCCGAACCAGCCACATTGGTTAACAACACGGTGAACTCGTCGCCACCCATACGAGCGATGGTGTCCGATACACGGGTGCAGTCCCTGAGCCGGCTTGCTACCTCACTCAACAATCGGTCGCCTGTTTCGTGACCCAGTGTGTCATTGACGGTCTTGAGATTGTCCAGGTCGAGGTAAAGCAGCGCCAGGTACTCCTGGTCGCGACGGGCACGGCGAAGCGCCATCTCCAGCCGGTCGTAAAACAGGACACGGTTGGGCAACCCCGTGAGCGCGTCATGATGCGCCATGTGACGCAGCCGTTCCTGCGCCTGCTTGCGCTCGATGGCCGTGGCCACCTGGGTCGAGACAAACTGCAAGAGATCGAGGTGTTTGTCGGTGTATTGCTCACTCGGCATACCGCTTTCGAGAATCACCGCACCCACGACGTCATTCCCGGATACCAGCGGCACGCCCAGCCAGTTTGCCTTGATCTCCGACGAGGCCGGCTTCGCACCCAGTTCGGAGCGATCTTCCCCCTGCATCGCCAACAGCGCCTTCCCCGTGCGGATCACTTCCGCCATGGCCGATTCGGGCAAAGGCTCTGCCTGACGCGGCGATTGGCGATGATCCGCAAAATAGGGAAAAGCGATCGTTTCGTTGCCGAGGTCGTACAGCGCCACGTAAAACTTGTCCGCGGGCAGCAGATCCGCGATCGCCCGATGAATTTCGCGGCACAACGCCGGCAGACTGTCCTCCGCGTGCGCCGCCTCGGAAATGCGATACAGGGCGCTCCGGACGTTCTCCGCGCGTTTGAGCGCCGTCACGTCGCGCGCCACCGCGATTCGAACACGATGCTCCTCGGACCAGCGGGCAGACCAGAGAATGTGCACCACCCCGCCGTCCTTGCGCACGTAGCGATTCTCGAAATCGATATGCGAGGCGCCGCCGATAACCCGCTCGGCTGCCGTGCGCGTCCGATCCCGGTCTTGCGGATGGACGTGGTCGATGACGAAAGTACCCACCATTTCCTGCTGCGTGTAGCCGAGCAGCGCATTACAGGCCCTGCTCACAAACACGATCCGACCTGCCTCGTCGACCACGAAAACAGGGTCGAGCAGCAGATCCACAATTTCGGGCAGCAGGGCGTCCAGATCAATGGCCATGTTTTGAGTTTAGCAGCGACGTTACTGCCATCCCCGTCACCCATATCATTCGAGCATGGGCACAAGCGATCCTGTCTGCCAGCAGGCGCGGCCTCATTCAGCGTTTTGCCGGTTGCGCGCCCTGGTTTCTTTGTTTCTGCGTCTCCGTCTTGTATTCTTGATGCAGATCAACCGGCCACTTTCGCTGCTACGTGATAGTGCGCCCAGGAACTGAAATCGGGAATTCCGGTGCCAGACCGGCACCGTGAAACCGGCAACGCCAAGGGAGCGACGATGCGGTTTGTCAATGCGGATGTAGTCATCATCGGAGGGGGTGGAGCAGGCCTGCGGGCCGCGATCGCCGCCGCCGAAGCCGATCCTTCCCTGCACGTCGCCCTGGTGTCCAAGATCTACCCGATGCGCAGCCACACCGTCGCCGCCGAGGGCGGCGCAGCGGGCGTTGCGAGCGAAAACGACAGCCTGGAGAACCATTTCCGCGACACCGTGAGCGGCGGCGACTGGCTCTGCGACCAGGACGCGGTGGACCTGTTCGTCAAGGAAGCGCCCGGCGTGCTGCGGGAACTGGAGCACTGGGGCTGTCCCTGGAGCCGCCAGGCCGACGGCCGCGTCGCCGTCCGCCCTTTCGGCGGCATGAAGATCGAACGCACCTGGTATGCGGCCGACAAGAGCGGCTTCCATATCCTGCACACGCTCTTCCAGACCTCCCTCAAGTACGACGCAATTCATCGTTATGACGAGTACTACGTCGTGGATCTGCTGGTGGCCGATGGCCGATGCATGGGTTGCGTGGCCATCGAGCTGAAAACCGGCGAGACGGTGGTCTTCGCGGCGCCGTCGGTGGTCATGGCCACGGGGGGTGCCGGACGCGCCTTCCCGTTCACCACGAATGCCGGCACCAATACCGGGGACGGCATCGCCATGGCCTATCGTGCCGGGGTGCCGCTCAAGGATATGGAGTTCGTCCAGTACCACCCCACCGGCCTGCCCGGCAAGGGCATCCTCATTACCGAGGGGGCACGGGGCGAAGGCGGGATCCTGGTGAACCGGGATGGCTATCGCTACCTGCAGGACTACAACCTCGGCCCACCCGACCCGTGGCCGCGCAAGAAAGCCATGGAGCTGGGACCGCGCGACCGACTCAGCCAGGCCTTCTGGCACGAGCAGCAAAAGGGCCGCACGGTCGATCATCCCGCCGGCCAGGTCGTGTTGCTGGACGTGCGCCATCTGGGCGAGAAGAAGATCAACGAGCGCCTGCCCTTCGTGCGGGAGCTCGCGCGCATCTATGCCGCCGTCGACCCGGTGCACGAACCGATCCCCGTGCGCCCGGTCGTCCACTACACCATGGGCGGCATCGACACCGATATCGACGCGGCAAGCCCGGTGACCGGACTGTACGCGGCCGGGGAATGCGCCTGCGTGAGTATCAACGGGGCGAACCGGCTGGGCTCGAACTCGCTCACGGAGCTCCTGGTCTTCGGGCGCATCGCGGGCCACAACGCAGCCACCGCCAGGGCCGAGCATCCGGACGAGGCGTCGGCAAGGGAGTTGGCCGAAACCGCCATGTCCCGCGTCCAGCGCCTGCTCGATACGGACCCGGGTGAGGAATCCGTGGCAGGCCTGCGCGACGAACTGAACGGGTACATGGAGGAATGCGCCGGCATCTACCGAGACCAGGAACGGCTCGACCAGGCCTGCGAGGGCATTGCCGGGCTCCGCGAGCGCTACGGAAAACTGGGCCTCACGGACAAGAGCTGCGTGTTCAACACAGAACTCGCCTACGCACTGGAACTGGGCTCCATGCTCGAAATCGGCGAGGCCCTGGTGCATGCAGCGCGCATGCGCCGCGAGTCCCGCGGTGCCCACCAGCGCCTGGACTTCACCGAGCGCAACGACGACGAATTTCTGGTCCACAGCATGGCCAGCTTTCGCGGCGACGGGCCGCCGGAAATCACCCGGAAACCGGTTACCATCACACGCTGGGAGCCCGCCGAACGCGTCTACGGAGGAACGAGCGATGACTGAGCGCCGCATCCAGCTCGAGGTTCAACGGTACCGCCCGGAAACGGATTCGGAGCCCACCTGGGAAAGCTACGACGTTCCCGCCATGGAGGACTGGGTGGTGCTGGACGCGCTCAACTACGTCAAGGACCACCTGGACGGCACCCTGAGCTACCGCTGGTCCTGCCGCATGGCGGTCTGCGGCAGCTGCGGCGTGATGGTCAATGGCCAGCCGGTGCTGGCTTGCAAAGCTTTCCTGCGCGATTACCCGGAAACCGTGCGCGTGGAACCCCTGGCCAACCTGGCCGTCCACCGCGACCTGATCGGTGACATGGAAACGTTCGCGGCCCGGCTGCCGGAAGTCAAACCCTACCTGATACCGGGGGAGGAACCGCCCGAGGAGGACGTATTCCGTCAACAGCCCTCGGAACTGGCCGTATACCGCCAGTTCACCATGTGCATCAACTGCCTGTTGTGCTACTCGGCCTGTCCCCAGGTGGGACTGAACGAGAATTATCTGGGCCCCTCGATACTCGCCCTCGCCCACCGCTACAACCAGGACTCGCGCGACGGCGGACGGGCCGAGCGCGAGGAAGTCACCGCCAGCGAAGACGGTGTCTGGGAATGCACCTTCGTGGGAGAGTGCTCGGAGGTCTGCCCCAAGGGCGTTGACCCTGCTGGCGCAATCCAGCAAATGAAACTGGCCAGTTCCATGGACTGGATCACGCGGCCTTTGAAGCGCGGAGGCAAGTCATGAAAGGACCCACGCCCTGGCAGCCGGAAATGCCGGCCTTATGGTGGCTGAGCCAGCCCAACTACGTGCGCTATATGCTCCGGGAACTGACCTGCATCTGGGTCGGCGCCTGGGTTGGCATGGCCATTGTCGGCCTGATCAGGCTCCGGCAGGGGCCGGAAGCCTGGGAGGGCTTTCTCGGCGCCCTGGGGTCGGCCCCGGGCATCGTGTTCCAGATCGTGGCGCTGCTGTTCGTGCTGTATCACACGGTCAGCTGGTTCCGGCTGGCACCCAGCACGATGCCCATCTGGATCGGCGAAACCCGGGTGCCATCGGGATGGATCGAACTGGCCCACTACGCGGCCTGGATCCTGGCGTCCCTCTTAATTCTCTATCTGGTGGGGGTGTAACGTGGCTCGATCGAACAAGCCAATGGTCTGGCTGCCATTCGCCGCTGGCGGCACCGTGGCCGCATTCCTGTTGCCCGCTGTCATGCTCGCCGTCCTGCTGGTCACGCTCGGCGTCCTGCCTGCCGATGCGTTGTCGCACGATCGCATACAAGCTTTCGTCGACCACCCGGTCGGCAAACTCGCGATCCTGGTCGTGCTGGCGCTGCCCCTGTGGCATGCTGCACACCGGCTTCGAATGACGCTACAGGATCTGGGCGTTCGACGTCCCGGCACGCGCCGGCTGGTTGCCCGTCTGTGCTACGGGCTGGCAACCGTGATCACCGTAGCGCTCCTGTACGGGCTACTGCCGACGGCATGAATTTCAAAATATCGATCCTGGGATCGGCCACCGTGGAGGCGGGGACATGAAGAATCAGAAAATGGAGTACCGCCAGGACGCTGCGATCGGCGGGCACACCACCACCAGCACTCCGGCCGTCCAGACCCCGACGCGGGACGACAAAGCCCTGCCGGATTACCTGGTCCGCTACTACCGCTGGACCTATCTGTGGCCGTTCACCGTGTGGTTCTTCGACCACCAGCCGATCATCAACACCATTCTCTTCGGCAATTACCGCCGCATCATGAACGAGACCCGGCGCCTGATGGATGCCCCCAACGCCGGCAAGACCCTCCAGATCGCGGCCGTCTACGGCGAGCTGACGCCGACCCTGGCCGCGGACGTCGATGAGTTGCACCTGGCCGAAATCGCGCCCGTCCAGATTCAGGCCGCCGAGCGCAAGCTCGAAGCGGCCGGACTGAAGGCCAACGTGGCACGCATGAACGCCGAACGCCTGGAATACGACGAACAAAGCTTCGATGCCGCACTGATGTTCCTGTTCCTCCACGAGCTGCCACCTGAGGCGCGGCGTAACTGCCTGCGCGAGGCCGTGCGCGTGCTTCGTCCCGGCGGCCGATTCGTCATCGCCGAGTACGGCGAGACTCGACGCCGCCATTTCTTCCATCGCTTTGCGCCCATACGCTGGACGCTCACGACCGTGGAACCGTTCCTCCGCGTGTTCTGGAACGAGAACCTGGTGGAAACCATGGAGACATGTGCCGCCCAGGAAGGACGCGAAATCGAACTCGACGAGCACGTGGATATCTTCGGCGGGTTCTACCGGGTCATGCGATTCCGCGTTCTTTAAAGGCACGCAATACAGTCCGCCACGGCAGCAGTGCATTACGCACCCGCGCGGGAAACCCGCTGACTGCCCGCAGATGGTTGATATCCCCCAGTTCTGAATCGTCGGGTCGTTCCGGGTCTTCGAGCAATTGACCGAACCGTTCGTAGGCAGTCTCGACCTCGGTCCGGGAGCGCCCCACCAGCCAATCCATCAGCATCGAAGCGCTGGCCGTGGTGATCACGCAGGCTTCTCCGGAAAAGGCGGCTTCCTCAACACGGCCGTCAGTAAGACGGAGTTCGACCAGGATATCATCGCCGCACAGGGCGTCCTGGCCCCGGGCGCTGTGGGTTGCGCCAGCGAGGCTTCCGTAGTGATGCGGGGAACGATTGTGGTCGAGGATGACCTGCTGATAGAGCTGATCGAGCATGGCTCGAAATTCTACCTTGGGAGTCTCTGAAAAACTTGCGCGGGCGCGACGGTGCCTCAGACCAGCATTTCCCGGGCCTTGCCCAGGGCGTCGATGAAGATGTCGATCTCGTTGCGCAGGTTGTAGGGGGCAAACGACACGCGAGCGGTGGCGGGAACGTCGAAGAACTGCATGACCGGCATGGCGCAGTGGTGGCCGGTGCGGATGGCCACGCCGAAATGATCGACGATGGTGCCGATATCGTTGGGATGGGCGCCCTCCAGGGTGAAGGAGACGACTGGACCCTTGTGTTCGGCCGTGCCGATGATCGTCAGGCCATCGACCGCCTGCATTTTTTCGGTGGCATAGTCGAGCAGGCGCTCTTCCTGCCAGACGATGCCTTCCAGGCCGGTTTCCTCGAGAAATTTCACCGCCTTGCCGAAGCCGATGGCGCCGGAGATATTGGGCGTGCCGGCCTCGAACTTGTGTGGCAGATCGTTGTAGGTGGTGCCTTCGAAACTGACGCGGTTGATCATCTCGCCCCCACCCTGCCACGGCGGCATGGATTCCAGGATCGACTCGCGCGCCCACAGGGCGCCGATGCCGGTCGGCCCGTACATCTTGTGGGCGGAGATGCAGTAGAAGTCGCAGCCCAGGGCCTGGACGTCGACGGCCATGTGCGGTGTGGCCTGGGCGCCGTCGACCAGTACCGGCACGTCGTGCTGCCTGGCAATCCGGCAGACTTCCTCGACCGGATTGATCGTGCCCAGGGCATTGGAGACGTGGACCATACCGATGAGTTTGGTGCGCTCGTTGATCATCGCCGCCAGCTCGTCGACCAGCAGCTCACCCTTGTGGTTGATGGGTGCGACCTTGAGCACCGCGCCGGTCTGCTCGCACAACATCTGCCACGGCACGATATTGGAGTGGTGCTCCATGTGCGTGATCAGGATCTCGTCGCCTTCTTCAAGACGCGGGCGCAGGTAGGCCTGGGCGACCAGGTTGATCGCTTCGGTAGTGCCGCGGGTGAACACGACTTCACGGATTGAATCGGCATTGAGCAGGCGGCGCACGGACTCACGCGCACCCTCGAATTGCTCGGAAGCTTCGACCGAAAGCTGGTGGACGCCGCGGTGCACGTTGGCGTTGTATCGGCGATAGAAATCGTCCATCGCCTCGATGACCTTCAGCGGCCGCTGGGCGGTGGCAGCATTGTCGAAGTAGACCAGCGGCTTGTCGTCATGCACCTTGCGCTCGAGCACAGGGAACTGATCGCGCAGGGCGAACACGTCGAGCTGGTCTTTGACTTTCGATTCGACTGTTTCCATTGTCGTAGCTTCCAAAAAAATCTTATTAACGCAAAGACGCAAAGCAGCGAAGAACGCAAAGAAATGAATGAATTGGCTTAGAAACTCTCCTTAACCTCACTAAATTGCATCAATGCTTGGGTCTTTGTTCAGAATATGGTTCCCTTTGCGCTCTTTGCTGCTTCGCGCCTTTGCGTTTGTAAGATTTTCAAAGCACCAATTCCAGCTCACGCAACAACCAATTCCGTAGCGTCTCATCGGCCAGGCCTTCCAGCGGGGCGGCGGCGAAGCCGTATTTGAGGAGGCGGTTAGCTTCCTCAGTCGGCAGGCCGCGCGAGCGCAGGTAGAACAGCGCGTCGTCGTCGAGCTGCCCGATGGTCGCACCGTGGGATGCCGTGACATCCTCGGAATAGATTTCGAGTTCCGGCTTGGCGTTGATGCGTGCCATCTCGCCGAGCAGCAGATTGGCCGTATTCAGATCGGAGTGACTGTCGTCGGCCTCGGCGTGGATGTGGATACGACCGTTGAACACGCCCACGCCGGTACCGTCGGCCAGAATGCGAAAGGACTCGCGGCTGTTGGTATGCCCGGTGCAGTGCTCGATCGAGGTGTGATAGTCGACGTGCTGCCTGGAGTCGAGCACCACTGTGCCGTCGATCTCGCCGACCGCGCCGGCCTCGTTGAGAAATACGTTGAGATCCTGTCGGCCCAGACGCGCGCCAGTATCGAGCACGTAGGAACGATATTCGGCGTCGCGCACCACGTCCACCCGGGTGCGAGCCACGCGCACGGTATCGCCCCCGCCGCGTTGGATGACGTGATCCAGGGCCGCCCCCTGGCGTACCCGGATATTCGTCACGGCATTGATCATGCCTTCACCGCCGCCGGATTGCGTTTCGACGAGCGAAGCGCGGGCGTTGTCGGCCAGGTCAATGAACAATCTCGGATGGACCGCCGCGGCAAAATCGTCGGACGTCGTGAAGGCCAGCACCAGCGGAGAATCCAGTTCGCCTTCGATGCCGATCCGCCAGGCCTGTCCGAAACGGGCCAGGTTGAGCCAGGCGAAGGCGTCTTCACGTCCACCGTATGCGATACCTTCGAAGTCTTCGCGCGTGGCCGGCGTCAGCTTGATGCCATCGGGAAGCTTCGTTTCATCAGCGTTGAGGATGCCGTTGTCGAAGTGCAGCACATGGCCGTCGAACGGCAGTTCCGGAAGAGACGATGTCGAAGCGGGCGCCGGCTGGAACTCGCGTTTTTCGAGCAGCTTGATGGGCGTGTACTTCCAGGCCTCGGTCTTGAGGTCGGGAAATCCATGCTGCATCAGCGCACGCTGCGCGTTTTCGCGCAGGTCGCTGAAATCGTCGGCAGCCAATGATGACTGGGGAGCGAGTTTTTCCGCTAGTTCACTCATTTGGTTTCTAGGCCTCGGCCGCTTCCGTTGCCAGATGCGCGTATCCCTCGGCTTCGAGCCGATGGGCGAGTTCCTTGCCGCCTGTCTCGACGATGCGACCATCGGACAGGACATGTACCCGGTCCGGCGTGATGTGTTCGAGCAGGCGCTGGTAGTGCGTGATCACCATGAAACTGCGATTCGGATCCCGCAGGCGATTGATGCCTTCGGCCACCAGCTTGAGCGCGTCGATGTCCAGGCCGGAATCGGTCTCGTCGAGTACGGCCAGCTTCGGCTGGAGCACCGCCATCTGGACGATCTCGTTGCGCTTCTTCTCGCCGCCGGAAAAACCTTCGTTGACGGCGCGCTTGAGCAGCGAATCGTCCATCTTCAGTTGCCCCAGCGTTTCTCGCACGGTCTTGAGAAAGTTCATGGAATCGACTTCCTCCTCGCCGCGGGCCTTGCGCTGGGCGTTCAGGGCCGAGCGCAGGAAATAGGCGTTGTTCACGCCCGGGATCTCGACCGGGTACTGAAAGGCCAGGAACAATCCGGCGGTGGCGCGTTCTTCGGGCTCCATACCTTCGAGATCCTTGCCCTCGAACTCGATCGAGCCCTCGGTCACTTCGTAGCCGTCGCGCCCGGCCAGCACGTGGCCCAGCGTCGACTTGCCCGAACCGTTCGGGCCCATGATGGCGTGCAGTTCACCGGCGCCGATCTCGAGGTTCAGGCCCTTGAGGATTTCCTTGCCATCGATGGAGGCGTGGAGGTTGGTAATTTTCAACATATGGGGATTTGTCTTTGTCCAGTTAGCTCTTTAAGTTGTGGTGCATTCGTTAGGGCTTCAGTAAATAGAAAATAGAAAATAGTGAAATTGCCCGCCTCTATTTACTTTTTACTATTCACTATTTTCTGGTGATCCACCAACGGCACCAGCAGTGAGTTCATCGCACCGTCATCCAACGGCACCTTCCAGCGAAATCTCCAACAACGCCTTCGCTTCCACCGCGAATTCCATCGGCAGTTCCTTGAAAACTTCCTTGCAGAAGCCGTCGACGATCAGGGCGACCGCATCTTCTTCATCCAGGCCGCGCGAGCGACAGTAGAAGAGTTGGTCCTCGCCGATGCGCGAGGTGGTGGCCTCGTGTTCGACCTTGGCGCTGGGGTTGAACGATTCGATATACGGGAACGTGTGTGCACCACACTGCTTGCCGATCAGCAGGCTGTCGCACTGCGTGTAGTTGCGCGCGTTCTCGGCCCGCTTGGCCATGCGCACCAGGCCGCGGTAGCTGTTGTTGCTGTGCCCGGCCGAGATGCCCTTGGCGATGATCTTGCTGGTGGTGTTCTTGCCCAGATGGATCATCTTGGTGCCGGTATCGGCCTGCTGGTAGTTGCGCGTCAGGGCGACGGAGTAGAACTCGCCCGATGACCGGTCACCACGCAGGATGCAGGACGGATACTTCCAGGTAATGGCCGAACCGGTCTCGACCTGTGTCCAGGTGATGCGCGCATCGTCCTCGCGACAGTCGCCGCGCTTGGTCACGAAGTTGTAGATGCCGCCCTTGCCGTTCTCGTCGCCCGGATACCAGTTCTGCACGGTCGAGTACTTGATATGAGCACGTTCCTTGGCGACCAGTTCGACGACGGCCGCATGGAGCTGGTTTTCATCGCGCATGGGCGCGGTGCAACCTTCCAGGTAGCTGACATGGCTGCCCGGTTCGGCAACGATCAGCGTGCGCTCGAACTGACCGGTGTCGCGAGCGTTGATGCGGAAGTAGGTCGACAACTCCATCGGGCAGCGCGTGTCCTTCGGAATGTAGACGAAGGAACCGTCGGTGAACACGGCCGAGTTGAGCGCGGCGAAGTAGTTGTCGGTGTGCGGCACGACCGAGCCCAGGTACTCACGCACCAGGTCGGGATACTCCTGCACGGCCTCGGAGAAGCTGCAGAAGATCACGCCGGCTTCCTTCAACTCCTTCTGGAAGGTGGTGCCGACCGAAACCGAGTCGAACACGGCATCGACGGCCACACCGGCCAGGCGCTCGCGCTCGTGCAGCGGCACACCCAGCTTGTCGAAGGTCTCGAGCAGCTTGGGGTCGACCTCGTCGAGACTCTTGGGCCGGTTCTCCTGCTTCGGAGCCGCGTAGTAGTGAATCTTCTGGAAATCGATCGCCGGCAGATTCAGGTGCGCCCAGTTCGGGCCGATCATCTTCTGCCACTGGTGAAAGGCCTTCAGGCGCCATTCGAGCAGCCATTCCGGCTCGTTCTTCTTCGCCGAAATCATGGCGATGATATCTTCGTTCAGGCCCGCCGGGACGCGGTCGGATTCAATGTCGGTATAGAACCCGGCCTTGTAGCGCTGCTGAATATAATTCTGGACCTGTTCGGTGGTCTGACTCATGAAACTTCCCGTTGAGATGAGGCCACGGCTTCCGCGCGGATGGCGATGCGTCGCGACGATGGCTCGGCCAGGTCGGCCAGACTCAGGCCCGCCAGGGCACTTTCGACGGCCTGCCCGATCTTTCGCCAGTTGCCCCGCAGGTTGCAGTCGGACTCATGTGAGCAAAGACCGGGCTCGAGTCCGCATTCGGTCAGGGCGATCGGCCCTTCCATGGCGCTGACGATACCCGCCACCGAGATGTCCTCGGGCGGCTCGGCCAGCTTGTAGCCGCCGTTGACGCCGCGAATCGAGGTCACCAGGCCGGCACGCGCCAGGGTCTTGAGCACCTTGGCCACCGTGGGCGGTTCGAGCCGGGTCAATTCCGCCAGCCGGCTGGCAGGCACGCACTCGTCGCGGCGATGCGCCAGTGCCGCCAGAAGTACTGTGGCGTAGTCGGTCAATTTGCTGATTCGAAGCATGGCCTGCGCCCGCGGAAACTATGCTGTTTATTATGCGGGTCGGGCGGCGCCGAAACAAGACCAGATTGGTATTGTTTCGGCGGCCGGGTCGTCGCGGCCGGGCGTGAAACGTTCAGCGTCGCTGGTAAACTGGCGCGGTTACTGAACGGCAATGGGGCCCGATGAACGGCAACGATTTCAGCTTTTCCGTATCCGCCTCGCCCGGCGGTTCGCCCGCCAGCGAGCCGACGCGCTACCTGGCGCCTCCCTACAATGCGCGGCTCATCGATCGGCAGACGGTTTACCTGCTGATCAGCGGCGAGCCGCAGGTCAGGGAACTGCCGCTGCCGCTGGTGCAGATCCTGAGTCAGTGCGGTCGCTTCCGGACCCTGGACGAGCATGCGCGGGAAGTGTCGCGTGCGTTGCGCTTGCCGCCGCCGCGCGCCGCCGAGGTCCGCCGGTCCCTCGAGCGGCTGGTCGAGCTGGGCCTGCTGCTTTCGGAATCCGACGTACTGGCGCGACTGGCGAGTCGACGCTCGGAGCGGTCGCAAGGTTCGATCGAGGCCCTGTTCATCCGCACCTGCGGCCGACCCGACACCCTTCGCCGCCTCCTGGAATCGCTGGCGGAACGGGAACTGCCGGAAGGACTGTCGCACTGCCTCGTGCTCGACGACAGCCGAAATGCCGAAGAACGTGCCGCAACACGCAGCGTGGTTTCGGACTTCGAGGACCGCCTGGCCGGCAGGTTGCGGCTGATCGACGTCGATCGGCGCCGAGGCCTGATCGATGCGATCACCGCCGAGTCCGGCATCGAGGTCCAACCGCTGCTCTGGACGCTCGAGGGCGACCCCGACGATCCAGCCCCGAGCTATGGAGCCAGCCTCAACCTGGCCCTGCTGCTGGGGGCCGGCTCGCGCATCGCCATCATGGACGACGATGCCAGTTTCGATGCCTTCGAGCTGCCGGGCGTGGAAAGCGCACCCGCCTTTCGCTGCAGCCAGTCGGCGCGAATTCAGTTTCCGGAACCGGACTGGCAGCTGCCCGGTGATCACTACCCATCGCTCACGCGTCACCCCCTGAGCTGTCACGATGAACTGCTCGGCGCCACCGGCGGCGACCTCGCCGCGCTGGGTCAAGCCGACCAGCACGGTTTGCTCGAGGACCTGGACCCGCAGCTCCTGCACGAACTCTCGGGTGCGACCCGGGTTCGCCTGACCAGCAGCGGTACGCTGGGCGACCCGGGCACGGGCAGTGTGCAGTGGTTGCTGACCGAGGATCCCGAGCATCTGCAGCCGCTGTGCGAAAGCGAAGCCCGCTACCGTGACCTGCTCGGCCAGCGCCGCCTGGCCCGATGCGCCGACCGCCCCCTGGCCACGACGGCCTTCGCGCTCATGACCACCACGCTGACCGGGATCGACAACCGCGAACTACTGCTGCCCACGCAAGCGCGCGGCGCCAACGAGGATCTGCTGTTCGGGGCCCTGGTCGACTTTCTCCATCCCGGATCGTTGCAGCTCAGCCTGCCGCACATGCTGTTCCACCTGCGCCCCGAACCGCGTCGCTGGAAGTCCGGGGACTTCGAACATCCGCGCAATATCGAACGCGGCGGCTTCCTGGCGCGACAGGTCGAAGAACTGGCCAAGACCAGCCGCTCGCACGACCCCGACCGGCGCGCCGACCTGCTCGCCGCTGCCCTGCGCGACCTCGCCCGCTGCGACGACCTGGAGTGGCGGCTCAAGCGCGAACTGCTGGAAACCCGGGCTGACATGATCGAACAGATCGGAACGACGCGCGAATCACTCAAGCCACCCCCCTGGCTGGACCGGGACTTCGAGCGAACGCTTCAGGCCCAGCGCAATATCACGGACAGGGACGGAGAGCGATTGACCAACCTGGCGACCCACCTGCCGGCATTTCTCGAACGGTATGCCGACAGTCTTCCGCACTGGCGCCGGGCCTGGCACACCTGCCGGTCGCTCGACCTGGCCAACCTGCTGGACGCCACCGAATGAGTCAAGTCGACGAACGACGCGAACTGGCGCAGGACTGGGCGGCCGAACGGCTCGGCTGGACGGACTTCGAGGCCGAAGCTGTCTCCAGCGACGCCAGCTTTCGCCGCTATTTCCGGCTCCGGCACGGCGATTCTTCGCGTATCGTCATGGACGCCCCGCCCGAACACGAAGACACCGCTGCCTTCGTCGAGGTGGCCGCTCGCCTGAGGCGCAGCGGTGTACACGCCCCCGAAATACTCGCCCACGATCCCGACCGGGGGCTGGTGCTGCTCGAAGACCTGGGCACCCGCCCCTATCATCAGGTGCTCGACGAGAACAACGCCGAGACCCTTTTCGGCGATGCGGTGGACGCACTGATCCGGTTCCAGGCTGAAACCGGGACCGACGGCCTGCCCGATTACGATCCCGCCCTGCTGATGCGCGAATTGGCGCTGTTTCCCGACTGGTTTCTCGCCCGCCACTGGCGGGTCGAACCCACCGACGGCGAGCTCGACGCCTGGGACCTGGTCTGCGCCACGCTGATTCGCTGGGCGCTCGACCAACCGCAGGTCTTCTGCCACCGCGATTACATGCCACGCAACCTGATGGTGTCCGAACCCAACCCCGGCATCATCGATTTCCAGGATGCCGTGCGCGGCCCCGTCAGTTACGACCCGGTCTGCCTGTACCGCGATGCCTTCCTGAGCTGGCCGCCCGGGCGCGTCGACGCCTGGCTGGAGGACTACCGCCGCAAGGCGCTGGATACCGGCCTGCCGGTACCCGAAGACCCGGACTTGTGGCGCCGGACCTGCGATTTCATGGGCGTTCACCGCCATCTCAAGGTCGTCGGCATCTTCGCCCGGATCCGCTACCGCGACGGCAAACCGAAATACCTCGAGGACGCCCCCCGGTTTTTTGCCTATCTCGACCAGGCCATCGACCGCAATCCGGAACTGGCCGAGCTGCGCCGGCTGCTGACCGCGTGGCGCAGCAGGTCGCAGGCGGCGTGAGGTTCCTTACCCCAGTTCGACCCGGTCACGGCCCCCGCGCTTGGCGCGGTAGAGGGCCCGATCGGCCTGGGTGACGCACTCGGCCCAACTCGCACCCTCGGTGCCGCACTCCACCACACCGAAACTGGCACGCAAGTCGACCTGACGGCCGTCGATACGAACTCCGCCGTGCCCCATCTCCATCCGGAGTCGCTGGGCAACCTGCTCGGCATGCTGCCGGTCGGCACCGGGCAGCAGCACCATGAATTCCTCACCGCCGTAACGGAAGGCAAAATCACTGTCCCGGATCACGCGTTCGATCAGTTCGGCGGCACGGCAAAGTGCCCGGTCACCGACCTGGTGGCCAAAGCGATCATTGACGTCCTTGAAGTGGTCCAGGTCAATGAGCACGATCGAAAGCGGTGTCTTCCGCTCGCGCGCACGCTGCATTTCCCGTTCCGCAATGGTGTCCAGCGACAGACGGTTGTACAGGCCGGTCAATGCGTCCTGCTCGGCCAGGTCGGACAACTCCACCTGCTTTTCCCGGAACAGGACAAGGACGAGCGCCATGGTCAGCGCGTAGCCGTAGATCATCGAAACGACGAAAATACCGATCTGGAACGGATCGCTGACGAAGGAAGTGGTCAGGGCCGGGCTGACCAGGGCATAGCCGAAGCGTAGCGCCAACAGTGCGGCGAAGAGCATGATGACCACGGCGGCGGCACGATGAAAAAGCCGCATGCCGGGGCGACGTACCCGCCACAGCAAGCCGCCGGCGTAAAAGCCCAGCAGGATGTAGAATCCGGACTGCAGAATCACGCGCCAGCGCAGGCTCTCGCGCAACTCGGGCAACACGAAGACGGACAGGAACATGAACGCCACAACAGCCAGCATCGGCCAGAACCAGCTTCGACGCCCGAGATAGCGCTGGATGCCGACCAGCACCATGCCGTGCCCGAACCCGATCAGGGAATTGGCCAGGGATGCAACAGCCCAGACAGGCACCGGCACCTCGAGCGTCTGCAGGATATGCCCCAACAGGTAGCCCAGGCCAAAACCAAGACCGGCGATGGCCCAGTCGATCAGTGCCCGCGAGCGCAGACCGGCCAGATAGATCCCGAACATCGTGGCCGCCATCAGAAAGCCGCTGACACTGGAGGCAAAAGCCAGGGTGCGCACATCCAGAAGCAGCAATTCAGTCATTTCGGCGGTACTCGGTCGATTTCACGGACACTCATTCACAGCTTGGATCAGCCAGTCACCATGCAAGATGCCGGCCAGTCGAAAATGCGTGTCGACAATTTGGCAAAATGCCGTTCAAAAGCGAAGCAGGCGGGCAGGCGGCGTCCTGCATCGGACCGGCCGTGCTCGACGAGCACTGCCCGAGGCCGCCGGAAAGCGACGGAGAACGACTCATGCGAGCAATGATCCTGGCGGCCGGCCGCGGCGAACGGTTGCGACCGTTGACCGACAGCACGCCGAAACCGTTGATCGAGGTCGGCGGCAAACCGCTGATCGTCCGTCATCTGGAGAGGCTGGCAGCCGCCGGCTTTTCAGAAATCGTGATCAACATTGCCTGGCTGGGTGAGCGGATCGTGGACCATCTCGGCAATGGCGACGCCTTCGGCGTGACGATTCGTTATTCCCGCGAACCGCCCGAGGCTTTGGAGACCGCCGGCGGTATCGTCCAGGCGCTTCCGCTGCTGGGCGACAGACCCTTTCTGACCGTCAGCGCCGATGTGCTCACCGACTATCCCTTCGAGCGCTTGCGCGATATAGAAAGCCCCCGGCTGGCCCACCTGGTGCTGGTGGACAACCCGCCACATCACCCGCAAGGCGACTTTTCACTGGAAAACGGGCAGGTTCGATCCGGCAGCGGCAACGCAATGACCTTCAGCGGAATCGCGGTCTTCGATCCGCTGCTGTTCGCCGATCTCGCACCCGCGCGCCGGCCGCTGAGGCCGGTACTCGATCAGGCCATTGCCGCCGAGCAGGTGAGCGGCGAACCCTATGCCGGATTCTGGGCCGATATCGGCACCCCGCAACGGCTGGCAGAGGCTCAACATTCCTTCGACGAGTCGCCTTGAGCTAGGGAACCTCTGAACAACTCTGCACGGAGCGCGTTTTGTCGGAGAAGCCGCAGATCGTGTGGTGCGACGCGAGTGACAGTAGCCGTAGCTACGGCCGAGCGGCGCAACGCGCGAGATGCGGCCTCTCCGGCAAAACCCTTCGGGACGGGCCTTTGCGGGGTCTCCGCTCCGTTTCGGCTCACTCATTTGGAATGACCAAATCACGTTCGCCGAAGCCGGAACGGAGCCTCCCGCAAAGACCCGTCGCGCCCGTGCAGAGTTGTTCAGAGGTTCCCTGGGCAGACCAGACGCTGCCAGTCGGGCAACCCGTCCTCACCGGCCAATAACCCGGCCTTTTCGCGGAGCGGTGGCAACGCCTGGGCAATGACGTGGAAAAGCACGTTTTGCTCGAACACCCCGTGGATCGCCCCGGCACCCGGTCCCTGTGCATAGACGGGCACGTCCTCACCTGCATGGGTGGCCGACCAGACACCCACGGCCGATTCCTGCAGATAATCGGGATTCTGGGGATCGACTTCACTGAAGTCGGGCCGCTGCCCGTCGCGATAACCCGGGCCGTTCGCGTAGCCGAGCACGGTCATCGGCTTATCGCCTTCGTCGCGCATCAGGCGGGCTTCCTTGTCGCCCGCCGCTGGTCGTTCCGCCAACCCGACAATCGGATTGCCACGCTTGCCGTAACCGCCGAACGTGAGCGCGTGACCATGATCCGCCGTGACGATGATCAGCGTATCTTCACCGGTCATTTCGTCGGCCTTCTTCACGGCCTTGGCGAAGGCGATGGCGTCGGTCAGGGCCCGCCAGGCGTTGTTGGCATGGTGAGCATGGTCAATGCGCCCCCCTTCGATCATAAGGAAGTAGCCGTGCTCGTTGTCTGCGAGCAGTTCGATCGACTTGGCCGTCATCGCGGCCAACGAGGGCTCCCCGGCGATATCCTCGGGCCGGTCATGCTCATAGTTCATATGGCTGGGCTGGAACAGGCCGAGAACCGGGCCGTCGCCGGTCCTGGGCAAGGCTTCGAAACCTTCCAGGTTCCAGACATAGTGGCCATTTTCGTACTTATCCTGCCATTCATTAATCAGGTTGCGGCCATCGCCGCGATGGCCGCGCTGATCCGGGTCTTCCGGGTCGGTTTCGTCGGACGGCAGGAACGCCCGGCGGCCGCCGCCAAAGACGACATCAATGGTTCCGATTGGATATTCGACAAACTGTCGCGCGATATCACGGCATCCGGCGTCGCGCTGTGAAGGAGGTATACCTCTGTCGGTTTCCCAGTCGCGGTCGACCGAGCGCGAATAGAGCGCCGCCGGCGTGGCGTGGGTGATCCGGGTCGTGGTCACGATGCCCGTCTTCAGACCGCCTAGCGCCGCCAGGTCGAGAAGGGAAACCCGCTCACTGCCGGACCTGGAGGCACAGTCACCGCGCTCGGCGTTCTGGTCGACGGAGATTGCGCCCGCATAGCTCTTCACGCCGGTGACCATCGCGGTCATCGTGCCGGCCGAATCGGGCGTCTGGCGGTTGGTGTTGTAGGTCTTGGCCAGGCCGGTGTGGCGAAACCGCTCGAAATGGAGCATGTTCTCCTCGCCGGTTTCACCGCGTAGCTGTCCTTCGAGGATACGGGTGGCGGCCACCGTGGCGAGACTCATGCCGTCGCCGACGAAGAGGATCACGTTGCGTGCCTCGCCGGGGTCGTCCATGGCCGCACGACGTTCGGCGATCAGGCTTTCTCCGTCCTGGTACCACTGGGCCGGGCTCTCGTCGGCAACGGCGCCGGTGGCGATAAACAGGGCGGAAAGCGCGAAGGAAATGCGAAACAGGATTGTCGAGTTCATTCTATTCAGTTTAAGTCA
Source organism: Wenzhouxiangella sp. 15190 (assembly GCF_003417465.1). GTDB lineage: Bacteria > Pseudomonadota > Gammaproteobacteria > Xanthomonadales > Wenzhouxiangellaceae > Wenzhouxiangella. Next base: position 24,190 of record NZ_QVMV01000046.1, read on the forward strand.
TCCCCATGAAGCTGGGGTTACATCTCGGCCGATTGAAGCCCAATCTCAATTGAACGAGCCGCTTGTGACCGGCTACACTCATCAAAAGGACAACACCCGCATGCTCCAGGGCGACGCCCCGACAGTGGCGCCGTCGCTGGTCGGCGGTGTGATATCGCCAGGGTGATTTCGTTCTTTGGTTGAATCGATCGTTCGTTGCTCGACAGGACTTCGCCACAAGTTGCTCCATGGTGGCTACACGTCTTCAAAGAAACGCCTTCTCCAAACTCAACGCTGAACGAAAGAACGAAGGAACGAAGAAACGAAGGAACGAAGAAACGACGGAATGAAACTTGACAAGTGTGTTGGTGTTGTATAACACTAGTACCACACAGACAGAACATCCCCGGAGGGAGTTGAATGATGACCCGCAAGATCGCCTTGATCGGCTTTTGCGCCCTGCTCGTGGCCGGCTGTGGCCGCGACGAAACGGATACCGCATCGCAGGCCGACGCCGAATCCGCTGCCGGCCAACCCGGCGCCAGCGCGTTATTCCAGCGCATCGATGCCGATACCGCCTGGCTGGTTGCCAACCTCGAAACGATGCCGGAAGAACTCAACGAGAAGCTCTGGGCACCGCTGGCGTCGATGTCCGAACTCAACCGCCAGACCTACAACACCGTTGCCGACGAACTCGACGACTCTCCGGTCGTGGCCGCCGTGCTGCGCGAGTTCGCCGAGATCGACAGCCGCGAAGCCTTCATCGAGCGCGGCCTGGCGCCCAACGGCCACTGGGCGATTCACGCCGTCTCGCTGTATCCCTTCGTCCACTGGGAGCTGTCCGATCCCGAGGCCTTCCGCGCGACGCTGGAGCGGATCGCCGAGGAAGCCGAAGCCGAGCTGAACTGGCGCAGCGTCGACGATGCCGAAATTCTCTGGGCGGAAATGGAAGAACTGGGCCTGGCGCTTTCCTACGACGACAATTTCGTCACGCTTGCCCTGGTGCCCGACGACGGTGCCCTGCTGCGCCGCGTCGCCAACCTGGATCAGCCGGCCGACGCCTACGCCCCCTCATCCCTGCGCGACTTTTCCGATGAACGCGACTACACGCCATACGGCAGCGGCTACGTGGACTTCGGACGGATGGTCGACCAGTTGCTCGAAAGCGACGACGCCACGCTCGCTGCCGGACACGAGTCCAATCCCCTCAAGGAGATCGCCGGCAGCAAAGCCTGTCGCTCGGAGCTGGGTGCGCTCGTGGACCTGTTCCCGCGCGCCAGCCTCGGTTACACGGACGTCAACGAAACCTTCATGGCTTTCAACATGATTGTCGAGGCCGACTCGGCATTCGCCGAGCGCATGCAGGTCATCGCCGACACACCGGTCGACCTGAACAAGCCCGATGCCGGGCTGCTGGAATTCGGCCTGGCGCTCAACATCGTCGGCGCCCGCGACTTCGCCCGCGAAATCGTCGCCGGCTGGGTCGAAACGCCGCCGCAGTGCCAACTTTTCGACACCGTGCGTGAGAAGGCCGAGGACTGGAAGCTGGCCCTCAATCAGCCCATTCCGCCGGTGGTCACGAACTTCCACGGCCTGCGCCTGAACCTCGATGACATCACGCTGGCTGAAGGTTCCAACGTGGAGTCGGCCGAAGGCTCGCTGGCGCTGTTCATGCGCAATCCGCAAATGATGCTGGGCATGGCGCAGATGTTCTCCCCGGAACTGGCATCCCTGCAGCTCGAACCGGGCGGGGAGCCCCAGCCTGTGCCGGCTGGCGTCATTCCCAACCTGCCCGAAGACGTACCGGTCTTCATGGGTCTGGGTGAGGCTGCACTCGGCCTGACCGTCGGCGAAAACCAGAAGGACCGGCTCGACGAAGCCATGGATCCGGGCGACGGCGGCAATGCCATCCTCAGCTACGGGATCAACTTCACCCGTTATGCCGAAGTGCTCGGCGGCCTCCTCGACGACATGCAGGAAGAGCTCGAAGCCATGGGTGACGAATCGACCGAGACCGATCCGTCCGAAGCGATGCGAGCAATGGCCGAACTGTACGAGTACACCGAGGCCAGCATGCATCTGACCGAGCGCGGCATCGAGTTCCGCAGCACGATGACGCTGAAAGAGTAGAAAACCGCTCGATTTTTCGGTTGCCGAAGACCCCGTATTCCTCCGAGGAATGCGGGGTCTTCCGCTTTATCGGTCCAGGTGGTCGTTGAGCAGCTCGCGCACCAGGGGAACTGAAAGCGTTCGACGCTCAGTCAGCGCTCGATGAGCGCCGGAGACGACCAACTCGGCCATCCGACCGGCGTTGCGCGGCGCACGGCTGAGGATGTAGTCGACCACGCCGCGGCCGAGCAGTACTTCGTGCTCGGCTGCCAGGCATTGCACGAGTTCGCCCAGTTCGGCCTCTTCAAGCGGCCTGAGGGTCAGGCGCGTGGCCTGGCCCAGGCGCGAGCGAAGATCGGGCAATACAAAACCATCGCGTCCCGCCCCGCTCATCACTACACCCGTGCGCTCGGCACGCCAGCGGTTGAGCGCATTGAAAAGGGCGAGTTCGCCTGCCTCGTCACCCGCAAGCATATCGACGTCGTCGATGACGACCCAGTCACCTTCGGCATGCTCCAGCAACATGCGCTGCTGCGGTTTACCCAGGGCGATGAAATGCACCTGCTCATTCCGGCGGCAACGATCGGCGAAGAAAGCGGAGAGCAGGTGCGTGCGCCCCGAGCCTGCCGGCCCAGCGACGAAATACCAGGCGCCGGACTCGGCACCCTGGGAGAGCGTGGCAACCACCGGCTCGTTGGACCCGACGATAAAATTGTCGAAACGGGGTCTTCGGGGCGGCTTGAGCGCCAGGGGAAGTTGGGCACGACTCACGGGGACACCCTCAGGACGTCGAATCGCCATCGCCTTCGCGACGCGAGCGACTCACTTCCAGCGCTCGCCCGGTCCAGATCCAGACATACTGGGCCAGGGTCACCAGCGCCATGACGCCGACCAGCCAGACCAGCCCGATCTGGGCTTCCCTGGGCAGTGGGAAGCCGGCCAGGCGGACCAGCACGAACCACATCAGGAAAATCTGGCAGAAGGTGTTGAAGCGTGACATCTGCGTCGGCTCGGCGTTGAAGGGCTCGAAGCGCGTGTAGTAGATATAGCCGCCGCCGACGATGACCAGATCGCGGAAGATGACCAGGCCGATCAGCCACCAGGGCAGTTCCCCGAGCCACCCGAGCGTCAGGTAGCCCGACATCATCAACAGCTTGTCGGCCAGGGGGTCGTAGATGCCGCCCCAACGCGACTGCCAGGCAAAACGCCGCGCAAGCCAGCCGTCGAGCAGGTCGGACACGCCGGCGAACACCGCCAGCGCCAGCGCCCACTGGAACTGGCCGACCAGCAGAAGCCACACGATCGGCGGTACTACGATCATGCGGGCGATGGTCAGCAGGTTGGGAATGAAGCTCAGGTTCAACGCGCCAGCCTGAAGTGAAGTTGCCCGTCGCTTGCGCGGCGCTCCGGTTGCAGCAGACCGCCCATGCCGAGATAGGTTTCGATGTCCTGTCGACCGGAAAAAACTTCGAAGGTGATCTGCCGACCCTGTGCGCCAACCACCCGGACATCCTCGACCACGCTGAGATTGTCGATATAGCGCAGCACTTCGGCATACTGCACTTCATCGACGATGCCGTGGACCGTGACCCGCCAGCTTGACGCCTCACCCGCCAGATCGACCACCGCGTAGCGCGCAGCCAGGGCGGAAGCCAGGCGTTCGAGACCGCTACGGATCAGGCCTTCGGACGACTCGGCGCTGTGATTGAGTCCCGAATCCTGGCCGTCGATGCGCCAGCGCCAGCGCCCCGTCCACCAGGGGGCATCGGGATCGGCTTCCTGCAGCCGCAGGTCGAGCATGGCGATCACGCTGGCACCATATCGCTGTGCGCTCGCCTCCGCCGATCCCAGAAAGCCGCCGCGCACGTCCTGCAGGGAGATTTCAGTGAGATCCATGGCATCCCGCAGCGGGCGAATCACTTCCAGACCAACCCGTTCGGACTGGTCGCGTATCACGTATTCCAGCCGTGGATCATCGACGAAACGCGTACCGCTGTCGTCCTCGATGACCGCCCACAGCAACACGGCCGGGCGCTCCTTCCCCCAGCGCGGCAGATTGTTGCGCTGAAGAAGTTCGTTGATGGACGGCTCGTCGAATTCCACCTGCAGTCGAAGTGATTCGGCAGGCTCGCCGTCCTCGTCGACAACATTCCGTTGAACCAACTGCCGGGACAGTACCAGGTCATCCAGGTCGGATGCTCCGAGGCCGAGCTCGGAGACCAGCGATGCGTCGAAACGACCGGTCAGACGCGCGAGCACACGGTCGAGTGCCTCGAGCTGTTCGGCGACACTCGTCCTGGTCTCGGCTTCGACGGCAACCTCGCCGGTATAAAGCGAGGCAGCGGCTGTCGACGTGGCCAACAGAAGCAAGAAGGCGAGAAACGGCAGTATTCGAGGCATCACGCGGCAAAGATAGCACAGCAATTTATGCTGGGTGGAGCGGAGACTCTCCGGCTCAGCCCCGTTGTGCCGCGAAGTCCTCGCGGGCCTCGGAGAACTGGCGCTGCGCCTTGTCCAGATAGGTCATGACCTCGTCGACATAGCCGTCGGCCGAGGCGGTCCAGACGCGGTTGATGTAGCGCTCGCCAGCGGCAAATGAACTCATGATGTGGGCGTAGGCCTGCAGCCCGAAAGCATGCTGCATCGATTCACGCGCCTCGGCGAACGCAAACAGGTCGTCGCGGAAATGCCGGTCGATCTCGAAACGGAACTCGTGCGGTGGAATAGCCTGCCGGCGGCCGACCAGCTCGTCGAGGTTACGGCAGATGTTGTCCAGCGACGTCTCGAGCGTGCCGATATTGCCTTCCACATGGTGTTCGTCGCTCGCGCCGGCGTGATGCGTGCGCTTGAGAATGACGATGCCCACGAACCCCAGTGCCACGGCAACGACATAGGGCAGCCAGGCGACAGCCTCGACCGAGAGTACGGCGAACAATGCGCCGAGCACGAAGCCGGCCGTAATCAGAAACAGTGCTAAAGCCTTCATCAGCCCATCCCCTGGTAGATCTTGGCCAGCGCAAAGCCGACACCGACCAGCGCCTCGCCGACGATCAGTCCGGCAGCGACCGGAATTCCCACATCGTCGGCGAAACGATGGCCCAGCCGCCAATCGCTGACGACGCGTATCAGTGTGCCGATCGCGTAGGTCAGCACGATCGCGAACGGCAGGTAGAAACCGAGCCCGGCGGTAATGCCCAGCCCGGGCGAGGCGACGCTCAGCAGCGCACCCAGGCCGGCACCGGCAATGTACTTGTCCAGCGGCACCTCACCGCCCAGGATGCCCGAAACCATGCTGGCCAGGGCGGTGCCCTGGGGCGCCGGCAATTCCTCGCTGCCGATGCCATAGGCCTCGTGCAGGATGAAGATCAGCGACACGATCAGGATCGGGCCCAGCCAGGCACCCAGGAACTGCCCCATCTGCTGGACCCGGGGTGTGGCACCGATGAGGTAACCGGTCTTGAGATCGAGCATCAGGTCGGTCGCCTGGCTCATCGCCACGCACACGGCCGCGCCGACCATGATGGCGGCGATGATGGCCTCCGAGTCGTCCATGCCGCGGGTGATGAAGATCAGGATGGTCACCGCGATCAACGTCATGCCCGACAGCGGCGACCAGTTGGTGCGGCCGATGGCCTCGGCCAGAATCACACCGGCAATCCAGATCCACAGCGTGCCCACGACCGCCATGGCGATGCCGCGCAACCATCCGGTCTGATCGGTCGAGGTCACCGCCATGACCATCAGCAGCAGGGCCGCCCCGCCGATGGCGAAGTACAGCAGCTTGATCGGCATTTCGTCCCTGGCCAGGGCCGCTTCGCTCTTCGCGGAATTCTGCATGCTCTTGATGGCGGTCACGATCAACGGCAGCGCCATCAACACGCCGGCCAGGGCGCCGCCGATGAGCATGCCGATACCCACGGGGCGATAGAGCAGCCCCTGAAGATTGCCGGGGTCGGTAAGCGCTTCTCCTGTTTCGGGATTGGCGGGCATCAGGCCGCTGATGTCGAGAAACGGCGCCAGAATCCAGTAGCACAGGAAGCCGCCGATGATGAAAGCCACCCCGCCCCTGCCGGCGATGTAGGCCACGCCCACGGTCAGCAGCGACAGGTACCACACGCCGTTCATGTACTCGGGCATGCCGATGCGGCTGCCCAGGTCGTAGTAGCTGCTGCCGCTAAGCTGGACAATGCTGTGGATACCCGCGGCGAACAGCGCCGCACCGATCAGGTACATGGCCTTGCGCATGCCCGCGCCGGGCGACTTGAGGATGGTGGCCACGGCCACCCCGCCCGGATAGGTCAGGCGCTCGTAGTCGATCATCTGCTTCCTCAGCGGAATGATGAAGGCAATTCCGAGGAAGGCGCCGGCGATGCAGCCGAAAGTCAGCAGGTAGGGGTCGAAGTCCGTCTCGCCCAGGATGAAGAAGGCCGGCACCGAGAACATCAGCCCGGAGGCGGCGCCGTTGACTGCGCTGGCCACGGTCTGGACGATGTTGTTCTCGATGATCGAGTTGCGCCGCAGCAAGCCGCGCAGGATGGCGAAACCGAGGATGGCGGCCAGTTCCGACCCCTCGATCGAGAAGCCGAGAATCAGCGCTGCATAACCGATGCTGACCGCGATGATGGCACCGAGAAAATAGCCGACGAGAACGGCGGTAACGGTCAGCTCGGGGTAAGGCCCGTAACGGACGACGGGTTCAGCTTTCGCACTCAATGGTTTTTCTCCGCTTGCTGGACGCCGCCGACGATTCCGACTCCCCGACCGTCGGCGCCGGGCAAGCCTAGCGCATCTGGCGGCCCGGCTCAACGGCGGTGTCGGTTGCTCCCCCGATCCGTCATAATACGCAGCTTCATTCAAGACAACCCGGCGGCAAGCGATGAACGAGCGCAACCCCCCGTCCCTGAACTACCGTGATGCCGGCGTCGACATCGACGCCGGAAATGCCCTGGTCGACCGCATCAAGCCGCTGGTGGCGGCCACGTCCCGTCCGGAAGTACTTGGCGGGCTGGGCGGCTTCGGCGGCCTGTTTCACCTGGGCGACAAATACCGCGATCCCGTGCTGGTTTCAGGTACCGATGGCGTCGGCACCAAGTTGCTGCTGGCCCGCCAGCTCGAGCGTCACGAAACCATCGGCATCGACCTGGTTGGGATGTGTGTCAACGACATCCTGGTCTGCGGGGCCGAGCCGCTGTTCTTCCTCGACTATTTCGCCTGCGGCAAGCTCAACGTCGATGCCGCCGCCGATGTGGTCTCAGGCATTGCCGAAGGCTGCCGGCAGGCCGGCTGCGCTCTGATCGGCGGCGAGACGGCCGAAATGCCGGGCATGTACGGGGCCGGCGAGTACGACCTGGCCGGCTTCGCCGTCGGGGCCGTCGAGCGCGACGGCATCATCGACGGCTCCGCCATCGACACCGACTGCGTGGTGCTCGGCCTGGCCTCCAGCGGGCCGCACAGCAACGGTTATTCGCTGATCCGCAAAGTTGTGGAGGTCACCGGGGAATCCCTTGATCGCCCCTTCGGAGACAGGCGCCTGGGCGAAGCCCTGCTCGCCCCCACCAGAATCTACGTGCCGCAGGTGCAAAAGCTGATCGGGCGATTCGATGTTCGCGGCATGGCGCACATCACCGGCGGCGGACTGACCGAAAACATCGTCCGTGTTCTGCCGGAAGAGCTGGGCATCGAGCTCGACACCGGCGCTTGGCAGCCGTCCGCGGTGTTCGAGTGGCTGCAGCAGGCGGGCGGCGTCGACGACGCCGAAATGCGCCGCACCTTCAATATGGGCATCGGCTTCGCCCTGATCGTGCCCGAAAACGAAGCGCACGCGATCGCCGAAGCGCTGGGCGAACCGGCGCCGGTTATCGGGCGGGTGGTACAACACGGCGACGCCGAGCGCGTGCGCTATCTCTGACGTGAGTGCCGGCGATCTTCCGCGCCTGGTCATCCTGCTGTCGGGCCGCGGCAGCAATTTTCGGGCAATTCACGATGCCATCGTAGCCGGGAAGATTAACGCGGAAATCGCTGCGGTGATCTCTGACCGCCCCGATGCACCGGGCCTGCAGCTCGCCGCCGACGCCGGCATCGACACGGTGACCCTGGAGCGGGCCCGCTTTGCCGGTCGCGAAGCCTTCGAACGCGGCCTGGAGACCGCCATTGCGGGATTCGAGCCGAAGTACGTGGTCCTGGCCGGCTTCATGCGGGTGCTCGGGGCGGACTTCGTCAACCGGCACCTCGGAAGCCTGATCAACATTCACCCCTCGCTGCTGCCGCGCCACCGCGGACTGAACACGCACCAGCGCGTGCTCGATGCCGGTGAGCGCGAGCACGGTGCGAGCGTTCATTTCGTCACGCCCGCCCTCGACGCCGGTCCCGTCCTCAGCCGTGTGACAATCGACGTTCGCGACGACGACGATGCCGACATGCTGGCCGACCGCCTGCTGCCACTGGAACACCGGCTCTATCCCGCCACACTGGCACTTTTGCTCAATCACCGGGTCGAATTACGCCATGAAACCATTCAGATCGATGACCAAGCACTTGATCGGCCGCTGGATCTTGACCGCGATCTTGATCCTGACGGCCATCTGCTCGACCACCGCCATGGCGGCTGACGGTCCCCCGCTGCCGGCCCATGAAGCCACCTACGAGGTTCTGCGCCACGGCAAGAAGGTGGGGGAATTGATGGTCAGCCTGGAACAACTCGATACCGGTGTGTGGCACTACCAATCCGACACGCGCGCCACTGCCTGGTGGGCGCGTGCACTCGATCTCGCGGCCGAGGAAGCGGCCCACTTCGTCTGGCGCGACGATCGCATCATGATGCTCACCTACCACCATGCCCAGCACGCCCCGGCCAACAACCGCTTCTTCCAGCACCGTACCGACTGGGAAGCCGGCACCACCAGAGTGCGCACCGAAAATGGCAGCCAGACCGTTGAACTGGTCGACAACATGGTCGATCCCTTGAGCCTGCGCCTGCAACTGGCCGTCAACCTGGCCGATGAATCACAACGGCGGACCACACACGATTTCACGCTGCTCGACCGCGACGAGGTCAAGCACAAGCGCTACACCTTCGACGGCGAAGAGCGTATCGACGTGCCGGCTGGCTGTTTCGACGCTGTACGCATCCGCCGCATCGAAAAGCCCGAATCGGACAAGAACAACCTGTCCTGGCACGCCGCCGACTTCTACTGGATGCCGGTCCGCATCCTGCGCCAGGAGGACGGCAAGGACAAGCTCGACATCCGGCTGCTGGAGACCGACCTGCCGCTGAACGGTTGCTAGTCCTGGGTTGGCTTGTTGGCTTGTTGGCTTGTTGGCTTGTTGGCCAATGATATCCGTGGCTCGCAGACCTGAAGCGGCAAAGCCGCCCCGCGAAGCGACAGGCTGCCGAACCAGCAAACCACCGAACAAGTCCGTCGGCGATGTAACGCCGACCTAGGCGGCTTTCGGTTCACCGCACATAACTCGTAAACGCGAACCCGTATAATCAGTGGCACGCCCACCGCGGAGGCCACCATGTACCGAATCATCAGCATCCTCGCCGTCCTGCTCCTGCTGGCCGGTTGTGCCACCAACCCGGTCACGGGCGAGAGTCAGTTCAGCCTCTACGGAGAAGAATGGGAACATCAGGTCGGCGCCCAGCAGTACGCCCCGATGCGCCAGGCCCAGGGCGGTGACCTGGTCATCGACGAATCCGCGGTCGACTATGTCCAGTCCGTGGGACGGCGAATCGCGCAGTATTCCGATCGCGAGCTCCCGTACGAATTCCAGGTCATCAACAGTTCGGTGCCCAATGCCTGGGCTCTGCCGGGCGGCAAGCTCGCAATCAACCGCGGACTGTTGACCGAGCTGGGCTCGGAGGCCGAGCTGGCCGCCGTGCTCGGCCACGAGATCGTGCATGCCGCAGCCCGCCACAGCGCCCATGCCGCCTCGCGCGCCGCCCTGGCACAGGGCGCGGTCATCCTGGGCACCGTGGCCGTCGGCGCCAGCACCGAAGATGACCAATACACCCAGGTCGCCATGCTTGGGGGGATGATCGGCGCCCAGCTCATCCAACAGCGCTATTCGCGCGACGCCGAGCGCGAAGCCGACTACTACGGCATGAAGTACATGAAGGACGCCGGCTACGACCCGGCCGCCGCCGTCGACTTGCAGGAGACGTTTGTGCGCCTGTCGGAGAACCGGCAATCGGGCTGGCTGAACGGCCTGTTCGCCTCGCATCCGCCCTCGCCCGAGCGCGTCGAGAACAACAGGAAAAGGGCCGACGAACTGGGCCGCGGCGGGCGCATCGGCCGCGAGGAATACCAGCAGCAGATGGCCTACCTGCAACAGCTTCAGCCCGCCTACGAGGCGCACGACGATGGCCGCAAGGCCCTTCAGGAGGGCAATGTCGACGAAGCGCTCGCAAAGGCACGGGAAGCACTGGCCGTCGAAGACGGCGAAGCCCTGTTCCACGCCCTGCGTGGCGACGCGCTGGCCACGCGCGAGGATTTCGCAGCGGCCGAACGTGCGTTCTCGGCAGCACTGGAGCGGGATTCGAGCTGGTTCTACCACCATTTGCGCCGCGGCATGGTGCGCGCGCAACGCGAGCAGTGGTCCGGCGCCCGCTCCGACCTGAAAGCGAGTCTCGGGATGCTGCCGACCGCCGACGGCCACCTCCACCTGGGCAACATCGAGCGCGCCACGGGCAATCGCCAGCAGGCTATCGAACACTACCGGACCGCGGCCCAGTCCGACACGCCCGCCGGCGAACGTGCCCGGCAGCACCTGGTCGAGATGGGCGCCGTCCAGTCGCAGGGGTAGGGTTCAGGGTTCAGGGTTCAGGGTTCAGGGTTCAGGCGGCGCGCTGAATGTTTGCGGGCCGGCTCTGCCGGGAAGGGTTTGCGGGAGGCGGATGGTTTAACGGATTCGGGGTTTCGGACTCGAAGTTCGTTGGCCCCTACCACTGCATCCGGCTAGCACTGCGCGATGCTTTTCGGCAACGCGGCTTCAGTCTTCTCCCAACGCTCCTGAACCCTGAACCCTGAACCCTGAACCCTGAAACCTGAACCCTTTGTTCAAAACGCCACCATCAACCCCACGCCGGAGAACGTCATCGCGATTCCGGCCACTCGCCGCCAGTTCATGTCTTCCTTGAGGAACAACCAGGCGAAGAGCACGATGAAAGCCGCCGCGGTTTCGTTGAGCACGGACGCGACCGAAGCCAGCGTCAGTTTGTAGCCGGCCAGCCACAGCATCATCGATACATAGCTGCCGAGCAAGCTGGCCACCACGATCGTTCCCCAGGGCTGGGGCGAGCGGTACAGGTCGAGCGCCCGTTGCCAGCCCTGCGTCCAGTGCAGGAACAGCAGCATTCCCCCCGCCCCGGCCGCCAGGCGCACACCCATCGTCCACATGAACGACTGCGTCTCGAGAATCGGCTTGACCATGACGATACCGCTGGCCATGAGGAGTACGGCTCCGGCGCCGAAGCCGACACCCAGTCGAATCGCCCGCAGTGACACGTCGCGCCGATTCTGTCGCCAGGTAACGAGAAGAATGCCCCCGAGAACCAACACGAAGCCGAAATACTGCCACCACAGCAAAACCTCGCCGAGGAACAGGATTGACAGGACGATGACGAAGGGCGAGTAAAGACTGGCGGTGACACCCGTTCTCGATGCCCCCATCAGGTTGAGCGCACGCAGGTACCAGGTATCGGCAATGGCGATGCCGACGATACCGGAGAGGATCACGATCAACCACTCGAGCAAGCTGTAACCCGGCCAGCTGATGCCGTCGACCAGCAAAATGGTCGGCACCATCAGGCCGGCGGCAAGCAGATTCTTGAACAGATTGAGCTCGAAGGCCGGCAGCGTCTCGCCGGAGCGGCGGAAAAGCACGACCGCCAGTGCCCAGCAGGCGGCGCAGGCAACGGAAAAGAACTCACCCACGCCTTGCCACCACGCGCCAGGGAACCAGCAACATCAAGGCAATGGCCACCTTGACGCCATAGTCGCCGATCGCCAGCGTGACCCAGGGCATGGTCGTACCCCAGAACGCCAGGGCAAAGAACAGGGCGGTATCGATCAGGGATCCGATGACGCTGGAGAACAACGGCGGCTGCCACCAGGCACGCTCGCGCAGGCGATCGAAGATGGCCACATCCATCAGCTGCGAAACCAGGAAGGCCGTGCCCGACGCGATGGCGATGCGCGGACTCGCCAGCCAGATCGAGGCCAGCACGGCCAGGGCAAAACCGATGTAGACGACCCGGCGCGCCGAGTCGGAACCGAAGCGTCGATTGGTCAGATCGGTAACGAAATAGGAAACCGGATAGGTCAATGCGCCCCAGGTCAACCAGTCATTGACCGGAAACTGGACGAGATAGTTGGCACTGGCGACCACCAGCACCATGGCGAGAATCATCAGGGGCATGACGACCGGCTAAGCGTGATCCGACAGTCGGCTATTCTACCGGCCCGACGGACACGCGAGCGGAAAGTGTGCTTGATACGGTATCCTCGAATGCCGAATCGAGAGAGGGATGACACGCTGTCATGACGATCTGGCTGTCCGTGCTCGGGATCGCGCTCGCCGCGTGGGCCGTTTTCTGGTTCCTGTGGCCACAACCGCTGGCACGATTTTTCATGGCCGCCGAGCGTCGACAGGGACGCGTGGCAGCGTGCCACGTGCGGTGCGGCAATATCGAGTGGCATTGCCTGCAGGGCGGGCACGGCGAACCCCTCGTGCTGCTGCACGGCTTCAACGGCGACGCCTATCATTTCACCCGCGTCGCGCGCCGGCTCGGCAAGCACTTTCGGATCATCGCCCCCGACCTGCCGGGCTTCGGCCAGACCGATTTCGAGGGAGAGCTCGACCACCGCGTGGAAGCACAGGCGGAAAGGGTGCTCGAACTGCTCGATGAGCTCGGTATCGAACGGTTTTACCTGGGCGGTAGTTCCATGGGCGGTTACATTGCATGCGCCATGGCCCGCAAGGCACCGGATCGGGTGCGCGCCCTGTGGCTCCTCAATCCCGGAGGACTGCAGAACGTCCCGCTCTCACCGCTTTTCGAAGTGGTCTACCACGGTGGGCACAACGCGCTGGTCATCCGGGACCGGAAGGATTTCCGTCGGCTTATGGACTACTGTTTCGTGCGTCCGCCCTGGCTGCCGGGACCGCTGGCCCGGCAATTGGCCGATCGAGCCAGTCGCCACTCGGAGCGGGCGGCGAAAATTTTCGATGCGATCCGCTTCGACTCCCCGCCGCTCGAGCAACTGGCCCCGGAAGTGGACGTGCCGACGCTGATCGTCTGGGGCCAGGCCGACCAGGTGCTGCATCCCGACGGTCTCAAGATCCTGGCCGAGTGTATGCCACAGGCACGCACGCTTCTGCTACCGGCCACGGGCCATCTGCCGATGGTCGAAAGGCCGAAACAGACCGCCGAAGCCTGGATCAGCTTCGCCGAGGCGAACGCCAGGCAACAGACCAAGGAGTCGGCTCGGGTATAGTATCGGCACACAGGGGGAGTGACACGACATACGGGAGACATCATGAAAGACCATCAGGGAGACTCGTAAAGTGGCACGATACGCAATCCCCCCTGAGCGGCTGCGCTGGCGGCCCGACAACTCCGACATCCCCGGCGAATCGACACGCGACATCCCGGTCCTGGAGGGCACGCTGGGACAGGAAGCGGCCGCCGAGGCGCTGCAGTACGGCATCGCCAATCCCGGCCACAACCAGCACGTCTTCCTTCGCGGGCCGCGCGGCAGCGGCCGGCAACGACTGCTCGACAGCATGTTCAACAGCCTGCGTCCAAAGGCACGCCGCAATCGCGATTTCTGCTTCGTCCACAATTTTTCCAACCCGGATCGGCCAAGACTGATCGTGCTGCCCCGCGGCGAGGGACGACCCTTTCAGAAACAGATGCAGCGCATCGCTTTGTTCGTGCGCGAACGCCTGCCCGACATTCTTGCCAACGAGCCCATTCGAAGCCGGCGCGAGGCCCGTCGCGAGGCGGCCGAGCGCGATATCGCTCAGCTGCTTCGCCCGCTGGAGAAGAAACTCGAATCGGAAGGCCTGGCCCTGACCCGCAGCCAGGCCGGTCCCAATGCCCGATTGCAGGTATCGGTTCGCATCATGGGCAAGCCGGTCTCGCCGGAGGAATTCCGCAACATGGTCGCGCGCAAGCAGGCCAGCGATGACGACCGCAAGAAATACGAAGAACGCATCAAGTCCTACGACGAGGAGATCCAGAAGGCTTCACGCCAAATCCGCAAGAAGTGGCAGCAGGCGCAGCGGCACATCGAGCAGATCGACATGACCGAAACGGCCCGCATCATGGGTGACATGACCGCCGAGGTCGCCCAGCGCTTCAAGGCCAACGGCATCGAAACCTATCTGCGGGAAATCATCGACGACGTACTCGAAAAGCGGATCGGCCACGAAACCAGCGAACTGGCCGACCCGACCGTGCTCTATGGGGTCAATGTGCTCAATATGGGTCAGGAAGAAGACGGCGCGCCGATCGTTACGACCCACTCAACCTCTCCGGCGAGCCTGTTCGGCACCGTCGATCCGGCGTGGCGCAGCGGGGGCCGCGCCGTGGCTTCTTTCCAGGGGATCCGCTCGGGCACGCTGATCCAGGCCGACGGCGGATTCCTGATACTGGACGCGGAAGACCTCGTCAGCGAACCCGGCGTGTTCCGTCAACTCCTGCGCATCCTGCGCGCCGGAGAAGTGGCGATCAACACGCCGACCACCGGCTGGAACCAGGCCGCGCAGTCACTGCGGCCCGAAGTCGTCCCGATCGATGTCGGCGTCGTTCTCGTCGGCGACAACGCGGCCTACGATGAGCTGGCGTCGATCAGCCCCGAGTTTTCCAGGCGGTTTCGCTTGCTCGCCGACCTCGAAGCCAGCGTGCCACGCGATGCCAAGGGCATCGATCGGACCTGCCGGTTCATCGCCTCCGTGGTCCAACTCGAAGATCTGTTGCCACTGACCCGACCCGCGCTGACGACTGTCATGGAAATCAGCGCCCGCCTGTCCGACCGGCCATCGCGGCTGACGAGCCACGTCGGGCGACTGGCCGATATCGTCCGTGAAGCCACCTTTCTCGCCGGCCAGGAGGACGAAACCGAGATTGGCCGTGAACGCATCGAGGAAGCATTCAACCGAATTCGGCGGCGCGCTGGCCTGCCGTCGGCCAGCCGGGTGCTGGACAGCGTCGACAGCGGGCTGATTCGCCTGCGTGGACGCTCCGCCGGCCAACTCAACCTCGTCACGCGAGAGCGGCTGGCCGAGGAGACTTTCGGCATACCGGCCAGGCTGGACGTCACGATCATCGGCGCCCCGCATGCTGACGTATCGCTGGAAAGTGGCGGGCGACAGATTCCGGTGCCTCACTTCCTGATGCCGATGATCACCAGACTTCTGCGCATCGACGCCCTGCCCGACATCCATGTGGCAATGACCCTCAGCCCCACGGTCATGCCCGAGGACTCGGCATCAACGCTTCTTGGTCAGACCTGCGGCCTGCTGGCGGCACTGTCCGGCTTGTCACTCCGGCAGGACCTGGCGGTGATCGGAAGCATCGACGCCCACGGCCAGACCATCGGCGTCGACCACATCAACGAACGTATCGAAGCCTTCTATGATGCCTGCAGCCACGTGGGCCTCAACGGACAACAGGGTGTGATCATTCCGGCCATGGACAGGGATCGACTGGCACTGGAAAGGCGCGTCATCAAGGCCTGCACCAATGACCAGTTCCACATCATGCCGGCCGCCAGCATCACCGAGGCAATCGAACGTCTCACCGGCAAGACCGCCGGCGTCTGGAAGGAAGACAGTTTCCCCGAGGATTCGGTGCTGGGCCTGGCCCGAGCCAACCTGCTGAAAAACCGGGAATGAACGTCCAGGGAAGAAAATAACCACCCCGGTTTCATTTCCGGGCTTTTACGACGTCTCCCTGAGCAGCGCTCGTTCGCCGGCGATGCCGAGCTTGTCGAGCGAGCGCTCGAGTCGCCTGAGCATGGGTTCCGGGTCGACGGGTTCGTCCTCGATTCGGGCCCGGTCGAAATCGATGACGTACCAGTGACCCTCCCCGTCGATCAGGAGATTGTGGGCGTTGAGATCGGGATGGACGACGCCGGCGCGAAAGAAGCGGTCGAGGATTTTACCCAGTCGCCGCCAGTGAAAAGGCTCGAGAATGTCGGCGGCCTGCGGCAAGCTGATGGTGTTGGCCAGCAAGTGGGTGAGAATGGCCGCGCGGCAGGTCGGCCCCTGTCGTTGGCAACCGGCCAGCAGCGGCTGAGGAACGGGTAATCCCATCTCGTGCAGTCTTGCCAGGACCCGGAACTCGCGGAAGCTGCGGCTTCGCTGGTAACCGGTAAACAAATAGCGGTCGCGGCTGACGCGAGCGATCAAGCCGCCACGCAGGTAACGCCGAAGCACCGCCGGACCCACCTCGGTGTCCACCGCCAGGGCCTGCCCGCGGCCGCCGAACTCCGCCAGAACGGCGTTGCGGATACGCCAGAAGCCCGGATCGAGCCACTCCGGGCTGACCACATCAAGCTCGGACGGGTCATATAGAATACGCAGTGAGCCTGCTTGCAGTTGTGTTTCCGGCATATCGCCTTTTCGCTTTTGAATCCCTTTCGCCGCATCGTGCCCGATCTCCAGACGAACGAGCCGCCAAATTCCCTGTGCCTGCTGCGCCTGTCGGCCCTGGGCGACGTGTGCAATACCGTGCCCCTGGTGCGGGCGCTCAAGCGTGCCTGGCCGGAGACCGCACTGACCTGGATCGTCGGCAAGGCCGAACACCGGCTGGTGCACGACCTGCCCGGCATCGACTTCATTGTATTCGACAAGGGCGGCCCCTTCGCCGGCTTCCAGCACGCGCGCCGATCACTGCACAAGCGGCACTTCGACATGCTCCTGCTCGCCCAGGTCTCGCAACGCTCCTCACTGCTCGCCAGCCTGGTACAGGCAGACCGTCGCATCGGCTTCGACCGGGCACGTTCGCGCCCCGGCCACGGCCTGGTCATCAACGAGCGGATCAACACCGTGCCTTTCCAGCACCAGGTCGATGCGTTTCTCGAGTTTGCCCGTTACCTGGGTCTGTCCACGGACGGGGTGGACCGCCGCCTGCCCGTGCCGGAGAAAGCGTACGAGTTCGCCCGCGAGCACCAGCCGGATGCCGGTCGCGCGGTCATCATCAGCCCTGCATCGAGCCATACCCGCCGCAACTGGTACCCCGCCGGCTATGCCGCGGTAGCCGACTGGGTGATCGAGAGGACCGGCCGCCCCGTCATCCTGATGGGCGGCCCCGGGCCGATCGAAAAGGCACTCGGCGAAGCCGTCGAACACGAAATGAAGAACACGCCGGTCAACCTGATCGGGCGGGACACGATCAAGCAGGCGCTTGCCATGTTCGAGCGCGCCGCCTGCGTGATCTCTCCGGACTCCGGCCCGGCCCATTTCGCCGACGCCATGGGCACGCCGGTGGTCGGCCTTTACGCGGCGACCTGGGCGCGACGTTCCGGGCCGATCGACAGCCTGAAACACACCATCGACTGCTTCCCGGAGGCTGCACGAAAGTTTACGCGGCGACCGCCCGAGGATCTGCGCTGGGGCAAGCGGCTGGAGCGCCCCGGGGTGATGGAACTCATCACCCCGGAGATGGTTATAGAAAAGCTCGAGCCGCTCCTGTCCGACTGATTACCAGCCAACGCACTCAGGGGACGCGTTTTCGGTGTCCGAACCCGAAACGCGATTGACCGAGACATTGGCTTGCGCCGTGGCTCCCGAAGGATCCGAGATCGTGTACCGGAACCGGTTGCGGCCGTTGCACGAGTCGCTGACGCGGAACGTGATGGTGCCATCGTTGTTGACGGTCACCTCGGCCGGCATGCCGTACCACTGAACCACGTCCACGATTTCGAGCGGGTCGCCGTCGGGATCGAAGTCATTGGCCAGCACATCGACTGTGACGGGTTGGCCGACCGTGGTCTCGGCAGCATCGGGATTGGCCACCGGTGCGCGATTGGCGAAGGCAACGTCAATGGTGACCGTGCCCGAAGCCTCGCCGCCCCGGCCGTCGGATATCGTGAAGGTGAAGCTGTCACTACCGACGAACTCGTCGTCCGGAAGGTAGCGCAACTCGTCACCCGACTGCGTGACCGTGCCATTGTCGGGCTGTGTGAAGCCGGCGATACTCAGTTCGTCACCGTCCGGATCGGTGGCTTCAGCCAGCACGTCGATGTCGACCGACTGGTTGCGCAACGTATTCGCCGTCAGGTCACCGACCACCGGCGGCTCGTTGGGCGACTCGACCGTGACGCTCACCGTCGCGGAAGCCTCGCCGCCGAAACCGTCCTCGACCGTATAGCTGAAGCTGTCGCTGCCGGCGAACCCGCTCTCGGGCGTGTAGATGACTTGATCGCCGCTGACTGAAGCCTGGCCATTGGCCGGCTGGGTCACGCCGACGAGGGTCAGCGGATCGCCGTCGGCATCGCTGTCGTTGGCCAGCACGTCGAGGGCATTGTCGACCGAATCAGTCTCGACGGTGAATTGATCGTCGGCCGCCTGCGGCGCCTCGTTGGCGAACTCGACCTCGCCTTCGGTGACGCTGGCCGTGCTTTCCTGGTAGCGGTAGTAGTCGACGATGCGCTTGTGGCGGACCGGATTGCGCAGCGCGCGACGAATCCACGGCGCCTCGACCGGCACTTCCACCTGGCGAATCTCGGTGGCGGACTCGTCCGGGCCGACGGTGACCTTCTTGGTGCTCTTGCGCTCGGTCGCGAAGCTGATCTCCACGCGGCGGTTGCGGCTCCGGTTTTCCTCGGAGTCATTGGGGAAGCGTGGCTCGGTCTCGCCTTCGCCACGCCATTCGATATCACCCGAATCGACGCCGTTGGCGGACAGGTAGTCGACCACGGAGCGGGCGCGCCGCTCACTCAGGCCCTGGTTATAGGCTTCAGTACCGATATCGCAGGTGTGCCCGACGATCTGGATGTCGCCGACCAGACCGCCGTCCTCGATCGCGGCCACGATCTCGTCGAGGGTGTTCTCCGCACCCGATTTCAGTTCGGAGCTGTCGAAATCGAAGGTCGTGCGATCAGTGAGGGTGACTTCATTGATGGTGACACGTTCCTCGGTACGCGGCTCCCCGGGCACTTCGACTTCCACATCGCGATACTGACGCAACGGACGGAAGGAACTGTCGGCGCCACCGAAACTGAAACTGTAGACGACGCTGCCGCGCAGATCACTGTCGTCGACGACGAAGTCACCGTCCTTGTGGGCATAGCTGGTGCGGAAACTGAGGCTGTGAGGCGACTTGTGGAAGTGCTTGTCCAGCGACAGCGAGGCGGTGACCTGCGAAGAGCTGAAGTCGCCCTCCTCGTAATCCAGGCCGCCTCTGAGGCGCAGCAGCGGGTTCTCGAAGAACCGCTCGGCACGCAGGCCCAGGCCCCACTCGTAGGGTTCCTCGAACCATTCAGTCACGGTTTCGATGGTATCGACGCGCGAGAAGGCGCGGCCGTCGATCTCGCCGCTGACCAGCATTTCCTCGATGGTGGTCCCCCGGTCGACGAGTCGCTCGTCGGACAGGGCCGTCATGCCGTAACCGGAAAAGGCCCACTTGCGGCCTTCCCAGCCGCCGCCGAAGGTCAGCTTGCGGTCTTCGAGCTGGTTCTGGTCGGCGGCAACGAACAACTTGGCCACATTACCGTCGGTGTAGACCGGTCCGTCGGGGCCTTCCTCGGCGGTTTCGTTGATCAGCCAGTGATAGTTGAGCTTGACACCGCCAGCACCTTCGCTGCCGAGCCAGCCGTCGCCGATAAAGCTCGAACGCTGCGATTCATAGACGGCTGCCTCGAATTCACCGATGACATCGAACTCGCTGTCGAGCCCGATACCAACACGATAACGATCGCCAATGAAGTGGAAGGTCGGCGTTCCGGCCTGGCTGCGAGGCGCATCTTCGTCCTCGACCTGGGCAATCGCCACGGCGGCCAGCCCCTGGGCCAGCACCAGAGAAAGCATCATTTTTCGAAACATCGCAGCGCCCCTGCCGTTGTTGAAAGTACGGGGCAATTCTACTCCCTCGGTGGCGACAAGGCCACGAAAAGTACGGGAGAATCTTGTGGATTCGAAGGTTCAGGTATATTCGGTATACGACTTTTCTTCGATGATCTCCGACCCCAGCATCTCGTTGATCCGTTTCTTCAGCGCCGCGCGATCATCGTTGCGCTGGTAGACCGATCGCGCCAACTCGATGAAGCGATCACCAAAGCGCTTTTCGCGCTCCTCGTCGCGGATGGCGTCTTCGATCTCCCATAGCGCCTCGTTCATCTCTCGCAGTTGAGCGCGCAGACGAGTGACCTCGTCGTCATCCAGATCGCATTCTCGCCAGACGCGGGACAGGAACTCGTACTCACGCTGCACATTGGCCCGCTGGGCCTCGTTGCCGATACGCTCGAGCTTGATCTCGAGGATGGTGAGCTTGTCGAGCAGTTCACCGGGAGAGACGGGGATCAGCAGTTCCATAAGACGTCCCTGGCCGCCATAGCGCGAAACCTAAATGACACAGAATAAAGAAAACCGCGAAGACTCAAAGTTCGCAAAGTTAATGAATGAAAGTTTATCCATTCCCAATCTTTGCGTTCTTAGCGCTCTTCGCGGTTAGTCGCTTTTCGGATCAACAGTTGCCCGGGCGTCCGGGCAACCGCCTTGAGGCGATCAGCTGCTCTCGCCTTCCTTCTCGTCTTCCTTGAGCGCCTTCATGCTCAGGCGAATGCGACCCTGCTTGTCGACCTCGAGGACCTTGACCTTGACCTTGTCGCCTTCGGCCAGCTCGTCGGTGACATTCTCGACGCGCTCGTCGGAGATCTGCGAAATGTGCACCAGACCATCCTTGCCCGGCAGGATCGTCACGAAAGCACCAAAGTTCATGATCTTGGTGACCGTGCCCTCGTAAACCGCACCCACTTCGACATCGGCAGTGATCTGCTCGATCATTTTGCGCGCGTCATCGGCTGCAGCCTGGTTGACGGAGGCAATCGTGACCGTGCCGTCGTCCTGGATGTCGATGGTGGTGCCGGTTTCCTCGGTGATCTGACGGATGGTCGCACCACCCTTGCCGATCACGTCGCGGATCTTGTCCGGATGCACCTTCATGGTGAACAGGCGCGGCGCGTACTCGCTCATCTCTTCGCGCGGATGATCGATGATCTGGTTCATCTGCTCGAGAATGTGGCCACGGCCGGCATTGGCCTGCTTGAGCGCGACTTCCATGATCTCTTTGGTGATGCCGGTGATCTTGATGTCCATCTGCAGCGCCGTCACGCCGTCGGCGGAGCCGGCTACCTTGAAGTCCATGTCGCCGAGATGATCCTCATCACCGAGAATATCGGTCAGCACGGCAAAACGGTCGCCGTCCTTGATCAGACCCATGGCAATACCGGCCACCGGCGCCTTGATCGGCACACCGGCGTCCATCATCGCCAGCGAGGAACCGCAGACGGTCGCCATGGAGCTCGAACCGTTGGACTCGGTCACTTCCGAGACGATACGCAGCACGTAGGGAAACTCCTCACCCTTGGGTACCACCGCGCCCAGTGCGCGTTTGGCCAGCTTGCCGTGGCCGATTTCGCGACGCTTGGGACCGAGCATGAAGCTGGTCTCGCCAACACAGAACGGGGGGAAGTTGTAGTGGAGCATGAACTGCTCCTTGTACTCACCCTCGATGGCGTCGATGATCTGCGCGTCCCGGCCGGTACCCAGCGTGACCACGCACATGGCCTGGGTCTCGCCGCGGGTGAAGATGGCCGAACCGTGGGTCCGCGGGAAAACGCCGACCTGCATGTCCAGCGGACGCACGGTGGTCAGGTCGCGGCCGTCGATGCGCGGCTTGCCGTCGAGAATCTGGTCGCGCACGTAGTTCTTCTCCAGTGCGGCGAATTCGTCCTTGACGTCGTCCTCGCTCGGAGCGTTCTCGTCGCCTTCCGGGCACAGCTTCTCGACCACGCTCGCGCGCAGTTCGCTGATGGCCTCACGACGGACGGTCTTGTCGGTGTTCTCGTAGGCCTTGGCCAGGCTTTCGGAAGCCAGTTCGGCAACTTTCTGGTCCAGGCCGGCCGGGCGTTCCGGCGCCTGCCAGTCCCACTTGGGCTTGCCGGCTTCGCTGGTGAGTTCCTCGATGGCCTTGATGGCCACCTGCATCTGCTCGTGGCCGAAGGTGACCGCGCCGAGCATCTGCTCCTCGGAAAGCTGATCGGCTTCGGATTCGACCATCAGCACGGCCTCGGAGGTGCCGGCGACGATCAGGTTCAGGCGCGATTCCTCGAGCTGGGTGGCGGTCGGGTTGACGACATATTCACCGTCGATGAAGCCGACACGAGCACCGCCGATCGGACCCTGGAACGGGGCACCGGACAGCGACAGCGCGGCCGAAGCGCCGATCATGGCCGGAATGTCGGCGTCGACCTCCGGATTGGAGGACATCACCGTGGCGATGACCTGGGTTTCGTTGAGAAAGCCCTTGGGGAACAGCGGCCGGATGGGACGGTCGATCAGGCGCGAGGTCAGGGTTTCCTTCTCGGTCGGACGCCCTTCGCGCTTGAAGAAACCGCCGGGAATGCGGCCGGCGGAATAGAATTTTTCCTGGTAGTTGACGGTCAGCGGGAAAAAGGGCTGACCCGGCTTGGCTTCCTTGCGAGCCACGGCGGTCACCAGAACCACGGTATCGGCCATTGTGACCAACACGGCACCGTCGGCCTGACGCGCGACATGCCCGGTCTCGAGTGTCACATCGTGTTCGCCGAATTTGAACGTTTTGCTGAACTTCTTCACTTCACTCACTCCACTTTGCACTTGCAATAGAAAACACCCCGGAATAGCTCGCAAGCTACCGGGGTGTCGGTATCAATCGGATAAAATCCGCTTCTTAGCGGCGCAGGCCAAGGCGCTCGATCAGGTCGCGATAACGCTGGATGTCCTTTTTCTTGACATAGTCCAGCAGGGAGCGACGCTGATTGACAAGCTTGAGCAGGCCTCGACGGGAGTGATGGTCTTTCTTGTGATTCTCGAAATGCCCGGTCAGGTGCTGGATGCGCGCGGTCAGCAACGCAACCTGCACTTCCGGTGAACCCGTATCACCCTCGGAGAGCTGGTAATCCTTGACAACCTGGCTCTTTTCTTCAGCGGTCAGAGTCATTGTTCAATCTACTCCTGAAAACAGTTCTGTAGAGCGACCGGGCTTTTCCAGAAAACCCCCTGGGATGGTCCCAGGCCGGGCTTTGTGCAAAAGCCCCAGTCGCCGGATTTCATCAAGCCCAGCATTATAACCGCCCCGAACAGGCCGGAGCAACCAGTTTGGGCACCAAAATCCGTGGTCCGTGGCCGGAATCCGTAGCCTGAGAATCGTAAATCGCCTGATGCTCACTACCGCGATCCAAGCACAAGAATTCCGACTTCTACGCATCCAGCGGCAAAAACCGCCGACACACTGCCGGCACGACGAGCATGTTGAGCAGCGTCGAGGACACCAAACCCCACAGGATAACGACCGCCATCGGCGACTGGATCTCACTGCCCGGCTCGCCGGCGGCCAGTGCCAGCGGGACCAGGGCCAGGGCCGTGGCCAGGGCGGTCATGAGGATCGGCACCAGCCGTTCCTCGGCGCCGCGACGAATCGCTTCCTCCAGGCCCAGGCCGTCGGTTCGCAGCCGGCCGATGTGATCGACCAGGATGACACCGTTGCGCGTGGCGATGCCGAACAGGGCGATGAACCCGATGAGCGCCGCGATCGTCATGATGCCACCGGTCAGCCACACGCCGACTACTCCGCCGATCAGCGCCAGCGGCAGGTTGAGCATGACGATAAAGGCCGAGCGCGCATTGCCGAAGGCGCCGACCAACAAAAGGAATATACCGACGATTACCGCCCCGCCCAGAAACATGAGACGGGTTCCGGCCGAAGCGGCGCTCTCGAACTGTCCGCCGTACTCGATGTGATAACCCGGCGGCAGCTCGACACTTTCGCCCAGCGCACGGCGAATATCATCGACCACACCCACTAGATCGCGTCCGGCGACGTTGGCCATGACGACCATCCGTCGCTGCACATTCTCGCGACCGATGGTGTTTGGCCCACGATCGCGCTCGATATCGGCAATCGCAGCAAAGGGTACGCGCGCACCCGAATCCAGCGTCAGCGCTGTCTGCCGAATGGTCTCCAGACTCTCCCGCACCGACTCGGGGAAGCGCACGACCAGGTCGTGGCTGGCCTGCCCTTCGAGGATGCGACCGACGGTGGCGCCCGTCATGGCCCCCTCCAAAGCCTCTGAGGCCTCCTGGACGCTCAGGCCATAGTTGGCCAGCGCCAGGCGATCGAAGCGCACGCTCACGAAGGGGATCTCGCTTTGCTCCTCCATCGCCACGTCGACCGCGCCGGGCACTTCAGCCACCCGCGACTCGACCTGCGAGCCCAGGTTTCGGAGCTCGGCCAGGTCCTCGCCGAAGATCTTGATGGCAATATTGGCCCGCGTGCCCGAGAGCATGTGATCGATACGATGGGAGATGGGCTGTCCGATGATGACGTTGGTTCCGGGCAACAGCGCAAACTGCGAGCGGAGTTGCGCCAGCAGTTCAGCTTTCTCTCTTTCCTGCATCTCGAGAGAGACATCGATTTCCGAAGCGAAAACCTGCTGCGCGTGTGGATCAAGCTCCGCACGCCCCGTGCGCCTGGCCGTAGCCACCACCTCGGGTTGCTCCAGCAGGATGGTCTCGACCCGCCGCCCGATGGCGTCGGACTGCTCCAGCGAGGTTCCCGGCAGGGTGACCACGCTCAAAGTTAGGCTACCTTCGTTGAACTCCGGCAGGAACCCGCGCCCGGCCATCGTCAGCATGATGATCGATGCGGCCAACAAGGTCGCCGCCGCAGCGATGACCAGACGCCAGTGATCCATGGCAAATCCCAACGCTGGGCGATAGATGCGCTTGAGCCCGGATATCAGGCGGGTGTCGTGGTCCTGATGAACCGCCCGGCTGCCCGGCAGGCCGAGCAGCGCCAGCACCGGCGTCACCGTGACGGCCACCAGCAGCGAGGCGGCCAGGGAAATGACGTAAGCCAGCCCGAGCGGCTGCAACAGCCGCCCTTCCACGCCGTGCAGAAAAAACAGTGGCAGGAAGACCAGGATGATGATCAGCGTGGCGAATACGATGGAGGCCTCGATTTCGCGCGTGGCCTCAAATACGACGCTCAGGTTCCCGCGCCCTTCCTCGGCGGGCTTTTGCGCGTTCTCGCGAAGCCGCCGGACGATGTTTTCAACGACTATGATGGCGTCGTCGACCAACGCGCCCAGGGCGATGGCCATACCGCCGAGCGTCATGGTGTTGATGCTGCCACCCACGAAGCGGATACCCAGCACGGCCACCAGCAACGACAGCGGAATCGCCAACAGCGCAATGCCTGTCGCACGCAGGCTGAACAGGAATACGAACATGATCAGCACCACCAGCACGGCACCGTCGCGAACAGCCACGACCAGGTTGTCGATGGCGACCTCGATGAAGTCGGCCTGCCGGAAGGCGTCGGTCTCGATGCGCATGCCGTCGGGCAATGCCGCGCCGAGATCAGCGATCACTTCATCCAGTCGCTCGGTCAGCATCAGGGTATTGACGTCGGGCTGCTTCTGAATCCCGAGCACGACGGCCGAGTGCGCGTTGTAAGCTGCCGACCCGCGGCGCGGTGCCGGGCCGATACCCACGTCGGCCACATCCTGCACCAGCACCGGAATCTCGTCCCGGTGCAGGACAACGGCCCGGCGGATGTCCTCCAGGCCCTCGGCGCGTCCAATGCCGCGGATGAGGAATTCCTGGCCGTTTTCGGTCATGAACCCCGCCGAGGCATTGGCGCTGGCCTCGCCGACCGCCTCGCTGAGCTGGTCGAGCGTAATGCCATAGGCGGCAAGTCGCTCCGGACTGGCCACGACCTGATACTGCCGGGTGCGGCCGCCGTTGGGAATCACCTCGGCCACCCCGGGCACGGCCAGAAGGCGCCTTCGAACGGTCCAGTCGGCCACGGTCTTGAGCGCCATCTCGTCGTGTTCGTCCGAGACCAGGGCGATGAACATCACCTCGCCCATGATTGAGGTCACCGGCGCCAGCTGCGGCGGGGGCAGGTCGGCCGGCAGCGAGCTGCGTGCGCCCTGCAGTTTCTCCGATACAATCTGGCGGGCGCGATAGATATCGGTGCCCCACTCGAATTCAACCGTGATCACGCTGATACCGATGCCGCTGTTGGAGCGCACGCGGCGTACGCCGCTGGCCCCGTTCATCGCTGTCTCGATGGGAAAAGTCACCAGCCGCTCAACATCTTCGGGCGGCATGCCGTGAGCCTCGGCGACCACCGTCACCGAAGGCGCAGTCAGGTCGGGAAAGACGTCCATGGGCGAGCGCAGCCCCACCCAGGTACCCCAGGCCAGCAGGAAGACCGCCGCTGCCAGAACCAGCAGACGGTTGTTCAGCGAAATGCTGATGATGCGATCGATCATCGTCTAGAAACCCTGGTTCAGTGCGCGTGGCCGTGGCCGATTTCATTGCCGCCGGCGGCGGCCAGACGGACGGGATACGCCCCTTTCGAAACCACGCGTTCGCCGGCGCTCACACCCGAGAGCACGGCAACGTAGTCGCCGTCGATGGCGCCCAGCCTCACGGGCCGACGGGCGAAAGTCTCCCCGCCGGTCTGTACGTAGACCACCTCACGCCCACCGTCCTCGACAACGGCCGATCGCGGCAGGGCCAGTCGCGACTGCGACTCGGCCACGAAAACGTGGGCGGGTAGGCGCGCCCCGATCAGCCGCGGGCCGGACTCGACCGGGTAGTCCAGGGTCACACCGACCGTTCGAGTCACCGGGTGGACGGCTGCCTCGGTCTGCACCACCCGCGCGCCCGTTGCCTGATCGAGGACGACGACCGAACCGTCGTTTCCTTCCAGCCAGGCGCCGGAGGCGCGACCGATGTCACCGGCAAAGCGCTCGGGCAGCCGGACTTCGAGCCAACGACGCTCGGGTGAGGCCACGCGGAAGACGCGATCGCCGGCGCGCACGAAAGCACCCGGCCGGGCGGTCACCTCGACCACCTCGCCGGCGACCGGCGATCGCAGGGCGATACCGGCAACGCCGTCGCCCTGCTCGTATTGCTGCAGCCGCGCGCGGGCGGCCTCGAACTCGGCCTGGGCGACTTCGACGCGCTCGCGCGCCTCGATCAGGCGGCGCTCGGGCACCGCGCCCTGCTCAAACAGGGGCGCAAGCCGCTCGACGTCGCGCCGGGCCAGGGCCAGGGTTGAACGGGCCTGCTCCAGATCGACGCGCAGGCGGCCGAAATCGGTTTCCGCGCCCAGGCGCGGCACGACGAAACCCAGCACCTCGCCCGCGGCGACGCGGTCGCCGGCG
This sequence comes from Wenzhouxiangella sp. 15190, assembly GCF_003417465.1. Lineage (GTDB taxonomy): Bacteria > Pseudomonadota > Gammaproteobacteria > Xanthomonadales > Wenzhouxiangellaceae > Wenzhouxiangella. The sequence continues at coordinate 51,726 of NZ_QVMV01000046.1, forward strand.
CGAGACAGCGCCCGGTGCGCGATATGGCCGTCGGCCGGCGCCCGGAGTTCGGCTCCGGCGTCGGCCGGGGCAGTCACCGTGGCAAAACCCAGCACCGAGGGCCTGAGGGGACGTTCGACCACCGGTTCGGTGGCGAACACGTCCGTCCACTGCTGTTCCTTGAGATAGTTGATGTCGCCTTCCGGCGCCGGGGCGGTGACGCGGGCGGCCTGCGGCGAGTCGTAGACGCGGAAGCTACCGAGATCGTGCTCGACTTCAAGACCTTCTCCCTGCACGCGCACCAGCAGACGAAACTCACCCGCCTCGCGCGGGGTGACCGCCGGGGTAAACAACCCGGCACGTGCCGGCTCATTGACGCGAAAACGCGCCACGGTGCGGCCGTCCTGCTCCAGAACTACATCCAGACGCCCGGCACGCATGGGCTGGAAATCGCTCAGGCGCGTGATGTGGGCGGCAAACCTCGAGGTCTCACCGGCCACCAGGGGTGGAAACTCGACGAACAACTCCGTCTGTGCGCTGTGGTCGGTGACGACCACCGATTCGCCGGCGGGCGCATTATCGTGTTCGTCTTCGCCGGCTCCGGCCGCGCCATGGTCGTGACCGGCCTCGTCACCGACGCTGCAGCCGGATCCAAGCAGGATCAACAGGGCCAGCGCGGCTGCGACCGGGCCGGCCCCGCTTCGATCAATGGTCATGCGCCTCCCCGCCGTCGTGATCATGCGAGTCGTCTTCGTGCGCGTGCTCGCCTTCTTCGTGCTCGTGCCCGTCGTCGTGATCGTGTGCTTCGCCCTCGGCGTGAGCTTCGTCGTGGTTCTCGTCGTGCATCATCTCGCCGGAATGGCCGGCGGAGTCGGCCGCCTCGTCGCCGTAATAGGCTTCGGTTTCGGTCGTCGCGCCTTCGTCGTGCGGATGGCCGTGATCGTCGCCCGACTCGCCGTCATGGGCGTGATCGCCCTCGTGCGAATCTGCATCGGCATGCTCGTGCGCTTCGCCGTCGTCATGGGCATGACCGTGATCACCGTCGCCGGCGCCACAGGCGGTCAGCGCCAGGGCCAGCAGGCCCGCCAGAATGGTCAGCAGGGACTTGTTCATGGTTCACCTCTCATCAGTTGCAATTCGATATGGGATTGTCTTGCCGCCAGCGCGCGGCGAATTCGCTCGCGGCTCGCGGCCAATTCCGTTCGGTGGGCGTCGATCAGTTCAAGCACCCCGATCTCGCCCGCCCGGTAGGCGCTCTCGGCGATTTCGGCCAGGGACTCGGCGTCCTGGATCTCGCTCAACGCCAGTGCGGCGCTGCGACGCGCCTCGAGTTCGCGGGCGGCGCTTCTGATCTCGGACGTCAGTCGTGAAATCATCAATTCGCGTTCGGCGGCGAGCCGACGCGCCTGGGCGCTTTCGGCCTGGGCCCGCCCGGCCCCGCGGTCGAACAGGGGCACTTCCAGGCCCACCATGAAGAGATTGCCGCTGGCCGAAATTCCGGGCTCGTCGAGTTCGCGCCGGCCCACGCCCAGCGTCATTTCCGGCCAGCGGCCGCGCTCGGCCGCCCGAGCAGAAAGTTCGGCAGCCCGGATTTCCGCGTTTAGGGCCCGCAACTCGGGATGGTCGGCCACCAGGTGGCGCGGCTCCGCGACCTTCGACATCGGCGGGAGCAGTTCTCCGGCCAGTTCGACCGGCTCATGCTCGATCAGACCGAACAAGCGGTCGCGCGCGGAAGCCGCCCGGGCCTGCGTCTCCAGTCGGTCACCTTTGAGCGCGGCGAGTTCGTGGCGCAATCGCAACGCGTCGAATCGGGAGGCGTCCCCTGCCCGCGCACGCTCATCGACGTCGGCGACCAGCTGCGCCAGGCGGTCGTGCCAGCGATCTACCGCCTCGGCCTGACTAGACGCCGCCAGGGCGTCGTAGAAGTGCCGACGGATCAGCGCCGCCTGCTCGTTGCGGTCCAGGTCGATGCGCGCGCCGCTGGCGGCGCTTCGGAAACGTGCCGAGCGCCGCTCGAGTCCATGGACGCCGGCGAGATTGAACCGCTGTCGAAGCCAGTAAAAGTGGTCTTCGACGGCACCGCCGGCGAGGTCGGCTTCTTCATAGCTGTACTCGATCTCCGGGTTGTCCCACTGGCCGGCCGTGCGGGCGAGGCCATCGGCCTGAGCTCTTCCCGCTTCCAGCCAACCCGCAAAATCCGATCTTTCGAGCCCGATCCGAACCGCTTCGGCTTCGGAAAGATACGGCTGGGCGTAGGCATGCAAGGAGACAGCCAGCAACCCGATGAGGGCGAGAAATTTCGACATGTCAGGCTCCCAGGATGGCACCCAGAAAGGTCTCCATGGCGTGATGCGCGCCTGCCAGCGGCCAGGCCGAGGCCAGGGCCATGACGCCCAGGGCAACGGCAGCCCAGTCAGCGGCGGCAGAAGCCCGCCCGCCATCGTCAAGCAGCCGCTCGACGCGAAATGCGACGTTCGCACCCCCGGCCGAAAGACCGGCGGTGGCGGGAAAGTGCTGCTGCCGGACCACCTTGAGCAAGACCTGCGCCGTGATGGAGCGGCCGAAGCGAAGCGCAACCCGATCGTCGGCGCGTTCTTCGATTGCCTGGCGCCAATTGGCCCGCAGGCGCTTGGCCATGGCCGGCCAGTGAACCGTCAGCAGCCATTCGAACAGCGACGACTTGACGAGATCGCCCTGACGCAAATGGGCGGCTTCATGGGCGACGACCACGCGCCGCTCACGTCGATCGAGCCCCTCGAGCAGCCCGCGCGAAATCAGGAGCACGGGCCGAAGCGGCCTTGCCACCAACGCCATCGAACGTCTGTCTTCGATGCGACGCATCAAGCCGCCGGTGGGCAGCAGGCGCAACAGCCCGTTGAGACGCCTGCGCCGACCCAACGCAGCCATCAAGTGGCGAACGGCGGTAACCGCCAAGACTGCCAGCACCAATAGCAGCGCCGCAGCTGCCAGCGGGTCGACCTGAAAGGCCGGAAAGTGTTCGAAACAGAGATGGGGATGCCCATCGCCGTGGGCCCGGCAGTGATCGTCCAACCAGCCCGCGCGCTTGCCGGCAGCCACCGCGCCGAGCGATGCGATCCAGGTCACCGGAAGCAGCCAGGGCAAAAGCGCCACCAGCGTAGTCCGCCGAATCCGGCGATCAGGCGACTCTGGCTCGCAAGACCATCTCGACAGCATGCTCGACAGCACGATGCCGACCGCCCAGGCCAGCACGCCCAGAACCAGAAACATCGTGAGCAACTCGATCACCGCGATTCCTCTTGGCGCCGGCGATTCAGGACGGCCTCCAGCCGCTCGATGGTGGCTTCGTCCATGCCCTCGGCCGACTCCACGAAGGCAGCAATGGAGGCCGCCGGGTCGCCGCCCAACCGGCCCAACATGTCCCGCATGTAGGCGGCAACCAGTTCGTCCCGGCAAACCTTCGGCGAATATCGAAACGCATGGCCTTGCTTGCGGCGTTTCACCAGCTGCTTGCGGTGCAGGCGCTCGAGGGTCGACTGGACCGTGTTGAGAGAAATACCCCGCTCCACGCCCATGCAATCGTGAAGCGCCTTGGCCGTCCACTCGGACTCGGTCCAGAGCCGTTCCATCACGGCGACTTCAAGGTTACCGAGCAAAGGCATGGGCGAACGGATGTCGCTGGCGTTATCGCTTGACACTTTTTCTGGATCTCGCGCGAACCGGGGCACGAAGTCTACGCAGGCAAAAACCGAGCGTCAATCGGTTTTTACGGCTAACGAGTCAGGGCTCGAAGCCCGGATAGGCCTCGTTGGTCTTCATGCAATGAGCCAACCACCCGGCCAACCCGCTACAATGAAACGCTTTGACCGACTGGAGCGCCCATGCCCCGCCTGGACAGCCACGTCAACCGCAAGGACGCCGATTTCGTCGCCCGCGACGAGCATCACCGGCAACTGGCCGCCGACCTGCGCGAGAAACTCGAGCGAACCGCGCTGGGCGGGCCGGAGAAGTCACGCGAAAAGCACGAGGGTCGTGGCAAGCTGCTTCCACGCGAGCGCGTGCGCACCCTGCTCGACCCCGGCAGCCCGTTCCTGGAGGTCGCGCCGCTGGCGGCCTTTGGGCTGTACGAGGATGCCGCGCCCGGCGCGGGCATCATCACCGGCGTGGGGCGCGTCAATGGCGTCGAGTGCATGGTCGTGGCCAACGACGCCACGGTGAAGGGCGGTACCTACTACCCCATCACGGTCAAGAAACACCTGCGCGCCCAGGAAATCGCGCTGGAGAACAACCTGCCCTGCATCTACCTGGTCGATTCCGGCGGCGCCTTCCTGCCGTTGCAGGACGAGGTCTTCCCCGACCGCGACCATTTCGGCCGCATCTTCTACAACCAGGCGCGACTGTCGGCGAAGAACATCCCGCAGATCGCGGTCGTGATGGGCTCGTGCACCGCCGGCGGGGCCTATGTGCCGGCAATGTGTGACGAGGCGATCATCGTCAAGGAACAGGGCACGATCTTTCTCGGTGGCCCACCGCTGGTCAAGGCCGCCACCGGCGAGGAAGTCGATGCCGAAACGCTGGGCGGCGCGGACGTGCACACCCGCCTGTCCGGCGTGGCCGACCATTTCGCCGAAAACGACACCCATGCGGTGGCCATCGCACGTGAGCTGGTCGGCAACCTCAATCGTCCCGAGCCGGCCTTCGGTCCGAGTGAAGAACCGAGCGAGCCGGCCTGGACCGTCAAGGACATCTACGGCATCCTGCCCGACGACACCCGCTACCCCTTCGAGGTGCGCGAGATCATTGCCCGCATCGTCGACGGCTCGGAGTTCACGGAGTTCAAGGCCCGCTACGGCACCACCCTGGTCTGCGGCTTCGCGTCGATTCACGGTTACAAGGTGGGCATCGTCGCCAACAACGGCATCCTGTTTTCCGAGTCGGCCCTGAAAGGCGCGCATTTCATCGAACTGTGTAACCAGCGCAACATCCCGCTGGTATTCCTGCAGAACATCACCGGCTTCATGGTCGGCAAGAAATACGAGCAATCGGGTATCGCCCGCGACGGCGCCAAGATGGTCACCGCCGTGGCCTGCTCGCATGTACCCAAGTTCACGGTGGTCATCGGCGGCTCCTTCGGTGCCGGCAACTACGCCATGTGCGGCCGCGCCTACCAGCCGCGCTTCCTGTGGATGTGGCCCAATGCCCGCATCTCCGTGATGGGCGGCGACCAGGCCGCCAGCGTGCTCGCCACAATCAAGCGCGACGCGCTGGAAGCACGCGGCGAGGAGTGGTCGGACGACGAGGAAGAGAAGTTCAAGGCGCCGATCCGTGACCAGTACGAACACCAGGGGCATCCCTACTACGCCAGCGCACGCCTTTGGGACGACGGCATCATCGATCCCGTCGATACACGGCGCGTGCTTGGCCTGGCCATCGCGGCTTCCGCCAACGCCCCGATCGAACGGGGGCGCTTCGGCGTATTCCGGATGTAGCGGAAAAAGTGTTAAGTGTTAAGTGTTAAGTGTGAAGTGTGCAGGTGTTAGGTGTTAGGTGTTAGGTGTTAGGTGTTATGCGGCGAGCTTAGCCCTTGGTGCACAACTTCAACGTGACTGCCGAAACTTAACACTTCACACTTTACACCGACGACTAGGCCCACCACTGGGTGAGTAGCCAAAAACGTACGAGATCAGACCATGACTGACCTGCTTAAACTCAAAATCGACGACCGCGGCGTGGCCACGGTGACGCTCAACCGGCCCGAGGTGCACAACGCCTTCAACGCCGAGCTGGTGGCCGAGCTGTCGGAGACTTTCGACAAGGTCGCCAAGGAGAATGCACGGGCCATGATCCTCACCGGCGAGGGCCACAGCTTCTCTGCCGGGGCGGATCTCAACTGGATGCGCTCGATGGCCGAAGGCTCGGAAGCCGAGAACCGCGACGATGCCAAGCGTCTGGCGGCCATGCTGCGCAAACTGGACCAGCTGGCCTGCCCGACCGTTGCACGCGTCAACGGTCACGCCTTCGGCGGCGGCGTGGGCCTGATCGCCTGCTGCGACCTGGCCGTGGCGCTCGAGACCGCAAAGTTCGGCCTGACGGAAGTGCGCCTGGGCCTGGCGCCGGCGACCATCGCGCCGTTCGTCATCCCGCGCATCGGCGTCAACAATGCCCGTCACTACATGCTCACCGGTGAGCGCGTCGACGCCGAACGCGCCGTGCATATCGGCCTGGTCAGCGATACCGTACCCACCGGCCAGCTCGACGGCCACGTGGCCGACCTGGTCGACCTGCTGCTCGCCGGCGGCCCGCACGCGCAGGCGCACTGCAAGGAATTGATCCACACCATCGCCAGCGGCCGTCACGATGAAGCCGAAACCGACCGCCGCACCTCCGAACTGATCGCCGCCCTGCGCGTCTCCCGAGAAGGCCAGGAAGGCCTCAACGCCTTCCTCGAAAAGCGTAAGCCGTCCTGGATTGCAGGCGATTCCTGAAAAATCTTTATGTCCACAGATAAACACAGATTAAAAACAACAGGCGAGCCAAACGAGGTGGATTGGGTAGATCCCGATTCTTCCATCGAGCGCCCGCACCCGGACTCTTTCTTTATCTGTGTTCATCTGTGTTCATCTGTGGACAATTTTATTATTGGGGGACTATGTTCAAAACAGTTCTGATTGCCAATCGCGGCGAGATCGCCTGCCGCATCATCGCCACCTGCCGCCACCTGGGCGTGGAGACCGTGGCCGTCTACTCCGACGCCGACGCGAACGCGCGGCACGTGCGCCTGGCCGACCGGGCCGTGCATATCGGTGCCGCGGCCGCGCGCGAGTCCTACCTCGATGTCGATCGCATCATCCAGGCGGCGAAGGCCACGGGCGCGCAGGCCATTCATCCCGGCTACGGCTTCCTGGCCGAAAACGTCGACTTTGCGCGAAAGCTCCGCGATGCCGGCGTGACTTTGATTGGACCCACCCCGGAGACCATGGACCTGATGGGCTCCAAGGCCGCGGCCAAGGCGAAGATGGAAGCCGCCGACGTGCCGCTCATCCCCGGCTACCACGGTGACGACCAGGACGACAATAAGTTGATGAAAGAGGCCGAGCGCGTCGGCTTCCCGCTGATGCTGAAAGCCGCAGCCGGCGGCGGCGGCAAGGGCATGCGCGTGGTGCATTCGAAAACGGATTTCGAAGAGGCATTGAAAGCTGCCCGGCGCGAAGCCGCCGGCGCTTTCGGCGACGAGCGCATGATCATCGAGCGCTACCTGCCCACGCCCCGCCATATCGAGGCCCAGGTCTTTGCCGACACCCACGGCCATACCGTGCACCTGTTCGAACGCGACTGCTCCAGCCAGCGCCGCCACCAGAAGATCATCGAGGAAGCCCCGGCCGCCAAACTCGATGACGAGGTTCGCCAGCGCCTGCTGGCCGCGGCCGTACGTGCGGCCGCAGCGGTCGACTACGTCGGCGCCGGCACGGTCGAATTCCTGGTCGACGGCGACGAATTCTTCTTCCTGGAAATGAATACCCGTCTGCAGGTCGAGCACCCGGTGACCGAATGCATCACCGGCCTGGACCTGGTCGAGTGGCAGCTCCGCGTTGCCGCCGGCGAGCAGTTGCCTTTGAGGCAGAATGACATCCGCGCGACCGGCCACGCCATGGAAGCGCGTATCTACGCCGAGGACCCGGACCACGGATTCGTTCCCTCGACCGGCCGCATTGATGCGCTGGCGCTGCCCGAGACCGACTGGGTGCGCATCGATTCGGGCGTGGACGAAGGCGACGAGGTCAGCATGCACTACGACCCGATGATCGCCAAACTGATCGTCCACGACAGCACGCGCGAGGCCTGCCTGGCCCGGCTCAACCAGGCCCTGGCAGCGAGCTTCGTTGCCGGCCCGACCACCAACCTGGGCTTCCTGCAGGCCCTGGCCGGGTCGCAGGTGTTCACGGAAGCGGCCATCGACACCGGCCTGCTCGACCGCGAACTGTCGACGATTCTCGAAGCCGGCGAACCGCCACTCGACGTACTGGCCGCGGCCGCCGGCCGCTGGCTGCTGATGCAGGAATCGAAGGCGACCGGCGATACTCCCTGGGACACCTGCGACAGCTGGCGCCTGGGCGAGCCAGCCACGCGATCGCTCGACATCGAATGCGCCGACAAACGCGTCACTGTCGAGGCGATCGGTTTCGGCGGAGATTACCGCCTGCAGATCGATGACGAGACCCACCCGGTCCGCATCAAACAGTTGTCCGACACCGAATTCAGTCTGACGCTGGACGGCCAGGGCCGTCGCCTTCAGATCCACGCCGCCGGCGAACACCGCCTGGAAGTCTGTCTCGACAACCGCCGCTGGCCCGTCAACCGCCATGCCCGCTTCGAAGCCGCCGTTGACAGCAGCGCCGGCGACGGCCGCCTGCTCGCCCCCATGCCCGGCAAGATCCTCGAAATCCGCGCCAAGGCCGGTCAGTCGGTCAGCGAAGGCGAAACCCTGCTGATCATGGAAGCAATGAAGATGGAACTGGCGATCAAGGCGCCTATGGACGGCGAAGTCAGCGAGATTGCCGTCACCGCCGAAGACATTGTCGAGGCCGACACACTGCTTCTGGCCTTGGATCCGAAAATCTAGCGACTGCCATTACCCCGATCCGGGCGAGCCTCCCGCTCGAGCGCGTCCGCCTTCCGGTTCATCAATCGTGTAGCCGACAGGAGGAACCTGACGGCCAACACTGCCAGGGTAATCAGCAGTGCCAGGCCAATCAGCTGACCCACCAACGTTCCCATTGAAAATTCCATTTGACTATCCTGGTTTGTAGTACCTTTCCGCAGATTAACAGGTCCGTTCCGATAGCTGAATTCGGACCCCCCCGCCAATCGTAAGAACCACTGCGCGAAAGGGTGGTCACAACTCATATATTCCAATCGGAAAACGCCAATGCGGTGGATCATCAGCGTTCTCGTCGTCCTGGCCCTGGTAGCGGGCCTGTGGTGGATGGAGCAACAACGGCAGGCGGAACTGGTGCCGGAGGCCGACCTGGACATCCCGGCCGAGCCCGAGCAGCCCGAACCACGCCATCCCTTGCCCGAACCCGAGCCGATCCCGACGCCCGACGAAACCATGGGAGACGACAGCCCGGAAGCATCCGATACGTCGCCGGAAGCCCAACCTGAGCCGGAGCCACTACCGGACCTGGCCGACAGCGACACCGCCGCACTCGAAGCGTTGGCAAGCCTGCTCGGCAACGACTTCGTCCAGCAGTGGATCAAGCCCGAGTTCGTCATCCCGCGCGCGGTTTCGGTGATCAACAGCCTCGAAGGCGAAGCACCGGCGCTGAAATCGTTGCCGGTACGAACGCTGGATACCGAGCCGCTCACCGAGGAGAGTGGTGATGGTGAGAAGCTACTCTGGACCGAAGCCAACACCGCCCGCTACGAAAGCCTGGTCGCCTCGATCGAGTCCATACCGGCAGACGAAGCCGCGATGCTCTACCGACGCTACTACCCGTTGTTTCAGGAAGCCTGGCAAGAGCTCGGCGAGACAGAGCCGTATTTCAATGACCGTCTCATTGACGTCGTCGATCACCTGCTGGCCACGCCGGAAGTCGAACTGCCGTTCGAGGTCGTGCCCTACGAGGGGCGACTGCATTTTGCAGACGAAGCGCTGCAGGAAGAGTCATGGGGCCGCAAGCTGCTGATCCGGATGGGACCGGATCAGGCTGCCGCCATCAAGCAATGGCTGCGTGATTTCCGGCAGGAGCTTGCCGCTCCGCCTGAGGGCGAGGAGGAGAAGGATTTCTCCTGAACGCTAATCCGCCAAGGTCAATTTCGTCACCTTCTGGAAACCTCGCGGCAATTTCCGGCCGCGCTGGGCGCGCTCACCCCAGTAGTTTTCGGTATCCGCCCAGCTCAGACGCAGGTAGCGCTGCCCGGCCCAGACCAGGCAATCCTCGCCGGCGGCGATGACGATGGCACCGGCCATTTTCTCGCCGGCCTTCTTTGCCTTGGGCGGGATATTGATGAGCTTGTTGCCCTTGCCCTTGGACAGCTCGGGGACTTCGGACAGGTAGTAGGCGAGCAGGTAGCCCTCGGTGGTGGCGCAGACGATGACGGCTTCCTCGTCCTCGGTCACCGGTGAGATCGGCAGCACGTCCGAGCCCGCCGGCACGGTGAGCATTTGCTTGCCGGCCTTCTGGCGTGTGTGCAGGTGCTCCAGCTGCGTGACGAAGCCGTAGCCGGCATCACTGGCCAGCAACACCCGATCTTCGGGCGCGCCGATGGCCAGGCTGCGGAAAGCCGCGTCGGCCTTGGGACTGAAGCGGCCGGTGAGCGGCTCGCCCAGGCTACGAGCCGAAGGCAGTTCATGGGCAATCAACGAATAGCTGCGTCCGGTGGAATCCAGAAAGCAGGCCGTCTGCGTGCTGCGGCCGCGCGCGGCGGCCAGGAATTCGTCGCCGGCACGGTAATTGAGTTCCTCGGGCTTGATGTCGTGGCCCTTGGCCGCGCGCACCCAGCCATTGTCGCTGAGCACCACGGTGACCGGCTCGGACGGCACCAGGTCGGTTTCCTTCAGGGCCTGGGCGGCGGCACGTTCGACGATCTGCGAGCGGCGCTCATCGCCGTAGGCTTCGGCGTCTTCGAGCAGTTCGTCACGAATCAGGCGGGTGAGCTTCTTCGGCGAAGCCAGGATGGCCTCGATCTGCTTGCGCTCGTCTTCGAGCTTGTCCTTTTCGCCCTGGATCTTCATTTCCTCGAGCTTCGCGAGATTGCGTAGCTTGAGCTCGAGGATGGCCTCGGCCTGGGTACCGGTCAGGCCGAAGCGCTCCATCAGGACGGGCTTGGGCTCATCTTCGGTGCGGATGATGTGGATCACCTCGTCGATATTGAGATAGGCGATCAGCAGACCATCGAGAATATGCAGGCGATCGACGACCTGATCGAGCCGATATTCCAGACGCCGGGTGACGGTCTGGCGCCGGAACTCCAGCCACTCGATCAACAGTTCCTTGAGATTGCGCACGCCGGGCCGGCCGTTGAGGCCGATGACGTTGAGATTCATGCGCGCACTCTTTTCCAGGTCGGTGGTCGCGAACAGGTGGCCCATGAGCTGTTCGAGATCGACCCGGTTGCTGCGGGGCACGATGACCAGGCGGGTGGGATGCTCGTGGTCGGACTCGTCGCGCAAGTCGGTCACCCAGGGCAACTTCTTGGCCTGCATCTGCGAGGCGATCTGCTCGAGCACCTTGGCCGGCGAGACCTGGTGCGGCAGCGCCGTGATGATGATCTCCTCGCCTTCCCGTTCCCACTTGGCGCGCTGTCGGATACCGCCCGAGCCGGTCTCGTAGAGGTTGAGCAGTTCCTCCCGGGAGCTGACGATTTCCGGCCCGCCGGGAAAGTCCGGGGCGGGGATGTGTTCGCACAGCTCGGCCACGCTGGTCTTCTTGGGCGCCTCGAGCAGGCGCACGCAGGCCGAGACCACCTCGCGCAGGTTGTGCGGCGGGATGTCGGTGGCCATGCCCACGGCGATACCCTGCCCGCCATTGAGCAGCACGTTGGGTAGACGGGCAGGCAGAAGCTTGGGCTCTTTCAGCGTGCCGTCGAAGTTGGGCACCCACTCCACAGTGCCCTGCCCCAGCTCGGCCAGCAGGGCCTTGGCATACGGCGCCAGGCGCGACTCAGTGTAGCGCATGGCCGCGAAGGACTTGGGGTCATCGGGCGAGCCGAAGTTGCCCTGCCCGTCGACCAGCGGGTAGCGATACGAGAACGGCTGGGCCATCAGCACCATGGCCTCGTAGCAGGCGGAATCGCCGTGCGGATGGAATTTGCCGATCACGTCACCCACCGTGCGGGCGGATTTCTTGTGCTTGGACGCCGCCGACAGCCCCAGCTCGCTCATGGCGTAGACGATGCGCCGCTGCACGGGCTTGAGACCGTCGCACACGTTGGGCAGGGCGCGGTCGAGCACGACGTACATGGCGTAGTCGAGATAGGCGCGCTCGGCGTAGGTGCGCAGGGGTTGCTGTTCGAAGTCGCCGGAAACGGGTTTGATTTCGCTCATGGCCGGGAATTGTCGCCCAAGACGGGCAACCTTGCCACAGCGATTACCGACGAAATACCGGAAGTACCGGTGGCCGGCGCTCCCTATGGATGGCTGGGGCCGGAATGCTCTCCTAGAGGAGAACCCAGGCGATAATGGCGAACGTCACCAGCACGCTCCCGGCGGCGGTCAGGTAGACCTTCACCGGCGTGGTGTCGGTGCTCACCTTCGGCTCTGACCATTCGCCTTGCGGCATTGACGCCTCGGTGGACTCCCTGAGCACATCGAGCACCTCGTCGATCGTCTCCTCGTCGAAGTGGAATGGATCGAAGCGTTTGTGGCCGCGGTGCTCGAGCTTCTTGCGCAAGGTGCGGTCGAGTGTGAGGTATTTCATCGCCCAGAGTTTGAAGCGCCGCCTTTCGATCGGCCGCTTGCGAAGCAATGTGATGTCGCGGTGGCGCGGGTCGTCATTGAGCTTGTTGTAGAGCTTCTCGACGTGTTCGCGCTCACCTTCCAGGCACTGGAAGAAGATGTCGTTGCCGAAGCACAGTACGCCACCGATATTCCTGGGTTCGTTGTTGCGGCGCGACTGGATGAGGATGCGACCGACTTCCGGCTCGACGCCCAGTGCCCCCTTGTTGCGGGCGACATTGGAACGGCTGGCGTAGACCAGTTCGATCAGTTCCGGCATGGGCGTCTCTCTTCTCTGGTGACTTTCATCGGTTGAACAGCATACGAACCAATGAGTCACCGGAATGTGAGGGGTGGACGCCTGCCCTCAGCATTTCGGTCGAGTCCGCATGGCGGGTTCAATCGGCCAGGTTGACACCGCGTGCAGCCGCATCCAGCCAGGCGATGACGTTGCCGTCCTGCAGGAACTCGATCCGGTTCAAGTCGGGATTGTGCCGCAGTGCGACTCCTGCCCCGCCGTCCAGTTCCAGCGGCGTCCCGCCGGCCATGCGAATGGAATTGGTACCAAGATCGAGGCCGACATCGAACTGGCCTCGCATCCAGAGACCCCTTCGACCGTGCGTGTGTCGATCGAACTCGATGCCGGTGTCGTAGTAGCCGGCCCCCGGCTGCCCGGCCAGACGCAGACCGGCCATCCAGCTGCCGTCCATGCCCGGTTCCCACCAGTCATGTTCCTCGGGAAGGGGTCCGGTTTGTACCTGCAGCCCGGCATTGCCCACATGGGCCTTGTTCTGGACATTCAGCCCGATCAGGTAGGAACGATCTTCTCCGATGTCGTAAGTCTCGATGCTGTTGCCAATGGCGGCGCCCGAGCCGTAGGCGAATACGTCGGCATGATAAGCGGCGGACCAGCCCGAGCCGCGCTTGCGCAGATTGACGATGCTGGCGACGCCATCGCCGCGATCATGATTGGTATCGAGGTTGACGAAGAAGGCCAGCGGATAGGATTTGGCCCCGGCCGGCACGTCGTTGTGCTGTTGCAAGCTCATCAACGTGTGGGTGTAACCGGTATCACCGGGATTGGGAGCGTCGTTGTATCGACGATAATCCAGCGGTGCATTGACCGGCATGAACTGTTCCGGGTCGGCGCCGCCGTCAGCCTGTTCATCGACGAACAGTGCCGCCTGCGGCTCGATCTCGACATGGGCCCACTGCGGGAAAGGGAAATCCGACACGGCCCAGGCCAGTCCCCCGGCAAACAGGAATGTTACGGCAAGTGCCGGCCAGCGAAGCCTGCCGTGCAGACCCCGACTGCCCTGGCGGCGGATAAAACGATCGAGGTCGCGCCTGAGAATGCGCCGGCGGCGCCCGATGCCTACATCTGCCAACCGGCCGGCGGCAATTTCGGCTTCGATATCGGCGGTTGAAACGCGAAGCAGCGCGGCCGCTTCATCCACGGTCAGGACGGGAAGAACATTCATGGCGCTCGACTCCGATTGAAGCCCACAACGGGTCAAAGACTAGCACGCCCCTTTCCGTGATTCCGGGCTTGAGCCGCTACCAGTCATGCCGGCCGAAGAGCCGTAATCTCGCACGGTTGACTCACCCCGAACACTGAATTCCGGATCAGGCTGTGCTCCGGCAGGTGCCTCCGAACAACCATTCGCTGCCTCAGGGAGGTCCCGGATCGGGGCTGCGCCCCGTCCGGTGACTCCGACTTATCGTATCGCCAGGTGACGGAGGTCCCGGCTCTTCGCTTCGCTGCGGCCGGGACGTTAAGACGCTTGCTGCGACAACCCTCCGTGCCGCTTCAGGGAGGTCCCGGCTCTTCGCTTCGCTGCGGCCGGGACGTTAAGACGCTCGCGGAGCGAGCGTCTTAACGCTTTACGAACTTGAGGGTGAAGCGGTCGCTTTCGCCGATCTGGCGGTATTGCTCCTCGTCCTCGCCCTCGGGAACGCGCAGGCTCGGCGGCAGGGTCCAGACGCCGTTGGGGTGGTCGGCCGTGTCGTCCGGATTGGCGTTGATCTCCGAGGCTTCTTCCAGCACGAAGCCGGAGGATTCGACGACGCCCACCACCCAGCTCTGCTTGAGATAGCCGGTGCCCGGATCCTGCTCACCGTCTTCGGGCAGGCGATGGCCAACCACGCCGAATACCCCGCCGGGCTTGAGCACATCGTATGCTGCTTCGGCCACGTCACGGAAAGTGCCGTCACCGGCATAGCTGTGCACGTTGCGGAAAGTCAGCACCATGTCGGCCGAGCCGGGCTCGCCCAGGTCTACCATCTCCGGCGGATCGAACGCGATGATCTCCACCTCGCCGAAACGCTCGGCGGCTATGCGTTCCTTGTAGGTCGCCATGCCCGGCTCGTAGTAGCCCGGCAACTCTTCCTGCTCCATGTTCCAGTGCGCGGCCACGAGCTTGCCCTCCTCGGCCAGATAGGGACCGAGAATCTCCGTATACCACCCGCCAGCCGGCGAAATCTCGATCACGGTCATGTCCGGCTCGATGCCGAAAAAGGTCAGGGTCTCGTAGGGATTCCGGTACTGGTCCCGCTCGGCTTCTTCAGCCGGCCGGACGTCGCTTTCGATGATGTCCTTCAACTTTTCGTCGGCCAGGACCGGGGCGGCCAGCATCAGGGCCGAAATTACGAGACCGCTTGCGCGCAGTGCTTTCATGGTGTCACTCCAGAGTTGCGGTGAGTTGGAACAATCGGTGCCCGCTGAGCAGGTACTTGCGCTCGAACGGGCTGATTGGGTCGTCAACCCGGAAAGATACCACTTTCACGTCGACGACTCCGGCCAGCGCCAGCGCCCGTGCGAATTCGTCGACGTACAGCTCGAAATTACTGCGTAGCTCCAGCCGCCCGCCCAGTGCGAGCAGGCTGGGGAAGGCCGGGTGGCCGTGCCAACGGCGCTTGAGATGCGCCGGCTTGGGCCAGGGGTTGGGATAAAGCAGGTAGTGATGCGCCGGTTTGCAGCCGGCCTCGCTCATCAACCGCCACAGATCGGCCAGGTCGGCCCGGACCAGGCGGGCATTGGCCGGCAGCTCGGGAGACTTGCCGAGCCGGGCCGCACTCTTGTCGATGCCGACGACCAGGCATTCGGGATATTTTTGCGCCAGCGCGACCGTGGAGACGCCGGTCCCGCAGCCCGAATCCAGTACCACGGGCCAAGCGGAGTCGAGCGATCGGTTCAGTTCGCCGAATGCGCGGCGACTGTAGTCGTGGACAGGCGATTGCCAGGCATGGCGCAAATGCCGCAGCACCGTTTCCTCGAGCCGCCGGTGCGGTCCGGTCTGCGAGGTCTGCGGGATGCGCGATTGCGCCATGGGCGGCAGGGAAATGGTGGGCCGTGAAGGACTCGAACCTTCAACCAATAGGTTAAAAGCCTACTGCTCTACCATTGAGCTAACGGCCCGAAAAGCGAGCCGCGTATGATACCCCCGCTTTCGCCGCCGCTCAACAGTCCGGGCCCGCCGATTCGTTGCGATAAACCTCGAAGGGCCGCTCCGCCTCCTGCATGGTCACCTCGCCGTCGCGCTCAAGCGGCACAGCCAGCACACGCACGCTACAGGCCTCCGGCATTGCCTCGGCCTCGCCGGGCGAACGATACGCCACCGAAACGCGCACGCCGGATCCGAGGGCCACGCTTCGCTTACCGGGAAGGCGAAACGCTTCTCCGTCTTCGAGCACCAGTACCAGATGATCGCCACCGCCGAGCTGTGAGGCGTCGAGGAGCTGGACGCTCTCGACCTGGCCGACGATGCTTTCCCCGGCCGCGGCCATCCCTGCCGGCAGCAAGCACCACAGCAGCAGGCCGGTGATCGATGGTCGATGCATGTTCATTCCTGTTCCTCTCGGGACAAATCCAGTATGACCTCGTGAATCCCGTCCTCATCCGCGGCTTCGACGCGAAAGCCCAGGTCGCGCGCGAGGCCGAGCATGCGGGTATTTTGCTGCAGCACCTGGCCGACTACTTCTTCGACACCGGTCTCGCGGCAGTGACGAATCAGGCGCGAGAGCAGTATGCGGCCCAGGCCGCGACCCTTGATATTCGAACGTACGACAACAGCGAACTCGGCCCGGTGCCCCAGTGAATCGAGAACGATGCGCGCCACGCCCAGGGTGCGGCCCTCGTCGTCGACGGCGATGAAGGCCATCTCGCGCTCGTAGTCGATCTGGGTGAAACGGGCGAGTTCCGTATGCTCCGGCGCGCGAATCACGCCGAAGAACCGGAAGCGGACGTCCTCGGCTTCCAGGCTGTCGAAGAAATCGCGATGCGCCGGCTCATCCTCGGGGCGGATCGGCCGTAGCGTGATCTCGCCGTCGCCGAACGGGACACGCTCGACCAGATGCGTCGGATACGGGGCGATGGCCGGGCGTCTGCGCGGACCGGCGTCGACACTTCGCAGTTCGACACGGGCATCCAGGGCCACGACACCCTCGTCGTCGGCCAGCAGCGGGTTGATGTCGATCGACTCGACCATCCGGAGATCGGTCATCAAGCGCGCCACCCGCACGAGCACGTCACAGATCAGGTCGGCGCGGGCCGCCGGGCGGTTGCGGTAGCCGGCCAGCAGTTTCGCCACCCGGGTGCGATCGATCATCTGCCGGGCCAGGCTCATGTTCAGCGGCGGTAGACCGACGACGGTATCGCCGACCACCTCCACGGCCGTGCCGCCGCTGCCGAACACCATGACTGGGCCGAAGACCGGGTCGGTGCTGGCGCCGACGATCAACTCGACGCTCTCGGGCCGCCGGACCATGCGCTGTACCGAAAATCCCTCGAGCCGGGCATGGGCAAGCTGTTCGACGCGTCGGGCGATGCCTTCGGCCGCCTCGTGCACGGCCTGTTCGGACTCGAGGTCGAGCACCACGCCGCCGACGTCGGACTTGTGCGTGATGTCAGCGGAAATCACCTTCAGCGCCACCGGGAAGCCGATTTCGACAGCCATGCGGGCGGCTTCTTCGGGTGTTTCGGCCCGGCGCGTTTCAACAACGGGGATGCCGTAGGCCGAAAGCACGCACTTGGCCTCGATCTCACTCAGCCAGTTGCGTTGCTCTCGATGGGCACGATCGAGAATGACGGAAACCGAGTCAGGATCCATGACCGCCGAAGTGGGCATCTCCGACGGCGTTTCCATCAACGCGGTCTGATTGGCGCGGTACTCCTGCAGGGCCAAAAAGGCGGCCACGGCGTCGGCCGGCGACAGGAAGCCGGGCAGGCCGGCGGCGGCGAATTCCTCGTAGGCCTCGCGAGCCGAGGCTCCGCCCAGCCAACAGCCAAAGACGGGTTTGCCGGCTTTGGAGGCCACCGGGGCCAACTCCGCGGCGATGGTGCGACTGCCCGCCATCGCGGTCGGCGCGTGCACGATGAGTATGGCATCCACTTCATCGGCCGAAATCAGGATATCCAGCGCCTTGCGATAGCGCTCCGGCGAGGCGTCGCCGATGATGTCGATCGGATTGCCGTGCGACCAGTTGTGCGGCAAGACCTCATCGAGCCGGGCCCCGGTGGCGTCGTCCAGCTCGGCCAGGGTTCCGCCGTTGAGGACGAGTTCGTCGGTGGCAAGGATGCCCGGCCCGCCGCCGTTGGTGAGGATGGCCAGGCGATTGCCCTCGTGCGGTCGCACGCGGCCCAGGAATTCGGCGGCACGGAACAGATCTTCGATGCCGTAGACACGCAGCGCGCCGGCACGGCGGATGGCCGCGGCATAGACCTCGTCGCTTCCAGCCAGCGCCCCGGTGTGCGAGGCGGCCGCCCGGGCGCTCTCGGGTGCGCGACCCGACTTGACCACCACCAGCGGCTTGTTGCGCGAGGCCGCCCGTGCCGCCGACATGAACTTGCGCCCGTCGGTGAGCGCTTCCATGTAGAGCAGGATCGAGCGCGTCCGCGCATCCGACCCCAGGTAGTCGATGACATCGCCGATGTCGACATCCAGGCAGTTGCCCAGCGAGATGAATGACGAAAAGCCGATCTCGCGCTCGGCGGCCCAGTCGAGCACCGTGGTGGCCAGCGCCCCGGACTGGGTGATGAAGCCGATGCGGCCGGGTACGGGCTGGCCCGGTGCGAAACTGGCGTTGAGGCCGATACCCGGGATCATCAGGCCGACGCAGTTGGGGCCGAGAATGCGCAAGCCGTGGCGCCCTCCGTGTTCGAGCATCTCGGCTTCCAGATCGCGACCGCTGTCGGCGCTGGCTTCCTTGAAACCGGCGGTGACCACCACCGCCGCGCGCGTGCCGAAGGCACCCAGGTCTTCGAGTATGCCGGGGACCGTCTCGGGTGGCGTGCAAATCACGGCCAGGTCGGGTACTTCGGGCAGGTCCGTCGTCTTGCGGTAGACCTTGCGCCCGACTACTTCGCGGTGGTGGAGATTGACCGGATAGAGTTCGCCCTCGAAGTCACCGCCAATCAGGTTGGCGAACACGGCCTGGCCGACGCTGCCAGGCCGCTCCGAGGCGCCGAAGACCGCGACCGAACGCGGCGCGAACATCCGGTCGAGATGGCGAATTGACATGCCCGGCTCCCTGGCAGGAATTGGTATCGCAGCGGCAGATTATCACGTCGGTTGGAAAAGCTCGATCAAGCCGGGTGTCTCAGCCGCGCTCGCCCAGGCGGGCCTTGGCGGCCTCGTAGACAGCTTCGAGTTCATCGTGGTCGAGATCGGCGAGATCGATCGCACGATCGCGTGCCATCTCTTCCATGGTGCGAAAGCGCCGTTCGAACTTGTAATTGCAACGCCTCAGCGCCGCCCCCGGGTCGACATCGAGCTTGCGCGCCAGGTTGGTGACCGCGAACAGCAGGTCGCCGATTTCCTCCTCGATATTGTCGGCGTCGTCGTTGGCGAGCGCGGCCCGCAGTTCCTCGGCTTCTTCGTGCAGCTTGTCGAAAACGGGATCGATATCGGGCCAGTCGAAGCCGACGCGGGCGGCACGCTTTTGCAGCTTCACCGCCCTGCGCAGGGCCGGCAGCCCGCGCGAGACCCCGTCGAGAACGCTCTCGTCAGCCTGCCCCTTCTCGGCGCGCTCGGCGGCCTTGATCGCTTCCCAGTTGGCGCTCTGCTGCTCGACATTGTCGAAGGCAGCATCGCCGAAGACGTGCGGATGGCGGCGCACCAGCTTGTCGGCGATTGCCCCGGCGACGTCGTCGAAGCCGAACCGCGATTGCTCTTCGGCCATGCGAGCGTGGAACACTACCTGGAAGAGCAGGTCGCCGAGCTCGTCGCGCAGATCGTCGAAATCCTCACGCTCGATGGCGTCGGCCACCTCGTGGGCTTCTTCGACGGTGTAGGGCGCGATGGTGCGAAAGGTCTGCTCGACATCCCAGGGGCAGCCACGCTCGGGGTCGCGCAGCCGCGCCATGATGTCGATCAGCCGATCGATGGCGGTACGGTCGGTCATCGTGGCGGAAGGATAACCCGAAAACGCGCGCCACCGAATTCACCGGTGTCGACCTCGAGTCGGCCCCCGCTCGCCTCGACCAGTTCGCGCACGATCGACAGGCCCAGGCCCTGGCCGTCGCGCCGTTCGTCGCCGCGCTGGCCGCGCTCGAACAGTCGATCGAGCGCCTCGGGCGCGATCCCGGGGCCGTTGTCCTCGATCTCGATGATCACGCCATTTCGCCGCTGGCCGGGTTCACCGGGGCGAACCGCTGCACGCAGGCGTCCGTTGCCGTATTTGGCGGCGTTTTCCATCAGATTGCCGCAGACTTCCCAAAGGTCGCGCTCGTCCATGTGGGCGACCAGTTCAGCATCGCCGATGACTTCCGCCCGAAGATCGCTGTCGACGTGCAAACGTTCGAGCGAGTCGGCCATGCGTTCGAGGATCGGGCGCACGGGAACCGCTGCCGGCAAGGCGCGGCGTGTGGAACGTTGCGCCCGCTCGAGCTGCCGACGGATGATCTGCTCCATATCGTCGATCTGGCGGGCCAGGTCGGACGGACGGGACGGTTCGCTGGATTCGAGCCGGGCGCGCAGGACGGCGACCGGCGTCTTGAGTGCATGCGCCAGATCAGCCAGGGCCTCGGAATAGCGCCGGGCGTTGTCGCGCTCGGCCGCCAGCAGGGCATTGAGGTTGTCGGTCAGCGGGCGCAACTCGCGCGGATAGCGCCCCTCGATCCCTTCGCGGCGGCCCGACTCGATCGCCGCCACTTCGGCGGCCACCCGCCGCAACGGTCGCAGGATCATCAGCAGCAGCACGACCTGGCCGGCGATGATCAATACCGCTGCCAGCCCCAACCAGCGCCACAGGTCGCCTCTGAACCCCGCCAATTCCATTCGCAGGCGATTCGGGTCCTCGGCTGCCCAGATGGTCAGGTCGATGATCTCCCCCCCGGGCAGTTCCCAACCCAGGCCGATGGCGAATACGTTCCAGTTGCCGTCGGCTTCCAGGCCACGGAACAGCTCGGTACCGCGCTCGATCAGCCGCGCATTGGGCTGCGGCTCGACACCCATCAGCGAAGGCGAACGCCATTCGCCCTCAGGGGTCATCGCGCCGCCGTGCAGGCTCGAACCGGGCCGGTTGAGGCGCGGTTCGGCGAGTGACTCCGGAATGACGGGCTGGCCGTTCTCGTCGACCTCGACGGTGGACAGGATCAGGTAGACCACCGCCTCGAGGCGCTCACGCATGCTGGACTCGGCAGCGTTCGTGAACACCCGGTCGATGGCGCCCCCCACGGCGGCCAGGGCGATCAGCAGGGCCAGCCCGGCGCCGACGAGCAGGCGAAGCAGCAGGGAGGGCGAGCGGGCCGTGCGTTCAGCCACGGCGACGGCTCAGTCGTCAGCCTGGCGAAAGCGGTAGCCGCGCCCGCGCAAGGTTTCGATGGGTTGCCATACCCCGTCCGGGTCGAGCTTCTTGCGCAACCGGCCGATGATCACCTCGATGACGTTGCTGTCGGGGTCGGCGTCCTCGTCGTAGAGATGCTCGTTGAGCTCCATCTTCGAAACCACCTGATCGGGATGCAGCATGAAGTACTCGAGCACCTTGTACTCGAAGGTGGTCAACTCCATCGCCTCCCCGTGCAGGCTGACTTGCTGGCTGGAAAGATTGACCGCCAGAGGACCGATACGGACTTCCGGTGCGGCGTGGCCGGCCGAACGCCTCAGCAGGGCGTTGACCCGCGCCATCAGTTCCTCTATGCGGAACGGCTTGGTGACGTAGTCGTCGGCGCCGGACTCGAGTGCTTCGACCTTGTCCTGCCAGTCCGAGCGGGCGGTCAGAATCAGGACGGGATACTTGAGTTCGCGCTCGCGTACCTTGCGCACGATTTCCATGCCGCTCTCGCCCGGCAGGCCCAGGTCGACGATGGCCAGGTCGATCGGGTATTCGGTGGCGAAATGCAGCCCGTCGGTGCCGTCGGCGGCGAGATCGACGGCATGCCCCTGTCGCTTGAGCGCACGGCCGAGCAACTCGCGCAGTTCGGTTTCGTCTTCGACCACCAGTATCCTCATGTTCAGTCCCCGTCGGCCGGAACGCGCACCGTGCGCACCACGCCGTCGTCGGTGACGATGCGAATCACGTGGATGCGCCGGCCGTCGCGCTCGACCGTGTGCGCCGAGACGACCTTGGCGTCGTATTCCTGCGCCACGCGCTGAGCCGCTTCCTCGAGCGTGATCGCCCAGGCCGAGACCACCAGCAAGGCGGACAGGGTCAGCGCAATCAGGAGCTTGTTAAGCAGTCGGTGCATGGCGATTCTTCTGTTGGTTACGCAGCGATTCTAGCGCGAGGGGATAAATCGGTGCTGAACTCGGGTCGTTCTTTCGTTTTGTCGTGTAGTCGTTTTATCGTTTCTTCGCTCGATCGCTGATGGGTTACTCGAACTCAGGCTCCCCTAGCCTCCCGACCTGGCTCCTCGCCACGACAACTCGAGCAACAATTGAACGACTTAACGATCAGACGATTAAACGATCAGTAGATTTCGGCGGCACAGCAGCGCAAGCTGCCACCGGCCTTCTCGATCTCGTCGAGCTCGACGCCGTGCACGGTGAAACCCCATTCTTCCAGTTTTTTCAGTTTCTCTGGCGCCAGAGCATCGACGGCGGTCTGGCTCATGAACAGGTCGGAAAAGCTCAGCGCGATCACATTGCCGGCAAAGGCTTCCTTTTCCTCGTTGGTGATTTCTAGAACGTGGCCCGGAAAAGCCTCGGCGATGGCCCTGGGTACTTCGGGGTCGACGAAGGCATCCGGGCATATGATGAGCGCGCGCGAGGCAAGCACGGCCATGACGACGTTCGTGTGGTACTCATGTTCATTGAGCTCGAACTGGAAGGTCAGGGCCAGATCGAAAACCTCATGCATGGCCTTACAGCCGGCCTCGTCGACGCGCTGGGTAATGCCGCAGAAGCCGATACGGCGGGCACGGTCGAGCACCAGCGCGCCGGTAAGTTCCGCCACCAGGCCCTGCCCTGACAGATCGATGGTCTCGTAGTGCATCAGGTCGCTGAAGAAAGCGCAGATGTCGGCACGCTCGGCCTCGCGCTGGCGCTCCGGATGCAGCATGGCGCCCACGATGAATCGCCCGGGTGCCGTGGCGAAGACGTTGTTGGGAAACACATCATCGGGCGTTTCGGGCTTGCCGGGAAAGCGCACCAGCGGAATACCGCAGGCCGTAATCCGCTCACTGAGCTGGCGATGCTGATCCAGGGCGCGTTCGGGATCGACATCGACGGCGAGATCCATGTACTCGTTGTCCCGTGCCGTCTGCTCGGACAACCTGAAACCGCTGGGCTCGACCAGAAATACAGCACGCGGCACGGCCGGGCCGTCGCCGATGAGCCAGCCGTCCTCGATCTGCTTCCTGAATTCTGCCGGGGTACGAACGATCACCTGGAAAACTCCGCTGGGCCTTGAGAAGCTGCACAATATGGGACCCTGGCCGTAATGGGTCAAGGCGCTGGTGTACTGTCCGGTACTAATTGCTGGTATCAGCGAGTCGCCAAGCGGTCAGCTGCCAGGCGCGCGCTCGCCGGAAGGGTGGGTCCCTTTCAAGAGAGCGGAACGCCGCAGATGGCCGCTTGGCGGCTCGCCCGAAGGGAGTCCCGCAAATGGCCCACAACGGCGTTGCAAGCCTTGAACAGAGGGCCCCGCTCTGCCCTGCGGCTCGCGCCTTGTTGTGAACCATTTGCGGGACTCTGATATCAGCAATTAGTGCCGGACAGTACACTAGAGTCAGCCCGCGGCGGCCCACGGTCCGGTCGAGGCGCTCATCGCCTCCAGCAGCAGACCGGTGTCGGCGCCGTCTGAGTGCATGTTCTGGCTCAGGTGACGGCGCCAATACCTGGCGCCGGGCTGGCCGTGGAACAGACCGAGCATGTGCCGGGCCACGTGGTTGAGGCGGCCGCCCGCTTCGATGTGCCGGCGAGCGTAGTCGACCATGGCCTCGACCACGGCCTCACGGGATCGGGCCGCCGGCCACCCCAGCTCGCGGCTGAGTTGGGCCAGTATCCAAGGATTCTGGTAAGCGGCACGGCCGAGCATGACGCCGTCGACATACTCGAGATGCTCGAGTGCATCGTCAATTTCGGTAATGCCGCCGTTGATCAAGATGTTCAATTCGGGATTGCGGGCCTTGAGCGCATGCACGCGTTCGTGGATGAGGGGCGGAACTTCGCGGTTTTCCTTGGGGCTCAGCCCCGACAGCCAGGCCTTGCGCGCGTGAACGATGACGGTGCTGATCCCGCTTTCGGCCACCGTATCGACGAATTCGAAGAAGAAACCCTCGCTCTCGCATTCGTCGACCCCGATGCGCGTCTTGACCGTCACCGGGATTTCGACCGCCTCGCGCATGGCCGCGAGGCAGTCGCGTACCAGCCCGGGCTCTTTCATCAGGCAGGCGCCGAAACGGCCCTTCTGGACCCGGTCGGAAGGACAGCCGACGTTGAGATTGATTTCGTCGTAACCGAATTCCGCACCTGCCCGAGCCGCCCGAGCCAGTTCTTCCGGGTCGCTGCCGCCGAGCTGCAACGCCACCGGGTGCTCGGCCGGATCGAAGCCCAATAGCCGCTCGCGGTCACCGTGAATGACCGCGCCGGTCGTGACCATCTCCGTATAAAGCAGGACTCGCGGCGCCAGCAAGCGGTGGAAGTACCGACAATGGCGGTCGGTCCAGTCCATCATCGGGGCGACGCTGAGGGTTTCCGGGCGCGGCATGGGGAAAGACCGTCTCTGAAAGTTCGAGGTTCAGGCGCCATTGTAACGACCCGGCCGGGTCCAGCTTGCCGCGGATCAGCACCCTGTGGCATATTCCACCCTATCTGTAGCTGCAAAACAGCGCCTTGAGGCTGTTTTGATTGGGGGAACAATATGCCGTCCAGCCAGGATTCCGACCCGGGGCCAGCCCAGCGACACCTCCAGTCGCTCGAGTGGCCTGTAGGGCTGGCGCGGCGCAGTATCGAAATGACGGTAATGAACTACTGCGGCATCACGACCGTGGTGGTCGTCACCGGCTTCGTATTCTATCGCTACTTCACCGGCGACACGGCCGGCGCGCTGATCAACGCGTTCATCGTCGTGATGATGACCACCGTCCTTCTGATGGGACAGTCATCGCGATTCCGGAAGGCCGCCCTGATCCTGTTCGGTTTCATCATCAGCCTCTCCTGCCTGCTGAGCGCCTTGCTAGTCAGCCCCAACGGCCTGCTCTGGGCCTATCTGGTGCTGTGGATCAACTTCCTGGTCCTGCCGCGCAGCTTCGCGATCGGCTGCAACCTGATACTCACCGTTACGCTGACCGCCAGCGTCGGGCTATTCGACTCTGTACTTCATCAGATCAGCTGGTTGACCGTGGCCGTCTTGATCTCAGGCTTCGGGCTGGTGTTCACCAACCAGCTTCGCGAGCAGCGACGCATGCTTTCGGAACTGGCCACACTGGATCCACTGACCGGTGCCGGCAATCGCCGGCTGATGCAGCACGACCTGGAAAAGGCCGTGGCCGAACGCCGTCGCAGCCGACGACCGGCGACGCTGATGGTGCTCGACCTAGACCACTTCAAGCGCATCAACGACACGCACGGCCACGAAGCCGGCGACAAGGTGCTTTCGGAGTTCGTGGCGGTCCTGCACAACGCGCTTCGCACGGAAGACGGGCTCTATCGCCTGGGCGGCGAAGAATTCGTGGTGCTATTACGCGATATGGATGCCGAGACCGCGAAGTCCAATCTCGACGATTTGCATCGTCGCCTGAGCGGAAAGGTGGACGGCCCCGACAGCCCCCTGTACTTCTCTGCCGGAGCGGCCGTTCTCAAGAACGGTGAAAACTGGTCAAAGTGGCTCGCGCGCGCCGACCACGCCCTCTACAGTGCCAAACGCGCCGGACGGAACCGCCTGATCATCGCCTGAAGACACGAAACCGGTGGGAAAACCCGTTTCAGCGCTCCTGTACGCCATCCTCGGTTGCAACCAGCACGACATCGGCGCCGCGCCGGGCGAACAGGCCGCAGGTGACGACGCCGGGAATCTGGTTGATCTCGGTCTCGACCTTGACCGGATCCACGAGGTCAAGGTTGCGCACGTCGAGAATCAGGTTGCCGTTGTCGGTGGTGAAATCCTCGCGCAACTCCGGCCGGCCGCCCATACCGACGAGCTTGCGCGAGACCATCGCTCGGGCCATGGGAATGACCTCGACGGGCAGCGGAAAATCGCCGAGCACGTTCACGCACTTGGACTCGTCGACGATGCAGACGAACCGCCTACTGGCCGCAGCGATGATTTTCTCGCGGGTGAGCGCCCCGCCGCCGCCCTTGATCAGGCGCCTGTGCTCGTCAACTTCGTCAGCACCGTCCACGTAGACTTCCAGATCACCGGTGTGGTTGAGGTCGACCACGCGCACGCCGATCGCCTTCAAGCGCTCGGTGGTCGCCTCCGATGAAGATACGGCCGCTTCGAGTCGCTTTCCGGAGGCGGCCAGTTCGTCGATAAAGGCGTTGACCGTGCTGCCCGTCCCGACGCCGAGTGTCATGCCGTCCTCGACATACTTCAGGGCCGCGCGGGCGACCTCGATCTTGAGTCGTTGCTTGCTCATAGCTTTTCCATTCCCATGATGTAGTCCCAGTGGGCCTTGTCGACCGGCATGACCGACAGCCGGTTGCCCTTGCGTATCAGCGGCAGCCCTTCCAGGGCCTCGCCGTGCTCCTTGATCTCGCGCAGTGGGATGGTGCGCTTCGTGCGCCGCTTGAATCTGACGTCGACCAGCATCCAGCGTGGGTCGTCGGGATCGCTTTTCGGATCGTGGTACTTGGAATCCGGATCGAATTGCGTCGGGTCGGGGTAGGGCTTGCTCGCCACCTCGGCGATGCCGACGATGCCCGGCTCCTTGCAGTTGGAGTGGTAGAAGAAAATCTTGTCGCCGATTTTCATGTCGTCGCGCATGAAGTTGCGCGCCTGGTAATTGCGCACCCCGTCCCAGGGTTCGGTGCCGACGCGCTCGAGATCGTCGATGCCGAAAACGTCGGGCTCGGATTTCATCAGCCAGTAGTTCATTACTGAGTGTTAAGTGTGATGTGTGGAGTGTGAAGTGTGAAGTTTACTTGAACCATTGCAGGCCTTGCTCGGTCACGACGCCGTCGAGGGGAATGTCCCACTCGTCCGTCGGCAAGGTTTCCACCTCCTGCACGGCGTAGGCGACACCGATAAGCCGCGGCAGTTGGCCGATGCGTTCCCGGCGAAAGGCAAAGGCGCGATCGTAGAAGCCCGCGCCCATGCCCAGGCGGGCCCCGTCCGGCGCGAACCCCACCAGCGGCATCAACACCAATTCAAGCGCCTTCGGTTCGAGGCGGTCGCCATCGACCGGCTCGGGAATACCGAAACGGTTCGGCGCCATGTCATTATCGGGTCGCCAGTGACAGAAGTGCATGCGCCGTCCACGGACGACCGGCAGGCACGTCTCGTGACCGGTTTCGTGCAGCTTCGCAAGGGCCGGCATCAGGTCGGGTTCGCCGCCGTGCGCCACGAAGCCCGCGATTCTCTGGCAACGCGACTGTGTACACAACTGGAGAATGTTCCGCCCGATTGCGGAATCATGGGACTTCCTGACCGAAGACTGGAGTTCACGACGCCGTTTGATCAGAAGTCGGCGCAAATCGGCCTTGTTGTCTGGCTCGGCGTATTCGGAATCCATGGCGGGAGGATTTGCCCGGCGGGAATATAAGGAGCGGCGCTCTCCACACGTGCCGCTGCAGGTCGGTGACCTTGAACCAGAGGTTCAGGTGGGTTGGCTCTTCCAACCTTTAGGCAATTCGCTTGAAAAGCGGACTGCACACCAGCTGGAAAGTCGCCATCCCGAGGTCGATAAGTAGGGACAAGGCATCTTACGTTCCTGCTGGCGAACACCGCAGAGAGCGCCTACCCCCAGTCTAGTCCTGCTCCAGGGCCCGATCAAGCCGATCGGCCAAATCGCGCACCCTCGAGTCAACCTGGTCGCGCCGGTCGTGCATCTGCTGGCGCAACTTGAGCACTTCTTCGGCCAGGTTGAGTGCGGCCATGACGGCGATCTTGTCCATCGAGGAAACCTTGCCGGAATCGCGGATCTCGCGCATTTGCTGGTCGAGAAACAGGGCTGATTCCATCAGCGTGCGACGCTGGTCCGGCGTACACATGACGCGGTATTCGCGGTCGACGATGCGGACGGTGACCGGTTCGGGAGACTGGCTCATGGCGTTATCCTGCGTTTTCCAGCGCCTTGAGGCGCTCGATCATCGCCTCGACCCGCGTGCGGGCTTCCTCGTTGCGCTGCACCAGGGTGGCTCGTTCGGCCACCAGCGATTCCTGCCGGGCCAGCAGGGAACTGTTCTCGTCTTCCAGGCGCTCGAGGCGTTTGAACAACTCCTCGAGGCGCTGCTCCAGCCGGTCGATGCTGCGAACGGTATGCTCCAGCGAATCCATGTCGGGGTCCCCGTTTCGAAAACTTTCAAGGGGTTAATCATAGAACCTGTCAAGCCGCTTCACAACTCCCCGATTAAGACCACCCCGAGTGATAAACTGAGCAACCTGACTTTCAGCACCCGAATTCATGACGACCGAACAGGAATCCAAGCTGGCCTGGCTGCTGGCCGTGGCCGCCGACAGCGCGCCCGAATCCGTGGCCGAAACCCACGCCGTGGTCACCGGACTGATTTGCGGCAAACCCGACCAGGACGAAAGCGAGCTGGCCACGCACCTGGCCGCCCTGCAGATGGGCGACTGGACCTCCGAGCGTATTCTCGACCAGCTCGGCCCGGCCCTGAACCAGCTTCGCAGCGAGCTGGCGTCGGAGAACATGGACTTCCAGTTGCTGCTGCCCACCGAAGACCGGCCGCTGGCCGAACGCACGCGTTGCCTGGCGCACTGGTGCTCGGGCTTTCTCACCGGCTTCGGCGCCGCCTCCCCCACCATCCGGTCCGAAGAGGCCAGTGACGCGCTGCGCATGATCGAGCAGATCGCGCGCGCAGACACTGACCCGGAATCCGACCAGGAAGCCGAGGAAGGCGCCTACATCGAACTGGTCGAGTTCGTACGCGTGGCCATCCTGATGCTGCGCGAGGAATGCCGGGCCGGCGCCACGAAACACTGAACCCTTACCGGTCATGATCAAGAGCGATGAATTCACCCGCCGCCGTCAGCGGCTGATGGAAGAGGCCGGCAACGAGGCCCTGATCGTGCTGGCCGCCGCGCCGGAGCGGCTGCGCAACGGCGACGTGTTCTATCCCTACCGCCAGGACAGCGATTTCCTCTACCTGACCGGCCTGGACGAACCCGAGGCCGTGCTGGTACTGCGCCCGGGCCGCAACGACGGTGAACAAATCCTGTTCCTGCGTGAACGCAACCCGGATCGCGAGCGCTGGGACGGGCCGCGCCTGGGACTCGACGGCGCCATCGAACGACTGGGCATGGACGACGCCTTTCCCATCGGCGATCTCGATGAAATTCTCCCGGCCATGATGGAAGGCTGTGACCGGATCTATCATCTGGTCGGCAAGGATGTGCAACTCGATCAGCGCATCATCGGCTGGCGCAACCGGCTGCGCGCGGAGCAGCGCGGCACCCACGGTCCCGGCGAAATCGTCGCGCTCGAACCGCTGCTGCACGAGCAGCGCCTGATCAAGTCGCGCGACGAGATCCGCTGCATGCAGCGCGCGGCGAAGATTTCCGCCGCCGCCGTCACGCGCGCCATGCGCGCCTGCAAGCCGGGCATGAACGAAAGCGAAATCATGGCCGAGCTGTACTACGAGTACATCCGCAACGGCTGCCCGGCGGCCTATCTCCCGATCGTCGCCGGCGGCGCGAATGCCTGCGTCCTGCACTACATCCGCAACGACCAGCCGCTGTCCGACGACGGGCTGCTTCTGATCGATGCCGGCTGCGAGTTCCAGGGCTATGCCGCCGATATCTCGCGAACCTTTCCCGTCAACGGGCGATTTTCCGGACCGCAACGGGATCTCTATGACGCCGTACTGGCCGCCCAGCATGCCGCCATCGATCGGGTCCGGCCGGGCGAGCCTTTCGAGGCCTTTCACGAGGCCGCCGTGGAAACGCTCACCCGCGGCCTGATCGACCTCGGCCTGCTGGACGGAAACCTGGAGGAGAACCTCGAAAAAGCGCATTACCGCCGCTTCTACATGCACAAGACCGGCCACTGGCTGGGCCTGGACGTGCACGACGTGGGCGACTACCGCATCGACGAACAGTCGCGCGTACTCGAAAAGAACATGGTGACCACTGTCGAACCGGGGCTCTACATCGACGATGGCGAAGACATCCCCGAGCATTTCCGCAATATCGGCATCCGCATCGAAGACGACATCCGCGTCACCGATAACGAGCCCGAGAACCTGACGTCGGCGGTTCCCACCGACCCGGACGAGATCGAGGCGCTCATGCGGTCATGAGTGATTTCGACGTCATCATTGTCGGCGGCGGCCTGGCCGGCTCGGCCCTGGCGATCGGCCTGGCGCAGGCCGGAAGCCGGGTCGCCCTCGTCGAGGCGTTCGAGCCGAAGGCGCAGTCGCGGCCGAGCTTCGACGATCGCACCCTGGTGGTCAACGCCGCCTCGCTCAACATCCTGTCGAACCTGGGCATCCTCGACGACCGTCTCACGACCTGTGCGCTCAAGCGCATCGAGATCAGCCGTGCCGGTGCGCCCGGCCACCTCTCGCTCAGGGCCGAAGAACACGGTTGCGAGCGCTTCGGCGCCGTCATCGTCGCGCGCGAGTTGGGCGCGGCCATGCTTCGCCGACTCGAGGCGCTCGGCACCATCGAATCGCTCTGCCCGGAAAGGCTGGCAGCCATCGATGCCGATGACGAACACATCGAGGTCGAACTGGAAAGCGGCAAGCGGCTACGTGGGCAGCTGCTGGTCGGCTCCGACGGCACCAACTCCACCGTCCGCCGCCTGGCCGGCATCGACAGCACGCGCCACGACTACGGCCAGTCGGCCATGATCTTCAACGTCCACTGCCCCGGTCGCCAGGCCGACACCGCCTGGGAGCGCTTCACGCCGGTCGGCCCGCTGGCCCTCCTGCCGCAGCCCGACGAACGCCTGGGCGTGGTCTGGATCGATCGCAACGAGCGAATCGAATCCGCCCTCGCGCTGGACGACGAGGCACTTCTGGAGCGCCTCGAATCTCGCAGCGGCCGCGCAGCCGGCGGCTTCGTCTCTCCCGGCAAGCGGGTGAGCTACCCGCTGGCGCTTACCCGTACGCCCTGCCCGCTCGGACGGCGCGTGGTCCTGGTCGGCAACGCCGCCAACACGATCCATCCCGTCTCGGCCCAGGGGTTCAACCTGGGTCTGCGCGACGTCGCGGCCCTGGTCGATCATGCCGGAGCGTCCGACGATCCCGGCCACGACGACGTGCTGTCGGCCTGGCTCGCGGACCGACAATCCGATCAGGCCGCGACCGTGCGCTATACCGACACCCTGGCGCGGGCCTTTTCGAACCCGTCGTCGATCATGCGCCTGGGCACCGGCCTGGGCCTGTTCGCCCACGCCGCCGTACCGGCGATGTCGGGACGCCTGGTTCGTGCCGCCATGGGTTTTCGTGAGCCGGTCAGTTCCCTGGCCGCCGAGGTTCGTCGATGAAAATCGATCACGACATCGTCATTGCCGGCGGCGGGGTCGCCGGCGCCACGGCCGCGGCCCTGCTGGCGCAGGCCGGCCAGCGCGTCGCCCTGATCGACCGGCGCCGGCCCGAAGATCCGGACCCGACCGCGGATTTCGACCCACGCGTGGTCGCCATAGCGCCCGGCTCGGCCGCCGTGCTACGCGCCGCGGGCGCCTGGGAATGCCTGCCGGCCGAGCGTCTCGGCCCCTACGACCGCATGCAGGTGCATGCCGACGGCGGCGAGATCGAGTTCCGGGCTTCCGAGCACGGCCTGGCCCATCTCGGCTGGATCGCGGAAGTGCCCTGGCTTCAGGCTTGTTGCTGGCAGGCGCTGGCCGGTATGGAAAGCGTCGAGTTGATCGCGCCGGCCGGCGTGAAGGACTTCAGCCAGCGCGAAGACCACGTCCGCGTCGAACGCGACAACGGCAAGACCCTGCGCGCCCGGTTGCTGGTGGCCGCCGACGGCGCACACAGTCGGCTCCGCCAGATGGCCGGTATCGAGACGGAAATTTGGCACTACAACCAGCGCGCCCTGGTCACGCACGTCACGACCGAGCGGCCCAACGCGGGCATCGCCTGGCAGCGCTTCACCGAGCACGGCCCACTGGCCCTCCTGCCCCTGGCCGACGGCCGTTCCTCGGTCGTGTGGTCACAACCCGAACGCCGCGTAGCCGAGTTGAAATCGCTCGACGAGGCCGCGTTCCTGGCCGACCTCAACGATTGCCAGGACAGTCCCTTCGGCATGGCCACCGCGGCGACCCGACGTTACGCCTTTCCGCTCATCCGTCGCCAGGCAAAGTCACTGGCACAAGGCAGATTCGCTCTGCTCGGCGATGCCGCGCGCAACGTCCATCCCCTGGCCGGGCAGGGTCTCAACCTGGGCCTCATGGACGCCGCCGCGCTGGCAGAAGCACTGGCCGATTGGACCGGAAACACCGACCCGACGCGAGCGCTCAGACACTACGAGCGCTGGCGCATCAGTGGCGGCAGCGTGGTCGCCGGCGGCATCCACGCCATCAACGAATTCACCCGCGCCGGTCCCGGGCGAAGTCTCGCCGGCCTCGGGTTCTCGGTTGCAGGCAAGCTGTGGCCGTTGCGCGAGGCATTTGTCGAGCACGCCTGCGGTCTCGATCGCGACAGTCCCGGGCTGGCCCGTAGCGCCCGATGAACACGCCCTCGCCCCTCAAGGCCGCGCTGCTGGTACTCGCAGGCGCCATCATGCTCAGTTTCGCAGCGATTTTCGCCCGCTTGACCGGCATGCCGCCGACGACCTCGGGGTTTTACCGCATGGTCTTCGGCTGCCTGGCCTTCGCCACCCTGCTCGCCCTGCGCCCGGAAATGCGGGTGGGCTGGCGTGACAACTGGATCGGCTCCCTGCTGATCGGCGCCTTCTTCGCCGCCGATATCTGGTTCTGGCACCGCGCCATTGACTACATCGGCCCGGGCCTTTCGACCCTGCTGGCCAACTTCCAGGTCTTTCTGCTCACCGCCATCGGCGTGATCTGGATGCGCGAACGTGTCGGCTGGCGCTTCGCCTCCGGCCTGGGGCTGGCCATGGGCGGCCTGTGGCTGCTGTTCGGCCGCGACTGGGCCAACCTGCCGCCCGACTATCGCGTGGGCGTCATCCTGGGCCTGCTGACCGCGCTGGCCTACGCGCTGTATCTTCTCAGCCTCCGGGGCTTCCAGATACGCCACGGCCATATCCGACCCGAGGCCAGGCTATTGCAGTCAACCCTGTTCTGCGGCCTGATCCTGGGTCTGGCGAATCTGCTCGAGGGTAATTCCTTCGACATCCCGACCTGGCAGGCGCTGGCCTCATTGATCGGCCTGGGCGTGGTCTGCCAGGTGCTCGGCTGGCTATCGATCACCCGCGGCATGCCCTTCCTGCCGGCCGGAATAGTCGGCTTGCTGCTGCTCATCCAGCCAGCCTCCTCGGTACTGTGGGACTACCTCATCTTCGGCCTCAGGCTGGACGCCTGGCAGCTGACCGGCATCGGCCTGGCCCTGATCGGCATCTACCTCGGTCTGCGCTCGGCTTCGAGGCGAAAGCTTGGGTAGGTCGGGGTTATATCCCCGACGGACGACATGGAGGATCTGTACGCACGTAGCTGATGCGTGTCGAGATCCGATAAGGCGTCCGTCTCCGACAAGGTCTAAAGACGCCAGTCGATCGGCGCCACGCCCCGGCTTTCGAGCCACTCATTGGCTTTCGAGAAATGCCGGCAGCCGAAGAAACCGCGGTGGGCGGACAGGGGCGAAGGGTGCGGGGCCTTCAACACGAGATGGCGCTGGCGATCGATCCCGGCGCCCTTCTTCTGGGCCTGGCTGCCCCAGAGCAGGAACACCACGTTCTCGCACTGCTCGTTGACGGCGCGCACGGCTGCGTCGGTGAACTGTTCCCAGCCCTTGCCCTGGTGCGCGCCGGCTTTGCCACGCTCAACGGTGAGCACGGCGTTGAGCAGCAGCACGCCCCGGTCCGCCCAGGCCTGCAGGCAGCCGTGATCGGGCGGGGGATAGCCGAGGTCGGCCTCGATCTCCTTGAAGATATTGACCAGCGACGGCGGCGGGCGCACGCCCTTCTGCACCGAAAAGCAAAGCCCGTGTGCCTGTCCCGGTCCGTGATATGGGTCCTGCCCCAGGATCACGGCCTTCACTTTCGACAGGGGCGTTGAGTCAAGCGCGTTGAAGATCTGCGACCCCGGTGGATAGATGGTGGCCCCGGCCTGCTTGCGTTCCAGCAGAAAGGCGCGCAGGCGCTTCATGTAGTCCTTTTCGAATTCATCGCCGATGGCTTCGAGCCATTCGGGGTGGAGTTTGATGTCGCGTTGCTCAGTCATCTCGGAGTCTGTTGTCTGTGATCTGTAGTCTGTGCATCTGCCCGATAATAAATCAGACCACTGACCACTGACCACTGATCACCGATCACGGACTCACTGGCAACTGAAAAAGCCCCACTCCCGGTTATCATAGACAACGCAACTCGAATCGAACTCGCGGAGTCATTCCATGCCCATCCAGACCGATGCGGTCATCGTCGGCGCAGGCCCGGTCGGCCTGTTCCAGGTTTTCGAACTCGGCCTGCTGGGGTTGAAGGCCGAACTGGTCGATTCCCTGCCCCAGGTCGGCGGCCAGTGCGCCGAACTCTATCCCGAAAAACCGATCTACGACATTCCCGCCTGGCCGGTGATTGGCGCGCAGGAGCTGGTCGACAAACTGATGCAGCAGATCAAGCCTTTCCATGCCGGGATTCATCTCGGCCAGCGCGTGGAAAAGTTCGAAAAGCGCGAGGATGGGCGCTTCACCGTGGTGACTTCCGCGGGCACGGAGTTCGACGCCGGCGCGGTCATCATCGCCGCCGGGCTGGGTGCCTTCCAGGCCAGAAAGCTCAAGGCCAAGGGCATCGACGAGGTCACCAGCGACCAGATCCACTACAAGGTTACCGATCGTGAGTATTTTCGCGACAAGCGCCTGCTGATACTGGGCGGGGGTGATTCGGCGCTGGACTGGACCATGGATCTGGCGGAAATCGCCGCCTCCGTCGACCTGATCCACCGCCGCAACGAGTACCGCGGTGCGGCCGCCTCGGTCGAGAAAGTGCGCGCACTGGCTGCCGAGGGCAAGGTCTCTGAACGCCAGGGCATCATCACCCAGGTGCACAGCGAGGACGGCCGCTTCACGGGCTTCGACATGATGGACCTCGAGCGCAACAAGTTCACCGTCGAGGGCGACGAGGTTTTGGTGTTTTGGGGCCTGGCGCCAGACCTGGGACCGATCGCCGACTGGGGCCTGGACCTGGAGAAAAAACAGATTCCGGTCGATACCGAGAAATTCCAGACCTCGATCGAGGGCGTATTCGCCATCGGTGACGTCAACACCTACCCGGGCAAGAAGAAATTCATCCTCTCAGGATTCCACGAGAGCGCGCTGGCAGCATTCGGCGTGCAGAAACACGTCTACCCCGAGCAGCGCCAGTTCGTGCAGTACACGACTACCTCACCGATCATGCACAAGCGGCTCGGAGTGGCAGAAGAATGATTCCCGGGCTGCATTAACCATTCGGAGCCATTCCAATCTTGGGGCAATGACTGAAACCGAAAATTTTCAAATCACAAGCACCAAATTCGAAACAAATTCGAATGACCAAAACGGTCACGATCCGCGGTGACCGACTCTTTATCCCCCAGAGTATGGCTGGAGTTGCAGCTCGAATTCCAGGTCGACGCGGTTGCGGATGAAATCGGTGTCCTCGAAATCCTCGTCGCCGGTGCCAACGTTCCAGTCCAGGCGCATGATCTCGGCACTGCCGCTGAGTACCGGCGGCTTGTCGTCCGAAAGCCGTAGCCGCACCGTCTGATCGCCGGTAATGCCGCGCAGGGTTAGATCGCCCTCGGCAACGAAAGCCTCGCCATCGGCACGAATATCGGTACTTTCCCAGGTCGCTTCGGGATACTCCTCCACGTGGAAGAAATTCTCGCCGTGCAGTTCGCTGTCGCGCTGGCCGTCACCAGTATCGGCGGAGGCGGTCTTGACGACCACATCGATTCCGGCGCTCTCCAGGTCGCGTGCGTCCATGCACAAAGATACCTTGAACTCGCCGAACTCACCGGTGAATCGGTTGCCTTCGGCCGCGCCGATGAACTTCAATTCACCATCTTCCTGGTCCGCCCGGAAACAGTCGGCCAGGCTCAATCCGGGCAGCATCAGCAGTGCGAGCATCATTCCTTTCGCCATATCGGCAGCATCCTTTTCAATACATCATCCTTGCGCCAGAAGTGGTGGTGCAGCGCGGCCAGCGCGTGACCGATGGCGACGATCGCCAGCGTGTCGGTGAGCCACTCATGCGTGCTTTCGAACAGTTCTTCCAGTTCCTCGCCCTTCGCCACGATGCTCGGGAAATCGATCGGACCCCACCAGTAGTCACCGTAGCCTGCAGCCGAGGAATAGGCCCAGCCCGAAAGCGGAATGGCGATAATGAGGCCATACAACAACCAATGACCCGCGTGGGCGGCGTTTTGTTCCCAGCGCGACATGTGTGCAGGCAGCGGCGGCGGGCGGTTGAACAGCCGCCAGAATAGTCGCAGCAGCGCCAGGAAAAGGATGGTCATGCCTATGGTCTTGTGCTGCGTGACCAGCTCGAGTCGATCGCGCAGACCGTCGATCTCGTCGATGCGCCAGGCCCATATGAACTGGACGATGATCAGGACCACGATCAGCCAGTGAAAGCCCTGGCTCACCAGTCCGTAGGCACGTTCGGTATTACGGAACGGTGCCCTCACGCAAGCACTCCTCTTCGGTTTTCCGTCACGACACTATAGTGCTTACGTAAAAATGCCGTCAGTCCATCAACCGCATTTCTCTCAAGATCACCTCAAGGCGTTGCCGACTGGCCTCGGTCAGCGGCGCCAGCGGGCTTCGCACATCGCCGGCATTCAGGCCGCATAGGTTCATCGCCGTCTTGATCGGAACCGGGTTGGTCTCGATGAAGGCGGCCTTGAACAGAGGCAACAATTCGAAGTGGATGGCGCGGGCGGTCTCGAAATCACCCTTTTTCGCGGCATCGACCAGCGCCACCATGCGCTCGGGGACCAGGTTGGAGACCACCGAGATAACGCCGTGGCCGCCGATACTCATCAACGGCAGTGTCAGCGCATCGTCGCCGGAAACCACCCAGAAGGGATCGTCGCCATGATGACAGAGACAATCGATGACATCGCCCATCTGTCCGATATCGCCGGAAGCTTCCTTCACCGCGATGACCTCGGGAATGCGGGCGATCTCGGCCATCGTCTCGGTCTCGACATTGACCGCCGTTCGACCCTTGATGTTGTAGACGATAATCGGCAACCCGCCGCCGTCTGCGATTTCCCGGAAGTAGCGCAACAGGCCGGCTTGTGAGGGCTTGTTGTAGTAGGGGGTGACCACCAGCGCCCCGTCGGCGCCGGCCTCCCGGGCTTCGCGCGTGGTACGAATGGCCTGCTGAGTATTGTTGGAACCCGTGCCGGCCCAGACCTGCACCCGACCGGCGACTTTTTCGACCGCGTAGCGAATGACGCCGTCGTGCTCGGCATTGAACATCGTCGGCGATTCGCCGGTCGTGCCCATCGGCACTACCCCCGACACGCCGGCGGCAATCTGTTTTTCCAGCAACTCGCCGAGCGCGTCGTAATTGACTTCCCCCGACTCGTCGAGGGGCGTGACCAGGGCTGTATAGACGCCTTGTACCTGCACGATATCGCTCCGTGATGTGGTGGTGGAACTCAATGGCCTAGCATAACGCCGGAACCCGCCGCGAAGCGACGGGTCCGCCGTCAATCAAGGCAGGGTAACCGGCTGATCCGCACCCAGACCGGGACCGAGGATCAGCGCGTTCTCCAGAATCCGCATGGCACCGATCTGTGCCGCGCGGAATGCCGGCGGGTGGGCAAACAGGATAATCTGACCATCCCCCACCGATTCGCGCGTGACCCAGGCGCCGTTGGCAATGCGCTCGCGCGCCTCCGGCCATAATAGACCTCCGGCCCGCACGCGCAGTTCCCGGCCTTCGGGGACCGGCGACCAGCCGAGCAAGCGGGCGTTCTTGTCGGCTTCCGTGTACACGCCCATGCGCAGCGGCGCCTCGACCGGTGGCTTGCTCATCAGCACCGGTGAGTCGGAAAACAGGCCGGTCAGGTACTCGCCCGTACCGGCGGTCAGCCAATGCTCCTCATCGTTGCGCGCGGCCACCAGCGCGCCCGAGGGCATGAAGAGACGCTGCCAGTCATCCCGGCGCTTGCGAGCATCCGCCGACGGCAGGCTGTCGTCCCGGCCTTCCCAGGGAAGCGCGGTCGCTTCGGCGGCATGACTCCAGATCGAGTCGGGAAGGGGATCGTGACGGGCCTGCCACTCCCGGTACAAGGCATCCTGGTACTCGCCGAGATCTTCCTCTACGACCTGCGACAACGTGCGCACCGAAATCAGTGGCTCTTCACCCGCGGTCAGACCCCGGGCCGCGCTGCCGACGGCAATCAGCGTACCGCCGGCCTTCACCCACGCTTCGAGTTCCCCGGCAAGCGCGTCGGGCAGGCTGCCGCCCCGGCGATCGGGCAGGTAGAGGGTATTGTAGCGGCGCAGGTCAGCGCCGCCGAGCCGCCCTTCGTCGAGATGGCTGTGGCGAATGCCGAGTCGATGATCCAGCAGGTACCAAGCGGCGCCGAAATCAAGCATGTTGCTGCTGCCGCGCCCGATTAGCGCAATCTTCGGTTGCTGCAGTAATTCCCAGTAGCCGCCGCCGAGGTCCGCCTTTTCGCCCGGCGCCCGGCCGTGTCCGACCGGCTCTACCGCCAGGCCCAGCTCCCCGGCTGCGTCGACTACCTGTTGCTGCCAGTCGTCCAGATCGCGATTGTCGTCACGGGTGACGGCGATCGAACCGACCGGTAGCTCGACCCCTTCCAACTCGGACTCGCGGGTGTTCGCGCGCACATTCAGGCCGCGCTCCATCAGCCGGGCGGCCAGGGCCACGCTGCGGTCGTCATCACCCGATGCAACAAGCGCGATGGCGCCATCGGCTGTCCCGGCATCACCCTTGACGCGGACCGGCTCGATACGTTCGATCGAACGGGTCAGGTGCTCGGGTACACTCAGCGCCTCCAGGTCGAACATCATCGGGATGTTCCAGCCGGTGGTGTCGTAGAGCGTACTGCGGCCTTCTTTCAGAATACTCTCGCGCTCGGCTTCCAGCGCCGACTCGCCGATGTGCGGGTCGAACTCGAACATCGCCGCCACCAGGCGTGCCTCGGGCTGGCGATTGCGGATGACGATGGAACCGGCCGGAAGCGTTACACCGCGCCGATCGCGACCCAGTCGATCGGTCACTCGCGAAACACGCAGGTCTTCGGTCAGGCGGTGCGTTTCGATCTCCTGGATAGCAAGCAACCCGAGCAGTTCATTCATGCGGCCCTGGTTGGCCGTGGGCGGAAAGACAAAGCTGCGCTCCCCGTAGGGTCCGCGGCCGGAAACGAGGGCGGCCTTGTCTTCGGCAAAGGCGGTCAGCATCTCCCGGCGGTTCTCGCGCAGGGTTTCCAGGTTGGCGAAGGTCGAAAGCACCTGATGATGTACCGACTGCCGGTAGCTGAGCAGATGGCTCGGTCGCTGCACGCCATCGTCGGCGATGCGTGCCTGTTCATAGAGTATGCCGTGCGCACCGCGAAGGGCGGCCCATGCGTCCGAATACCCCGGAAACCAGTTCTCGTTCCATTCGCCCGAATAGTAGGGATAACCGAACTCGTCGAAGGCGGCGGCCTGGTCGTCGGCAAAGCGGTTGCCCATGTCACTGCCCTGGTGCGGCAGGTGCGGGTTGTAGGGCTCGCGCGGGGGTGAGAACAGGAAGGTGTCCTGCGAGCCCATCTCGTGGATGTCGACGAACAGCAGCGGCTTCCAGTTGATGACATGCGGAATGCGACCGCGCGTTTCGGGCTGGCGAGCGTAGAGCCAGTCGCGGTTGAGATCGAACAGATAGTGGTTGCCCCGGCCATAAGGCCAGTAGCCGCTGTGTACCAGCGACTGGTCGTCGACATTGGGCTGCTCGCCGCGCGACTGGTGCACGCCGTTGACGAAGCGCATCCGGCCGTCGGGGTTCATGTTGGGATCGATGATCACCACCAGGTCTTCGAGCAATTCGGCGGTCGCCTGCGAACGGTCGGCGGTCAGGTGGTAAAGCACTGCCAGCGAGGCGTCCGAGCCGGAGCTCTCGTTGCCGTGGATCGAGTAACCGAACCAGCCCACAGCCGGCAACTCGTCAATCAGCCGCTCAGGCTCCCCGGTGGAAGAGTCACGCGGATCGGCCAGTGCGGCCATGCCCTCCTGAATCTCTTCGCGGCGCGCGAGATTGTCAGGCGACGACACAGCCAGGTAGACCAACTTCCGACCCTCGAAGGTCTCGCCGTACTCGACCAGCTCGACCCGGTTCGAAGCCTCGGCCACCCGGCGCGCATACTCGAGAATCTGGCTGGAAGTTGCGACCTGCTGCCCCACCGGGAAGCCCAGCACGGACTGCGGAAGGGGGATAGCGGGATCATGGTCGGCGCTGTCGGGAAACAGCGAATACGGATAATCCAGCCCGGCCAGCGGAGAGGGTGTCGGCTCGGGATAAGGCGTCTGCGTCTCGGCCAGCGCCAGCGGCGCCAGCAAGACGGCAAGCAGTAAAACTCTCGACATCGGTGTTCTTTCCTCGGGGCATTCGGATAGGTGGGATTAGAAAGATTAACGCATCTGCATCAACGAAAGTGATTCCACCCACCCAATCGGGTATTCCATCGTCTCCCGTTTTAATTGAAGTTTCTTTATCTGTGTTCATCCGTGTTCATCTGTGGACGAATTTTCCATCAACGAAACCTCGCCACATTTCTGAAGGCTCGCCGAAACGGTATGATTACCCGCATGAAACCGTCATTCCAGACCGCCGGCCGGCTCGAGGCGGTGCGCTACGAAATTCGCGGCGCGCTCGCCCGGCGTGCGCGCGAACTCGAGCAGCAGGGCAACGACATCCTGCATCTCAATATCGGCAACCCCGGCGCCTTCGGATTTCGAACCCCCGAAACCATGCGCCGCGCCGTGATCCGCAACCTGCCCTTCTCCGAGGGCTACGGACCGCAGGCCGGGATCTTCCCGGCGCGCGAGGCGGTAGCGATGCAGTTCCAGGCGCGCGGACTGACCGATACCCGCTACGACCAGGTCGTGATCGGCAACGGGGTCTCCGAACTGGTCGACTTGACCCTGCGCTCGCTGCTCGAACCCGACGACGAGGTGCTGGTGCCGGCGCCGGATTATCCGCTGTGGACCGCCGCCGTCATGCTCAACGGCGGCAAGGCGGTGCATTACCAGTGCCGGGAGGCGGACGGTTTCCTGCCCGATGTCGCGCGAATCGAGGAACAGATCACGCCGAAGACGCGCGCAATCGTGGTGATCAACCCCAACAACCCCACCGGCGCTGTTTACCCGGAAGAAACGCTGCAGGCGCTGTCCGACCTGGCGACGCGTCACGACCTGATCATCTTCTCCGACGAAATCTACGACAGCATCTGCTATGAAGATGCGCGCTTCGTGCCGATGGCGCCGCTGGCGCCCGAGACCCTGTGCGTGTCCTTCGGCGGCTTGTCGAAGGTCTACCGCGCCTGCGGCTGGCGCGTGGGCTGGGCGGTCTTCACCGGCGCCCTGGAACGAGCCGAGGACTACATGCTGGCGGTCGAGAAGCTGGCCGCGCTGCGCTTGTCGGCAAACGTGCCCGGCCAGTGGGCGGTGCAGACGGCACTGGGCGGCTACCAGTCGATCGCCGACCTGGTCGGTCGCGAGGGACGGCTATTCGAATCGCGCCAGGCCGTGGTCGAAGCCTGCGAGAAGAGTCGCTTTCTCGAACTGGTCAAGCCGATGGGCGCAATGTACGCCTTTCCCTCGGTGCGCACGGACATTTTCGGCGAATTCGACGACCATCGCTTCGCCGCCGAACTGCTCGAACACAAGCACATCCTGATCGTGCCCGGCTCGAGCTTCAACATCCCCGAACGCAATCATTTCCGGATCACCCTGCTGCCCGAGGCCGAACAACTCACCGAGGCTTTCGAACGCATCGAGGATCTGCTCGAGGAGCTGGCCGACGAGCCGCAGCGCATCCGGGCTGTCAAGTAAGCGACATAACTCAGGAACATCATGGATAATCCTCTACTGGCCGACGGGCTGCCGGCCTTTTCGAGCATTCGCCCCGAACACGCCCTGCCGGCCATCGAGCAGCGCCTGGCCGAATATCGCGGCGTCATCGAGCAAATCGAAGCCCTGGGCGACGAGGTCGACTACGACAACGTGGTCGTGGCTGAAACGCTGGCCGACAATGCCCTGGCCAACACCTGGTCGACCATCTCGCACCTGAACTCGGTCACCAACACGCCCGAGTGGCGCGAAGCCTACGAGGCCTGCCTGGCGCCGATGACGCGCTTCGACACCGAGCGTGGGCATAATCGAAAACTGTGGGCGGCCTACAAGGCACTGGCCGATCGCGACGACTTTGCCGATCAGATTGCCTCCCTGAAAGCCACCATCGAGCACGAGCTGCGCGACTTCCACCTCGCCGGCGTCGACCTGCCCGAAGCCCAGCGCAAGCGCTTCGGCGAGATCAGCCTGCGCCTGTCGGAGCTGGGCAATCGCTTTGGCAACCACGTGCTCGACGCCACCGAAGCCTACAGCGAGACCTTCGACGATGCCGAACAACTCGCCGGCCTGCCCCAGGCCGAGCTCGACCTGCTCGCCGGTATGGCGCGCGATGCCGGACAGGACGGCTGGATGGCGAACCTCAGCTTCCCGGCCTTTCGTGCCATCTTCACCTATGCCGACGATCGCAAGCTGCGCGAGCGCTTCCACCGCGCCTTCGCCACCCGCGCGTCGGAGACCGGCCCCCAGGGGGGCGAGTTCGATAACGGGCCCGTCATGCGCGAGATGCTGGCTCTGCGCGATGAGCAGGCGAAGCTGCTCGGATTCGAGCATCATGCTGCCATGCAGCTTTCCACGCGCATGGCCGATACGGCTGAAGAAGTGGATGCTTTCCTCTGCCACCTGGCCGAGCGCGCCCGGCCGCAGGCAAAAGAACAGCTCGACGAACTGAACGAATTCGCCGCCGGCCTGGGTGCCGAAACACCGCTGGCGCCCTGGGACATCACCTACTACAGCGAAAAGCTGCGCGAAGAAAAGCTCGGCATCAACGAATCCATGCTCAAGCCCTGGTTTGAGCTCGAGCGTGTTTTCAATGGCCTTTTCACCACGGCCGGGGCGTTGTTCGGGCTGCGATTCGAAGGCGACGACAGCATCGACACCTGGCACGAGGACGTGCACTACTTCAACGTGCTCGACGAAACGGGCCAGACCGTGGCCGGCCTGTACCTGGATCTCTACAGCCGGCCACGCAAGTCCGGCGGCGCCTGGATGGATGTATGTCGTGCACGCATGCTCGCCGGCGGCGTCGAACAGCTGCCGGTCGCTTACCTCACCTGCAATTTTGCGCCCCCTTCGGAGGGTCACCCGAGCCTGCTCACCCACGACGACGTGGTCACGCTCTTCCACGAGTTCGGCCACTGCCTGCATCACCTGCTCACGCGCATGGACCTGCCCGGGGTGGCCGGTATCAACGGCGTGGAGTGGGACGCGGTGGAGCTGCCCAGCCAGCTGATGGAAGGCTGGGCCTGGGAGGCCGATGCCCTCGAGCGCTACGCGCGCCATGTCGATACCGATGAGCCGCTGCCGGAAAAACTGATCGCCGGACTGAAGGCCGATCAGCAATTCCAGGGTGCCATGGCCCTGGTTCGCCAG
Organism: Wenzhouxiangella sp. 15190; assembly: GCF_003417465.1. Taxonomy (GTDB): domain Bacteria; phylum Pseudomonadota; class Gammaproteobacteria; order Xanthomonadales; family Wenzhouxiangellaceae; genus Wenzhouxiangella. The sequence goes on from NZ_QVMV01000046.1 coordinate 95,517, forward strand.
ATCGAGTTCGCGCTGAGCGATCTCGCCCTGCACACCCGATCCGATCCCGACCCGATCGCCATCCATCGTGAAATCCACGAGCGCGTCGCCGTGCTCCCGATGCCCGAATACAACCGCTTCCTGATGAGTTTCAGCCACCTGTTCGACGGCGGCTATGCTGCTGGGTACTACAGCTATCTCTGGGCGGAACAGCTGGCCCGCGACGCGTTCGAGCTGTTCAGGAAAGAGGGCTTGTTCAATACACGAACCGGGCACAAGCTCGCGCACGAAATCCTCGAGGTGGGGTCGACTCGACCCATGCAGGCATCCTGGCAGGCATTCAGGGGGCGCGACCCCGAACTCGGTCCCCTGCTGGCCTCCTACGGAATCACCGCATAGCAAGCTTAAAAAAAACGGTCGCCCGATACTTCCTAACAGACGCGGTTTCGGCCCGAGGACTTGGCCTCGTAAAGCTGCCGGTCGGCGGCCTGGAGCAGTTCGCTGATGCTTTGCATGTGCGATTGCCAGGTGGCCACGCCTGCTGACAGCGTGATGGTGTGGTCCGCTTCTCCGATGCGGAAAGTTTCCCGCTCGACGGCTTTCCGGATGTCCTCGACCAGCAGCCGGGCTTCCTCCAGTGCGGTATCCGGAAGAATCAGGGCGAACTCCTCGCCGCCGATTCGCGCCAGGGTGTCGCTACCCCGCACCCGGTCAGCGGCGATAGTGCTGAGCCGCTTCAATACGCTGTCCCCGGCGAGGTGACCGTATTCGTCGTTGATGTCCTTGAAGAAGTCCAGGTCGAGAATGACCAGTGCGAGTGAATAGTCTTGATCGCGCCGGGCTCGAGCTGCTTCCTTCTCCAGCACGGCCATGGCGTGGCGGCGATTGTAGAGCCCGGTAAGCGTGTCGCGGATGGTGCTCTCGTGCAGCTCCGAATGATAGCCGGCTTCGATATTGCCTTCGTCGACGAACTTCAGCACCGTCTGGCTGACGCGAACCAGGTCGCCGTCGCGCAGCGGGGCGCGTTCGATCTGCTCGTCATTGAGCCAGGTGTGGTTGGTCGAACCCAGGTCCTCGATCCAATAGCGCCCCTCCTTCAAGAAGACGCGGCAGTGGTAGCGCGAGATGCTTCTTTCGGAAATCTGGAAGTCGGCGTCCATCGCCCGGCCGATCGTCAGCGGCTCTTCGCCCGGAACGATCCTTGAACCCAGGCGTGCGCCGCGGATGATGACCAGACAGGACTCGTGTCCTTCGTTTCCCGTCCGGCCGGTCTCCGCCAGAACGGTCTCGCCGTCCGTGGGGGGCTGTTGTTCAGATCCCTTGTTCAACACAATCCTCGTGAGCGCAGCGTTCGCGCTTTTTACGCCCGTTCATGTTCCAAAACCACAGTGTAGCGCGAGCGGAATGATCCTGAAGCAGGGAAACCTTCCCGGTAGGATAAACCCCGAAAATCACGATGAGGTGTCGAACGATGAGCGTTTCCGTGGACCAGCAGGGTCAAGTCACCATAATCACGATCCATCGTCCCGAGCGCCGCAATGCGGTCGACAGCATCACGGCGCGGGCGCTGGACGAGGCGTTCACCGCATTCGATCGAGATCCGGCTCAGCACCTCGCGATCCTGACCGGCGCCGGCGGCAGTTTTTGTGCCGGCGCCGATCTTCGGGCCGTTGCAGCCGGCGAAGACACCGCCCGACGCGTCGCACCCGAACAGCCAGGCCCGATGGGTCCAACCCGGCGCCAGCTGTCCAAACCGGTGATTGCCGCCATCGAGGGCCACGCGGTTGCCGGCGGACTGGAACTGGCCTGCTGGTGCGATCTTCGGGTCGCCGCGCAATCGGCCGTTTTCGGCGTTTTCTGCCGCCGCTTCGGCGTACCGCTTGTCGATGGCGGAACCGTGCGCCTGCCCCGCCTGATCGGCCACTCGCATGCCATGGACATGATCCTGACCGGGCGCGGCGTTGACGCCGCCGAGGCGCTGCAGATCGGTCTCGTCAACCGCGTTGTCGACGACGGCCACGCGCTGGACGCGGCATGCGAACTGGCCGAATCGATCGCGACCCTGCCGCAGCAGTGCCTGCGCAATGATCGCCGCTCGGCCCTCGAGCAGTGGAGCCTGGGCGAGCGAGACGCCCTGGCTCACGAGGCACAACTGGGGGTGGCGACACTGGCGTCCGGAGAGGCCCGGCAGGGCGCCGGGCGCTTTGTTCGCGGGGACGGACGCAGTGGCCGCCCGCTCGAAGACTAAACTTCAGCCGTCCAGCATCCAATTGAGGGTCAAGTACGCGCTGCGGCCCGCGCCGGGAAAGTAGCGGTAATTGCCAAAGGCATAGTCCGCCCGCTCAGCGTAGCGTCGATCGAACAGGTTGCGCAGGCGAAGGCCGATTCGCCACTGTTCGGCCAGGGCGTATTCACCGGACACATGCACGAGGGTGTGACCCTCGTATCGGCGGGTATTGTCGGCATTGAGCCAGTACTCGCCGGTGTGCTCCGCAGCCACTTGCGCGGTAAGCCCGCCTGCAGGCCGCCAGGTCAGATCGGCGCTGGCCATACGCCGCGGTGCGGATGAAATCGTCTGGCCGGAGACGATTCGCTCGCCGCCGAGGTCCCGGTCGAAGCGGTACCAGTGAACCGCATAGCTCCCTCGCGCGCCGATATCGAGCGTCTCGGTCAGCGGGTAGCGCAGTGAAAACTCGATACCGCGATGCCCCGACTTCCCGTCGCTGACGTTAAAGCCCTCGCTATCGCGGAAAATGTAGTTGCGCTTGCGCTGGTAGAAGGCGACCAGTTCCCAGTCCAGCCGGCCGTCTCTCCGGACACCCAGCTCGATGGCGTCGAGCTGCTCGGGGTCGAGATCGGCCACATCCTGGCCGCGTTGCAGTCGATACAGCTCGGTCGCCTGCGGTGCCCGAAAGCCACGCGCCAGGCGCAACCAGGCCTGGCCACCATCGAGTTCGCGGCTCAGTGTCAGTTCGGGTGCGAGCTCCAGGAAGTCGTCACTGCGGTCGGCCGGTCGGTTGTAGAGACAGCCGCCGAGATCGCAGGCAGTACCGTCCTCGGCCAGGTTGCCGGTCGACATGCGGTTGTCGTAGTCGTAGCGGATCCAGTCGGCATGCACACCGGCCCGCAGGTCCCAGTTGCGATCCAGTTCGAAACGCCGGGCCAGGTAGCCGCCCAGACGCTGTCCGTCGACCACGTAGTCGTAGTGCCGGCCGGGCGGGCGAATTTCGGCCAAGAAGGGTGGGCCTTGCGTGGGTCCATCCTGGGCCTGCGACAGATCACCGCGAAACAGCTCGGCATCGATACCCCAGTCCCAGCCGCTGTCGGGATCGGTCCGGTCATACTGGATGCCGGCCGAGATCTGGCCATTACGCTCGAGCGGCTTGCCGGGCAGGAAATGCTGCAGGAACGTCATGTCCGATCGTCTGGCAAAGCCGCTCAGGCGGTGTTCAACGCCTTGCCCGTCCAGCCATTCCCGCCGGGAGATTACCCGAACGGCGCTGGCCTCCCGATAGGCCTCGGGATTCAGGTTGACCCGGCGGAGTTCTGGATCCTCAAAAGCGCGAAAGCCCAGGGTGTAACCGGCCGTGTCCTGGTCCATGCGCGCAGCGCTGACGATCGTGCGCCACTGTCCGCCGTCGATGGGAACGGCATGCTGCAGCGTGGCGAGCTGGTGTTCGTAGCCCTCGTCGATCCGGAAACTGCCCGCGTCGGTGGCGGTGAAATCGATGCCGACAGTGCCCGCTCCGGCCTCACCGGTCAGTGACGCGCCCAGCCGGTAGTAATCGTTGCTGCCGGCTTCAAACCGAACACGGTTCTCCGGGTTGGCCAGCGGTGATCGGGGCATGATGTCGATAACGCCGTGCAGGCCACCCGAAGCATGCCCGATACCGCCGGGACCGCGCAGAACGCTGACGGCCTCGGCCTGGGCAATATTCACCTCGAAGAGATTGTTGACGTTGCAAAAGCCGGGCGGCCGGATGGGGATGCCGGCTTCGAGAATCAGCAGCGCGCCGCAGCCACCCGCCCCGGACAGGATCGGCGAACGGATGGCAGTGAGATGCTCCTGGCCGCTGCCGCGCGTGACCCATGTACCCGGCAGGCGCGAGAACAACTCGGCCGGGTGGGTCGGCTCAATCCGCCCGATCTCGTCTTCGGAAAGCGTCGCCGTGGCCTGCGGCGCTTCCGACGTGATGTCGCGACCACGAACCTGAAGTCGCGGCAGCTCGTCGGACTCAGTGGCCAGAGCCGCCGCGACCAGAAGTTCAATCATCATGAAGCCTCAATCTCCTTTCGGTGAAGCCGGGCAAGCATCACGAATGTGACCGCCCCGCCCAGGGTCAGCAGGAATGGAAACAGCAGCACGAAACGACCCAATCCGGCTTCCAGCGATTCCAGGAACTGGTAAACGCCCACCCCCACCAGGGGGGCGATCAGGCCGCGAACGCCGGTCAGTGTCACATGGATGCCCATGTAGAGTGTCGACTGGTCGTCCCTGGCGAAATCGTTGTGGCCGAGATTCCAGCCCAGCTTGCCGCCGGCGAAGGCCATGCCGAGTGACAGCGCGCCCACCCAGAACAGCCACTTGAGGCCGAAGATCGTCGCCGAGAGAAAGAAAAGCATGGTGATCACGAACATCCAGGCCTGGCGGGCGCGGTAGTCCAGGATATGTACGGCATCCAGCCGTCTGGCCCAGATCGGCGTGAAGATCGACAGCATGATCAGCGGCAGGGCCGTGGTGATCATCACCTGCTGGAATCGCTCGAAGCCGAACTGCTCGTTGAGCAGGACAACCAGCAGTGCGATGACCATCAGGTTGCCGCTCCCGAAGGCGAACATCGTGATCATGTAGCGCCGGTACCAACGATCACCCCTGAGAATCTCGAAGGCCGCGCGAAGCTGCCCGCCGCTGCGGTCGCGTCGCTGATCGAGTTCCTCGTTCTGGATTCTGCGGCCACCGCGAACCCGGGTGGCCTGGTATCGCCAGGCCGCTGCCAGCCCGACCACGCCGGCGATCGGAAACGCCAGGCGCCAGACTTCCGGCCACCAGTTCATGAGCAGGCCGATCACCGCCGCCGTGGCGGCGATGGTCAAAGAATAGATGATGGTGATCCAGCCGGTGATGCGGGCACGCACCTGGCGCGGGAAATTGGCGCGCCAGATGGCGGCACGCAGGGTGATCACGCCCGCCCAGGCCAGGCGTGCAACGAGCATGCCCAGCGTAATCAGCACCAGCCCGAGCACATTGGTCGGCGCGAACGCCATCAGGATCAGGAACGCGCAGGTCACCGCCATCAGTCGCGCGACCCAGGCCGGCTTGTTGCGCCCTTCGGCCAGACCGGAAATCCACAGACTGACGATATTCGCGAAAGCCGGCGATCCGGCAACCAGGGCGACGCAGAGGTTGACCCAGACGGCATCGGCGACCGGAGCGAAATGCGTCTTGACCACGACCCCGACCAGACCACCCTCGAGCGCGCCCAGGGCAACCGCCATGGCACCGTTGGTGCGCACCTCGCGCGGCATCAGCGTCCGGGCGACGTAGGGCAGCGCGGATGGTTCGGAAGCGGCGGGCATGAGGCTATTTTACGGTATGACGCTAGAATGACCGAATGGATACACAAATCGACGAAGCCGACTGGCTCGAACACACGCTCACGACCGATATTCCGCTTGGCGGTGCCATGGCCTTGTCGGTCAGCCGCCTGGATACCGAGGGCGTGGAGCTGACCCTGCCGCTGGAACCAAGCATCAATGACAAGGGCACGGCCTTCGGCGGCGCACTGGCCAGCGCCATGATCCTGGCGGGCTGGTCGCTTCCACGGCTGCTCTTGCGCCGGGCGAACATTGACGCCGACCTGGTTATCGGGCGCTGCGATATCCGTTTCATCGCACCCGTCGGGCAATCGTTTCGGGCCACCTGTCGCTGGCCGGATGAAGCGGCCGTGCAAGCTTTCCTGGCGCGCCTGCGCGATCGCGGCCGCGCCAGCCTGGTGCTCGAGCCCGAACTGCGGGTCGGCGACAAGGTGGCGGCAACGCTCTCGGCGAAGTATGCTGCCCTGATGAGGGACAGCGAGGGAAAAGCCGATGCGTAAGTTATTGATTCTCCTGCTGGCAGTATTGCTCCTGGCCGCCTGCGCCGGCGGCAACCAGGCGCAGCGGGAGCGCCAACAGGCCATGGACCGGTGGCAGGACATGGTGCGCTGGAGCCAGTATGACGGCCTGGTCGACATGATCCACCCCGACTGGCTGGCCGCAAACCCGATCCGCGACCTGGAATTGCGGCGGCTGCGGCAATTCAGGGTTACCGAGTATCGGGTACAACGTGTCCTCGCCGAACCCGACGGCCAGCGCGTGGAGCGCGATGTCCAGATTCGGTTGTATCATGTCCATAGCGCCCGCGAGCGCGTGATCCAGCACCGCGAAGTGTGGCGCTACGACGAGAAGCGGGAACGGTGGCTGCTCCATTCCGGGCTGCCCGACCCGCGCCAGACCTGACGGGGACACTGCCAAGGGATCGAAACACAACGGAGGGCCGGAGTCATGCGAACCATCGCCATCGTCAACGCCAAGGGTGGATGCGGCAAGACCACCATCGCCACATCGCTGGCCGCCGCCCTGGCCTGGGAAGGACACGCCGTCGCACTCGGCGACATGGACCCGCAGCAGTCAGCCACCGACTGGCTGGCGCTGCGTCCCGAAGAATATCCGGAAATCATTCCCGCCGAGCCCCACAAGGGCCAACTGCGGGCACCCCCGGAATCCGACACGCTGGTACTCGATACGCCGGCGGCCGTGGGCAGTCACGAACTGAACAATATCGTGCGTCGATCACAGACGATCCTGGTGCCCGTACTGCCGTCGCCGGTGGACATGCGCTCGGCGTGGCGTTTTCTCAATCACCTCCTCGACCTCAAGCCGGTCAAGAAGGGTCATGTGCGGGTCGGCCTGGTGGCCAATCGCGTCAAACCCTACACCATCATCTTTCGGGAGCTGACCGGCTTTCTCGACGATTTCCGCGTTCCCGTCGTCGGCCAGCTCAGGGATTCGATGAACTACGTGCGCGCCTTCGAACGGGGCCTTACCGTCTCCGACCTGCCGCCCTATCTGGCCTGGACCGACTGGGAGCAATGGGAGGAAATCATGAGCTGGATCCGGAGCAAGAAGTCGGTGGGGAAGGGATGAGTGTGAAGTGTTAAGTGTTAAGTGTTAGGGGTACCGGGAGGTTGTCGATCAACCTTGCCTTGCCCAGCCAGGCGGCGCCGAACACACGGCTGGGTACGCCGGCCTTCGGTTCGCCCAGATCTTCGGCTGAGCGCCATTCCAGATAGTCCGGCCTGAAACCGGCCGCCCGCAGCCCTTCGAGACCCCACCGCTTCAGCGACTCGAAATCCCCGCCCGCGGCCAGCTTCCCGGCAAGTCCATCGAGCACGCGGTAGAGCATGGGCGCGACCGCGCGTTGCTCCTCGTCGAGATAGCCATTGCGCGAACTCATGGCCAGTCCGTCTTCCTCGCGCACGATGGGTGCGCCGTGAATCTCGACCGGCAGCGCAAAGTCGCCTGCCATCTGCCTCAGAATCAGCAGTTGCTGGTAATCCTTCTCGCCGAAGACGGCGACGTCGGGCGCCACCTGGTTGAGCAAGCGCAGCACCACCGTCGCCACGCCATCGAAATGCCCCGGGCGCGAGCGGCCGCACAGGCAGTCCGACAGGGCCTCGGGCACGTGCACCATGAAAGGCGGCTCGAGCGGGTACATGGTTGCGACCGACGGCGCCCAGACCAGGTCACAGCCGACCGATTCCAGCGCATCGAGATCGGCTTCGAAGGTCCGGGGGTAGGCATCGAAATCCTCACCGGGCCCGAATTGCGTGGGGTTGACGAAAATCGAGGCGACGGTCGCCTCGCAATGCCTGCCGGCTTCCTCCACAAGGCTGAGGTGGCCGCGGTGAAGATTGCCCATGGTGGGCACGAAACCGATGCGATCACCGCGCTCACGCAGCCTGCCGACCGACTCGCGCAGCTGGGGCAAGGTCTCGTCAACGCGCGGCATCACTGCCAGGCGTGTTCGACCGTCGGAAACCGGCGCTCGCGAACCGCGGCCACGAAGGCCTCGAGCGCCTCGCGCACACTCCCCGCCTCGGCGAGAAAATCATGCACGAACTTCGGGGCGCGACCCGGCGAAATGCCGAGCATGTCGTAGAGCACCAGAACCTGCCCGTCGACCTCGCTGCCGGCACCGATGCCGATGACGGGAATGGCCAGGGACTGCGCCACCTCCCGCGCCAGCGGCACCGGAACGCATTCGAGTACCAGCATGGCTGCGCCGGCTTCGGCCAGGCATTCGGCGTCGTCCTTCAGGCGCCTTGCCAGCACCTCGTCACGCCCCTGCACCCGATAGCCGCCAAGCTGGTGCACGTGCTGCGGCGTCAGACCCAGATGCGCACACACCGGTATGCCATTGGCAACCAGCGCACTCACGGTCCCGGCATGCGCCGCGCCACCTTCGAGCTTGACCATTTGCGCGCCGGCACGCATCACGGCAGCGGCTGAAGCCATGGCCGTGGGTTGGTCGTGGTAGCTCATGAAGGGCAGATCGGCAATCAACAGGGCACGCTCAAGCCCACGCCGCACGGCCTGCGTGTGATAGGCCATGTCGTCGACAGTGACTGGCAGGGTGGAGTCCCGTCCCTGGATGACGTTGCCGAGCGAGTCGCCGACCAGCACGCAGTCCACGCCGGCCGAGTCGATCAACCCGGCGAAGCTGGCGTCATAGGCCGTCAGCATCGTTATGGGGCGGCCTTCGGCCTTCATCGCAGCCAGCGATGGAACGGTAACGGGACTCGCGGCGGTCATCAGCGTTTCTTTGCGTCGTCGTTCGGGGGTAAGTAGCCCGCTTCGGGACCCGGCCGAATGCCGGCGCGCTCATTATCGTCCAGTTGGCCAAGCAATGCATCCGCACGACCCCGACCCGGGATGACCAGATCCGGGGCCAGCTCGAGCAGTGGCACCAGAACGAAGGCGCGTTCGTGCAGGCGCGGATGGGGCACGGTCAGCTCGGGGCCTTCGATGCATTGATCGCCGTAGAGCAGGAGGTCGAGATCGATCACCCGCGGCCCCCAGCGGCGTTTACTCCGTTCGCGCCCCAAATCGCGCTCGATGCCCAGCAGGCCGCGCAACAGCTCGCCAACCGTCAGTGCGGTTCGCACACGGGCCGCGGCATTGAGAAACTCGGGCTGGTCGGTATCACCCCAGGGCGGCGTGAAGTAGTAACGGGAGACAGCGCACAAATGTGTGTCGCTCAAGCGATCAATGCGCCCGAGCGCCGCATCCAGCGTGGCGGCCCGGTCGCCCAGGTTGGCGCCGAGACCGATCCAGGCTTCGATCAAGACGCGGCCGACCGTCGCTTCCGGGGGCGTCGACGCTTGCGCTTACCCCCGCCCGGCGCGGCTCGCGCCATTTCCTGGCGATCGCCGCCATCAACTTCCTGGAAGGCGGTCCACCAGTCGGCCAGTTCCTGGAGCTCGGGGTTTTCCAGTGCCCGCAGCAACAGGAAATCGTAGGCGGCACGAAAGCGACGCTCGGCCATCAGGCGCTTGGGGCGCTTGCCGCGGCGTTTCTCGAAGCGCGGCTGGAGGCACCAGATTTCCTTGGACATGCTGGAAAAGCGGCGATGAATGGCCACACGTTCGGCCTGCTCGGCGATCGCTTCCTCGCCGGCGGCCGCGAGTGCTTCGACCGGCGGCAGCCCCTCGCCGGTGAGTTCTTCGGCACGCTGTTCCACGCGCCGCCACAGAAAGGCGGCGAACAGGAAAGCCGGGGTAACGGGCTTGCCTTCGGCAACGCGCTGGTCGGTGTTTTTGAGCGCCTGCTCGACCAGTGCCGGCGGATTGCCCGGATCATCGAACAGGTTGGGGAACAACGGCTCCCAGAGATTGAACCCGACCAGCGCCTGGAAGGTCGCCCAGGCCTTGCCGCCCATGAGCAGCTTGAGAATCTCGTCGAACAACCGCGCCGGTGGAATGTCGTGCAGCAGTTCGGACATTTCCGGGATCGGGCCGGCGGTGGGCGGATCGAGCTCGAGCTCGAGCTTGACCTTGAAACGCACGGCACGCAGCAAGCGAACCGGGTCTTCGCGGTAGCGGGTCACCGGATCGCCGATCAGCCTCAGGCGGCGCTTGAGCAAGTCCTCGAAACCGTCCACGTAATCGCGAATGGTGGACGTCTCCGGATCGTACATGAGGGCATTGATCGTGAAATCGCGCCGGCGCGCATCCTCCACTTCGCTGCCCCAGACGTTGTCGCGTACGAGCCGACCCTGATCGACTTCGCGATGTTCGTCCTTCCCGCCTTCACCGGTGCCGCGAAATGTCGCCACCTCGATGATCTCGCGCCCGAAACGTACGTGAGCGAGCCGAAAACGCCGGCCGATCAGGCGGGCGTTGCGAAAGACTTCACCGACCTGCTCGGGGGTGGCGTCGGTGGCAACATCAAAGTCCTTGGGATCGTGGCCGAGCACCAGGTCACGGATACTACCGCCCACGATATACGCCAGGAAGCCGGCTTCCTGGAGCCGCTCGACCACTTTTCGGGCGTTGGCGCTGACGCGATCCGGACGAATGCCGTGTCGCTTCTCGGGGATGATGCTTGCCTTCTCAGACAATGGCCAGATTTCCGTTCCGGGATTTTGTTGGTTGATGGCGCACGCCGGCAAAAGCCGGAAGCGCAACTGCTAAAATACAGTCTATCATTTGCCCGCCTCCTCCCCCACCATGGGAGCCCTGAAGGCGGGCAAACCTGGCAACGAACCCGGAATCCCGCACATGACCTTCGTCGTTACCGAAAATTGCATCAAGTGCAAGTACACCGACTGTGTTGAAGTCTGCCCCGTGGACTGTTTTCACGAGGGGCCGAATTTTCTGGTGATCGATCCGGAAGAGTGCATCGACTGCACCCTGTGCGAACCCGAGTGCCCGGTGCAGGCGATCTACCCGGAAGACGACCTGCCCGCGGATCAGCGCGAGTTCCTCGAAATCAACGAAGAACTTTCGAGGGAATGGCCGGTAATCGCCGAAATGAAGCCGGCACCGGACGACGCCAAGGAATGGGAGGACGTTCCGGGCAAGATCAAGTACCTGGAACGCTAAGGAACCCGGAGGAACCTCTGAACAACTCTGCGCGGGCGCGACGGTGCCTTTGCGGGAGGCTCCGGTTTGGCTTCGGCGAGCGTGGTTTGGTGGGCCCAAATGAGCGAGCCGAAACGAAGCGGAGGCCCCGCAAAGGCACCGGCCCTTCGGGTTTCGCCGGAAATGCCGCATCCCGCGCACGCGCTTTTCCTCGCTGCGCCCCTCGGCCGTAGCTACGGCTACTGTCACTCGGGTCGCACCACACGATCTGCGGCATTTCCGA
>NZ_QVMV01000022.1 GCF_003417465.1 Wenzhouxiangella sp. 15190
TTCATCGACCGCCGGATCCAGCAACCGTTCGCAGGTCGCGTCGATGAGTTGCCTGCTCGATTCACCGTCAACGATCAGCGCGTAATCCACCTCCCCGCGCTCGATCATGCCCGCCACGATATCCGGGAATTCGGGACGGGAATTCGGGACACCCACAATCTGTTCGAAATCTCCTATGTCCAGCCGTTAGGAAAATCGTGGCTGTCCCGGTTTTTGTGGCAGCATTCGTGCCGGTTTCTCGTATAAGAAGGGATTACTAAACAGCCGCACGGTGTCGTCTTCTTATGAGAATCTCCTGGTTTGGTTTGTTGTTCGGCCTGATTATCACCTTGGCATGGACCGTTCCCCGTAGCGAAGACGATTTGTTCGCCGATCGGTTCGAGGGCGACTTATCGTCGTCCAACGAAATCATTCCCGGGGTCTTGTCCGCGGTGGACGATGACCTCCTGCTGGGTTCTCATCCGCAAGCGTTGGATGCGTCGCAGAGGGTGATCTTGCGGCGCCGAACGCCACCCGAAGACTTGCTCGGATCCGAGCGCAGCGAGCACTTTCGACCGCTGGGCGACCTGATCGAACTGCTTGCCCCGGACCTGGAGAAAGAAACCGACCTGCTGCAGGGAAAAGGCCGGGCAGCGTTCATCCTGGCCATTCCCGTTCCCTCCGGTGCCGATACCGACCGCTTGGTGCCGATGATGAAAGGCTGGGGCCAGTTCAGCATGCAGCACGAGATGGATCCCCGCGAGGCACCCGATATCTGGATGCCAATCAACGGCGTCTACGATCCCGACCACCAACTTTACCTGGTCGACCTGCCGATGATCGGTAATGCGGACTTTCCGACCCAGGTTGTGCTGGTGGAGCATCCGTGGATGGAGACCGAATCAACCCAGCCCATTCTGGACTGGCTGGTCGAGGAATACCTGCCCATGGCCGAAAACGCTCGTCCAGGCGAGCGTCTACCCACCTGGAAGACCGGTCCCAACTGGGATCCCGCCCGGTCGTCAGCCTCCCCCTTCGACGTGCGCTGCGATGCGTCAGAAGGCGACCCGTCGGTGTGTGGCTTGAACTACAGCGACCTTTACACCGCCATGGGCCCGCATCTGGAAGACGGGCTGGAAGAGTTCGAAACGGACATGGTGGGCAATCCTGTACCCAGGCTAAAGACCAACGATCAGGACCAATACATCTATTACCTGGCCGATGAAACCACGCGGGGCACCTGCAAGGATTTCCGTGGTTATTACAATGGCGTGACCAGGAACGCCTGGACCTGTACGAAAGCGCTTGGCAACAGCAACGACGTCGATGTCGCCCTGTCCACCACCCGCCACGAGCTATTCCACACTATTCAATTTGACTACCAGCTTTCACCGTTTCGGCGCTGGCTGACCGAGGGAACGGCGGCGCTGGTTCAGTACCCGGATCTGACCATCCATCGCCAAGAACGCCCGGTTGATGTTGGACTGCAATCGACTGACCAAAGCTTTCACTACCAGACCGAGCACTTCTGGTTCGACCTCTTGCTGCGAAGTGGCCTGGCCGACGTGCGCGGCGTCAGCCGCATCTTGCGAGAGGGGCTGACGACCACGGCTGCCGGCTCCTTCGTTGAAATCCGGACGCCGTTCGATACCCTCGGCGAAGCTCATTGGCACTGGGCTGCTAACGCGCTCTTCGTGGGCGATATCGAGCTGCCCGTCCAGGGTGCGACCAGCAGCGCCGGCTATCGATATACCCATCGCTGCGAGCCCAACTCCGGGTCCTTGGCCGGCGATATACCCACGTTGACGCTATCGACCAGCGCACAAAGAGAAATCGAACTGGATCTCGAGCCCTTGTCGGCCACGCTGGTCGAACTGGTCCTGCCGCCGCGCGAGCAGCACCATTTTTATGAAATCAACTACGAGACCACCTCGTGGCTTTCGTCCGGCCCCATGATCCAAACATTCACCGAACAGTCCGAGGCGATAGAAGGCGACTGTAGCAACATCAGCGGTACACTGATCCGAGCCTACAACCAGCCTGGCGCCGACAATCCAGAAATTGATGAGGGTGATGCCGCGGTGGTGGCTTCGGCCCTGTCGCCGGCGGGTCAGGCCGACCCTCGCAGAGCCTGGATCCTGGTCTCCAATCCCGGCGAGGCGCGTTCGAGCACCTTCATGCTCAGGGTCAGCCCGGCCCGGACCGAGTCTGATACCTACCTTGAGTTTCCCCCGCTGGAGGAATGGCAACCCGTTGCCAACGATGTCGGGATCGAGATGGACGGTAATACGTTTGTCCAAGTCTCCGTTGTTGAAAACGACGAGCCTGGTTATATCGGCGGTGCCTTGCAGATCATTGACCCGAGTGGTATCTGGCGATCGACGGACGCCGGCAATCGGTACCGCGCCCAGATGGACGCGACCGGCGAGATCAAGCTGTTGGAGTTCGAGGTTGAAGATGGCCAGTTCGACGGGACGGACACCATGAGCTATACGGTGCGCAATGAGCATGGTTATGTCGATACGGCCACTTTGACGGTCAACCGCTCGGTCATCCCGACCGCGCAGGACTTCACCGTGAAAGCCGGCGTGGCCTCAGAGGTGGTCATTGATCCGCGCGAAGCGGTGGACAACCCGGCCAACGGCTCCTTGTCGCTGGAGGATGCCGAACCACTAGGGCAGTTTGTGGGTAGCCTTCAGTTCTCCGGCAGCTGGGCTACTACGCGTGTATTGGAATACACCAGCGGTGGCCTGACGCCCGACAGTGCCCTGTTTGGCTACGTCGACAAGGCCAGTTACGAGATCCTAAACCGGGTCGGCTTGACCGACAGTGGCATCATTACCATCGAAGTCAACCGGCCCCAGTTCGAGCTGGCCTTTGATACCAGTCCAACCTTCCCACCCGAGATCATGCCCTGCGACCTGAATTTTGGCAGCGGTCTCGACGGTGATTTGTTTGCAGCGACCGGCTTGTCCGAGGACGGTTTGTTGCGCTCTTACACCCGTGTGCGTGGTATTGATTTCCCTGTTGGAAGTCTGGGTGGAGATACGGGTCAGACCGTCCTCAACGCCGTTACCGACGACGGTTTGGCCTTCGGCTGGTCCAGCGATACCGAGGGTTTTGTTCGTCCGGTGGTCTGGAATGGCGTCAGTCTGGATGTGGCCACTGGCATCGGTCCGGATTCGCAGGGCCGTCTGTTTGATGCCACCGAAAGCGGCTTTCTGGTGGGCCAGCAAGTAGACGAATCGGGCAGCAGGGTGCTGCTGCTTGCCGGGGGCCAGCCGGTGCAGCTGAATCAAAGCGAATTGGTCGGCGGTCACCTGGCGCTGGGTGCTTCAAACAATGGTGATCAGTTCTTCGGTGTCTACGGTCTGGCTGAAGATCCGGACTTCAGAGTCATTTCTTCGTCCTTTCTGCAACCCCCTGGCGGTGGCAGTCCCGCCTGCGGGCCGCGTTTCCCGACCAACGGCGGCCTATTCGCCGGCGGTGGGGCTGCATTTTTCTACGACATCATCAGCACCGATTTTCCCGAACGCGGCAATCTGTACCTGCTGCCATCGCTGGGCGGAGATCTGACCATCCCGCGCGCCGCCAATGCCGAGGGGCAGGTCGTCGGAACCTCGGCGGTCCACGACGTGCCGGACCGCAGCACCGGGAGCGAAAAAGTGCTGCGCGCGTTCATCTGGTCGGCTCAAGAGGGCATGACCGAATTGCCGAGCCTGGGCGGTGGCTACACCGAAGCGCTGACCGTCAGCGAAACCGGGGTCGTCGCCGGCACCGGCCTCGACGCCGACGGCAGCCAGTCCGGCT
The DNA here is from genome assembly GCF_003417465.1 of Wenzhouxiangella sp. 15190. Classification (GTDB taxonomy): domain Bacteria; phylum Pseudomonadota; class Gammaproteobacteria; order Xanthomonadales; family Wenzhouxiangellaceae; genus Wenzhouxiangella. The sequence goes on from NZ_QVMV01000022.1 coordinate 3,790, forward strand.
TCGTCTGGGAGCAGGGGCTGATCCTGAACCTAAACGACTTGCTGCCCGAAGAAAGCTCATGGCATATCTTCAGCGCCACTGAGATCCGCAGCGACGGCAGCCTGCTGGCCTGGGCCCAAAACCAAGGCGACGAAACGGCCGCGCCCGTCCCTGTCATCTTCCGACCGGCCGAGGGTTCGTTTCGATAAGGTCGACAGCCGCCGGATCAATTCTCGACCATAAATTCCAGCAACCCCTTCTGAGAGGTGTGCGAGCCACGAGCATTATCCCCAAGCGAATCAAAACGGAAGATCTAGGCAAGAAATCCAGGACACCGTGTCCTGGTTTTCAGATGTCTTTAGGCCTGCTGCAGCCCCTCTGGCGCACCTTCGAAGGCAAACTCATTCAGGAAGATGCGCTTACCGAACAGGTTGCGCTCGACTTCGTTTAGATCAGCTTCGTCGCAGATGTCGTCCCACCCGTTGCGGATGATGCCGATTTGCCGGGTGATGATGTCCTTCGCCGCTTGATCGCCTAACTGAAAGTTCGGCGCCGCCTCAAGGCACGTCGCAAGCGTGCTTGTCCGATTGTTCCCGACGATAAGCATCGCCTGGCTGGCCACGTTCCCGGAACGGCTTTGCGGGCAGATGTCGTAGGCGGGCGTCAAGGTCAGCTGTTTTCCATCCCAGAAGCCTGCATGGTTGCGGGCGTGATCGTCAGTGTTGCCGCACAGGATATTGAACACCAGCCGTCCATACAGCTCGTGCAGCGTCGCCCTTGGCGATGTGAAGCGGTGACGGATGATTTCCGCGAAGTCTTCATAGCTGGCGTAACGCGCCATCATTTCATCGAGGCCGAACAGCGTGAGCGCCGAAACCATCGCCTTGCGTGTCCAATCGCCATTCGTCTTCGTGCGATCGAAGCGCTCGACCAACAGCACGTCCTTGCCGGCAACCCATTCAAGGCGGACAGGGGCGACGTTGAGCCCCGCCTTGGCGGCAAGGCGCATGGCGACATATTCCGCCTTCACCACATTGTAGGTGTCGGTCGAAGACGAGAACTTGGCGATCATCTTCGTATCGCCGTCCTGGACCATCGCCTTAGGGCGTGCGCCGCCGAGCGACGTTCCGTGAAACAGCGCCTGATCAAGATCGGGCGTCAGCGGCACGCCTCTCTCGACTTTCTCCGCGGCGTTCAGCAGCTCTTCGAGCGTCGCGTTCTGGACCGCGCGCGCCTGGTACTCGGAAGGGGAGCGCTGGAAGTCCAGCGCGCCGATACGGTCGGAGCCGGAGGCCAACAGATAGGTCAGCTCATCGAGCACGGCGATATCGACATCCTGGCCCTTGCGTCCGAAGGCCCGGTTCAGGATAACGCGACGGCCCCACGCATCGGGCGCGGCGTCGCGCAGGCATCCGGCCATGCTCAGCCCGGCCTCGGGCGCAATCGCGCCGCTTCGTAGCGGCAGTTCCGGCTCGAAGATCGGTATCGCTTCGGGGCGGTCCAGATAGCTCTGACCGTAGTTGAAGATCAGCCGCTCGCCGTCGCGTGCGATGCGACCGGCGACGACCGGTTCTGTCGCGCCGGGTAGCCATATCCAGACATAGGCCTCCTCCGGCGCTTTGGTGTCGGGGCGATCAGAAGTCATCTTTCACCTTTGTCGTTCCCGTGCGGACGGATCTCGGCAGCAGGGTGAGCCTGTCGCGCTCCATCGACAGGTGCCGCGTCAGTGTCGTCGGCTCGGATTCGAACAGGTGCAGCCCGACAATGGCGGCCAACTCGAAGGCCGCGCCGATCGATGAGCCCATTTCGCCTTTCTCGATTCGGTGGACGAGGCCGCGTGAAATATCGGCACGCTCTGCGACGTCGGCGACCGTGAGGCCGCGCTCCACGCGCGCGTTACGGATCATCAGCCCGAGAAGCTCTACAGCTTCGCGAGCATAACGTGAATAGCTTCTGTGCGCAGGCTTTGCCATTGGTCTTAGCGCTCCATAAACAGGTCACAAAATGCGATTGCGCCCTATTTATAGATCATACTAGCAGATTTCAAGGTGATTGGACAGACGATGGATAACGTTCCATAAACGGATCATAAGGCCAACTAATGGTCCGTTTATATGACAAAAAGGGTGCGTGAGGGGCAGGCTTGTGCCCTAGTTTTCCCGCCCAATAGATCATGGGTGTCCCGGTTTTCGGGGACTACCAGACGATCTCGGCCATGGAACAGTTCAACCCCGAGCCGATGCCTAGCAGGGCGACCCGGTCTCCCTTTTCGAGCTTGCCGGCCTCGGCGACCTGCGCCAGCACGATCGGTGCCGAGGCG
>NZ_QVMV01000026.1 GCF_003417465.1 Wenzhouxiangella sp. 15190
CAGAGCGGTTGAATGCACCGGTCTTGAAAACCGGCAAGGGCTTGCGCCCTTCGAGGGTTCGAATCCCTCCCTCTCCGCCATTAACCAAAAACCCGCCTTCGTGGCGGGTTTTTTGTTAATCGGGGAGCGGGGACTACGGATGAGAATCCCGGTTCGAACCGAGCCGAAGGCGAGCTCGCTGGAGCGAAGCGACAGCCCGAAGGGCAAGCGACCGAAGGTCGCGCAGCAATCCCTCCCTCTCTGCCATCATTTGAGACACCCAAGAAAAAGAAGGCCCCCACCAGCCCGACCCCAGCACCTGGTCAACCCGCTGCCGCTGCTCCCTTCCGGGCCTGACGGGGTTTACGGGAAAACCAGTGTGGGAAGACCGGTGGAGGCCAGTCCGTATTATCCCACCGACGCTCACTGCCTGACAACCCGATTGCGCGCCGGTCTCGAGTCTCACCGCGGATGTGATCGTGTAAACTCGAAAGGCCCACAAGCGTGTGCCGGGACCGGCATTCGCGAACATGAAACGACAGAAAAGTGATTTTATTTCAGTGAGTTATCAAGTATTTGCCCGAAAGTGGCGCCCGCGCGACTTCTCCGAACTGGTCGGTCAGTCTCACGTGGTCAAGGTGCTCGGCAACGGCCTTGCCGAGGGACGCATCCATCATGCTTTTCTTTTCACCGGCACGCGGGGTGTGGGTAAGACCACCATCGCCCGCATCCTGGCCAAGTCGCTCAACTGCGAACAGGGCATCACCAGTACGCCCTGCGGCGAGTGCGAGAACTGCGTGGCCATCGACGAGGGTCGCTTCGTCGACCTGCTCGAGATCGACGCGGCCTCGCGCACCAAGGTGGACGACACGCGTGAGATTCTCGATAACGTCCAGTATGCCCCGACGCGAGGGCGTTTCAAGGTCTACCTGATCGACGAAGTCCACATGCTCTCGCGGCACAGCTTCAATGCCTTGCTCAAGACGCTCGAGGAGCCGCCCGACCACGTCAAGTTCGTGCTGGCGACGACCGATCCCCAGAAAATTCCGGTCACCATCCTGTCGCGCTGCCTGCAGTTCAACCTGCGCCGCCTCAACACCGAGGAAATCGGCGGCCAGATTCGCCGCATTCTCGCATCCGAGCATATCGACGCCGAGGACGCCGCGGTCGAGTTGCTGGCGCGTGCGGCAGACGGCAGCATGCGCGATGGCCTGAGCCTGCTCGACCAGGCACTGGCCGGCAGCGGCAAGCTGCTCGAGGCCGATGTGCGCGACATGCTCGGCAGCGTGGAGCAGCGCCACGTGCACGAGATTCTCGAGGGGCTGGCCCAAAACGACATAGCGGCGGCCATTGCGGCCGTGGGCGAGGTGTTTTCCCAGGCCCGTGGCATGGGCCAGTTGCTGGCCGACCTGGCGGAGGCGTTGCATCGGATCGCCCTGATACAGCAACTGCCCGACTATCGGGACGACAGTCGGGCCGACTGGGACGAGCTGGTCGAACTTGCCGGACGGCTCGATCCGGAAGACGTGCAGTTGTGGTACCAGATTGCCATCACCGGCCGACGCGACCTTGACCTGGCGCCCTCGGACCGCAGCGGCTGTGAAATGACGATCCTGCGCATGTTCGCCTTCCAGCCCGCGGACGCGGTTTCCGGCCCGGGTGACGATCAGGGCAGTGCCAGGGATTCGTCCGGCCGGGCCACCGGTACGTCTGCTGCCGGCGCTGCCGCGCCTTCCCATGCACAAGCCGGTGCCTCGGCCGCCACTCAATCCGTGATGGAGGGTCAACCAGGCACAGAGCGGGGTTCCGGGCAATCCGCGCCGAGCACGGCACTGAGCACCGACACCTGGCCGCAAGTGCTCGAGGAACTTCCGCTGAGTGATTCTTTCCGCACGGTGGCCGCCATGTTGGTTGTGGGTGACTACGAACGCCCCAAAGTCGAATTTACGGCAGCGCGCGACGACATGGTGCTCATCAGTGAGCGGTTTCGCCAGGCCCTGCAACAGGCCATGACCGAGTGGGCCGGCGAGGAACTGAAGATTACCATTCAGCCGGTTGATGACGCCGAACTGGCCACACCGGCCATGCTCGAGGAAAAACAGATTGCGCGAACGCAGGCCGAGGCTGAAGAGGCCATCGATGCCGATCCTTTCGTGCAATCCCTGGTCGAGCGATTCGATGCGGAAGTCGTGCGCGAGTCGATTCGTCCGATCAATACACGGAGCCATTGACATGAAAGGCAATATCTCGCAACTGATGCAGCAGGCGCAGAAGGTCCAGGAGGATCTCAAGAAGGCGCAGGAAGAACTGGCCGAACTGGAAGTGATCGGCGAGTCCGGTGGCGGCCTGGTCAAGGTGGAAATGAACGGCCGGCACGAAGTGCGGCGCGTCAGTATCGACCCGGAAGTCGCCGACGACCGTGAAATGGTCGAGGATTTGATGGCAGCGGCCATCAACGACGCGGTCAAGCGTATTCAGGAAACCACCAAGGAGCGCATGTCGGGGCTGACCGGTGGTCTGCCCATGCCCCCCGGCTTCAACCTCTGAATTCGATACCCGAATGACGGCCGATCCATTCGATGAACTGCTCGAGGCACTGCGCTGTTTGCCCGGCGTCGGTGCGCGGTCGGCCCAGAGAATGGCCCTCCAGCTTCTCGAACGGGATCGCGAGGGCGGCCGACGGCTGGCCGAGGCCCTGGGGACGGCGATGCGCGACATCCGCCGCTGTCGCCGCTGCCGCAATTTCACCAGCGATGTCGAGTGTCGTATCTGTGCCAGCGATCGACGCTCCAGCGAGGTGCTGTGCATCGTCGAAAGCCCGGGCGATGTCCTGGCGATCGAGGCGGCCACGTCGTTCGAGGGGCGGTATTTCGTCCTGCTGGGAAGGCTCTCCCCGCTGGACGGCATCGGCCCGGAGGACCTGGGCCTGGATCTGCTGGCCGAGCGGATGGACAAGGAGGGGGTGGCCGAGATCATCATTGCCACCAACACCACGGTCGAGGGCGAGGCGACGGCGCAGTACCTGCGCGAAATGGCGGAGTCGCGCGGCATCCGGACTTCGCGCCTGGCCCAGGGCGTGCCCCTGGGCGGGGAGCTCGAGCACACCGACCGTTCGACCCTGGCGCATGCTTTCAGCTCCAGACTACCAATGGCCTGAGTGTCAACGACCTCCGGCTGAAGTCTCTGGCTTGCTGTGACGGTTCAAAGCCGGCTCGATCGGCCAACGGTCGATTGATTGAAGCACCAAATCACAAGCACCAATTCTCAAACAATTCCCAATGAACAAAATCCCAATGATTCAAACAGGGACGGCGGCGAGATCACGCGACTTGCCTTGCAGCTGGGCGCCTGCACCTGCTTAGGTACACGGGCGTGTCACTGCGGCTCCATGCCCGTTTCGGTCATTGAAAATTCGGTCCTTCGAGATTTGTTTGGGAATTGATGCTTGGCAGTTGGAATTTTTCAGGGGCGTCTAAAAAATCGGGCCCCTGCAGTGAGGGGCCCGATTCGATCGCGGCATTGGTTGTGAGCTTCAGCCTTCCGAGGCCGGAGCCGCCTCCAGGTCGATGCGATCGCGATTCTGGTCGACGGTGCGCAGGCCGATGCCGCGCACGTTGACCAGTTCGTCGATGTGCTCGAAATCGCCGTTCTTCTCGCGATAATCGACGATGGCCTCGGACTTGGCCGGGCCCACGCCGTCGAGCGCTTCGGCCAGCTGCTCGGCGCTGGCGGTGTTGACGTCGACCTTCATTTCCTCGGCCACGCCGGTCTGCACAAGGGCCAGGGACAGGACAAGAGCAATCAGTGCGTTACGAATCATGATGTTTCTCCTTTACTAAGTCGTTTGCTTTGCGAAGTCCGCCGGGCGACGCCCGACGTTGGGCACATTGTCTCGGGCACCGGGGGTGGCGCGAATCGGCAAATCGCAACGCATCGGCGTAATAGAAAAACTTATCGGAATATCGGAAAACAACTTCTCAGGTTTTGAGAAATCGGCGTGGTGGAATGATCCTGCAGTCACACGGCAGGAGATTTTCAGAAATGAGCAAGCAAGTCAGTAGCCACAACCTCAGAGACGAAATCGTGGGCAAGACGATCAGTGGCGTCATTGCCAGGCCGGGACGAAAGGGCGAGCCCCCGGTGGTGATGATGATGCGGTTCGACGATGGCAGTGTGGTCGAATTCGTTTCGCCACGCAGTGATCGCCTGCTGCGCCGGGCCGTTCGAGCCTCCGATGCCGGCGCCGAGGCCCAGCCCCAGCTGCAACTGGCCGGCCTGGCGGCCTGAATCCAGGCATACCAGGTTGAAAGCGGTCACAAAACAGCGGCTTGCGGGACTCTGCGCGCTTTATCCACAAAAGCTGTGGATAACCTTGTGGGCAAAATACCGCCGACCGGCGGCTTGTCGGCATTCAAGCACATTGATCAATTTGTGCCCATGTCAGAAAAGGCTTTATAAAACATCGATTTATGTGTTAAAAGGCTTTCCCGGGAGCGTCACGTGAGCGTCAAGATTGTGTCAACGAGTGAATCAATCAGTTGTGCATAACATTCGAAGATGCTACTTGATGAGATGCGCGTAACTTATTGATTTATGGTTTTGGGTCAACGGTGAGTTGATCCGTTCGCTCATTCGATTCCCAGCTTGGCGGGCCAGGCCGCAAGTTCACGCAGGATCGGCTCGTCTTCGGGGCGCTCGGCCATCAGGATCTTGAGCTGTTCCTCGTATTCCGGCAAGCGGATGCTGGCCAGGTCCGGATCGCTGATCAGGCGGCGGTGCCGATATAGCTCCCATTCGTCGCGCTGCTCGGCCGTGAGCGTTTCCGGCCAGATTCGGGCCCGGTAGCGAAACAGCAGCTGGTTGAGCCGCTCGTCCTGGAAGGGCGCATCCAGCGCAGCCAGTTCCTCGCCTTTCAGGCGTCGAACTCGCTGAACGACGGGGCGGTCGCTCCTGGGCGGAAAACCGCCGTACAGGTCGAGTTCGGGGTCGGCTGCCCCGGACAGGCCGCTTCGGCCAGCGAATAGCGAACCCAAGCGTTCGGCAAAATCGGGCCGGTCGCGCAGTAAGCCGGCGTGCGTGTCCAGTGTCTCGAGATCGATTCCGAGCTCGGCGGCGCGTGGTGCTTCGAGCACGTTCATGGGCGCCAGCATCGGGCAGCGGTTGTTGCGCACCAGTTTGACGGGCACCCGTTCGATCCCTTCGGGCAGATCGGCCGCCGGTGTCCAGTAGCGGTCAGCGAGCTCTTCGGCCGTCAGTTCGAGAAAGGGCTCCGGGTCCACATTCAGATTCCAGATCAGCCATTGGCTGGCGATCTGCGGATGCCGAGCCAGTGGCAGAATCGGCGCGACACCGCAGCCGGGCAGGGCGGGGAATCGCGAGGAGGCGTGCAGCATCACGTCGCCCCGGGAGAGCATGTCGGTGACCCGATTCTTGTTTCTCAGTCCCAGTGCCCAGTCCCACAATTTGGGCTGGTTTTCCTTCAGCAGCCGGGCCATGGCGATCGTGGCGTTCACGTCGGCGAGTGCATCGTGGGCCTGGCTGGTGTCCATGCCGTTGGCGGCCGCCAGGTCTTCCAGCCGGAAGCTGGGGCGCCCGTCCTCGTAGTCGGGCCACTCGATGCCTTCCGGGCGTACGGCGCGCGCGAGTCGCATCAGGTCGATCAGGTCGAAGCGGCTGTTGCCGTTGGCCCACTCGCGCTCGTAGGGGTCGATGAAGTTGCGCCAGAACAGGTGGCGGGTCACCTCGTCGTCGAAGCGGAAGTTGTTGTAACCCACGCTGCAGGTGCCCCGGGCGCTCATCAATTCGAAGATGCGCGCGGCGAATTCGTTTTCCGGCAGACCTCGCTCACGGGCGGTCTGCGGCGTGATGCCGGTAATCAGGCAGGCCATGGGCTGGGGCAGCATGTCGTCGGCCGGACGGCAATAGAGGACTTCCGGTTCGCCGATCGGATTCAGCGCTGTATCCGTTCGCCGGGCGGCGAACTGGGCGGGACGGTCGCGGCGGGGATCGGCGCCGAAGGTCTCGAAGTCGTGCCAGAGAAAGGTTTCATCGCTCATGGCCCTGCATGATTCCACAGGCGCCGGCGAGAGACCACATTCAATCACGAATTTTTTGCGGCCATCATGGTCGGATATCATCACGATATTCATTACGACATTACGACCCGAGTCTTCGGGCGGGAGATCAAGCGATGTCTGCAAAGGCGACTTTCGGAGCCGGCTGCTTCTGGGGCGTGGAAATGCGTTTCCGGGAAATGCCGGGCGTAATCGATGCGACCGTCGGTTACATGGGCGGCCATGTCGACAATCCGAGTTACAAACAGGTCTGTTTGGACAATACCGGACATGCCGAGGTCTGCGAGGTGGCGTTCGATCCGGACCGGATTGGCTACGAGGATCTGGTGCGCGCCTTCTTCGATCTGCACGATCCAACGCAGGTCAATCGCCAGGGTCCGGATGTGGGGACACAGTATCGCTCGGTCGTGTTCGTCCAAGACGATGAGCAGCGTCAAATCGCCGAGCGCGTGAAATCCGAACTCGATGCCGCCGGGCGCTTCAAGGCCCCGATCGCCACATCCATCGAACCGGCCGCCACATTCTGGCCGGCCGAGGATTATCATCAGCAATACCTGGCGAAGCATGGCGGAAGCTGCGCGATCTGATTCCGAGGGCGATCCGCCCAAGCTGATCCTGGTCCGGCACGGGCAGGCCAGTCTAGGCAGCGACGACTACGACCGACTTTCCGAGCGGGGGCATCGCCAGGCCGAACGTGTCGCCGATCGGTTGTCGGCCGCGATCACGGAAAGGTCGCCTCTTTGGTCGGGGACGCTACTTCGGCATCGTCAGACACTGGCTCCGCTGGCCGGAAGCGACGAAGCGAACGTGCTGCTGACCGAAGACCTCAACGAGTTTTCGACTTACGGGCTCGTTCGCGCCGCGGTTCGCCAGGCCGAACGCCTGGGCCTGGATCTGCCGCCGCGTCATCAGTTGGCCGATCCCGTGATGCATCTCGATGTGCTCCTGGCCTGGTTCCCCCGGGTCATGGCCGCCTGGCAGGACGAAACCCTGGAGGGTACAGAGATCGGTTCCTGGTCGGCCTTCCGGGAGCGTGTGTTGCGCGCTCGTGGCCAGTGGGAAGCGTGCCTGCGTTCCGGGCAATCGGTGATCGTGGTGACTTCCGCCGGCGTGATTTCCACGGTCGTCGCGGCCCTGAGCGGATGCGACCTCGCCCGGCAGCGTGAGCTGGCCGTGAACTTGTACAATGCCTCGGTCAGCGAATTGTCGCTGGTCGAGGGAGCCTGGCAGATCGAGACCTGTAACTGCACGCGGCACCTCGAAGCCGACGGGCTTCGGACCCTGGCCTGAACAAAACGAAACGAAGGACCACCCAGCATGAGTGAATCCCATGAGTGAATCCAGGGTTGCCATCATCACCGGCTCAAGCCGCGGCATCGGCCGGGCGGCGGCCGAATTGCTGGCCGACAGGGGATGGGCCGTGGTCATATCCAGCCGCAACCAGGACAGTTGCGAAGCCGTCGCGCGGGCCATTCGCGATGCCGGCGGTGATGCGCTGGCCGTGGCCTGCCATATCGGCCGCGAAGAACAGCTTGCCGCCCTGGTCGAGAAAACGGTCGAGCACTACGGCCGTCTCGATGCCGTCGTCATGAATGCAGCCAGCAATCCCGTCTACGGCCCGTCCGACAATGTCGACCTCGAGGCCTTCGACGTGATCATGCACAACAACGTCTACGGCTCGATGCGGCTGGCGCATCTGGCCCGGCCACACCTGGCCCGATCCGGCCAGGCCGCGGTCGTGCTGGTGTCTTCGATCGCCGGACAGTTCGGCAACAAGCTGATCGGCGCCTACGGCCTGTCGAAAGCGGCGGAAAATCAGCTTGTGCGCAACCTGGCCCTCGAGCTCGGGCCTGACGGCATCCGCGTCAACGCAGTCGCACCCGGCCTGGTCAAGACCGACTTCGCCCAGGCGTTGCTGGAAAACGAGCGCATGGTCAAGTATTTTGAAACCACCACGCCGCTCAGGCGGTTGGCCGAGCCCGAAGATATCGGCCGGATCATCACCTTTCTGGCCGGGGAGGATTCGGGCTGGCTGTCGGGTCAGGTCATCACTGCCGACGGCGGCCTGTCGGTGACCGGCGGCTTTTAGAAGACAAACAATCGGGAAAACGCATGAAGGGGCTGACCATCACACTGTTGCTGACGGGGCTGTGCCTGAGCGCCTTCGATGTCGGGGCTCAGGTCTACACCTATACGGACGAGAACGGCATCACCGTCTTCACCGATCGCAAGCCCGACAGCAATCGCCATGATGTCCGGAACCTGGGCTGCTACGGTACCTGCCGCAAGGATGTGGACTGGCAACGTACGCCGCTGAAGCCGCGCGCTTTCGATGCCGAGATTCGCGCGGCCAGTGAAATTTTCGGCGTCGACGATGCGCTGGTGCGTGCGATCATGCATGCCGAGTCGTGGTTCGAGCCGGAGGCTGTATCGCATTCGGGCGCGCAGGGCTTGATGCAGCTGATGCCTGCCACCCAACGGCGCTTTGGCGTGGCCAATCCCTTCGATCCGCTCGACAACATCACCGCCGGCGTGGCCTACCTGGCGTGGCTGCAGGAGGAATTCGGCGGCAATCTCGAGCGCATCATTGCCGCCTACAACGCGGGTGAGAATGCGGTCCGGCAACACGGCGGCATTCCACCTTTTCCCGAAACCCGCGAGTATGTTCGCCGGGTCAATATCCTGTATCGACGCTACGGCAATTCCTGATTCAGCGTCCCCGATAGGAGATTGGGAAATCCCTCTCCTTTAGGCGATGGACCACTCTTGTAATTTTCAAAATCCAAGCACCAAATCTCAAACAAGAACCAATGTTTCAATGACCGAATGACCAAAATATGGCCTCAGGCATTCTAGGCGCCCCGATTCGTTTCGGTCATTAAAACTTCGGTCATTGAGATTTGTTTGAAAATTGGTGCTTGGTGATTGGGCATTGGTGTGTTGCAGCAATCGGCCGCTTGGCCGATCGATCCGACTTCAACGAGTGAATCGGTTTCGGGCGCTTCAGGCCCGAATTCTCGGAAAGTCGACTTGAAAACGAACACCATCGGGACGATCGAGTGCCCGGACCCGGGCAGCATGATGCTGTGCGATCAGGCGCACGATGTGCAGACCCAGCCCCAGGTGCGCGCCGTCACCGCCGCCTCTCGACGACACCATCGACTCGAAAAGGCGTTCGGAATGATCGTCGGGAAGGTTCGATCCGGGGTTGTCCACCTGCAGTGAGATGGTCGAGCCCTGCGGCACGACCCGCAGGATGATGCGGCTGCCGGCCGGGCTGAACTCGACCGCGTTTTCGACCAGCTTGTCGAGCAACTGGGCCAGTTGCTCGGACGAACCGGCAATGCGGGCGCTCGTGCGGTTGGGGACGATCGCGGCGAATTCGTGATCGCCGAAGGTCTGGCGGCAGCCGGCCACATAGTTTTCGACGAGGTCGCCCAGATTCACTTCGGTGAGGGGATCCTCGGACAGGCTTTCCTCGATGCGTGCGGCCTGGCTCATGGCCTGGAACATTTGCTGCAGGCGCAGGCAGCCTTCCTCGGCGCGCTGGCGGTAACGTTCCCGGGAATCGGGATCGTCGACCTCGCCGAGGTTGTCCAGTGACGAGCGAATCATCGCCAGCGGGGTGCGAAGCTCGTGCGAGAGCTTGCCGGCTAGGGTCTGCAAATAGTCCTGGTGCCGGCGCTGGCGCTCGACCATCCCCGAGAGGCTGCGCCCCAGGTCGGCGATCTCGTCGCTGCCTTGCGGCACCTCGAGCGTGCCATGAACCCGCCCGTCGTCCCCGATGGCCTGCTCGGCGGTATCGCGAAGCCGGCGGATCCGGGCCGATAAGCGGGCGGCAAATCCGATCAAAACCGCGGCCACGACCAGCATTCCCGCCAATCCGAACACGAACAACTGCAGCAGCGAGCGATAGGCGCTGGCCATGAAGCGATCGGCGGGACGCTCGATGACCACGTGGCCGACCACGGTTCCGGCCCGAAGAATGGGGGCGCCGGCACTGATCACGAAACCGTTGCCGGACGCGGTTTGATACCAGTTGGCGGCCGGCTCCGGCGTGAGTTCGCCCTGGTCGAGGCGATCCTGATCGGCACCGCGTCGGGGCGATTCATCGGGCAGGACGCCGAGCAGACGCGCGGCCGACGTGGCGAGCAGCCAACCTGCTTCATCCGCCGTGTCGGATTCGTCGGTGACATCACCCCGGCCGGCGCGGGCCAGAATCCAGCCCTGCGGTTCGGTCACCCAGCCGCGCGTGTGATCGGGCAGCAAGGCGGCCAGTCGTTGCGCAATCGGTTCCGAACGTCGGATCAGCGGGCGCGGTTCCTCGGTGGCGAATACCGAAGTCGCTGGTGAGTCGCCCCGGTCGTCGACGTCGACCACCCGAAGCCCCAACGCGGACACGGTCGCCGGTTGTTCCAGGGCCAGTTCCATCGTCCACCCGCGATCCCGCGGCTGCAGGGCGGCCTGAACCCGGGGCCAGCCTTCGTCGCCGCGGGCCGATAGCCAGCCCGGGGCCATCGGGGCCACCGTCACGCGGCCACTGCGCTCGGAGGTAACGAGTTCAAGCGCCACGCGATCACCCGGGGCCCCGTCGGGACCGGTCATCAGCAGATCCGCATCCGCCACCTCGATCAGAAGGTGAAGCCTGCCGCGGCGTTCGGCCGTGACGACATGCGCCATGGCGGCATCCCCCTCATGCTTCGGCAGGGGCTGGGCTTCTTCGATCCAGGGCGTCCAGTCGCTGGTATGGCCGTCGACCACGATTTCCCGCGCGGCATCGTGAACGTAGAAGCCGGCCGTCTCCGGCAGTTCGACCGGTAGTGCCGCGATCTCGCCGGCAACCGAGCGGGCGGTGTCGATCAGTGCCTGTTGATAACTGTCGCGCAGGGATTCCTCCAGGGAGCGAACCAGCTGCCAGCCGGCCAGGGGCAGGCTGAGCATCAGCGCGGAAATCAGCGCCAGACGCGTGCCGAGTTTCACGCTGCCCCGTTGTTGTCCGGATGCCAGCGATAGCCGGCACCGTGGACGGTTTCGAGTCGGTCGAAGTCGGGGTCGATGGCCTCGAACTTGCGCCGGATACGCTTGATATGCGAGGTCACGGTGGTCTCGTCGACCAACAGGCTGGCCGCCTCCATCAGCCGGCCGCGGGTTTTGACGTGGCCGGGCCGCTCGAGCAGGCAGTGCACCATCCAGAATTCGGTGACGGTCAGGGCGAGCGCCTGATCCTTCCAGCGCACCTGCATGGCGTCGGGTTCGAGTTCGATCGAGCCGACGCGCAGCGGGGCATCGCGGCGCTCGGGTTCGCGCACGGCCTCGATGCGCCGGAACAGGGCAAGAATGCGGGCCAGCAGGTGCGGGTTGGAGATGTCCTTGGTCAGGTAGTCGTCGGCGCCCAGGCGCAGGCCCGAAACAGCGTCGAGGTCACTGTCGCGCGCGGTCAGGAAAATGATCGGCAGGCTGGCCGAGCGCTGACGCAGGGCGCGACACAGTTCGAAGCCGCCCTCCGGCTCGTCGCCCAGTCCGACGTCGATAATCACCAGGTCGGGCAGGGGCCCGGCCAGGGCCGATTCGGCCTCGTCCCGGCTGGCGTAGCCGCGTGTGGCGAAACCGTAACGTTCCAGCGCCTCGCGGTAGTTCTCGCGCAGGCTGTCTTCGTCTTCGACGATGGCGATCAGTCGCTGGCTCATGCAAGACATTTCCCGGAGTGGTCCACCCTGGACGGGGCGGCTGCCACAAGTTTGCCACATCCGATCAGAACTTCGACATTGCCGGGCATGCTCCCTGCCATCCGGCCGCGATGAAATGACACCCATCGCTTACAAGAGGAGTTCGTTCCATGTCGCGTCTTTCGGTTCTCTTACTGTTACTGGTTTTCGGGTCGGCCCCGGCCACGGAGTCCGGGATGTGGCTCGAACGCCAGGAGGCCGGCAGCCGGGAGGAGGCCCTGGCCCTGGCGACCGAGGTCGATATTCAGGTGACCGGCATGCTGGCCATGGTCGAAGTGCGGCAACGCTTCTTCAACCAGACCGGCGGCTGGGCAGAGGGTGTCTACCGATTTCCGGTGCCGGATCGGGCCGCCGTCGAGCAGCTGCAGATCCGGCTCGGGCAACGCCTGATCGAAGGCGAGATCCAGGAAAGAGAGGCCGCCCGCGCAACCTACGAGGCTGCCCGCGATCAGGGACAGATCGCCGGGCTGGTCGAGCGCGACCAGGGCAACCTGTTCTCGACCCGGGTGGCCAACATTCCACCCGGCGAGATGGTCGAGATCCGCATCGGCTTCACCCAGCCGGTGATTTTCGAACACGGCCGTTTTCGACTGAGCTTTCCCACCACGGCCGCGCCGCGGTTTCGGCCCGTCAATGAACTGGAACGGGCCGTGCGCGAGCAACTGCAGGATGCTGTCGGTCACTCCCTGCCGCAGCGTCCGGTGCAACTCACGGTCGATCTGCGTCCGGGGCTGCCTCTGAGCGATATCAGCTCGAGCCATCACGCCATCGACGTCGAGGCACTGGGAAGCGACTGGCTGGTCAAGCTGGCCGACGGCACGGACTGGTCGGGCCGCGACTTCGAACTGGTCTGGCAGCCGGAAGACACCGGCGAGGCCGCCACCGCGGCCTTTGCCGAGTCTTTCAACGGCCACGAGCACGTCATGCTGAACCTCGTGCCGCCGCAGGCCTTCGAAGCGGACGACACGCCCCGCGAGGTCATCCTGGTGATCGATACTTCCGGGTCGATGTCGAACGAGCCGATCGTCCAGGCGCGCGAGTCGCTTCATTACGCCCTGGCCAGCCTCAAGCCGGGAGATCGCTTCAACGTGATCGGGTTCAATCACCAGGCGCGTTCCCTTTATCCGCAGCCGCGGAGCTTCGACGAAGACCGGCATGTCGAGGCCACTGCCTGGGTCGATGACCTGGCCGCCGGCGGCGGCACGGACATGGGGCCGCCCCTGGCCTTGGCGCTGGGTGCGCCGCCCCTGGACGGCTACCTGCGCCAGGTGGTCTTCATTACCGACGGCATGGTGGGCAACGAGCGGGAACTGCTCGAGCGCACGCGTCTGGAACTCGGCGAGAGCCGTTTGTTCACCGTCGGCATCGGCCACGGCGTCAACGGCAGTTTCCTGCGCCGGCTGGCGTCGGCCGGCCGCGGCAGCTACACGGCGATTGCCGACACCGCGCGCATCGCCGGGCGCATGAGCGAGCTGGTGCTGCAGCTCGAAAGTCCGGTGATCCACGACATCGAGGTGATCTGGCCGCGGTCGGTGACCTTCTATCCCGAGACGATGCCCGACCTGTATGTCGGCCAGCCGTTGAGCATCATCGCCCGTGCCGACCGACTGAGCGGGGACGTGATCGTGCGAGGGACCAGCAATGGACAGTTCTTCGAGCGCGTGGTGCCGCTCGAGGACTTCCGGGAGGCGCCCGGGGTTGCCAGTCAGTGGGGTCGCTCCCGGATCGAGGCGCTTGAAAACCGGATCGTGTCGCCGGCAGAGGATCGGTTGATCGAGTCGCAAGTGCTGGATACCGCGCTGACCTACTCATTGGTCAGCTCGCAGACCAGCCTGGTGGCCGTCGACAGGACACCGGCGCGCAGCCGCGAAGCGGCATTGCGGCGATACCAGCTGGATACCAGCCCGGCCCACGGGCGCGCCGGCAGCCTGCAGGCGATGCCGGCGACCGATGCCGGCAGCGCCCCCGCCGCGTTGCGCGGTGCGCTGGCCCTGCTTCTGGTCGGGTTGCTGCTGTTCCAGCGGCGCATCAATCGCGACGAGGGGGACTCGTGATGCGACATTTCCTGATTCTGTCGTTGCTGATCGTGGCCGCCTGGCAACTGGGCTCGGCCGGCTGGATCCAGGCCAAGGCGGAACTCGGCCAGTGGTTGCTCGAGCGCGCCTGGCAGCGCACGCTCGAAGGCGAGGAAGCGGTCGAGCCCTGGCCCGGCGCGGTCAGTCAACCCGTTGCCCGATTGCGCATGCCGCGGCTGTCTGTCGATCACCTGGTGCTCGACGGTCTGGACACGCCCGTCATGGCCTGGGGACCGGGCATGGCGGTGGGCGAGGGCGGCCATCGGGTACTCGCCGCCCACCGCGATACGCATTTCTCCTTCCTGCGCGAGGTCGAGCCCGGCGATCGTTTCGAGTTGATCGACGCTGAGGGGCAACGGCAGTGGTGGCGGGTCCAGTCGATTCGGGTGGTGGATTCCCGCCGGACCGGCATCGATCTCGGCTGGCGGGAAACCGCCATGACCCTGATTACCTGCTATCCGTTCGACGCGCCGGTGGCGGGCGGTCCAGAACGACTCATCGTGCGCCTGAAGCCTATTCCCGAAGGAGGGTCGGTATGACCAGTTTATGCATCGACGAGCTTTCGCGAGCGCTCAAGCAACGGTGGGGATGGGATTCGTCGGCCACGCATGTGCCGGCCGATGCCGACTGTCCCCTGGATTATCGAACCTTCATGGCAAGGCCTTGCCAACGATGGGATAATGCATGGATCGGTCAATCAGAACGACAGGAGTCCGCCGAGCGTGACTGAAGCCAAGAGTATTCCGATCGCCGTCAAGAGCGGCCAGAAGATTCACAAGCCGCAGGGCTTTACCGCCATTCGCGACGGTATCAAGGCGCGGGCCGGTACCGAGCCGGCACCGATCGGCCGCAAGCCCTCGTGGCTGCGCGCCAAGCTGCCGCAAGGCGGCAAGTACGAAGAGGTGCGCAGCAACGTCAATGAGCACCGTCTGGCCACCGTGTGCCAGGAATCCAAGTGCCCCAACATCGGCGAGTGCTGGTCGAACGGCGTGGCCACCATCATGCTGATGGGCGATGTGTGTACCCGGGCCTGCCGCTTCTGCTCGGTCGATACCGGCAACCCGCGCGGCTGGCTGGATCCCGAGGAGCCCGCCAATTCCGCCGAGTCGGTGCGCATCATGGATCTCAAGTACGTGGTACTGACCTCGGTCGACCGCGACGATCTCGATGACGGCGGGGCCGGGCACTATGCCGAGTGCATACGCGAGATCAAGCAGATCAATCCCCGCACGGCCGTCGAGGCCCTGACCCCGGATTTCCAGGGGCGCTTGCACGACATCGAGACCGTGGTCGACTCAGGGCTGGAAGTCTTCGCCCAGAACGTCGAGACGGTACGCCGCCTCACCCATCCGGTGCGAGACCCGCGCGCCGGTTACGAGCAGACCCTGAAGGTGCTCGAACACGCCAAGAAACACAACCCGAAAGTGCTCACCAAGACCAGCCTGATGCTGGGCCTGGGCGAGACCACCGAAGAGGTCGTCGAAACCATGGACGACCTGCGTGCCATCGGCGTCGATATCGTCACCTTCGGTCAGTACCTGCGCCCGACGGTGAATCACCTTCCGGTCGATCGTTTCGTCACCCCCGACGAGTTTCGGGAACTTCGTGAAATCGGCCTCGAAAAGGGCTTTCTGGAAGTCGTCTCCGGCCCGCTGGTACGCTCCAGCTATCGCGCCGACCGCGTATTCGAGAAGAACAACTGCGGGATCGATACCGACGTCGCCTGAGGCCCCATGGCCGGCAACCTGACCGGTGAGGAGCGAGCGCGCTATCTGCAACGCCTGGCCGCATTGCTCGACCAGGCGCGGGTGCAGCGGCGCACGCTGACCTACCTCGAGGCGGCCGATGCATTGGCCATTCCCGGCCCGAAGCGGATTCACAAGACCACTCGCCTGCTCGAACTTCTGCTCAAGCGCGATGCCGAGGCCGGCCGCCCCATCCGGGCCGCGCTGGTGACCAGCCGCGCCCGGCCCGGGTTGCCCGCGGAAGGCTTCTTCGACCGGGCACGGCGCCTGGGCATTTACACCGGCGATGATCAGGTGGCTTTCCATGCCCGCTTGCTCGATGAACTTTTTTCCGAAAGTGGCCGATCGTAGTGCCGCACTGCTATAGAATCGGGCACGGTGCCCAGCGGGCACTTCCGACCCAGTTCAAGAGATTTGTATGGAAAAGCATTCGCCCCAGGGCTGGCTTGCCGCCAGCCTGTTGCTGACCGTCTGCCTGGCGGGCTGTGACCGCTCCGATCCGTCCCGGGAAGCACTGAACAGCGAGATGACCGACGACCGACCCGCAAACACCAACGAACAGCGACCCGAACCGCCCCTGGCGGAACAGCGTGACCACGTCGTCAGCGCGCCGGCTGGCGATCGCAACGATCCCTGGTACTGGCTGCGCGACGACGAGCGCGCCGATCCCGACATGCTGGCCTACCTCGAGGCCGAGAATGATTACACCGAGACCATGCTGGCCGATCTGTCGGACCTTCGAGAAACGCTGTTCGAAGAGATGCGTTCGCGCATCAAGGAGGACGACAGCACGGCTCCCTATTTCGATCGCGGCTACTGGTACTACACGCGCTACGAAACGGGCAGGGAATATCCGATCCATGCCCGTCGCGAGGGCAGTCTGGATGCCGAGGAGCAGATCCTGCTCGACGTCAACGAACTGGCCGAGGGGCATGACTTCTACAGCGTGGGCGACCGGGATGTCAGCATGAGCGGGCGCTACCTGGCCTGGCTCGAAGATACGGTGGGTCGGCGCCAGTATCGCCTCTACATTCGCGACCTGGCCACCGGCGAGGATTTCGATACCGGACTGACCGGTCTATCCAGCGTCTCCTGGTCGGCCGAGGACGAGGTGCTGTATTACGTCGAAAACGAGCCGGAGACGCTTCGCTCCTGGCGCGTCCGGCGTTACCGGGTGGGCAGCGGCGAGCCCGGCGAGATCGTCCACCAGGAAGACGACACGGCCTTTTATGCGAGCGTTGGACGCACGACTTCCAACGCCTACAACACGATTTACCTGCGCTCGACGGTGGCCAGCGAAATGCGGATTGTCGAGGCTGATGCCGTCGATCGGCCATTGCGCGTGTTCTATCCGCGCCAGCGCGATCACGAATACCGTGCCGATCACCTGGGCGATCGCTGGATCATCCGGACCAATTTCGAGGCACCCAATTTCCGCATCGTGAGTGCGCCGCTCGACGCTCACGCCGAGCGTGATCGATGGGAGGATGTAATCGCCCATCGAGACGACGTCTTCGTTCACGATTTCGATACCTTCGACGAATTTCTGGCCGTGAGCGAGCGGTCCGAAGGTCTGCGCCAGATCCGTATTCTCGACTGGGACAGCGGGGAGTCGAAGCTGCTCGACTTCCAGGAACCGGCGTACACGGCCGTTCTGGGGACCAACCGTGATCAGTCCGCCGGCACCTTGCGCTTCGTCTATTCTTCGCTGAAGACGCCGAAGAGCACCTGGGAACTGGACGTCGAAAGCGGTGAGCGCAAGCTGCTCAAGCGCGAGGAAGTGCCGGGTGGTCACGATCCGTCGGAATACCGTACGCGGCGCGAGTGGGCGACGGCCCGCGACGGTACGCGCGTGCCGGTTTCCATCCTGTATCATCGCGACACGCCGTTGGACGGCAGCGCACCGCTGTACCAGTACGCCTACGGCTCATACGGATCTACGGTCGATCCGTCGTTCTTGACCAGTCGTTTGAGCCTGGTCGACCGTGGTTTCGTGTTCGCGATTGCGCACGTCCGGGGTGGGCAGGTGATGGGGCGCCACTGGTATGATGACGGAAGAATGCTCAATAAGATTAATACGTTCAATGATTTTGTTGATGTGACGGATCATATGGTGCAAGCCGGTCTCGTCGACGCTGAGCGTGTCTTTGCAATGGGCGGCAGCGCCGGCGGCCTGCTGATGGGCGCGGTCGCCAATCGGGCGCCCGAGCGGTATCGCGGCATCGTCGCCCACGTGCCTTTCGTCGATATTGTCACGACCATGCTCGATGAGTCGATTCCCCTGACCACCAACGAGTACGATGAGTGGGGCAACCCCGGCGATCCGGAGTACTACGAGTACATGCTCTCGTATTCGCCCTATGACAATGTCGCCGAGCAGGACTACCCGGCGATGCTGGTCACCACGGGCCTGTGGGATTCCCAGGTGCAGTACTGGGAGCCGGCCAAGTGGGTTGCGAAACTGCGCGTTCACAAGACCGACGATAATCCGCTTTTGCTCACGACCAATATGGAGGCCGGACACGGTGGTGCTTCGGGCCGATTCCGGCGCCTGGCGCAGACAGCGATGGATTACGCCTTCTTCCTGGATCTGGCCGGGCTGGCCGAGACCGAGGGTCAGGAGGACACTTGAACAACTCTGAACGGGCGGGTGATTTTGCATTTCGCGCGATTTGTGTCACCCTTTTGAAACGCTGGAGTCAGTGGGTGCAGGTTCTCGATCGTGCAGCCGTAGGGGCGTTATGATTTCAAAGAAGCTGCTTCGGCAAATGCCGAAAATCATGGCTGCCGGCGCGGAGGCTGGTTGCGGCGGTGTCATTCTGATCCGCTTCGATCGAGGCACGCTGTTACGTGATCAGCTCGGATTCACCGGTCTGAGTTCACTCATCGACGGCGTTGTCGCACAGACCGAGGAACTCCTCACTGAACTGGTCGGCTCGGATTACAGGCTGGTTCGCTTCGACTGGGAATGCCTGCTGCTAGTTCTCCACGAAGTCCCCGCTTCTCTACTGAAAGAGGCCGCTGAAAACCTTTTCAGCTCATTGACTGATCGTGTCTATGACATAGACGACGACGCGGTCGCGGTGAGTGTCAGTCTTTCCTTCGCGCACTTCGATCACCGCTTTCGACACGTCGATGAATTGCTGTTGGCCCTCGTTCATCGCGCCGAAGCCATTGGAATGTCCGGCGGCAATCAGCTCGGCGAGGCTCGCCCCGGCATTTCGGCGGATAAGGCCATCTCCTCGTCCGATCATATGCTGGGTCTTCTGATGGAGTCCTTGCGGACCGATTCGCTGAAGGTTGTTTTCCAGCACTTGCTCGCCACCAGCGAGACGGCTACGACGGAAAGCTACCAGATGTTTCCGCGACTCGTCGCCGGCGACGGCAGCTTGCTGCCCGCAGCGGATTTCGTGCCCCTGGCCCGTGAAGCTTCCCTGCTGCCGGTGCTCGATCGCTGGATGATCGTGCACGCCTCACGATTATTGCGCGGCCCGCTGCGAGAAAAGCGCGTGCGGCTGTTCATCAATCAGTCCGAAGCGCTTCTTGTCGAGACCGAACGCCGGGACTGGTTTGCTCGCCACCTGGAATCCGAGCCCCAACTGGCCGGTCGGCTCGTTGTGGAAATTCCCCTGGAAGACGCCATGGCCCACCTCGGCGGGGCTGTCGAGTTGATCAAGATCTGCCGTCGCCACGACATCGGATTCTGCCTGTCGCACGTCAACGAGCAGAGCCGCTGGCAACTGCTCACCGAAAAACTCAGGGCCGATTACCTTCGGATGTCGGCGGGGTTCGTCAAACGCCTGACCCAGGAACCGAATCTGGAGGCGCGTTTTCTCGAGATCTCGAAGCCGGTGAGAGAGCAGGGCATCCGCATCATCATGCCGATGATCGAGGATTCGCAGACGGCGGCCAGCATGTGGCGGACCGGGGCCGACTATATGCAGGGAAACCTGATCCAGGCGGCGGAGGATACGATTGCGGTGTAGGGGGCTCCCCGATCATTAAAAAACCCCGCGCTAAGGCGGGGTTTTCTAATGATGGCGGAGAGGGAGGGATTCGAACCCTCGATGAGGCTACAAACCCCATACTCCCTTAGCAGGGGAGCGCCTTCAGCCACT
>NZ_QVMV01000024.1 GCF_003417465.1 Wenzhouxiangella sp. 15190
AACCCCGGCAGCCTTCGGAGCCACCCCGTAACGAAAAGTGTCTACGAAAGCGGGGTCAGTCCACCGGGACGACAAAATAACCAAACGATTAAACCCCCAACAACTCGATCACCTCATCGGCCAGTTCCTCGACATTCCGCCCCACCGTCTTCAACACCAACTCCGCATTTTCCGGCGCCTCGTACGGGGAACTGATGCCAGTGAAATTCGGAATCTCGCCGGCGCGGGCCTTGGCATACAAGCCCTTCACGTCACGCTCCTCGCAGACTTCCAGCGGCGTATCCACGAATACCTCCATGAACTCGTCGTCGTCGAAGCGCTCGCGCACCATTCGACGTTCGGAGCGGAACGGGGAGATGAAACTCACCAGCACGATCAGCCCGGCATCCGTCATCAAACGCGCCACCTCGCCGACGCGTCGGATGTTTTCCACGCGGTCGGCCTCGGTGAAGCCGAGATCGCGGTTGAGGCCGTGACGCACGTTGTCGCCGTCGAGCAGGTAAGTGTGATGGCCCAGCGCCATCAGCTTGCGTTCCACCTCGTTGGCGATGGTCGACTTGCCCGAACCCGAAAGACCGGTCAGCCACACACATTTCGGCTGCTGCACCTTGATGCGTGAACGTGCGGCCTTGTCGACTTCCAGCGACTGCCAGTGCACGTTCTGCGCCCGACGCAGCGCGTAGTCGATTACTCCGGCGCCCACCGTGGCGTTGGTCTGGCGATCGATCAGCACAAAGCTGCCCAATTCACGGCTCTTCTCGTAGGGTGCGAACGCGACGTTGCGGTCCAGGTCCAGATCCACGCGCGCCACCGCGTTGAGCTCGAGCTTACGCGCGGCGATATGGTCCTGGTTGTTGACGTCGACCTGGTACTTGATCTCGCCGACCTGTCCGCTGCATTCCAGAGTGCCGATACGAACCCGGTACGAACGATGCGGCATCAGCGGATGCTCGCCCATCCACAGCAAGTGCGCGCTGAACTGATCGGCCACTTCCAGCGGATCGTTCGATGCCACCAGCACGTCGCCGCGGCTGACGTCGACTTCGTCTTCCAGCGCCAGCACCACCGGCTGGCCGGCACGCGCCCCATCAACCTGTTCCGTACCCACATGCAGGGAGGCCACCCGCGATCGCTTGCCCGAGGGAACAACAGTCACCTCGTCTCCCACCGCCACCGGCCCGCCCAGCAGCGTGCCGGCAAAACCGCGAAAGTTCTGGTCGGGCCGGCACACCCACTGCACCGGCAGCCGAAACGCGCCTTCGGCCGGCACGTCCTCCTGTTCAGCGGCCCCCTCCAGCGCCTCGAGCAGCACCGGCCCCTCGTACCAGGGCATGCGATCGGAGCGCGAAATCATGTTGTCGCCCTCCAGCGCCGATACCGGAATGCAGCTCACCCGCTCGATGCCCAGCTCGGCAGCCAGTGCCCGGTAATCCGAGGCTATCGACTCGTACACATCGCGGTCGTAGTCGACCAGGTCCATCTTGTTGATGGCCAGTACGACATGCTCGATGCCCATCAGGCGACAGATCCAGGAGTGGCGCCGCGTCTGTGTCAGAACCCCCTTGCGCGCATCGATCAACACCACCGCCAGCCGCGACGTGGATGCACCGGTTGCCATGTTGCGCGTGTACTGCTCGTGCCCCGGGCAATCGGCCACGATGAACTTGGCCCGGTCGGTATCGAAAAATCGGTAGGCCACATCGATCGTGATGCCCTGCTCCCGCTCGGCCGACAGCCCGTCGACCAGCAGCGCAAAATCGATCTTCTCGCCCTGCGTCCCGTGCCGGCGGCTGTCGGCCTGCAGTGCCGAGAGCTGGTCGTCGAACAGCAGCTTGGAGTCATGCAGCAACCGCCCGATCAGCGTCGATTTGCCGTCGTCGACGGACCCGCAGGTGATGAAGCGAAGCAGCGGCTTGGTCTCATGTGAGGCCAGGTAGGTCTTGATGTCTGCTACGGCCATTACCGCGGCTCCGCAGCTGAGTGTGAAGTGTCAGGAGAGTGTGAAGTGTTCAGTGTGAAGTGTGAAGGATCCTCTTCCTTCACCTTTGCGCGTTGCTGTTGGGACAGGCTGTACAGCATGGATGATATTTCCTTTAACTCCATAATCAAAGAATTCGCGGCCTGGTCGGACACCATCTCGGCTCGGACCGCGATATACAACTGCGTTCGTAATTCAGCCGCCGAGCCGCGCGCAACATCCAGAAATCGTGCAAAGTCCCGAGGTGTACTTCGCTCAGCCCCTTCGGCAATGTTCGACGAGATAGAAATAGCAGCCCGAATCATCTGATCCCGCAACCCCCACTCTCGCGAGTCGCGAAGCAACGAGCAAATCTCCACAGCCACCCGACACCCCCGCTTCCAAACATCAAGATCCTCAAACGAAAAGTAACTCATACCCAGCCTTTACACTTCACACTTCACACTGAACACTTCACACTTTCCATTTCACACTTCACACTTAATTATTCACCCTTCAGCAATATCATCTTCCAAAGGTCTGTTAGCTGCCTCTTTTTGGAGCCGCTCTACGAGCCAGACTTTGATAATTGACTGACGTGTAACGCCAATTCGCGTAGCTTCACGATCCAGGGATTCCACGACCCACGCCGGAAAGTCAACATTGATGCGCTTGTGCTCCTGATTCACCCGACGAGCAGTGGACAGATCCAAATCTTCGAGGATGTCCTCCTTAGCCTCATCGAACTTTCTATCGAATTCTTCAGCTTTCATACAATTTCACCTCCAGCGCACGAGAACGCCTGACAGAAATCAGTCGAATGCGGTCATTTCTATACGTCACGACGGCCGACCAGTGCTTCCTGCCAATCCGACCTATAAGAAGGAACCTGTCTTCAGCCGCCGACCTTGCACGAATTTCAAGCAAATGCGGGTCTTGCCAGAGTTCCTGAGCAGACTGAAAGTCAATGCCGTGCTTCTGCAGATTGGCGCGGCTCTTATCCTCGTCAAACTCAAACTCGTGCATGAGTGTAAATTATATACTTTCTACTCAATTTTGTCACCCCGTAAAGTGCGTTTTCCCTTCACACTTCACACTTCACACTGAACACTTCCCTCTTCACCCCCTATAAACCCCCTTCCTGTGCCCCACCTTCACGACAGTCACCACCAACTCCTTGTCGCCTATCTCATAGAGAATCCGGTATTGCCCCTGCCTTAGCCGATACCGCTCCTGCCCCGAAAGCTTTTCGCAACCGACTGGACGGGGATCATCCCGAAGTGACTCGATCCTCTTGAGGATGCGTGCAACGTCTTTTCGGGGAATTGGGCGAAGATCCTTGGCAACCGATCCCTTGAAGACCAGACTATAATTTGCCATGCGCCTTGAGGTCATTCAGCAAGGTCTCATAGGTCATGGACGGCTCCGAAACCCGCTCCTCGAACGCTGCCAGGTCCTCCTGGTCCTCCGCCAGCGCTTCCCGTACCGCCTCGTTCACCAAATCCGAAAGGCTGCGATCGGTCTGGGCCGCCTTCAACCGCAACGCCGCATGCAACTGGGGATCAAAATAAACCGTAGACCGCTTCAATGCGTCACTCATAACCCACCTCCAGCCTCAACCTAGCATCAAAACGTTAAAGCGTCAAAACACCAGAATGTCGGGCGCGAGCCCCTTCACACTTCACACTTCACACTTTACACTAACCTCGTGTCCCACGAACTCCGTGCCATGAAAAACGTCACCATCACCCTCGACCCGGAAACCGCCCGCTGGGCCCGCATGGAAGCCGCCCGGCGCAATACCAGCGTCTCGCGCCTGGTCGGTGAAATGCTGGCCGAGTACCGCCAGCGGGAATCCCGAAGCAAACAGGCCGCCCAGCGCTTCTTCAGCCGGCCAGCTGCGCGCATATCTGGCCAAGGCGAATCCTATCCCGATCGAGCAAGCCTGTATGACCGACCTGTACTTCGTTGACACCAACATCCTGGTCTATGCCCGGGACACCGCGCATCCCGCCAAACACTCCCAGGCCCGAAACTGGCTCGAGCACCTCTGGAAAACTCGCACCGGGCGAATCAGTACCCAGGTGTTGAAGGAGTACTACCAGGTCGTCACCCGACGCCTGAAGCCAGGCCTGCCCAGAGAACAGGCCCGCGCAGACATCCACGACCTGTGGACCTGGGAACCCGTGGAAACCGACCAAGAAGTCTTCGAACAGGCCTGGTCTCTGGAAGACCGCCTCAACTACAACTGGTGGGATCTCCTGATCCTCGCCGCCGCCCAGAGAAGCAACTGCATCTACGTTCTATCCGAAGACCTCCAAAACGACCAAACCATCGACAACCTCAAAATCCTCAACCCCTTCACCACAACAATCAACGACCAAACCTGAAATCACCGCCACAACTCCGCAACGCCCCTTCACACTTCACACTTCACACTTCACACTTCACACTTAACACTTCCCACTTCACACTGAACACTTCACACTCAGAAGTATCCCTCAATCTTCTTCTTCTCCATCGAATCCGCCGGATCCTTGTCGATCACCCGCCCCTGCCGTTCGGAGGTAGTGGCGACAAGCATCTCGCTGATGATCGCCTCCAGGGTATCGGCCTGCGATTCAATGGCGCCGGTCAGCGGGTAGCAGCCGAGGGTACGGAAGCGCACGGTTCGTGTTTGAACTTCACCGGGCTCGACCGGCAGGCGGTCGTCGTCGACCATGATCAGCGCGCCGTCGCGTTCGACCACAGGACGGGGCTTGGCGAAGTACAGCGACGGCACCTCGATGCCCTCGCGATAGATGTAGAGCCAGATATCGAGCTCGGTCCAGTTCGACAGCGGGAACACCCGCACACTCTCGCCGCGCTCGATGCGGCCGTTGTAGTGGTTCCACAGCTCCGGGCGCTGATTCTTTGGATCCCACTGGTGGCGATGGTTACGGAAGGAAAACACCCGCTCCTTGGCGCGCGACTTCTCCTCGTCGCGCCGGGCCCCGCCGATGGCGGCATCCACCTGGTACTTTTTCAGCGCCTGTTTCAGCGCCTGGGTCTTCATCACGTCGGTGTGAACCGAAGCGCCGTGGGTCACCGGCCCGATGCCCTGCTCCAGGCCCTCGGGATTGGTGTAGGCGATCAGCCGGCAGCCGGTCTCCTTGGCCCGCTGATTGCGAAACTCGATCATCTCGCGAAACTTCCAGCCGGTATCCACATGCAGCAAGGCAATCGGTGGCGGCGCCGGATAAAACGCCTTGACCAGCAAGTGCAGCAGCACCGAAGAATCCTTGCCCACCGAATACAGCATCACCGGATGCTGAAACTGCGCCGCCACCTCACGAATGATATGTATCGCCTCAGCCTCCAAAGCATCAAGATGCGACAACTCAGGAACAGAGTCTTTTTGCTTAGCTTCCATCACCTCAATCCAATTTCCCACAACCACGAAGGACGTCGTAGCCTTCACACTTCACACTTCACACTTCACACTTCACCCCCTCTTCAAAAACCGCATAACCCGCCAGGCCCGCACCGAACACAAATACTGCAACACGAACAACGGAATCAGCCCCACGAACAGCCAGTACTCCGGCCACCCCTGCCGCCAGCCATAAAGCCCGATTCCACCCAATACCGCCATCACGCCCATCAGCGACCACACCGTCCAGGTCACCGAAAACCCCGAGCGCAACAGCACATGGTGCAAATGCTCACGGTCGGCCGAAAACGGGCTGCGCCCCTTGGCGATTCGCCGGATATAGAGCGTGAGCACATCCAGCACCGGCAGCACCAGAATCCAGGCAATCGTCACGGGGTAAATCGACACCTGCTCGAGCTGGCTGAGATACACCGCCAGCCAGGCCAGGGCAAAACCCAGCATCATGCTGCCCGAGTCCCCCATGAACACGGTCGCATAGCGCCGTCCCGGCACACGCAAATTGAAACACAGAAAAGCAACCACTGACGCCAGCAGCACCCCGGTTACGCCCACGAAGGAACGACTGGCCTCACCCAGAATGCCGGCGATCAGCAGCATCAGCAGCGCCACTGCGCTCAAACCCCCGGCCAGGCCGTCGGTACCGTCAGCCATGTTGATCCCGTTGATCAGGATCAGCGTGCACAACACCGTAAACGGGATGGCCCACTCGCCCACCTCGATCGGCTTGACGGCCACCAGGTTACCCAAAGAGTGGATCTGAACCTCGCCCCAGGAAACCATCAGCACCGCCGCCACCACCTGGGCGAAGAGTTTGGCGCTGGCCGAAATATCGATCAGGTCGTCGATCACCCCGATCATCAGCATCAGCCCCATGCCCACCAAAAGGCTGGCATAAGGCCGCAGGCCCTCGTCGACCATCATCAGGCCGGCGGCAAAGCCGCCGAACATGGCCAGCCCGCCGATCAGCGGCACCACACAGGCATGGCGCTTGCGCCCACCGGGCCGGTCGACCAGCCCAATGTGTTCTGCCGGCCGCCGCAACACCGGCACCAGAAACAGCGCCAGAAAAAAAGCGGCCAACATGGCCGCCGTGGATTGGTAACTCAAAGGCCCCAACATGACTTTCTCCCGATTACCCCACGGTCACTCAGGTCAGATGACGACAATCATAACACCGAGACCCGGCTCGATCCGGGGCATGCCGGCCACTGCACCCTTGGCATCCAGTTCCCGCACCCGGAAAAGCACTTGCTGGTTCTCGCCCAAGGTAAAGGTTGCGACAAGATGACGCAGATCTTTCCCCAACCGAACAAAACCTCCCGCAACGTCACTTTTATTCGCTGGCCTTCGTCACGGCCGCGCCGAAATACCTGCACGCGCACCCAACCGTCCCGGTCCTCCTTTCGGCGGGTACACTCAACCGCCATACCCCCGCGGCACATCGAACCACCCGACATTCTCACTCTGCGCGGTCACATTGTCCCCACCCAGCGCCGCCATCGGAACATATTGCACGTTCTCGAAATTCAGCTTGTTGGCAAATTCCCGATACTCGGCCTCGATGGCCGCAAAGTGCGCCTGATCGAAATCCACCAGATCCATCTTGTTCACCGCCACGATGACCTGCCGAATGGACTTCCCACCAACCTGGGGTTTTATGCAAACAAAATTAATCTCCAACGAAAGATTTTATCTGCAATATCCAGACAACCAGATGTTAGTACAATGGCGAAATCCTGAACGGCTCCTCGCCTGAAGTAATTAATCGCCAATTGGCTTCCAGTTCATCCTTGCGAAGCTCCATCCACGCAATGACGAGCCTAGTCTGCTTTTGCGGCAACTCCCCTTTGATGAGGCAACATTTTCGAAAATCGAATGCAGCCTCGTTGTCTTTGTAATAGGCTGTAATCAAGGGCACCGAGTCCTTTGCAACGCTCCGCATCATTTTGACGATAACGCCATAATACATACTGACAGTTACGAGACTTCTCCTCTCATCACTAAAACTAACCGTCAAAAACTCGATATTTAGTTTTCTCATGATTTAAAAATATCCTTCAATCTTTTTCTGCTCCATGGATGCCCCGGGATCCTTGTCGATTGCCCCACCATGCCTCTCCGAGTGCCGAACGGCGATCGTCTCCTCGATCACTTCCAGCAAGGTCGTGGCATTCACTTCACCGCCCCGGTCAGCGGCCAGCAGCCGAGGGTCCTGAAGCGCACCATCCGCTTCTCGGGCCTTTCGCCTTCCTCGAACGGGAAATCGTTGCTCATCGTGTACCATCATGAGCATGCCATCGCGCTCGACCACCGTCCGCTCAGCGGCAAAGAAAAGCGGCACCATCGGAATGTCTTCGGAATAGATGTACTGCCAGACATCGAGCTCGGTCCAGTTTGACAGCGGAAAGACGCGAATGGACTCGCCTTTGTGTACACGACCGTTGTAGACATTCCACAGCTCGGGACGCTGGCTCTTAGGATCCCAGCGATGCTTGCGGTCACGGAACGAAAACACGCGCTCCTTTGCGCGCGAACCTTCCTCGTCCCGACGCGCCCCACCGAAAGCTGCATCAAAACTGTACTGATTCAGCGCCTGCTTTAAAAGCTTGCGTCTTTATGATGCCGGTGTGCACCTTCGAACCATGCGTGAACGGACACACGCCTTGCTCAACACCTTCCTGGTTGACGTGCACATTCAGGCCCATCCCAAGCTCTTCAGCGATGCTAACGCGGAATTCATACATCGCCTTGAATTTTTACAAAGAAACCCAAATAGCTCAAAGCACCCCAATGACTTAATTGGTTAGAGCGGTCGTAGAATATAACCCCAACCGCACAGCGAAGTTGAAGATTCAGGCGCACGAGAATAACACTAAGCCAAGCCCGGTATCACAGCATTTCGTAGGCTACACCGCCCTCGCTTTCCAGCACCTTGCGGGCCAGGAAGGACCATGGACTACCCTTTTTGCGCAACTCAATCAACTCGCCCTCGGACGCAACCGAGATAAGTTGTGGGGTGCCAGCTATCGTGCCGCGAGAGCGACGTTCCCGCACGCGAAATAGGATTTCCTGATCCTCCCCCAGAGAAAAAGTGACAGAGAGGTCATGGAGCGCCCGATCGGGCTGAACAAAAAGCTCGCGCATGGTCACTGCCTTTCGCTGAGTATCCTCACGATGACGGCGAAACACCTGAAGTCTCACCCAGCCCTTCTGACCTCGCGTACCCACAGGAACCCTTAAGCGCCAAAGGCCCGCTGGGTGCCTGAACCACCCCGAATTTATCAGCCAAGGACGCTGATCGGGCTTCATTTCCAAGACAGCACCGGAAGGTCCAGCCCGGTGCTGAATTAGCCGTGCATCCTGCCCGACCAGAGATTCGATGGGACGCTCGATTACATCAGGCGAAGCACTAGAACTCCTTACCTGCACCGCTTCGGTAACAATCTCGTTCGACAAATGCACGAAAACGGCCAGAAAGCCAGGGCCCATTTTCCACAGCGAACGCACACTCACGTCCCCTCGAATCATTACGGGTTGCGGAACGGCAAAGTACCGGGCACGAAAATAATCAAATGCATGGTCAGCAAAAATCACCCAACGCCTTTCGGGATCATCTAGCTCAACCTTTAAGTCCTCAATAAGAGAAAAGACATCCCCATCAACCTCTGTCAGCCTTTTTTCAACAGAGCTCAATCCGCCATATTGCAGTACCGCCCCGTAATGCCGCTGCCACAACGTCACCTGCCAACCCAGATCAAGCAGCAACCAACCGAGGCCGGAGGCAATGCCTATGCCTAAGAGGGCCCGATGCGGGTTCAGTTTGCCACTATACGTCATCCAGAGGCAAGCCAACAAGGCCATCAGCAGGATCCAAGCTACCACCACCGGTACCGGAGACAGCTCAAGCGGCGTCCATTCCGGCCGGTTTAGGTTGATGCTGCGCTGTTTCCAACCGTCCAGGTCGACTAGGCTGCGCATTAGCAAACCCTGCAGCTCCAGAAACGAAGGACGCGCAAGATGAACCGTAGCGGACTTTATACTCACGCCCGGGCCCAATCCGCCCAGCGCGCCAACAACCACATGTCGCACTTTGCCGCCGCCGAGACGAAGCTGATGGCCAGAGACCCGGGCAACCCCTTCTTCGATCCACTTAGCCGGCGCCGTTTCCGGCTGAGTGATGTTCTCGGCCTGGTCAACACCCAGGCTGAGAGAGTGTGCGTTAACCCTTTGGCTAAATATCACTTCCAGGAACCCAAACTCCTTGGCCGATAGCGATACGGGCAATGCCGCTGCGGCCACAGTTTGCGCCTTATTGCCCGGCCGCGTGATCAGGAATCTATCTCCGGTCAGCGCCCCCTCACCGCTCACCATCCACCACGCTTGGTTGGGAATCTCGATAGGAGACATCATGTCGCGAACATGCTTTCCCGAAAGCAGCAAAAGGCAGTAGCCGCCCCACAAGACCAGCGCACTAAATATGCCAGCAATCAAAATAATTTCAAAGATAGAACGAAGACTCACTAATACTCCTCCGGAGCACCAAATTCAGTAAAACCACGTTGACCGCTTCTTTATAACCGCGCCCTCTGGACCGTGGGATTTCTCAATACTATGGGCCAATGATTCCAGCCGAAGGGCGAGCGGTGGGCAACCCATCTGCCCTTTGTCTGCGTCAGACGTAGAGTTTAGGCAAGAGGCAAACAACTGTATCGGAGTGACGCCGTCCGGAACCGCGTTCGGCCTCTCATGTGGAATCCCCTGTTGCTCCAGTATAAAAATACTCCACTTCTGAGCAACACCAATCTTGGGAGCGATTACTCTCAAATTACACGGTGCGGTCAAGCCGTGTTGCAATTCAGGCTTGAACCCAAGGTGCGCATAGCTAAAGGACGGTCATCATACGGCAGACAAATTCAGGCTCCCCGACAACGAGACAGCTGAAACAGCTTTTCCAAGGTGAGTGCGCAAAAGAACGACGCAGTCGGAGTTATATGAAGCAATATTCGATTAACGCTAGTACCGTCAACAACGCTTTGGGAAAAATCTGTAAAAACACAGATGCCAGCGAAGACTGCACCACTCAAGCTCAAAATCATAGTTACTCTAAAATATGCCACGTCTGGATATGAAAAAATGGAGATAGCCAAACCTGCAATATATAAAACCGTAAAAAAATACCAAAATAAATGCCAGTTACTATATATGTATAAATGCTTGAGAATTGAAAAAAGAGACTCATAGCTCGGCGGAAATACGAGCGCCACGCCTCCAGCAATTCCAAGCCTTCCTTCATTTCCCAGCCATTGCCCGGAGGGCCCAAGGGCATAGTAGTAGACTAACAAAACAATCACGCTGATAACACCAACAATCAAAAGCACTCTAGCTCGATCTATTTTTAACCAAATATTAGAAATAGCCATAGACAAACAAATTACTCCGACCCAGAGTATGCCATGCTCCTTCAGCATCAACATGCCCAAGCATCCAGCTATGACTGGCACGAAAATGCTTGCACTCTGACGCCATTTGTATTTTAAATAGATCAATCCTGAAATCACTAAGAACAAAACACTGATCCAAATATCAGCGTAACCTGCGAGTACCGCGTGGGTGGAAACGAAAGGCATTGACAGAAACGCATACGTCGTCATTAGCGCGATAGTCAAACGGACTTTCCCAAGCCTACTGAATCCAAATAAGAGGAGCCCCGTACATATCCATACAATGGGCCATCCAGCATTCATCAAGGAGTCATTCCAATCCCCAATATTCTGAACAAACCAAAGCCAAATAAGCCCTAACCCAGAAGGATGTGTAGTTTCCCCAGTCCAATAAATCTCATCCGCCAAGAAGAACGGCCCAGTGAATGCATCAAACCGATCTGGAAAAGAAAACCACACTTTTGCCTCGATCGCATACCCCCGCCAAGCGTCCCATGGAAACAGGGGGCGCAAAAGCACTTCTGATAAAACGCCTATTGCCCGCACCGCGAGCAAAGACAGGATTAGATACACTAGCCATTTGCATGTACGATCAAAAGCAGATATGAACTGCTGCAATCCATAACTGGAATGCTCACGATTAAAAGGGCGGCTGTCTTTCTTTATCCGGTGGAAACTAAGCGCGAGGAAGACAAACATAAGACAAATCTGCAGAACAATGTTGCTAGACAGATACAGTCCCTCTCCTGCATAGCCTAAAATATAGTATCCAAGCATGATCCATGTAAGGCCAATCGGGAAGGCCATGCCTATTATTGCGGGCCAGTAGCCAACATGGCGAATATGCCAAAACCCAAACAGGAAGAGCAGGCCTACGACCCATGGTATCGCAACCGCTACCAGTAAACTTGGGAAAGAAGCGATCAATGAATTCATTGCTTTAATACTAAAGTGAAAAGGTTAGGTTCAACCTAACGTCATAACTTCTTCTCGCGCTAGGACCTCGCAGCGTTTTCCAGGCGGCCGTTTTCCTTTTTCGATATTTAGAGTTACGCCAGGCTGCTACGAATTATCGAGCGTACGAGCTCGTAATCCTTGATGAACTTCTGCCAGCCGTGCGCGGTATGTTGGCTGACTTGACGGGAAAGCTTACGCATGCTGCTCGAGTTCAGCCACCTACAGGCCATCGTTCATGGAAACCTTATTCTGGAAATGGAGCAGCATTCCGACATCATCCACCGCATCATCGAATTGGAGCGTAAAGGACCTAGACGGCAAAGATCGCCAGCTCCACGTCGAAGAAAGCCTGACACCCACAGACTTGGAAAATATCCAGTCCGGTTCACCACCGTGCTTTACCGAACTAGGCGAATGCGTAGTCGCAGTTTGCCTCGAGCTTCGGAAGATCAGGTATTTCATGAAATTTGAATTCTGAATACTATTTCCTGAAACCCGTTGATCCAGGACCTGGAACCCGGAGCTCCTACTTTCTATTCCAAAACTGCCCCAACTTGGAAAGATTCTTCCACGCCAATGCTCCGTATCCCCCCAGCGCTCCAACTCCAGTTTCCTGCAGTGCTCTCAAATCCTCCTGAGACTTCCTGATGATATTGCCGATGGATTTATTGCTGGCGCCCCCGACCCGCATCTTCACTAATACCTTCGGAATATAAACGGCACGAAAATCAGGGTGTCCAAACAATCGAAGCATATGGTGGTAATCGGCGGCAATTGAATAGCTCGTATCAAACCTGCCGATGCGATCGTACCACTCGCGGCGCACATAGAGAGTAGGATGGGGTGGCATCCAGCCCCACTTGAGACGCTGAAGGCTAAACGGGCGTGGTTGCCAATAACGGACTACGCGATCGGTTTCGTCAGGGTGTACATACTGTAAGTCGCCGTACACAGCGCTGACTGATGGATTGGTGAAAGATCGAGCTATGCGAGAAAGCGTTGACGCTGATGCTAGAACGTCGTCCGCATGTAGGAAGCCGATAACATCTCCGCTCGCCAAGTTGATGCCCTTGTTTAGCGCGTCGTAGATGCCCTCATCAGGCTCGCTGATGATCGTGTCGATATGGCTTTCTCGACGACGCAGTAAATCGAGTGTACCGTCTTTGCTTGCACCATCAATCACAATCCGTTCTATATCGGGCCCATCTTGGGCGTCGATTGAGTTCAAGCAGTCCTGGATCGTTCCCAGAGCATTGAATGTAACAGTAACGATTGAGATCTTCACAGAGATAAAGCAACGCCTGTCGGGTTCGAATGCGGTGGCATTAGGTAATATAGTGGCGCTCGATGGCACTGCAACACTGATTCAATAATCGTGACCAGATCCCGATTCTAGCGCTCCCAGCCCAGCTTGTCGGTGACTAATTGATTTTCGGCAAGCGGGACCGCGGAATCACCTTTCCGAATAGTAATTGATATTTGGTTAGCAAGGTGCAGAATGGAACTCCCGCGATCCAAAGATATTTCGGTTCCTTACGATCAGGCCTGACAATAGGCCTTGTGGGGTTAATCCCGACAAATTCGTCACGGCGGCGATGAAGTACGCCGCCTCGCGATGGCAGGTCCAAAACTCGTCGACCAGCCGTTTCACGCGAGCGTCCCCCGCCGCAGATAGTGGTCGAGCACGTTGACCCAGTTCATCGGACAGAGTGCAACAGCAGGGCGGAGAATTCTCGCGCCGCTGCGTTGGGGTATAGGAGATATCAGCTAGCAGCTGATACGGGCGAGTGGCACGGATATGCGCCTTGCACTCTTCCAAGTTCCTGCGAAGTTTCCCTTGATAACGAGGATACGCGCGCCAGGTGGCTGCCATGTCATGAGCTAGTGGTTGAATCATCGGTTTCGGTACGCTCGTAATTTTCTGCACGTCGCAGCCAAACAACGACGAGATGATGCCTCAGGACACTGCGTTCGTATGGACCACTCGGAGTCCAACCAACCAAACACCCAATCCAGCAATCACAGGCGCGATCTGACCGGCGTGTCCAAGCCCGTGGCGGGACACCGCGACATATGCCCGGCGGTCAGAAACCGTCGGCTCAGGAAAGCCGAATCTGTTCGAGCATCTCCGGTAGCACGTCACTGAATTGCCGGTCGCCCGGCGGCAACAACCCATGAACCGCTGTCGGCTCTACGCGGAGATCCCGCAGTCGTGCCTGCTGATTCGTATGGATGAACTCCACCGTGGCATCGTACTCGCGCAAGACCCCCACTGCCTCATTAACGGTGGCGTTGGTCTCGACGACATCGTGCACGCCCGACTCCACTTCACCAAGAATCGCCTTGGTCACCGCGTGTGCGAGCGCGTCCACGTGAACCACCGGCCGCGCCTGCTCGCCGCTGCCGTGCACGTGCAGCGCTCGCCCAAGCGCCGCGTCCAGAACGAATCGATTCACGAACGTGTCAAAACGCGCCACCGGGTTGAGCCCGTAGACGGTACCGGCCCGAAGTATCACAGTCGCGCGCTGCGCAGAGAGCCTTTGGACGTGGCGCTCACCCGCGAGCTTCGAGGAGCCGTAGGCGTTGGCCGGCATCGGCTCGGTGGTCACGTCCGCGATCCCATCCGGAAAGCCATAGACGGCCCCACTGCTTACGTAAACCATGCGGGGCACCCCACCGTCCTCGACGGCGTAGCAGGCCTCCGCAGTACCCCAGTGATTCACTTGATCGAAGGCGTGAGGATTGTCATTGTTGAACGGTGACGGGGCAAGCGCTGCCAGATGACACACGCAGTCCGCCCCTTGCACTGCCCGCTGCATGCCGCGCCCGTTCAGGATCTCGTCCACCGTGACCCGGACCTTGCGGCGCCCGCGCGGTTTGTCCGCAAGCAACAGCCCGTAATTCCGGCGCGCAAAGTTATCGTAGACGAGTATTTCATCGACCTCGGGCCTACCGGCGAGGACATTCAGCACACTCCAGCCGACGTAGCCCGCCGCACCGGTAATCATGACTTTCATCGACTCAATCCTCCTCGTCTGTGCCCAGGTCCGTGTGCAAGCCGCACTCGGTCTTTGATTGCCCACTCCAACGCCCGTCACGATCATCGGCCATGGCACTGATTGGACGCGTGCACGGCATACAGCCAATACTTAGATACCCTTGCTGCTGCAGCGGGTGCTCCGGGAGGTCGTGGGCTTCTCGATACGCATAGATTTCCCGTGCGGTCCAATCGAGCATGGGGTGATACCGCACGATCCCATGCGGCCCCTCCTGCTCCTTGGCAAAACCCGACCGCACCGCACTCTGGTCGGCGCGCACCCCACTCATCCAGATATCGTAGGCTCGCAGGTAAGGTGCCAGTGGCTCCACTTTATTCAGTGCACAACACTTGTCGGTGTCCGCGGCAAACAACAGGCGGCCGTCAGCCGTACGCTGCTGGGATTTCGGCACGGACGGACGGACGTTTATCACTTCGAGACCCAGCTGCTCAGCAACAGCATCACGAAACGTCAACGTCTCAGGGAACAGATAACCGGTATCCAGGAAGACCACTGGAATACCCGCTCCGTGCCGCGAGACGATGTGCAGCAATGGCAGACTCTGAGTCTGGAACGATGAGCTAACGAAGATTCTCTTTCCCTCGGCACGAAACGCCGACAGGCGCTCCAAAACCACCGCCGCCTTCCGTTCAGCGGCATTCAAAGCCAGCTCTTTCCACTCACTCATCCATACTCCGCTTGCGTCGCGTACTGCGGTCCCGGCGCAGCTGCCAGTCAGTCAGTACCTGTTTATAGAAATCCGCCGTGTCTTTCGCCACCTGATCGACACTGAAGTTCTCGATCGCAACCTCCCTGGCACGCTCACCGAAGCGATGACGCAACCGCGCGTCTTCGAGAAGCGTCCCAATGCGTTTCGCCAGCCCATCGTGATCGCCAACGGGCACGACAAACCCGTTTTCGCCATCGACAAGCTGCCGGGGCACGTCGCCTACATCCGTCGACACCACAGGTCTTCCCATCGCCATCGCCTCCCAGACCGAAACAGGCGACGACTCCGCCTGCGAGCTACAGACATAGACGTCCAGGCGCGCGAGCAGCGGGCGGACATCCGTGCGAGCCCCGACGAAAGACACCCGCTCCAGGTCGAGCTCCCGAACCAAAGCGATTAGGCGGCGATGATAACCGCGCTGGCGATCGTAGACCGGTCCGACGATGAGCACATGCGGCTCGTGGCCCCGGTCCCGCAGGGATGCAGCGGCGCGGATCAGCGTCTCGAGGCCCTTGATCGGACTCACGTTGGCAACGGTTCCGATGATAGGCGCCGTGTCCGAGACCGGAAGGTCGGGGTCACTCGGATAACTCTGACCCGGGTCGAACTCTGCCGAGTCCACTGTCGCTGGAATCACGGCCCGTGGGCGTTCGGTCCCAATCGCATCCCCGTAGTACTCCTGGGAACGGTGAGAAGCAAAGATAAACCCGCTTGCCAGCGGCTGAACCAGCCGGAACAGTCGACGCACCCAGCCGGGCATCGCCGTGTCGTTTAGATGCCAGACCGCCGGCACACCCGCGAGCCTCGCGGCAATCACTGCCTTGTATTGCCAACTGCCGCCGGAGGCGTGCACGAGGTCGATACCCTCTTGCCGAAAAAGGCGCGCGAGGCGCGCTACCTCTATTGGTGAAAACAGAACAAAAGCAATTGCGGCACGGCACTCTTTAGTGATCCGCGTAAGCGGCAATTTGCAATACCGCACGCCAAAACCTTCGCACATTCCTTGAAACCTGCCAGCATTCGCATTCGGCATGACGATAAGAGTCGTTACCAGTCCGGAGAGCGCCTTAGCCACCCGAACCATGCGCACTTGTGGGCCGCCCAGCTTGCCTTCCTCTATTACGTTGGCGACGCGCATATTCAAATCGTTGTGCCAAGGGCTGTTTCTATGTCTAACAACAGATTTCGATTCAACGAGCTCCAGCTGCGGTGCTTGACATTCCTTCGCATATTTGAAAGGAGCGTCTTGTGCCGGTCCCGATCCTGACAAGCGCTTATGGCTTCGGTAATCGCTCGGCTAAAACTTTCATAGCCATAACGCGCAACGAACCCGGTTTCACCATGGCGTATTAGTGTCCGAACGCCTTGACCGTCGGTCGCAACGGGGACCAATCCTTGGCTCATGTATTCAACCACCTTAATTGGATATGAATAACGGTAGTTCAGCACATGGGGCGCAATTGCGCATAAGCCGATATTACCGGACCTCAAAATTTCGAGAACCTTATCATGTTCAATCCACCCGTGCCGGACGATTCGCAGCCCACGACGAAATGCCTCTTCGCGAACTGACTCAATAGCGTCCACGGCACGATAATCTTCACTACCCATTAGGTGAAGACAGCCAGGCGGCCCATCATAGCTGCGCGCCCAGCTTGCGATTAGCCTACTTCCACGCTGCGCCTCCAAGGGACCAGCATAGCAAAAAACCATTTGCCTATTGGTCGGTTCACGCGTTTCCCGCACCGGAAGCTCCTGAATGCCCGGCCCTCCGCTTAAAACAAGCCGACACCTCCGGCGCGGCACCGGCAAGTGAGAAAGGATACCCGGGTGCATCCCGATGACCCAGACATCAGCCCAATACAACATCCGCGATAGGGCTAGGCGCCACATTCCGTATTTCAAGAGCCGTCGCAGGCCACCGGACCGGCTCCACGTTAAAGACGGATGGTCATAAAGATCATAAATCCACCGGCATTGAACCAGAAGTCGACATAAAAACCCCGCGACCATTGGCCGCGGCGCATAGACTGTGTGAACTACAAGATCACCATCCGCGGCAAGTCGCTGAGCCAATCTAAGACATGTCCGCAGCATCGAAAGCCAACGGCCAACCACATGCACCTCGCACACCTTTTCCCGCAGCGCAGCGGGAAGCGGGCTCGTCGTAACGACATACAGCGGATACGCCTCCGCCAACGCCAAAACACGCTGATAGCGGATTTGATTTACAGTGTTTCTGACGTCACCAATAACAAGAATTGTAGAGCGAGAGGCCTTAGAATACATTATCTGTCCACAGCTAGTTTTCATTTACGGTAAATAGTTCTCCACGATGCTTGCTTACCGTATAAGATCGTTGGATTACTCCTCGGAATAACTGAATACATGAATAAAACTGCAAATGTTAACTTGTTCAGCGCTCTCTCCAACCGACCTCAATTTTGATTTTTATTCAGATAATGGAACAGTTATAGGATCCATCAAATTTATAGATCTACGTCGGTATAAGTGAACTATCCATGTACCTCAGACATCGTACCGAGCCTTTTTACAGCGGTACCATCCGACAGGCTACGTTAGTCAGTCAACGGCAATTGAACCAACAGGCGAACACGGCGACGCAACCCCCAAGAGTTTGCCAGCAATGAATTGATAGGTGACATGGATAACGTTCTTTACGTTGTGCACATTGGTCTTCGCCCAAGCCAACCCCGCTTTAACTACGCTGGTCGTGCCACCGAGGCTGACAATGCTACATCGGAGATAGTCTGAATCATGGATCGAAGGTGCGGCAGTCTGTCGGAGGGAACTTTTGACTACGCCCACAGTATTTGCTTCGCCAGCAGTCGATGAAGTCCCTGCAACGTTTTGTCAACGACCACCGGCTAAAGCCGGTGGCTTGCTGTTACGGCTAAAAGCCGGATCGATCGGCCGTTCGGCCGATTTACACCACCTCGAAGTCATCATCCGGCTCGGGTGGCTGTTGATTCTTGATGTACTCCTTCCACACGTCGTCGGTCACGTTGCCGCTCGTCGCCACCCAATAGCCCCGAGCCCATAGGTGCTGGCCCCAGTATCGCTTCTTCAGGCTCCGAAACTCCGATAACAGCTTGTGGGAACTCTTACCCTTGAGATGCTGAACTGCTCGAGACACCGACAGCTGTGGGGGAATACCGATCGGCATATGCACGTGGTCCCGATTGATCGAACCCGCGTAGATGATCATTTCCTTACTCATCGCAATACCACGTAGGAGTTCACGGCACCTCAGTCCAACGTCACTGCCGAGAACCTGATAGCGGCACTTGGTCGTCCAGAGCAGGTGGTATTTGCAATCCCAAACCGTGTGGCTACCGCGCTTGTAGTCCTCCATCGCTTCACATTACCATCCATCGCCTAAAGGCGAGGGATTTACGGATCCCCTATCGGGGACTTTAAAAAGGACGGCAAGCTGCTCCTTTTCTTAGACTGACCGATATTCAGATTCACATTGCATCCTATTTCGGTAATAGGAATCCGACACTGTCAGCTCCGCTTTTCACAGGCTGAGAAAGCTACGCAATTGGATACATGCTTAAGATAATTATCGTACTCATTATGTATGAATGCCAGCATTATAATTACGGGCGTCAAAAGCCAAGGCGTAGCGCCCCCCGTTCCGAAAGACAGTGGAACCAAGAAGAGCATGGCGAGAATTATTGCCATGGCAGCAGTAATTTTACCTTTTCGCGTATTTGATCTTCCCAAAAATATTCCTTTTCTAATCGATTTGTACAACGCATAGATATATAGGCCCAACACTGCAACACCATGCTCCGTTACCAGTTGCAAAGCCCAATTGTGCACTGATCCGAAATTCATCTCTGGACTAAGCCACGATCTATATGATATGGGAATATTGTTGTCCGCCAATGCTTCATAAAACTGTCCACTACCGACGCCAAACGCCAGAATTTCAGCATTTGACAGCAGATTCATTGACGCTGAGTACTGTTCTAACCTAGAAGAAATCGCGGTAAACTCTAACCCAAAATAAACGAACCTATTCAACCCCGGAATAAAATCTACGCTTACAAATAAACTCGCACTTGCAACTGCTAGAATTACGCTAGTTGTTACCACAGCAAATCTCTGCGCCCTAAGCCTCTTTCCCTGCATCATCCAATACCAAAACAGCGCCATATGCGTGATACAGATTCCGATTACACCACTACGTGAAAGTGATAACGCAGCAACAGATATTGACATTACACTGAAGGCAAACGCACCCCAAAAGGGAATCTTAGGGTTAAAAAAGAGCGCATACCCCAAAAGTATCGACGAATAAATCATCAGGACTTGGGCAAACATATTTGGATTTGTAAACGTTCCGGTAACCCTTATACCTCCGGACTCGGACCGATTCACACCCTGCGAAAGATTTTCACCAAAATATGTTGCAACTACACCAATGTTCTGTTCTGTCAGAAACTGAACGACTGCTAAGGTGACTAAAATGAATGTAACAAAAAAAGCGGCAAGAAGTAAATTTGAATAATTTATAAAATTGAGCTTGAAGAGGTATCTTGCACTCAAATAAAGTCCAATTGAAAAGACAACGTAAAACGAACGTGATAGCGATTCAGTTGGATCTATACCTCGCAGGGCTAGTATCAAAATAAGAATCTGGGCTAGAAGAAATGCGTATTCTTCCTTCCGCCTGATAATACGTCTCGGCCGTGCAAGCCAGATTCCAGCCAAAACTAAGCTTAAGACAGAAAATGGCACGTCCGGAGTAGTTATCGTGACGCCGTATACCCTGGCTGTAAGCGGCGATATAGCTGCGAAGATGATGCTGAAGAATAGGGCTTTAATAATCAAGGCTATCTGAAATTATGGGCGCTTTTAAAACTTTATTTTGCGTCTTTTGATATCTAAAACTTGTCCGTTAAGCAATCTTTGGGGATTTTAAGAAGTCATCTTTTTCAAAGCGCGGTGGGGTAATCCCCCCGTTATTGGTGCGCTTCAGAAGTAGAGCCTAGGCCACAAGGGCCGACTTCTGTTTCGGGGTGATGCCACCCAGGGCCATATTGGGCCTTTCGTGATTGGAGGTCCAGAGCCAACGCGTTGCATGCTCTCTGACTTGATCAATCGTTCTGAAAAGATACTGATTGAGCCAATCGTATCGATCCATCCGGTTGTACCACTCGTCATAGGCGTTCTGCTGCGCCTTTCAAGGCTCGATGTGCTGGATGCTGATCTGGTGCTTCTCGGCCCAGGTTCTCAGCGCATCGCTGATGTACTCCGGGCCGTTGTCACGACGAAGCAGTATGGGCTTTCCGCGCCATTCGATGATCTGATCCAGGCTCCGAATAACCCGCTCGGAGGGCAATGAGAAGTCGGCCTCGATGCCGAGCTCTTCGCGGTTGTAGTCGTCGATC
The DNA here is from genome assembly GCF_003417465.1 of Wenzhouxiangella sp. 15190. GTDB lineage: Bacteria > Pseudomonadota > Gammaproteobacteria > Xanthomonadales > Wenzhouxiangellaceae > Wenzhouxiangella. The sequence goes on from NZ_QVMV01000024.1 coordinate 20,980, forward strand.
ACGTTGAGCAAGCGGTAGGGACGGCCGCATTCTAGGCTGTCATGCAAGAAATCCATCGACCAGGTCCCGTTCATCGCAGTCGGCACGGCCAGCCGCTCCGGTACTTCCCGAATGATCCGCTTCTTCGGTTTGATCCGCAGGTTCAGCTCCAAGTCCCGGTAGATCCGGCAAACACGCTTGTGATTCCATCGGAAACCTTTGACGTTACGCAGAAACAAAAAGCACAGCCCGAAGCCCCAGTTCTTCTGGTTGTGGGGCAATCGGACTAGCCAGTCGGCAATCTCGGAATTCTCCCCGAACAGCTTCGGCTCGTACCGATAGCAGTTCTGGCTGATGAATAGCGCATCACAGGCCAGACGAATGCTGATGCCGCGGCACTCAACCGCTTCCTTGACAATCTCTCGACGTCGAGATGGCCTTAGAACTTTCCCTCGATCACCCCTTGGCGAATCTCGCCCTTGATCCGCTCTTCGGCGTACATCTTCTTCAGCCGGCGGTTCTCGGCCCCGAGCTCCTTGAGCCGGCAGATCATGGAGGCATCCATGCCGCCGAATTTGGCTCGCAATTTGTAAAACGTAGCGCTGCTAATGCCGTGCTCGCGTCAAACGCCCGGCACCGACGTAAAGGCCTCTGCCTGCTTGAGAATGCTCAGAAACTGGTGCTGGCTAAAGCGTGATTTTCGCATGTGGAATCTCCTGTTGCTCCATTATGAGAATATTCCACTTCTGAGCGTAACCAATTTCCGTGGGGACCGTCGCGCCACTGACTGATTGTTGATCAGCGAATCTATCATGTTTGCGCCAGCACACGCCCAAGCAGTAGTCACAGAAACTGTCGTTGAAGCCCTCGACAAAGAGTTTTGCATCGGCTTGTCCGGCCGAATGAAGTGCAGCTTTATAGTTCTTTCGCGAGCCTAGCCAATATCTTGTAAAGTCCGAAAGTCGGATCTGGGAGGTGAATAAGAGCTCTAAGTCAACTCGCGACAAATAGCGAGTTTCGCTTTAGCATCGATATCGACAACCCTGGCCAAAGACTACACTCAGGGTTTATCCATGTCGACTGCTTTAGCCGACCTTGGTTCTCTTACGACAATACTTAACCTCCGCGATCCAGATTGCCTAATCGAAACACGCAAATCCGACCGCTACATCTTTTCTAAAAGCAATACCAACGGCAAGGTACACTGTGTATTGTTCGTGAGCACCTCTTTTGGCAATTACCTTTAAAGCCGAGGTTCATTCATTCTTTTAATATACGGCTTGGCAATATTATAGAGATCTTCATTTTGCGTCATTTTTCTAAATTGTCGAGATGGATTGCGCAGAATTTTAAAAATGATATATATCAAGATCATTTCATCCTGGCCTAAATTCCGGTCCAACTCATAAATTTTATTAGTTAGATGTTGGTAACGAATGGCCAGTTGATCGGATACAAGTTTACCTTGAATTCCATCTTCCTCGTGAAGGAGCAAACTTACGAGATCATAGAAAATAGGTCTGTGGCAGACGGTTTCCAAATCAATGATTGTAATGCCGTCCATTTCAACAATTATATTTTTTCCGTGCAGATCGCCGTGACAAGGATAAAAAGGGCATTTGGTCAGCCTTGGAATAAGGCTATTCTTGCGCTCAAGGAGCTCATTCTCAAGGACCGGCGGAAGCGGCAACTCGAGAATCTCTTTAAAAAGACCTCTGAAGAATTGTCTACTCTTGAATGAAGGGAAGTTCGACTTAGCGAACCGCTCGTACTTTTCAATAACACTATTCAATACTCTTAACTGACTAGCCACCGCTAGGTCGCAGAAAGCAACACCGCTCAACAAAGGTTCAATAAGACCGTCTCCAAGTCGATTGGGCCTCACATCCACCACAGGCACAATCGCCGATAGCTTCTCTTTGTTTTTTAATAGAGCCTGGCTATCGCTCTCGTTAAAAAAAACCGTTTGAACGGCCTGACTTGAACAATCAAATATTTTTACGCTTCTTGACGCGGTGATAAGTAGTTGTGTCCCAGTTCCATGGCCTTTTTTCGAGACGCATGTCAAAAAAGGTGGAATTACCAGGTACATCATCTGTATCAATTTTTTTATTGCAATGTTGTGCTTAGGATCTATCTTGTAACCTTTGGACTTTCTTAGGCTATCTAACTGGCCAGACTTTATACGAAATGCAATGTTGCCATTAAATCCATACCAACCGGGAGACATTAATGCGTCGTTGGCAACTAGGGCTCTTTTTAGAATCTTCTTCTGCTTGTGTATTTTAAACAGCTTACTTAAAAGTTTCGAATAAAGCATCCCTGGCTACCAAATTCTCACTCTATCAAGGAGAACAGGCAAATAGTGGACGCATAATTTTATCTTCATGCGCAAGCGACTCCCCTATCTTCCTTATATCGGTAAAGCCTGCTTCAGCAAGATAGTCGTGCAAATTAGCCTCCAGATCTCCCTTTAGAAAGTCCAATTTCGAAACCCACCAATGACTCAGCTCTTCCGGCCCCCCGATATCAAATAAAAAACGTTTCTTTGTTATTTTCCGGCAAGCTTTAAGATATTCCAACCCTCCCATTCGGCCCTCTTCTTTAATTATATGGTGAACCAAGGAAAAACAAACTACGATATCAAATGTTGGAAGCCTTTCAATTGTAGTTGGCGTAAACGCTCCCGCCACGAAACCGTAGCCCTTCTCTCCCTGCAATTCAGCATAAGCACTCCCCAGCCTTAAACTGCTTCTCTCTATGTCAAGACCTATTGAGAACAGATTACATTGGATGCAGGCATTCCTCACGAACCATCCTTGTGCGCAACCGATATCAACGAGGTTTTGTGCACCGCAGGATTCAATCTCAGACTTAACATGCCGCCATCGTGACTGAAACGCCTCCGTCGGGCGACCGCCGGACGCTGCCTTATCCTCACCCAACGGCTGGTAGGAGTTCTTGGTTGAAACATAGGCGCGCAAGGCGGTCGTCCAAATAGACTTTTTTAGTCTTCGATAAGTGGCTTTTAGCATTACAGCATTCCTCATAGATATTTTTAACAGTTTAAGACAACTCCGGTTGCGCAAATCCGGCCTTGTTATTAGTCTCCTAATTGTTCGCGTGTAAGCCTAACGCGGTTGTACTTATACCGATGCGTCGAAAGGCTTCTCTCCACAATAATAGATTAAACAAGAAAAGGGTGACCGTCGTTGCCATCGCCGCGCCCTCCATGCCAAGTTGCGGGATCAATGTGGCGTTCAACAAAATATTAACCCCTGCTGTAATCGAAACGTAAATAGCCACAGACTTTTGGAATCCACACATATTCAATATAATTCCTACGTACCCGAAAAAGCTGTGTGCTAACTGCCCGCCGGCCAAAATCGCAAGGGCAGGGTAACTGTTAACGTATTGCTCTCCAAACATTATACGTATTAACTCATCACCCCACACTATGACTATGGTAAAAAGCGGTAATGCCATAATGAGTGCGGCACGGGCACTGGCCGTCGCCAGTTTCTGAAGACGCCTCAAGTCTCCTTGCTCATATAGCCTGGCAAAATAAGGCGATATAAACATCCCAATCACTTGCAAGCCAAAACTTGTCAATAGGGCCCCCTGTACGGAAATTCGGTATAAGCCGACTTCAGTAGCAGACTTAAAATATTCCAACATGATTATGTCAGTATATTTATTGATCTGTTGCATTCCAGCAACTAGTGCAAGGGGCAGCATGGCTTTAGACCATAGCCTTATTTCGTATTGAGGAGCTGGCAGCGTCTTGATTTGGAATGGACGCTTGTAATTAAACAGTAAAAGACCAATCAGCAATGCCAAGCTGGCTGCCGCAATGTGTAAAATTACAATGATGACGGGTTCAACGGTACCGCCTCCCATCCACCAAATTGCGAAAGGAATCAACAAAATAAGGAGTGCGGGACGCAGAATCTGTTCCGGCGCCTGACCCAAAACGACTTTACGCAATCCCTGCAAGGCCGCACCTATCAAGGAGTTAAACGTAATTAAAGGTATTAGGGCCACTCCAAAAAAGAGGGGCAGGTAGTGGGTTTTAGGAATTTTCTCTGCCAATAGCCACAATGTGCCCAACCCAATACAAACAAACATTAGCGAAAGCGCTCCACCCACCATGGCGGTCCAGCGCCAGAGGCCGCGCATCAACCCCCATTTCTCTAAAACCTGTGTCTTAGCCGTCTCGCGAACAACCAGCCGAGGCAAGCCAAACTGTGCCGGAATGACTACCATCGAAACCAGGGCAATCACAAAAGTATATATTCCATATTGCTCTGGACCCAAGACCCGAGCTAGAAGAATCGCTAACCCGAGCCCCAAAGTAAGATTGCCTACCCTGATTAATACAGATCCAAGCCCGGCCTTTGTCAATTGGCCACGCAGAGCATTTACATCGGGTTCTGTAAAAATCTTGTGGAATAGGCTGTATAAAGGGATTGTTTTTGGGGGCATCTTGATTTTTTCACGACCTCAATTTAGCCCTTGGGTATAACTGAGAAATGCAACACCGCAGGGATAAAGTTGAAGCTGAGGTGCGGTAGCATCGGCGCGCCCAACGACCGAGTATAATCTGATGGAATGAGCTTCGCGCACCTCACCAAGTAAGGAAAAAAATTTCGGGCGGCTTGGCGCCGAATGCATCCAACTGGAAATTGCTCTTGAGCCCAATCGCAGCCTGAGTAAGGTGTCTCGAGCGGGCGGCTACAACCGCGATCAGCGCGGCTTTCTCGCCTATCAGGCGCATCGACTTGCCTCGGAGCAGGGCCGCTCCTCACGCAGCCAGCGACGCATTGCGCTCAACCATTCGCAGGTAATTGAGCGCCGGCGGTGGCGTGACTCGCTCCGAGCAGATCGCCGCGCGGTCCCTATAGTAGGCGGATTGCGGATCAGCTACGAGTGGATCTACCATTTCACATATACCGACAAGCAGCCTGGTGATGGCTTGCACCGCCATTTCCGCATCCAACAGAAAAAGTATAAGGGCTACGGGAGCACCGAAGACGGATCGCCGCCTGGCTCGGGGTCGAGGCGCAGCCCAGAGAGACTAATGAGTGTGTTGAGATCGGCAACTGGGAGCTGGAGGTCGACACCATGATCGGCTTGCTCAGCAAGAGCGATTCCCTGACAGCTGTGAAGTGACGAGCTGGCTTTACTTGACGCCACATGAATGCTCTACGAGCCGCGTACTAAATTGTCCGTCGCGCCTCGTAGTCGAATGCAAGCTCACTCAGGACGATCACGATATGAGTAAGCAAAGCCTTTCTCAGGCCGTTACCAAACAGTCCGATACTCAACTTTTCCGCCGAGAAGGGAATTATCTGCAGGCTACCCCATGTGCTGCTGATCGCGTTCAGCTGCGGGCTACCGATCACGGCTCGTGTGGAGAAAAGCGGTTTGGAATGACAGGCTACCTCGCATCCTATCCTCCGATGAATGATGCGCCATCGTTGGAACAATGCCCACAACCCGCTGCAGGACAACATGCCTTGTTGGTCGGCGGGCACGATCTCGACCATGCTGGTCCTCGAATGGCTTGCTGTCGGCAGACATTAACAAGAGTTGGCCTTACGCTCTCCGAAAAGCTTCGTGCCAATGAGTGAAAGAGCCTCCTCGTAACCATTTTGCCGGAATGCCGCTTCTGCTTCGGTTGTGAAATGCCTGCGCCACCCTCCCAGGGCCCCTTCGCGAACGAAGGATATCTCAGCGTCGGGCGACCGAGCTCGCTCTGCTTCTTGTTTCGCGCGGGCGAAGCTGTGGCGCTCGGCCACCTCTGCCGCTTGCCCCTCCGGCAATGGCTTGCCGCTCAGCACCTCGGCGACTCGCGACAGTTCGCCCGTCGTATCTGTGCGTAGCGCCTCGTAGCTGGTCTGCACCGTAGCTGGGCGGTGCGCCCATACGCGCACGAATTGTGGCCAGGTGAAACGGGGGCTCGCAGGCGTTTGCGTTATGAAACGGATGAAGTCTGGCAGATTGCCGCGGATGTTGGTGTAGTCTTCGAACGGACATCGCGCCTTCATCAGCCGAACCAGTGGCGCATTGCATTTTTCGTTCAAGAAATAACAGTGATAGTAGAACGAGACCAGCATATCGCGCGGATCGCGCCACAGAACAATCACGTTGCGCAGGCCTAAAGGGCTCAGGAAATGGCCATGCGTCACGCTGTGCTCAAATCGGATAGGCGCATTACGTCGGAAGGGTATATCCAGTGCATCGGACAGCATTTGTGCCAGCCAGGTGCCACCCGATTTGGGAAACTCGTTGACCAGGTAGTAAGGGGCAAGACCTGAGAAACCGCGTACGAATGCCTTGTGCCGCACCGCGGGCCAACGCCCCTTGATGCGGACTGAACTCATCGCAGAACGCCTTTTTCCTGGAAATAGGACGTGAGCTTCGCTCTAGACAGGGCCGGTTCATGCGCCGAGTTGTAGGGACGATCAGCCTGTTGTTTGCCGGTCAGGTGAGCGTAGGCGGCGCTCGTGGGGTCCGCGAAGGCCGACAATGTTACGAAAAAGTTGCCGTATTCCCAGGTCCGGCGTACCTCTTCTTCATTCATCAGCTCCTCGTACATTTTCTCGCCCGGTTTGGTGCCGATTTCCTTGATCTCGATGTCATCTTGGTCCGCAAGCGCGTCGCGCATGACGTAGGCAATGTCCTCGATTCGGGCAACGGGCATCTTTGTGATCAAGACCTCGCCACCCGCGGCGAGCCAGACCGATTCGAGTACTAGCGCGACGGCCTCCTCAAGGGTCATGATAAAGCGAGTCATACGGCGGTCGGTTAGCGTGATGGGTCCGCCGGCCTTGATCTGGCGACGAAACAGTGGCACGACCGAACCGCGGGAGCCGAGGACGTTGCCGAAGCGTGTGGAGGCGAATATTGTCGTGCCGTTGCCGTAGGTCTCGGCGGCGGCAGTCATGAGCCGTTCACCCATTAGCTTGGAGGTGCCCATCACGTTAGTGGGATTCACTGCCTTATCGGAAGAGGTGAAAATCACCCGCTCAACCCGGTTCTCGAGGGCGGCGTCGATGACGTTCTGCGTGCCGAGTACATTGGTTTGTACGGCTTGAGTGGGACTGTCTTCGCACAGACCGACGTGCTTGAGCGCGGCGGCGTGGAGCACGACATCTACGCCGCGCATCCTCAGCTTCAGGACTTCGCGATCGCGGATGTCCGCAAGATGACCGGTTACCCGCCCCGTCGCGCCATACTGCTCGACGAGAAAGAATAGGTCGCTCTCGTTGTTGTCTAGACAAACGATGCGTTCTGCCGTGCTGTCTACCAACTGGCGGACGAGCTCGGAACCCACGGTGCCGCATGCACCGGTGATCAGCACGCTCTTGCCGCTGAAACGCTGGAGACTGTTCATCCGTTCCATCTCACGCGCGGCATAATACGGTCGGTGTCGATGTGGTGGCTTTGCACACGCACCCGCTCCAACATCTCGATGAGCACCTCATCGGTCATGTAGTGCGGTTGCAGGCCAAGTTCAGTTAGGCCCGAATACACCGGATTATAATAGTGCTCCTCCTTTTCCTTTCGGGGGTTGTCAATCGACCGGATCTCGACATTCAGCCCCAGCTTGTCGCCCGCACCCTTGACGCGCTCCGCCAGTTCGTTGACGGTGAATGTTTCAGTAAGCTGATTGAACACGCGAAGTTCGCCGGTGTCTGCCGGCTTCTCAGCGGCCAGCCGAACACATTGAAGCGTGTCCCGCAGGTTCAGGTAGCCTCGTGTCTGCCCCCCACCGCCGTAGACAGTCAGAGGGACGCCGGCGACCGCCTGCACGAGGAACCGGTTCACAACCGTGCCGAAGATGTCGTCGTAGTGGAAGTTCGGACATAGGCCGGGGTCGAGGTCGGCCTCGTCGGTGGAGATGCCGTAGACCGGCCCCTGCATCAAATCGGTCACCCGAAGACCGTAGGTACGCACGTAGAACCAGAGCAGATCGGTATCGAGGACCTTAGTGGTGTGGTAGAGAGAGCCGGCAGCGCGTGGATACAGGAAGGTATCCTTCCGGCCCTTGTGCTCGATCTCGATCCAGCCTTCCTCTATATCGATGTCGGGCGTCCCATACTCACCCATGGTTCCGAGTTTGATGATGTGGGCATCGGGTGCATGTTCCTTGACGGCCCAGATGCAATTGAAGGTCACGTCCAGATTGTTTTGTAGTGTTTCGCGCGCTTCGCGAAATCCACGCATGGAATAGGGTGCTGAAGGCTGCTCGGCATAATGAACAATTGTATCCGGTGTAGTGTCGCGAACTACGTCGAACATGAATTCCGGATCGCAAAGATCACCAATCCGGACGGATATTTCATGGCCTGAGTTGGCGTGGTAGATTTTAGCTCGTTCGGATAGGCTGGGTGTCGCCATCAATGCCTCACTGTCCGTCGCTTCCGCAATGCGACGCCGAAGGTAGTTGTCGACCACTGTTACCTCGTGTCCGGCCGCGGCGAAATTCATAGCCGTTGGCCAACCAAGGTAACCGTCGCCACCGAGAATCAATACACGCATTTAATGCTCCTCAATACAAGTCTAATCGTGATGGAACTAAGGTTTTCTAATTGTTAGGGTTGCAAAAAATAGTCAACCGTGCGCTCAAGCCCGGCCTCTAGGTGCGTCTTGGATTGCCAATTCAGCAAACGTCGTGCCTTAGAAGTGTCGGAAAAGTTTCTCCTAACATCCCCCGGGGGTCGTTCAGCATTACGCAGCTTTATGCCTTGAATTCCCCGTGACTGCATTATGCGAACGAGGTATTCTGTCATTTCTCCGACGGTGGTTTCTCTATTGGTGGCAATCTGGAAGATTTCGCCGCCGATTCCTTGCTTAGTGGCCGCTTTCAGTACGGCCTCAATCAAATCTTCAATATATATAAAGTCACGTGTCTGAGTGCCGTCACCAAAGATCTCCAATGGCTGACTGTTCATGGCCCGCCGAATAAATTTTGCGACAACACTGCCTTTATGTAATGAGCCGGGGCCATACACGTTTCCAAATCTCAAAATGACCGTATCAAGGCCGAAGCTATGTTTGTAGGCGGAGCAGTATCCCTCTCCTGCCAACTTGCTTGCGCCGTAAGGTGAAGCTGGATGAGGTGCTAGTTCTTCATGAATGGGTGGCTCTACCTCACCAATTGGAGCGCCGCTGGAGGCAAATACGAATCGTGAAACTTTGTTTTGTCTCGCTGCTTCTAGGTAATTAAATGTGCCGATAACATTTGTGTGGCAGTCTAGGCGAGGGTCTTCTACAGATCGTCCAACTCCAGTGTTGGCCGCTAGATGTACTATGATATCTGCATCCCGTGAAACCGCGTGTGCCAACTCTTGGTCAAGAATGTCTCCGGCTATTAGTTTGCAACGGCGATCTAGAGCTAAATTGCAGCTGTCTCCGGATCGATAAGCTGAAAGGAGCGCCTCACGGGGAATCTCATCGAAGTCGCATACGTTGGAAAGGTCTTCACGTGTGCCGGTGGTTAAGTTGTCCAGCACGGTTATCGAATGATTGCCTTCTGTTATCAAGTGACGTATCAAACTGGTGCCGATAAAGCCGCAGCCACCTGTTACCAGCCATTTCATTGAGTTGACTCCATCATAGTATTTGCGCCGTCTTTCTCGATTTGGGAAAGCTGAATGATATTTTTCGCGTGGATCGCTGTGGCAGAAATGCGCATCGGAACGCGTGTTGGATCAGCTCAGGTCGACGCCGGAGAAATCAACCTCCGGTAAGGAGCTAAAGCCGTTTCGCCTTGCCATTCGCTAGGAACCACTCGTAGGTCTCTTTAAGGCCTTCTTCCAAGCCGGTTACCGCCCGCCAGCCCAGCTCATGCATTCTGGATACGTCCATCAGTTTTCGAGGTGTTCCATCCGGCTTGCTCGGGTCGGTTTCGATCTTGCCTTCGTAGCCGACGACCTTTGCAATCAGTTTTGCCAGTTCCAGGATGGCGATGTCCTCACCGACGCCGATGTTCACGAACTGCTCGTCGGAGTAGTGCCGCATGAGGTAAAGGCAGGCGTCGGCCAGATCGTCGACGTACAGGAATTCTCTTTTCGGCGCGCCGGTGCCCCAGATGACCACTTCCTCGCGGCCTTCTTCCTTGGCCTCATGAAACCGCCGGATCATACCAGGGATGACGTGGGAGTTTTCCGGGTGGAAATTGTCACCGGGCCCGTACAGGTTCGTGGGCATCAGGCTGATGGCGTCGAAGCCGTATTGCCGCCGATAGGCCTGGCACAGCTTGATGCCGGCGATCTTGGCGATGGCGTACCATTCGTTGGTCGGCTCCAGGGGGCCGGTGAGCAGCTGGTCTTCGTTCATCGGCTGCTCCGCGTGCTTGGGGTAGATGCACGACGAGCCGAGAAAGCAGAGTTTTTTCGTGTCGTTCTGCCAGGCCGAGTGGATCACGTTGGTCTCGATGACGAGGTTGTCGTGGATGAACTCGGCCGGGTAGGTGTCGTTGGCGTGGATGCCGCCGACCTTGGCGGCGGCCAGAAGGACGTATTCGGGCCGGTTTTCTGCAAACCAGTCGGCCACGGCGGCCTGGTCGCCCAGGTCGAGCTCATTGCGGGTGGGCACGAGCACTTTGTTGAAGCCCTTGGCGGCCAGGGCGCGGCAGATGGCGCTGCCGACCATGCCGCGGCCGCCGGCGACGAAGATCCGGCTGTGTTGTTCCATGGTCATTCCTTGAATCGGTAGGCGCGGTAGCCTTCGCGTTCGATCAGCGCATCGTGCCGGGCGCTTTCGAGATCCTTTTCCACCATTTCCGAGACCAGCTCGTCGAAGGTGGTTTTTGGTTGCCAGCCCAGCTTTTCCTTTGCCTTGCTCGGGTCGCCGAGCAGGGTGCCCATGGCCTCGCCGTTAGCGGCGCAAGAGGTTTCTTAATGGCACCGCCACAATGCCTTCAATAAGCCTGTTTGCTGCAAAAGTGCTTCACCTATTCCCATCAATCGTGGACCGGAGTCGATCGTCCCACGCCTCAATCATTGCTTGTTTAGCAAAGTGCTCACGATAGACCTGATGCGCGTTTTGTTTCAGGCCTGAAAGCTTGCGCGGGTCATCGGCCAGTTGCCGCAATGAAGCCGCGACCGCCTGGATGTTGTCATCGCCAAGCACCCAGCCCACGTCAAACCGCGATATCCAGCCGCCGATATCCGAATCGGAATCGCCATCGTAAATCACCGGCCGCCCTGCCGAAAGGCTGCCAAAAAATTTTGACGGCACGGCGATCCCGGACCATTCCGCGCGCAGGCTGCACAAGTGGATATCGGCGGCCGATAGTCGATTCTCCAGCTGATCCGCTGGCGCGAATCCGGCGAAGCTGATGTTAGTATCTCCGTCGGTTACAGCCTCCTGCAGCCGGTTGGCCCGATTGCCCCGCACCGCGAAGCAGAATCGAATCTGCGGTGTGTCGCGCAGCGAACGCGCGAGCAGTAAGAATCGTTGGAATTCATGCGCCTCGCCGAAATTCCCGGAATACAGAATGCCCATAGCGCAATCGCCGAACAGCTCATTACGGCTTGCCGGATCCACCGGCGCCTCGGTCGACGGCTCGGCCAGCGCCCATGGCGTGATTGTGGCTTCGGCGGCGCCGTGCGAATAACGCCGCAGGCGCTCGCGCATTCCGGGCCCGATGTCCACGACCAGATCGCATCGTCGATACCCCATTGCGCAGCCGGCTCGGGCCAGGCGATATAGCGGTGAAGCCGGATCAATAGAGCTGGATGCGGCGGCGGCCTCGGGATGCAGGTCGAAACACCAGTGCGCGATTTTCATTCGGCCTGAGAACAGTTTGAGCGGCACCGCTGAAGTTACGGCAAACACCGGATCGGTTCCGATCAGCACCACGTCCGGCCGACGCGACGCTCTGCGCAGCGCCACCCGCGCCCAAGCGAGCACCATCCAGGCGGCATTCAGAAGCCGTCCCGAGAAACTGGATTGACGAAAGCGAGGTCGCCAAATTCGACGGTATTGGACTCCGTCCGCGTATTCCCTTTGGGCATACCGTACCGATTCATCGCGACAGCCGCGACTGCAGGCCAATGCCTCGACTTCCCATCCGCGTTCGACCAGCCCGCGCGCCAGGTCATGGTAATGATGCGCGCTGACAACATCATCTGGATACATGAAGTGGTACATCAGCGCAATTTTCGGTTTGTGGCCGTTTAGCTGCACGTCTCTCACCAGCGTCCGCGCTTTGTCTTCGGTCAACGGGCGTTTGCTACCTGCTCCGCGATCCAGGAGTAGGTTCTGGCCATGCCGTCCTTCAGCGGCATTTCCGGCGCCCAGCCCAACTTTTCACGGATCAGTGTGTTATCCGAGTTCCTGCCGCGTACGCCCTCAGGGCCGGGGATGTTGCGGATTTCGATCTGCTTGCCGGAAATCGAGGCAACCATGCGGACGAGATTGTTGATCGAAATCATCTCATCAGAGCCGATATTCACCGGCACTTCGCAATCCGAGCGCAGCATTCGAATCGTGCCCTCGACGCACTCATCGATATACAAAAAGGAACGCGTCTGCGAGCCATCGCCCCAAACATCGATCACGCCGGGATCGTCGGCTTCTGCGACCTTGCGACACAGCGCTGCCGGCGCCTTTTCCTTGCCGCCCGTCCAGGTACCTTGCGGCCCGAAGATATTGTGATAGCGGCCAATCCGGCACTCCATGCCATGGTTGCGGTTGTATGACAGGTAAAGCCGCTCCGAGAACAGCTTTTCCCAGCCGTATTCGCTGTCCGGGTTGGCCGGATACGCGCTGTCCTCAGCGCAGTTCGGATTGTTCGGGTCTTCCTGGTTGTAGGCCGGATACATGCACGCCGACGATGAATAGAAAATCCGCTTGATGTTGCGCTTGTAGCAGGCGTCCGCGATATTCAGGTTGATGGTCGCGGAGTTGTGCATGATGTCGGCGTCGTGGTCTCCGGTGAATATGTATCCGGCGCCGCCCATGTCCGCGGCAAGTTGATAAACCTCATCGAACCTACAATCGACCACGGCCTGAACCACCGACTGGTTGCGAAGATCGCCGATCACGAAGTCGTGCGCCGTGGTTTCCGAAAATTCCGGAAACTTAAGATCCACGCCCCTCACCCAGCAGCCTTCTGCTACCAGCCTGTTGACGAGGTGGCATCCGATAAACCCGCCGGCGCCACATACTAGTACCTTCTTCGTCATTGACCGACCCTCCAGTAGTTACATTTAGTGAAGTTTATTTTCTCGCTCGATTTAGGATGCGGCGATCCATAGATGCCGCGATTCCGGGGGGCGATGACTTTCAGGTTGTGGAAATAGATCGCGTTTCCCTCGCTGACAATTTCATCGCCTGTATCGAGGAATTGACGTTTGAACGGTTGATACAGGAATCTTCTAAAACCGGACGACGACAGTGTCTCGCGGAGCTCGGCATGGTCAACACCGTGTTGAATTGCAGATCAGTTCGTCGAAAGTGGTCTTCGGTTGCCAGCCCAGCTTTTCCCTTGCCTTGCCCGGGTCGCCGAGCAGGGTGTCGACCTCGGCGGGGCGGAAGTAGCGCGGGTCCACCGCGACGATGCGCGTGCCCGGTTCGGGGGCGCAGTCCTCGGGCGCGCTGGCGAGCACGCCGTGTTCTTCCGGGCCGCTGCCGTGCCAATCGATCTGCATGTCCAGGCGGGCGGCGGCGGCGTTGACGAAATCGCGCACCGAATGCTGCGCACCGGTGGCGATGACGTAGTCCCCGGGCTCGTCCTGCTGCAGCATCAGCCACTGCGCTTCCACGTAGTTGCGGGCGTGGCCCCAGTCGCGCAGGGCGTCGAGGTTGCCCAGGTACAGGCAGTCGTCCAGGCCTAAGTAGATGCGCGCCAGGGCGCGGGTGATCTTGCGGGTGGCGAAGGTCTCGCCGCGCCGCGGGGATTCGTGGTTGAACAGGATGCCGCTGCAGGCGTACAGGCCGTAAGACTCGCGGTAGTTGACGGTGATCCAGTGCCCGTAGAGCTTGGCCGCGCCGTAGGGCGAGCGCGGGTAGAAGGGCGTGGTCTCGCGCTGGGGCGTTTCCTGCACCTTGCCGAACATCTCCGAGGTGGAGGCCTGGTAGAAGCGCACCTTGTCTTCCAGCCCCAGGATGCGGATGGCCTCGAGCAGCCGCAGCGTGCCCATGGCGTCGCTGTTGGCGGTGTATTCGGGACTTTCGAACGACACCGCCACGTGGCTCTGGGCACCCAGGTTGTAGATTTCGTCGGGCTGGACTTCCTGGACGACGCGGATCAGGTTGGTGGAGTCGGTCAGGTCGCCGTAGTGCAGCACCAGGCGCGGATCGCGCTCGTGCGGGTCCTGGTAGAGGTGGTCGATGCGGTGGGTGTTGAATTGCGAGGCTCGCCGCTTGATGCCGTGGACCACATAGCCCTTGCTCAGCAGGAGTTCAGCAAGATAAGCGCCGTCCTGACCGGTGACGCCAGTGATAAGGGCGACTTTGCCATTACCTTCAGGTGATCGGGTGGTGCTCAAATTCTTGTTCCTTGATCAGTTTTTCTTTTTGCTGCGTTCAGGAAATTGACATAAGTGCGCTAAATGCCTTCTTCTGAATCTTGGCTTCATGTAGGCGTCTAATCAGCGTCGAGAGCACAACGCTGCCAGCGTTCTCCCCGCCCAAATAACCCTTCTACAGGAGCTATTGAGCCCCTAGTGACATTTGGGACTTAAGGTAGTCGATCGCTTCCACCGGCGTTGGATCGACTTGATAGCAGTCGGCCAGGTGATAGCTGACATAATCGCCAAGCCACGCGAACCAAAGCAGCTCTGCCAAGCGGGTTTCTACCATCGGACTGGGCAAACTCCGCCATTCGATGCCCTGTCTGTCAAACAATTGGCCGGTAACACGCTGTTGAACAGCGACCGTACTATCGACATGTTCAGATGTCAGCAGAATGGGCCGGATGAGATGGTCGCTGGCAGTTGATTCGGGCTTTTGAAATCCGACGATGATGTTGTGGTTGAGTTCGGGGTATTCATTCCAGAACGCCCAGCTCTTGGCATTTTCGTTGATCTGGGTGGTCCAGCGACGCGCCACCGTTGACAGGTGTTCAGCGCCAAGAATAAATGGTATGCCTTCGGCGCAGAAGCCCGCCAAGTCTCTGGCGCGATTGTCGGTCGCATTCGTGTCGGCCCAAAGAGCACCAAACGGTTCGAGTTCATCAACGGCGGCCTGGAGTTCGCTAGTGGGATCGTTGATTAGACCAAGGCCATGCAGTGTGCCTAGCATCAAGGTCAGGCTGTAGCCCAGAGCGGCACGAGGTTGGGCTTCATACTCAAATGCCAGCAACGCCGCGCCTTTGTCAGTGCGGGCGCTGTCGGCTAGTTCTCCGCCGGTTGTAATGGCCAGCCGCAGAGCACCGACGGCCTGTGCTGCCTCCCATGCGCTGAGTGTTTCCCAGGTGTTGCCGCTGTAGCTCGAAGCGATCACCAGGGTGCGTTCGTCGGCCCAAGCTGGCAGGCCACCGTTGCGGTGCACGAAGATTGATACGGGTAGTTCGTCCTGCAATAGCCCGGCGACCAGATCTCCGCCAATTGCACTGCCGCCCATTCCGGCAACGATGATATTTTCGATACGATCGATGTCGATTGGCTCGAAAATCTGGTTGGTGATGAGTCGCCAGGCGTTGCGGATCTGGTTTGGGAAATCGTTAATTTGATTTAGCATCAATTTTTGGTTTTGTCGTTTTATTGTTTCTCGGTTGGATAGCACAACGTGAATAGGAACGATCTTCAGCACTCAATCACCTCGATGGAGTACTGGTCTCGCGGACTGCAGGCCGCTCCTACTTCTTTCTGAGCACGCTGCGGCCGCGGCCTATGGCGTAGTAGGCCAGGCCTTGCGCCTCGACTTCTTCGGGTTCATAGAGATTTCGGCCGTCGAAGATGGTGCGGTCGACCAGTCGTTTGTTCAGCAGCTCGAAGTCAGGGCTGCGGAATTGCTTCCACTCAGTGATGATGATCAACGCGTCGGCACCAGTCAGGGCGGTTTCGGCGCTTTCACAGTATTCCAGGTCGTCGCGGTCGCCGAAGACCCGGTGTGCTTCGTCCATGGCTTCGGGGTCGAACGCGCTAACGTTGGCGCCGGCCTCCCACAGCAGGGCCAGCAGGGTCTGACTGGAGGCCTCGCGCATGTCGTCGGTGTTGGGCTTGAAGGCCAGGCCCCACAGGGCGAATTGCTTTTCCCGAAGCTGGTCCTGACCACCATAGTGTTGGCAGATCAGTTCGAACAGGTGGCGCTTCTGGCGGTCGTTGACCGATTCGACGGCGCGGATCAATTCGGGTTCGACAGCGTTCTCGCCGGCGATACTGGCCAGAGCGCGCACGTCCTTGGGGAAGCACGAACCGCCGAATCCGGCGCCCGGATAGATGAAATGCCAGCCGATGCGCGGGTCCGAGCCGATACCGCGGCGGATCATCTCCACATCCGCCCCCACGCGTTCGGCCACGTTGGCAATTTCATTCATGAAACTGATCTTTGTCGCCAGCATGGCGTTGGCAGCGTACTTGGTCAGTTCGGCCGAGCGCACGTCCATGATGATCAGGCGATCGTGGTTACGGTTGAACGGCGCGTAGAGCTTGCGCAGCGTTTCAGCGGCCTGCTGCGAGGCGGTACCGATGATGATGCGGTCGGGGCGCATGCAGTCTTCGACGGCGGCACCTTCCTTCAGGAATTCCGGGTTGGAGACGACGTCAAAGTCGATCGCTTCGCCACGCTCGTCCAAGCGGGACTGGACCGTCTCGCGCACCCGATCGGCCGTGCCCACCGGCACGGTGGATTTGGTTGCGATGATCGCCGGTTGCTTCAGATGATCGCCGA
Organism: Wenzhouxiangella sp. 15190; assembly: GCF_003417465.1. Lineage (GTDB taxonomy): Bacteria > Pseudomonadota > Gammaproteobacteria > Xanthomonadales > Wenzhouxiangellaceae > Wenzhouxiangella. Next base: position 37,810 of record NZ_QVMV01000024.1, read on the forward strand.
TGGTGGTCGCGACCTGCAGGACGTATTTCAGGTCCGCGCTGCCGTCCTCGTCCGGCGGCGTGCCGACAGCGATGAAGAGGACCTCAGCTTCCACCACCGCCTCCGCCGCCTCAGTGGTGAACTGCAGGCGACCGGCGTCGTGGTTTTCCTCGACCATTTCCTCTAGGCCCGGCTCGTAGATGGGAATCTTGCCCCCATTGAGCATGTTGATCTTGTCCTGGTCGATGTCCACGCAGGTGACGTGGTGGCCGACATCGGCGAGGCAGGTGCCGGTGACGAGGCCGACGTAGCCGGTGCCGAAGATGGTTACCTTAATCATGTTGTCTGTGGTCTGTTGTCTGTGGACTGACCTGTGGTCCGTTATCTGTGGTCCGCTATCTGTGGTCTGTGGTCTGTGGTCTGTTGGATAGTTGCCGCATTCGGTGTTCAGGAAGCGTCGGCACTTTGCTCGTAGAAGGTCTGGCCGTGGCGTTTTATGTGGCTGAGCAACTCGGGATTTTCTATTTGGCTTTCGATTGACAGGTCGATCTTGTAGGGCATATCCAGGCTATCGAGCTCGGTTTCGATTCGTTGCAGGTCGGCCCATTGCACGGGGCCGCGCAGGGTGAGGTCGATGTCGGATCCCGGTCGGTGCGTGCCCATCGCGCGGGACCCGTAGACGATGGCCTGACTGACCTCGGGGTGGGCGCTCAGAACACCGCGAATGCGCTTCACTTCGTTCGTCCGCAACCCCCAGTCAGGCTCATCCATGCTTTTCAGCCAGCTCCTGAAACTGTCGTTTCAGCCCGTCCAATTGTTCAATGTATTGCTCGTCGATGCTGGTCAGGATTTCCCGCATGGTGCTTTCATTGTAGGTGTGAGCGGTGCGATTTCGGTCCTGCAGCATGGCCATCCAGACCTGGCCTTTCTCGATCAATTCGCGGCTGAACGCTTCGCGAATCGCGTCACGCGCACCGGTGATTTCCGTTTCGCCTTGCCAGTTGAGATAATCCTTGAGCAAATTCCAGGCGAGCTCCCAGGTGAATTCAAAAGCCTGGATGACGCCCTGCTTTTCCAGATCGGAAAGCTCGCGACGGCGCATGAGATCTACAGCACCTTTGAGCTGTGCGTGGGCTCGCTTGTAGTTGTCGAGGCGTTGGATCCAGCGTGGGGTCATGCGTCTGTGGTCTGTGGTCTGTGGTCTGTGGTCTGTGGTCTGTGGTCTGTGGACGGTTGTCCGTTGTCCGTTGTCTGTTAGGTCGTTAGGAATTTCTTTGGGTTGTTGATCATCTTGCCTAGCATGGCGCCTATGTGGCGGCACTTTCCGGTTAGAGCCTGATGCTGTTCCTGCGTGATGTATCCGCAGTCCAGTGCGTAGTCCAGTGAGGTATCCGTTTCGCTGGCTTCTCCGTCGCAGTCTGTCAGCTTGGCAATGAAGTGCGCTTCATATCGTCGCTTGGCCCATGCTTCTCGCAAGTTCATGCATATTGACCGAGAAGATCGCCGAATCTGACTCGTCAGTGCGTACCGCTCCTCGGCGGGAAAGCACTTGCTCAGTTTGTAGATTTCCATAGAGAGCTCGTAGGCCAGCTGGTAAACATTGAGCTCCTTCGCCGACCTAGCGAAACCCTCCTCAACAGCAACCGATTCATCCATCCCAATCACAGACTACAGACTACGGACCACTGACTACAGCACCTTCTCCCCTTCCCCCGAAGTCAGCTCCTCGCGTAGCCGCTCGATTTCCTCCGCCAGCGCCTGGTGTTCCTCGATCTTGCGCTTGAGGAAGCGGTTGGTGATTCTTGCTTTTTCGGTGATGCCGGCGGGGGTTAATTGGTAGAGGTAGCGGTGCTTTTTTTCGCTGCGGCGGAAGTTGCCGGCCTTGACCCAGCCCTTGTCGATCAGGGCGCGGATGCAATAGTTGGTCTTGCCCAGGCTCAGGCCCAACTCCTGCGACAGGGCGCGCTGGGAGATGTTGGGGTCGTTTTCCAGTGCGCGGAGCAGCTGGAAGCGGGTATCGATATCGAGGGAGGTTTCGGGCACGCTACCGCCCTTGGGTGTTGCTCCCAAAGGCCTCGTTGATTGAATTTTGGTTTGGGAGCGGTTTCCCAGTTTCGTTGGGGACGTTGCCCCGACCTACAGTATTGGGGCGTTGCCGTGACCCATGTCGCCCCACGTTCAAAATTGAACGATGCCAGTTTATAGCCCGTTTAGCGGGGCATCAACAGGTATTTTCGATTTCTTTTCGCCTATTCCGCCCAGCCGCGCCAGCGATAGACCCAGTAACCCAGGTATTCCTTGATGGCCCGGGTGCTGTCGTGCAGCGCTTCGGCATCCGGCAGCCAGCGCAATACATGTGACGGCTCGGGCATAACTTCGAAGTCGGCCGCGGCAGGGACGGCTTCGAGGCCCGCTGCATTGAACGTGGCCAGGCTGCGGCGCATGTGCAGGGCTGAAGTGACCAGCAGCACCTGCTCGATATCATTCTGTTTCGCGATGGCTGCTGTGTTGACGGCATTCTCGCGGGTGTTGCGGCTTTCGGTCTCCATCAGGATGGCCGATCCGGGTACGCCCAGATTCGTCAGTAGTTCGCGCATCGCCTCGGCGCCGGTTTGCCGGTCGCCGGTCCAGCCCACGCGGCCGCCGGAGACGATGATTTTCGGAGCCTTGCCGGCGTGGTACAGCCGGGCGGCGTGCCAGATGCGATCGGCGCCCCGTGCCAGATCCGGATACGGCCAGTCTTTTGGCGTGCCGCGTTCGCCGCCGCCGAGCAGAACGATGGCGTCGACTTCGGGCGCGGCTTCGGCCGGCAGGTTTTCGTAGCGCTGTTCCAGCGATGCACGGATGTGATCGGAGACTGCTGGCAGGGACCACAGCGTCAGCCAGCCCAGGCCGGCCAGGGCCAGCGCAAGGCCCATGCGTGCCCGCCTGAATCCGACCAGGGCTAGCCCGGCCAACACCAGCGCGATTGCCAGGCCCAGGGGATAGGCGAGCTGGGCAAGCACCTTGTCCAGATAAAGCACGGCGCCCTCCCCGACCGCCTGGGGATCAGCTTTCGCGGCGCTGTTTGACCATATTGACCAGGAACACGCCGAAGACGGTGACCATGGCCACCAGGAAGCTGCCCAGCACGAACCACATCAGGTTGTTGCGGGTGAGGATCATGGCCGACATGCTGGCCTCCTGCGGCGCCTTGCTGATGTTGTAAATGGCTTCCTGGCTACCGTAGCGCAGTTCGTTCATACGCTCTGCGATGCGGCCGCTGGCGGCGAACAGTTCGCGCAGCGAGCCCATGATGTCGTCCATGCGCGTCGACAGTTCCGAGGCCATCTCGTCCGGATCAAGCCCATCATCTACGGCGTCTTCGCCGGCGGCCTGCTGTTCGATCATCTCGATCAGCCTTGCGAGGCGATCGATTTCGGATTCCAGCTCCGCGGCCTGCAGGGTGTAGTCGAGCCGTTCGCGGCTGAGTTCCTGGCGAAACTCGATATCGCCGGAGTCACTGCCCAGCTCGACCAGGCGGTCGAGGAAGTCGCTGCCGAACTGCGGAATGGTCGTTCCACCCCCACCCTGCATCCCTTCCGGCAGGGTCAGCCCGCCCTGCGCCGAACCGCCGACGACCTGAGGCGAGCGGTTGTAGTCGCTCAGGGTCTGTTCAACCCGTTCGGCGCGGGTTTGCATCAAATCACGCTGGCGGCGCAGCTCGTCGATGCGATTGCGGAAAAAGCGGATGGTCAGCTGCGGATTGCGCGACACGCCGGTGGCCAAAGTGGGTGAGAGCGTATCCTGTAGCACGAACTCTTCCAGTTCCGAAGCCAGGGCACGGATATCGCTCAGGCGGTAGCCGGTTTCCGGGTCGTTCACATTGGCGCTGTTGGGTAGTTCCTCGAGTTGTTCGATGTTGTGCGACAGCAGCGAGAACTTGTCCTTGAGCACGTCGTAGGCGACCAGGAAGTCCATGTTCTTGAGCACCGAGCTTTCCAGCACGTCGACGCTGTAGAGGCTGATGTCGGTGGCGAATACGCCGACTTCCTCCGTCATGTAGCGGGCCCACTCGCGCGGGATATCGAGCAGTACCTTGCGCGCGATTGCTTCGGGCAGCATGCCGCCGCGCGGCAGCGGACCGGCGCGCAGGGTCAGCGACAGTCTGGCCTGGCCGCGGCTGGCCTTGTCCAGGGCGTCGCGAAACTGTTCTTCCAGTTCCTGGATCTCGGCCGAGCTGAGTTGCTCACGAGCGAGCCGGTTGCGGAAACGCTGGACGACGAACTCTCGATTGGGTGCATGGGCCGAGATACTGAGCGCTTCGGAAAAATCCGCCCGGGAAAGCCCATAGTCTTCGACGTTGTTGGCCTCGTAGACCCGGCGAAGCACCACGGGCGAGAGCAGATCCGAGCTGGAAAACGGGCTCTCGTCGGGATATTCGCCATCCTGCACGCCGGTGAAGGAAAACTGCACCAGCGCATCCCAGTGGTAGGTCACGCCCTGTTTGGCACCGAACAGGCCCACCCCGATCCAGAATACGGCTGCGAACAGCAATACGGCAGCGACGACCGGTACGCGGGTGTCCCAGATGGCGCGGACCAGATCGCGCAGGTCGATCTCGTCGTCCGCGTAGTGGTGTTCAGGGGTGTATTCCTGTGACTGAGTCATGAATTCAGTGGGTCGCAAGGGTTGGCGAAGAGGCGGATTTTACCACTCGGAACATTCAGTAATTGCTGGATCGTGCCTGCCGGCGAACAGCCAGCAGAACCGCCAGGCCCAGAGTTGCGGCCAGCAGCACGATCACCAGGCCCAGCAGGTAGCGCGCCAGGTTGGCCGAGTGGAAGACGAGGTTGGTCGAGCCCGGCGAATCGCTCGTCTCGACCACATTGTAGATGGCCTGCTCCCCGCCGAATCGCATGGTGTTCATGCGATGGGCGATGCGGCCGGTGACTTCGTAGAGTTCGCGCACCGAGGCGATCATCTCCTCGATCTGTTCCTGCAAGGAGTCGCCCTCCCTTTCGGGCGAGTCAAAATCTGAGTCTTCCTGGCTTTCAATCAGCGCGATCAATTCCCGGACCCGCCGGATTTCGGCTTCCAGTTCGGCCGCCTGCATGGTGTAGTCGAGCCGTTCGCGGCTGAGCTCCTGCCTGAAACCGGTGTCGCCGCGGTTGGCGCCGAGCTGGACCAGGCGCTGCAGGAAGCCGCTGCCGATGCCCGCCGCCTGCATGGTCGCCGACGAGCCGGCTTCGCTGCTACCCATGGCATATTGCTGTTCGAGATAATCGTCGAGCACCTCACCGACACGCTCGCCCCGCGCGGTCATGAGTTGCCGCTGCCTTTCGAGGGCTTCGATGCGGTTTTCAAAGAACCACACGGTCAGTTCCGGCCGGCTGGACAGACCGAAAGCCAGGCTCGGCGATATGGCGTTCTCGAGCACGAATTCCTCGAGTTCGCCGGAAAGCGCGCGCACATCGGCCAGCCCCATGCCGGTTTCGGGATCCTCGACCTGACCGCTGTTGGGCTGCTCTTCGAGCATTTCGAGGTTATCGTTGAGGCGCCTGAAGGTCTCCTTGAGGGCGTCGTAGGTCAGCAGGAAATCCATCTCCAGCGCGCGCGAGTCGTCGATAACGTCGACGGTATAGAGCGGCAGGTCGGCGGCGAAGGCACCGAATTCATCGCGCACGTAGTTGGACCAGGTTCGCGGGATGGCGGCCAGGATGTCGCCGGCAGGCAGGTCCTCGTGGCGGGTGGTCAGCGTGAGCTTGACCTGGCCGCGCGTGATGCGCTCCAGGCGCGCCAGAAAGTCCTCTTCCAGTTCCGCGGTTTCGGCGGTGCTGAGGTCGTTGCCAAGGCGCCGGCGGAAATCGGCCATCAACTCGTCGCGCCGCGGGGCGTGAGCAGCCACCGTGAGCATGTCGGAAAACTCGTCCAACTCGATGCCCTGCTCAGCCAGATCGAGTTCGGCGTGTACCTGCTCGAGCACCACCGGCGAAACCAGGTCGGCACTGGTGAACGGTGTGCCGTCCGGATACTGGCCGTCGTCAATACCCGAGAAGGTGAACTGGATCTGGCTTTGCCAGGTATAGACCGGTTGCTCGGGCGTCTTGTAGAAGAAGGCGACGGCCCAGAAAACGACCGTGAAGGCCAGCAGGACGATCAGGACCGGAACACGAACCGCCCAGACCAGACGCCACAGGTCGATGACCCTTGTCGATCGCTCCCTCGTATCGGACCCCGTTTCTTGTTCAGCCATATTTCTCCCCATCCATGCCCCCTACAGGCAAAATTCCATCAATCGACCCGCGCGCCACATACTATCCCTCGAAGCGACGTGGATCAATCGAAGCCCATTAGCCAAGCCAGCCTGGTGCCGAGGAGAGGACTCGAACCTCCACGGGTTGCCCCACCAGGACCTAAACCTGGCGCGTCTACCAATTCCGCCACCTCGGCATCGGCGGGTATTGTAACGGTCTGATTGTCGTTTTGTCGTTGGGTCGTGCCGGAAGCCGCGGAGCGGCTATCCGGGATCTCGCACGGGTCGGCGGGCAGTGAGGCAGGCCGTGCCGGAAGATGGGTGGGAGGTCCCGGCTCTACGCTTCGCTCCGGCCGGGACGACATTACTAAGTGGGTGGGAGGTTCCAGCTCTACGGTTCGCGGAGCCTGCCCCGGACTAGATCCGGGGGCCGGGACGACACGTTTGGAGCCCGGCCCGGCGGCAGGGACTACACATCGCGTCGGATTCTAAGGTTCAGGAACGGGATTGAAGATAGGTTGCTGGCGTGATGATGGGGATGTCGTGGAAGGGGTGAAGTTCCAGCAGATCCTGATCGCCGGTGACGATGGCGGTGGCATTGCCGCTGACGGCCAGGTCGAGGAACTTGTTGTCGGACGCATCGCGACATTGCGTGAATCGGTGAGTAATCGGTGGGATTTCGACGATTCGGCCCAACAGGCGCATGAACTGCTGGCGCTCGCTCAGGCTGAGGTAGCGATCGAACTTTGCGCGCCCGAGTACCCGGGCGAGTTCCTCGAGCGTTTCGCTGGAAGCAAGCAGGCGGCCGCGCCGAACGACATGGGAAACGGTGCGCCCGGGCAGGGAGCCCGGAGCGAGGAGCCGGCTGATAATGACGTTGGTATCGACGACGACCCGCAGGGATTCCCTACGCATCATCGGCAAGCAATGCTTCCAGGTCGGCGTCGGTCAGGCCACGCTTTCGGGCGCTTTCGGCCATGGCGTCGCAGAAGTTCTCGAATTCCTGCACATTGAGCCCGTGCAGACGCTCGTATTCGCGTGTGGACAGGACCACGGCAACTTCCCGATTCTGCCGCTTGATGGTCACCGGTTCGTGTTGGGCGGCATCCAGTATGGCGGCGAACCGCTGCTTGGCTTCGGTCGATGTGACATGCTTCATACGAGGGCTCCCGACTTGATAATCTCGATTATGGACAAATTGGACAAAATGATCAATTGGAGGGTTCACTTCTGGAACGGGGCAGTGATCCGGGGTCTCGCATGGTGCGGTGGGCAGTCAGTGGGCCGTGCCAGCTGATGAGTGCGAGGTCCCGGCTCTTCGCTTGCGCTCCGGCCGGGACGACATTTCCAGGTGGGTATACGGTGCCGGATCGGGGTTCAAGACGACAAGGTTTGATTTGCAGGGTGTAACGAAAAAGCCCCGGCGCGGTGGCCGGGGCTCTTTGCAGATCGGTCGCGGCCTGGAGGCCGCTTCTGAGATCGCTATGTCATCCCGGAAGCCGCGGAGCGGCTATCCGGGATCTCGCAGATCGCCGGTGGCAGTGAGTCGGGCCGTGCCGGCTTAAAGGTGTGAGGTCCCGGCTCGGGGGCCGGGACGACACGTTTTTTACTCCTCGTCCTCGCCGTCGATGACCAGCCCGCGGCGTTCTAGCAGCGGTTCGATGCTCGGTTCGCGGCCGGCGAAGTCCAGGTACAGGTCCATGGCTGCCTTGCTGCCGCCCTTCGAGAGGATGGTGTCGCGGTAGTGCTGGCCGGTTTCGCGGTCGAGGCCGCCGTTTTCCTTGATCCACAGCGCGCTGTCGGCATCCAGCACCTCACTCCAGATGTAGGAGTAATAGCCGGCGTCGTAGCCGCCCATGGAATGCGAGAAGTACGGCGTGCGGTAGCGCGGCGGTACCGGTTCGTAGTCCAGGTCGTGCTCTTCGAGCACGCTGGCTTCAAAGTCCATCACCTCTTCGGCAGCCGGGGTTTCATCCGGGCCGAGCTGATGGAAGGCCTGGTCGATGATGGCCGCGGCCAGGTACTCGGTGGTGGCGAAGCCTTCGTTGAACTTCTGCGCCTCGATCACCTTGTCGAGCAGTTCCTGCGGGATCTGTTCGCCGGTCTCGTGGTGCTTGGCGTAGTTGGCCAGCACTTCCGGCCAGGCGGCCCAGATCTCGTAGACCTGCGAGGGGTACTCGACGAAGTCGCGCGGCACGCTGGTGCCGGCGAAGGTCGGGTACTCGACGTCCGAGAACAGGCCGTGCACCACGTGACCGAACTCGTGGAACATGGTGGTGGTCTCGTCCCAGGTCAGCAGAGTCGGCTCGCCCTCGGGCGGCTTGGGCACGTTCAGGTGCATGCCCAGTACCGGGTGGCCGCCCAGCAGCTCGGAATTGAGGCGGTAGGAGTTCATCCAGGCCCCGCCGCGCTTGGTGCCGCGGGCGTAGAAGTCCATGATGACGATGCCCATCGACGTGCCGTCTTCCTCGAAGGCTTCCCAGGCGGTGGCGTCTTCATGCTGGGTCGGCAGGTCCGGACGCTTTTCGAAGGTGATGCCGAACAGCTTCTCGGCCGAGAAGAACACGCCGTCTTCAAGCACGGTGTTCATCTCGAAGTAGGGCTTGATCTGGTCCTCGTCGAAGGCGTAGCGCTCCTGGCGGACCTGTTCGGCGTAGTGGAACCAGTCCCAGGACTTCAGCTCGAACGGCTCGTCCTCGGTCTCGTTGATCACTTCCTGGATGTCTTCGCCTTCCATGCGGGCGTTGGCCACGGCGATCGGGGCCAGTTCGCCGAGCATGCCGTTGACGGCTTCGACGGTTTGCGCGGTGCGGTCCTCGAGGATGTAGTCGGCGTGGGTGTCGTAGCCCAGCAGCTTTGCCCGTTCGGCGCGCAGGCGCACGATGTCGGCCACGACACCGGTGTTGTCGTACTCGTTGCCTCTGGAGCCGCGCGCCAGCGAGGCCTTCTTGACCTTCTCGCGGGACTCGCGGTTTTCCATCTCGGCGATGGGCGGCTGGATCGAGGTATTGACCAGGGTGATGACGTACTTGCCCTCTTCCAGGTCGCGATCGGCGGCTTCGTCGGCAGCCGCCTCGATGCGCGCGTCGCTCAGGCCTTCCAGGGCTTCGCGGCTGTCGAAGACCACGGCCGAGTCGTTGACTTCCTTGAGCACGTTCTGGCTGAACTGCGTGGTCAGCTCGGCGAGCTCGGAGTTCATCTTCTTGAGCTCTTCCTTTTCTTCGTCGCTCAGCTGCGCGCCGGCGCGGACGAAGTCCTTGTGGTATTCCTCGACCAGGCGCAGGCCTTCAGGGCTCAGATCCAGCTCGTCGCGCTGGTCGTAGACCGCTTCGATGCGCGCGAACAGGTCGGGGTTGAGGTTGATTGCGTCGCTGTGGGCCGAGAACTTCGGCGCCATCTTGCGCTGGGTTTCCTGCAGCGTGTCGTCGGTGACGGTGCTGGTCATGTTGGAAAACACCCGGCCGATGTACTGCAGCTTCCGGCCGGCGCGTTCCATCGCCAGGATGGTGTTCTCGAAGGTCGGTTCCTCGTCGCTGCTGGCGATTTCCTCGACCTCGGCCATGTGCTCTTCCATCGCCGCCTCGAAGGCCGGCAGGAAGTGATCGGACTCGATCTTGTCGAACGGCGGCATGCCGTAAGGCAGGTCGTTTTCGGTCAGCAGCGGGTTGTCGCCGGTGCTTTCCGATTCGGAGGAAGCCTCGTCGGACGAAGCGTCGGATTCGGTGCCTTCCGGGGCTTCGGCCTCGGCGGATTCAGGCGCCTCGGGCGCCTCCGGGGGCGGCGGCGCCTGCTCCGAGCAGGCCATCAGCAGACTGGCGGCAACCGCCAGCGTCAAAAGATTCAGGGGTTTGTTCACGTCTTTCCTCGTACTTGAGTTCAACAGAGCCCGAAATGGTAGCACTGATCGTCTCGGCGATGCCTCCGCTCGTTTTGTCGTTTTGTCGTTTCGTCGTTTTGTCGTTTTGTCGTTTTATCGTTTTATCGTTGGCTGGTTGGCGCTTATTGTGTCGTCCCTGGACTGACCCCGCTTTCGTAGACACTTTTCGTTACGGGGTGGCTCCGAAGGCTGCCGGG
>NZ_QVMV01000033.1 GCF_003417465.1 Wenzhouxiangella sp. 15190
GGTCATAAACACCTCTCCATCTGTCAAAATTGAGGTGTCTACTTTTTCGGGGTCGCTCCACCCCGGCAGCTGCCGACCTGAACCCTGAAACCTGAACCCTGAATCCTTCCTTCAGGCCCTCGCAACCACCCAGACATCCACCCGCTCAATACCGGTTTTCTTCAGAGCACGTGCGCAGGCATCGAGTGTCGTACCGGTGGTCATCACGTCGTCGACCAGGGCGACATGCCGCGGGCGGCAAGCGGGCAAATGTGCCCGAAAGGCGTTGCGGACGTTGGCCCCGCGGCTGGCCGCCGGCAGGCCGGATTGCGCCGGCGTGGCCCTCGAACGGGACAGAAGCGGTGCCACGGGGATTCCTCCGAGAAAACCGGACAGATCCTCGGCCAGCATTCGCGACTGGTTGAAGCCGCGCCACAGGTGACGCCGCCAGTGAAGCGGAACGGGTACCAGGGCCTGGGGCCGGGGTGCGCCAATCGCCGCGAGACGACGGGCGCAAAGACCCGCCAGAACGCGCCCGGCGGCGAGGTCGTGATGAAACTTGAAGCGATGGACCAGCCGCTCGATGGGGCCGGCGTATGCAAAACCCGGCCAGGTGCGATCAAAGGCCGGCGGACGGCGGGTACAGCGACCGCATGCATGGGTCGGCGCCGGCATGGCCAGGCCGCAGGAATGACATTGACTGTCGATGACCGGCAGATCGGCCGCGCAACCACTGCAGCAATCGAGTCCTTCCCGGGCGCGCTGCCCGCAGATCAGGCATACTGGCGGCAGCAGCCAGCGACCGAATCCTGAAGTAACGCTTTCCAAGCGCATGACCGCCCGCCCCCGGATGGTTTCAAACTCGATCAAACACTACCATCGATGACGAGAGATTCCGACGCCCGCGAAGTCCGGCGCCGCTTCGACATCGCCGCAGAGCGATACGACGAACATGCCGCCCTGTTCGACGAAGTCGGCAGCCGCCTGCTCGAACGTCTCGACGGTCTGCGCTTCGAACCCGAACGCATCGTCGATCTCGGCTGCGGAACCGCAAAGCACACGCTGGAACTCAGGCAGCGCTATCCCCAGGCCCGGCTGCTGGCGCTCGACAGCGCGCGCTCGATGCTGGGCCGGGCCCGAAAACGGCGCGGCCGCTGGCGTCCCCGATTCGAATTGGCCTGCGCGGATGTTTCCCGTCTACCGCTGGCCGAGGCCACTGTCGACCTCGTCTTTGCCAACCTGTCACTGCAATGGAGCGGCGGCCTGGCCGCGACCCTCGCGGGCCTGCGCCGCATCATGCGTCCCCGCGGCCTGCTGCTGATGACCCTGCCCGGCCCCGACACGCTAATCGAGTTGCAACGCGCCGGCGCCATGGTCGACGGCGGCATGCGCAGCCATGCACAGGAATTGGGCGATTTACTCACCCGTGCCGGATTCCAGGAGCCGGTGCTCGACACCGACTGGCTCACGACCACCCACACCGACCTCCCGAGCCTGCTCGCTGATCTCGATCACCTCGGACTGGGCTATACCCTGCCCGGCGGGGCCGAAGCACTCGACCTCGATGCCGGCAATGGCGAAATCGCCTCGACCTGGGAAATGCTCTACGCCACCGCCTGGTCGCCGGACGAGGGACAGCCCATCCGGACCGACCGTGGTGATGAAGCCAGTGTCTCCGCCGCCAGCCTGGGCATCCGCAAGCGCCGCAACTGACGGCCAGGCCGCCATCGATCATGATATTCTTGCGCCTCTGCCGGCAGCGGCACCTGTCGGGTACAAACACACCAGATTTTCGAGCCAACCATGTCCGAACAACAGAAGCAGATCGACGCCCATAACCAGGCCACCAACGAGTTCATTCGACTGGCCAACGAGATGGTCAACGACCGCGGATTCGACCGGAACCTGGTGTCCGCGGCACTGATGGCCGCTTCCGGGGTCTACGCCACATTCGTGGCCGCCGGAAACCAGGGCTTTCTCGCCGACAACGGCGTGGAAAAGGTGGCCAGCATGTACAAGAACAACCTCACCTACATCCAGAAGCGCAAGAAGGAAGACCTCGAGGCGCAGGGCCTCGAGCCCAAGCCCTTGGGCGAAATACAGGGCGACGCCCAGAATCCCACCGACACGAACGCCGAGTCCGAGACCGACAAGGACTGAACAAATCGGGCCCTTAGCTCAGCTGGTTAGAGCAGCCGACTCATAATCGGTAGGTCGCAGGTTCAAGTCCTGCAGGGCCCACCATCAATTCCAAAATTTCGGCAGAGGTGTGCCGCCGCCCTCCCGACTATCCGGTACTTCCTGTCGGGCCGGTCGGGCCGGTCGGGCCCACGGGCGGACAGTCCCAGGATGCTGCCGTGGCGTTCCAGGTCAACTGCGCTCCGTCCATGCAATTCGTCGGCAGGCTCAACGTGTCGCCGTTGAGTTCCAGCCCGGTGCCGATCGTATACACGCCCGCCGCCCCGGTCGGGCCCATCGGACCGGTTGGGCCGGGTGATCCCATTGCGCCGGTCGGACCGACGTCACCCTGGATTCCCATGGGGCCCGTTGGACCGATATCACCCGGCGACCCCTTCGGCCCCTGAAGCCCTTCGGGCCCACGGGCACCCGTCGGTCCGGTCGGACCGATGGGTCCTTCCAGACCAGCAATCGTGCCGGCACTGCAGGGACCGAGCTGTCCGCTGGCTCCGTCGATGCACAGAATCGTGGCCTGCTGGGCCGATCCGGCCACCCCGGGCAGCTGGAGCACGCCGTTTTCGTCGATATGCAGCAACACCTTGTTGCCGGCAGCATCCTCGACCACCACGGAGCCGCCGGCCGGCGGCTGGATAACGAGGTTGTTCTGCGCCATGGCCGCGTTGCCGACCAGCAGGCCGGAAATGACCAGAGAAAGTGGCATGAGATTGAAGTCCATTACAGGATTCCTTGGCGATGCGCGTGGCGCGTCGTGGTTGCGATCATCAGCAGCGCCATTATCAATAGCGCCAGGAAAGACAAGGTGGGCACCGGCAGTGCTTCGTTCAGCAGTGAGCCGAACCAGCCGCGGTCGTTGCCGGTTCCACCCAGGTTGATTCGGGTCGGAGCAAGATGCTGCCCGCTTGCATGCACATTGGAAACCCCGACGAATTCGATATTCTGGGATCCCGTAGCAGCCAGGTCGACGAAGGGCACGCGCAATGCATCCGGACTCGCGATCTGCAGGGGCGCATCGACGAGGCCCCGAATTGTCAGGCCGGCGGCGATACGAAGCGTGCGCGCGGGCTCGATGAGGTAGGTCTTTCCGGTGCCCGAGACCAGGCTGAGTAGGTAAAAATCGGTATCGCCGGTCAACGTCGATTGCCCACGACCACCGTCGATGAACGATACGGTCGACGTCCCCGGGAGGAACGTCCCCGTGCGCGTCCAGTCCCCGGAAAGCGAAATACTTCCGCTCCCGGCATCGAGCGTGCCGCCGATGAAGAGGTTGCCGACCTGGTCCAGACGACCCCCGTTGAGCGAAACGGACGCACCGGCCGGAATGTGTATATCCGCCAGCACCGGCTGCAAGCCTGCAACCAGCAGCATTCCGAACACAATCCAGTGGCGCATTGGCAGATTCCTGTGAGCGGCCCGGCAAGTGCCCGGCACAACCTGGAGTGTAATTGGATATAAACTGTGAATCAACGCACATTTTGTGATCGACAATGAGCAATTATCGGCCTGATGTCTGCCTGGTGATGATCGTGCGCGACGAAGCGCATGTCATCGAGCGCTGCCTGGACTCCCTACGCCCATTGATCACACGCTGGTGCATCGTCGATACCGGCTCGACCGACGAGACGCCGGCTCTCATCGACACCGCATTGGCCGGGCTGCCGGGTAAGCTGCACCGCCGGCCTTGGGTGGACTTCGGCCATAACCGCTCCGAATCCCTGGCGCTCGCAGCCGGACAGGGTGACTTCCTGTTGCTGATCGATGCCGACGAAACGCTGACGATTGCCGACGATTTCCGCTGGCCGGACGATCCGCGCGTTCAGGCCTGGCTAATCCGGCAGCGGATTAGCGCAGCCGAATTCGAGTACGACCTGCCGAAGCTGCTGCGCGCCGACCACCCCTGGCATTTCGAGGGCGTGGTTCACGAGTACCTGACCAGCCAGCAACCCTTTCGACGCGAACTGCTACCCGGTCTGATGCAGATAGGACACTACGACAGCGCACGCAATCGCAGCGGGAAGAAGTTCAAGCAGGATATCGAACTGCTCGAGCGTGCGCTGGCCGACGAACCCGGCCATGCCCGCAGCCAATTCTACCTGGCCCAAAGCCTGCGCGATGCCGGCCGGATTCCGGATGCCATTGCCGCCTACCGCCAGCGTGTCGAACTCGGCGGCTGGGACGAAGAAGTGTTCTATTCACTGTGGCAGATCGCCCGGTTGCTGGAGATCACCGGCGCCGCGATTCCGGCGGTCACCGAGGCCTACCTGGCCGCCTGGCAGTTCCGGCCGACGCGGATCGAGCCACTGGTCGACCTGGCCCGCGTGAACCGTCAGCTGGGGCGTTCTCATATCGCACGGCTGTTCGCTGAACGTGCCGCGACCACGCCGCGACCGGACGACATCCTGTTCGTCGACGCATCGACCTACCGCTGGCGCGCGATCGATGAACTGGCGATGGCGCTGCATGCAACCGGCGAGCGTGAGCGCGCCGAAGCCAAGTGGCAAGGCATGCTCGATGCCGGCACGCTGCCCTCGAGCGAAACCGGACGCATTTGTGACAACATTCAGTCCTGCCACCTTGACGGGGATGCTGCCGTCACCGCCGTTGCGCTGAAGGTCCGGGTCGCGCTGACCATAACGACCTGCAAGCGCCCAGACCTTTTCGAGCGCACCGTAGAGAGTTTTCTTCGATGCTGCACCGATCACCAGCGCATCGTCGAGTGGATCTGCGTCGACGACAATTCAACGAAAGAGGACCGTGCTCGAATGAAGGCGCGCTTCCCGTTCTTCACCTGGGTCTGGAAGGACGAACAGTCGAAGGGACACGCCCACAGCATGAATTTACTCTCCGACCTGGTCCGTGTCGGAAATTTCGACTACGTACTGCACCTGGAAGACGATTGGGAGTTTTTCGAGACCCGAGACTGGATCAGCGATACGCTGATCGTTCTCGCCCGGGAACGAGACTGCGGTCAGGTGCTGTTCAACCGCAACTACGCCGAGATTCCCGGAGACGGCGACATTCTCGGCGGCCTGATCCGCAAAACACCCGACGGCTTGCGCTACCGGGTTCACGTGCACGACACCGTGGCCACCCCGGGTCGATCGTGCGCCTGGTGGCCGCACTTCTCGTTGCGCCCGTCACTGCTACGCACCGCGGTGTTCGAACGAATCGGCCGCTTCGATCCGAACAGCGAACATTTCGAACTGGACTATGCAAAACGCTACATGCAAGCCGGCTTCCGCTCGGCTTTTCTGGATACCATCGGACTCAAGCACATCGGCAAACTCACCACCGAGACCGGCGAGAACGCCTACAGCCTGAACGGCCAGGTGCAATTCGGCAGTTGACAGCGCATTTCAAAACTGCGTAAATAGGAACATGAATTCCGAACCCGCCAAGCACTTCAACTGCGCGATGTGCATGTGCATGTGTCTGCAAGCCTCTGCTGCGGATACGTGTACGGCTGTGTTCTGATCCACTAGACAAACCGATTCACGCAAGAACCCGCAGCGGCCTGGCCGGTGCGGGTTTTTCTTTGTCCAACCCCCTCATCTGTCTTCCGCTGCGGCAACCGCGATCCACCGCAAACTTGAGGAGACAGACCGTGAGCAACGACAGACCGAGACGATTCGAAACCCTGCAGGTCCATGCCGGCCAGGAGCCGGCGCCGGGCACCAACGCCCGGGCCGTGCCGATCTACCAGACCACTTCCTACACCTTCGACGACGCCGACCACGGTGCACGCTTGTTCGCCCTGGAGGAATTCGGCAACATCTACTCGCGCATCATGAACCCGACCACCGACGTGTTCGAGCAGCGCATCGCCGCGCTCGAGGGCGGGGTCGCCGCCGTAGCCACGGGTTCAGGGCAGGCCGCACAGCTGATCGCCATCACGACGCTGGCACAAGCCGGCGACAACATCGTGGCTGCCTCGTCGCTCTACGGCGGCACCTGGAACCAGTTCAAGGTGACGCTACCGCGACTGGGTATCGAGGTGCGCTTGGTCGAAGACGACGACCCGGCCGCCTTCGCCGCGCAGATTGACGACAAGACCCGCGCGATCTATGCCGAGACCATCGGCAACCCCGGCTTTCGCATCCCCGATTTCGAAGGCCTTTCGACCCTGGCCAAGCGCCAGGGCCTGCCGCTGATCATCGACAACACCTTCGGCGCCGGCGGCTACCTGTGCCGGCCGATCGAGCACGGCGCCGATATCGTGGTCGAGTCGGCGACCAAGTGGATCGGCGGGCACGGCACCTCCATCGGCGGGGTAATCGTGGATGCCGGCACCTTCGACTGGGGCAACGGCCGCTTCCCGCTGTTCACCGAACCGGCGCCCGGCTACCACGGCCTGAACTTCTGGGAGACCTTCGGCCCCGACAGCCCCTTCGGCAACATTGCCTTTGCCATCCGCGCCCGCGTCGAGGGGCTGCGGGATCTCGGGCCGGCTCTGAGCCCCTTCAATAGTTTCCTGTTCCTGCAGGGTCTCGAGACCCTGTCGCTGCGCGTTCAGCGCCATGTCGACAACACGCAGACACTGGCCGAGTGGCTGGAAAAACACCCGGCCGTCGAGTGGGTCAACTATCCGGGCCTGCCCGACCATCCTTCGCATGAGCGTGCGAAGCATTATCTCAACCACGGCTTCGGCGCCGTGCTCACTTTCGGCATCCGCGGCGGCGAGGCGGCCGGACGGCAGTTCATCAACAGCGTCGAGCTGGCCAGCCACGTGGCCAACGTCGGAGACGCCAAGACCCTGGTGATCCACCCGGCCAGCACGACACACCAGCAGTTGGGCGAGGAAGAGCGCCGTGCCGCGGGTGTCACCAGCGAGCTGATCCGGGTGGCGGTGGGCATCGAGCACATCGGCGACATCATCGACGACTTCGCCGGCGCTTTCGAGCGCGCCGGATTGGCGGCCGCGGCATGAACGGCGAAGATCGCTTCATTACCATCGAGAACCCACCGCCGCTTTCCGTGGGCGGGCGACTGGATCGGCTCGAGATCGCGTTTCGCACCTGGGGTCGGCTCGATGCCGGCGCCGGCAACGCCGTGCTGGTCTGCCCGGCGCTGACCGGCGACCGGCACCTCGAGCAATGGTGGCCGGGCCTGCTCGGCGCCGGGCGCAGCCTGGACCCGAACACCGACTTCATCATTGCCGCCGACGTACTCGGCGGCAGCGGTGGCACGACCGGCCCGCACCACCGGCGCGGCCTGCGTGCGTGGGGCGAGCGTTTCCCGGCCGTGTCGGTGCGCGACATGGTGAGCGTGCAACGCCTTCTGATCGATGCGCTGGGGATCCGTCGCTTGAAGCTCGTGATCGGTGGCTCCCTGGGCGGCATGCAGGTGCTGGAATGGGCGGTCGGCCATGCCGACCGCGTCGAGTCGGCAATCGCCATTGCCGCGCCCGCGAGGCAAACGGCCTGGGCCAGCGCGCTCAACCACGCCCAGCGCCGGGCACTGACCGAGCACGGCGACCTGGATCTGGCACGCATGATCGCCATGCTCAGCTACCGGCACTGGGACAATCTCGACGACCGCTTCGGTCCGGACAACGGCAGCGAACGCACCGCGCAGGGCTGGCTGGACCACCATGGGCGGCACTTGCGTGATCGCTTCGATCCGGTCAGCTACCGGCGCCTGATGGACACCATGGACGGCCATGACATCGGCCACGGTCGCTGGGGCTGGCACAAGGCGCTCAAGGCCGTGGAGACCCGCACGCTGGTCGTCGGCATCACCTCCGACCTGCTCTATCCGCCGCGCGACCAAAAGGCTCTGGCGGAGGCCCTGCCGCAATCCTCGATCGCCTGGCTGGAGGCGCCCCAGGGGCACGACGCCTTCCTGATCGAACAGGAAAGGCTCGACCGCATCGTTTGCGGTTTCCGGCGCCAGGGCATCGCCAACAAAAACGTTCTGGAGGCCCACGCATGAATACCACCACGCGCACGCTTTCCACCCGTGAGCCGGCGCTTGCCCGAATTCGGGACAATGTCGGCTACCCCCATCCCGCGGCAGCGACACAAACCGTCGATGTCGTTGTGATCGGGCACACCGGGCAGGTGGGCTCGGCGCTGATCTCGCGCCTGGGGCACGCCGGCCGCTCGGCGGACTTGCCGGGCCTCTCGCTACGCGAGGCAATCAATCGCAGCACCCACCTGATCGTCGCCGAGCACCAACAGCAAGAGCGCAAGCGTGACCCAAAAGCACTCGAACGGCTGGGTACAGGAATCGCCGCCGACGGCCGGCCGACGGTCATCGTCGACTGCACGGCCGATCCGGTTCTGCCGCACTACTATCCCGAGTGGCTGCAGGCCGGCATCGGCGTCGTCACGCCCAACAAGCACGGTTTCTCCGGCGACCTGGCGCTCTACCGCTCGATCCGGCAGGCGGCACAAAACAGCGGCGCGCCGCTGGGCTACTCGGCCACCGTCGGCGCCGGGCTGCCGATCCTGTCCACGCTCAGGCGCCTGCGGCGTGCCGGTGCAACGCCGACCGGTCTCACCGCGGTTGTCTCGGGCACTCTAGTGCATGTTTTCTCGCAGATGGCCGCCGGCAGACCGCTTTCCGCCGCCGTGGACGACGCCCGCGCTCGCGGTTTCACCGAACCCGACCCGCTCGAAGACCTTTCTGGCCGCGACGTGGCACGCAAGCTGACGATCATGCTGCGCGAGGCGGGCCTGGAAGATGTACCGGTCGAGCGCGAACCGGTCGTCGCCGACCGATGGGCCGAATCGGTTCTTCCCGACCGCGACGTGATCCGGGCGCTGGAGCGTCAGGATCCGGTCTGGTTGCGGCGATTGCAAGCCGCCCGGGCCGGCGGCGAAACCTGGGTGTACCTTGCCCAGTTCGGGCCAGGCGGTGCCTGCGTCGGTCCGGCTCGAGTGAATTATGGCTCACCGCTGGCCAGACTCAGCGGTAGCGGAAACCTGGCAAGAATCCAGCTGGCCGACGACCCGGAAACGCCCCTGGAAGTCCTCGGCCCTGGCGCCGGGGTGGCGGTCACCGCCGGCGCCGTGATGGCCGACCTGGCCGACGCGGCATCCGAGCTTTCCCGGCGCACTTACTAATGAGGTCAAGGAGCGCGGCCCCGACCAAATGCGTGTGTAGGAGTCGTAGGGAGTGGCACACAACTCGGATCACTTGCGGGCAACGACATCGGCCAATCGATCGACGATGGTCTCGATAGCAGTATCGAGATGCCAGTCGGCCAGGTCCGCGGCACGGGAACGGGCTGTCTGCCGGGGCGCCTCATCGGCCAGCACCCGCCGCAGCACCCGCGCCATGCGGGCCGAACCAAGGCTGCCGGTGTAATAGTGACCGCAACCCAGGCGGTGGAGACGCCATGCGGTGCCTTCCTGTTCGGCGTG
This sequence comes from Wenzhouxiangella sp. 15190, assembly GCF_003417465.1. Lineage (GTDB taxonomy): Bacteria > Pseudomonadota > Gammaproteobacteria > Xanthomonadales > Wenzhouxiangellaceae > Wenzhouxiangella. Next base: position 9,543 of record NZ_QVMV01000033.1, read on the forward strand.
AAGCGGCAATAGCCACTGCGGTTTGCCGGCGAGCAGGGCCTGGCAAGTCAGCGTATGCCCACCATGACTGACGATGAAATCGGCCTGCTCGAATACCTGTTCGATATCCACCGGCTCGGCCGACACATGCACGTTGGGCGGCGCCGCGTAACTGTTGTCGCGCTCGCGATCGATATGGACAAGCACCCGGACCGGCAGGTGACCGAAACCCGAGATGAGGGAATGCAGGCCCCGCCACTGGCCCTTCAGGTAACAGAAAACGCGCTTCCCCTCGCCTTCGGGCCATTCCGGCGCCGGGCCGGGCCTGCGGTGCCAGATCGGCCCCACGTAGCAGGCACCCTCGCGCTCGCCGTAATGATCAAGCTCCGGCCAGGTTTTGAGAACTCCGGCATCAACCTCCAACCAGTCGGCAGCCGCTTTCAGCGGGGCTGCTCCACGTTCGGAAAGCAGCGGATTGACGGCGGAGACCAGCGGCGCTTCCCGCTGAAGCAATTCCGCATCCTCGAATCGCAGGGCGGGTCGATAAACGGGCATTGGCTCGTACCTGGGCGGTAACGTCCAACCAGTACCGATCGCCATCACCGGAACGCCGGCGATGCGGGCGGCCAGAAGCGCGGTCGGCGCGTGTTCGCAGACCAGGGCGTCGGGGGCTCGACGCTCGATCTCGGCTAGGAACCAGTCGATACGCGGGCTGAGCTGGGCCGGATCACCGAAGCCCAGGCCGAGCAGCATCTCCGGCCAGGTATCCGGCCGCCTGTGTGGGCCCTCCGGTGCAACCAGTTCCGGTATGACCGAGGCCGGGGTGTCGAATTCGGCCTCGACGGCCTCCGCGTATCGAGCCTCCGGCAACAAGCCCGATACGCTGCCACCGCGGCCGCGGATGGCCGCGGCAAGCGCCCGCATCGGCTGGAGGTGCCCATAGCCCGAGCCCAGTTCCCAGCAGAAAAGAATGTTCATGTGATGGACTTCACGTTTCAGGCGATGGTAAAGTTTACGCGTCGAGCCCGGCAACCGGGCCAGCAAAAAGGGGGCTCTCGAATCGGCGAAGTTCCCCTGCGCACTCACGATACAACGCGAAACAGAGGGAACAAACCAATCATGTCGACACCCAAGCGTCATCCACTGACCCTGGCCGTGGCCGTGGCCCTTGGCCTGGGCACCAGCCAGGTCGTCTCCGCCGCGGAATTCACCGTCACCAACACCGACGACAGCGGCGCCGGCAGCCTGCGCTCGGCCATCGGCGAGGCCAACGCCAGCGGCGATGCCAGCAACACGGTGGTCTTCGACGGTGCCGTGACCGGGACGATCACGCTCGACAGCTCCATATTCGTCGAGTCCAACAGCCTGACCATTCAGGGGCCGGGACCGGCGGACCTCATCATCGAACAGGACGGGCAAGTCCTGCGCCTTTCTCACACGGCTGCCAGCGTAGCGATTTCGGGCCTGACGCTGCGGCATACGGACGGATCGACAAGCGCCGAAGCACCGTTGTTCAGCCACAGCCCTTCCCTGAGCATCGACAACGTCCACTTTCGCGGTGAGAGCGGCAGCGTCACCAATTTCGGCTACGGCGGCGGCTGCCTGGCCAGCTCTCAGTGGGCCAGCCAATCGGGTGGGGTCCGGGAGCTGAACATCACCAACAGCGAGTTCGACAACTGTCGCGCGGCGAGCGGCTATGGCGGCGGCGCAATCTTTGCAGAGCAGACCGCCGACTACGGCGGTGACCTGAGCATCACCATCGAGAGCACGACGATGCAGAACGGCCTTGCCACAGACGGTGCCGCGGCCCTGATTCGCCAGTCAACCTTCATTGGATCGGGCGAAACCAGCCACGCTGTCACCATCGACGGCCTCGTCGCGAACGGCAATGAACATAACAGCTATGGCGGCTACGGCACGCTGTCGATTCGACAGGGTCGCGACAGCAGTCTGGATATCGACAACCTCGACATGACCGGCAACAGCGGCCGAGCCGCCTTGGCACTTAATACCGGCACCAACAGCAATGCGAGCATCCGCAATGCCTCTTTCCTGAACAACGATGCCGGTTTCGACCCCATTGTCTTGATAGACGCCTTCGGTAGTGACGTGGGCTTTGAACTGGTTGGCAGCCGGATCTCCAATACAACGAGCTCTGCGAGAATGGCAGTGGAATTCGGCATGTTCGGCGGCGGCCAGAACATCAGCATCCGCGACACCCTGATCCACGGCAGCGAATTCGACATCGGCGCTGTCGGCGCTTTACTGGACAATAGTGGCTACGGCGGCGATACATTCGAGATGGTTAACACCACCATTACCGACAACCAGGTCGGCAATTTCGCCCTGAGCGTCGACCCGTCCTCCAGCACGGTCGATACCGATCTCCGGCATGTCACCATCACCGACAATACCTTGACGGGTGGACTGCAGCGGGAAGATGAACGCGGAGAATTCCCGTCGGCGCCCGGCATGGTCACCCTCACTGCCAGCGGCGAGCGACGCATCACCAACAGCATCATCCATGGCGTCTCCGGTGGCGGACAGGTGCCCCAGGGCGAACGCGGTGTGAGCGCGTTCGACCTGAGCGGCACCGGCGAGGTCACGGTCGACCACAGCCTGATCGGAACGGTCGACGAGACTAATCTCACGGTCACCGACGCCGGCGGTAGCGACATCGGCAACAACACCGATCCGCAATTATTGGCGCTGGCCGACAATGGCGGTCTGTCACGGACCCGCGCTTTCACCACCGACAGCCCGGCCTACGACGCCGGCAACCCCGGCGCCGCCAATTTGCCGGCCTTCGACCAGCGCGGCGACGGCTTTCCACGCAATGCGGGCAACGCCCCCGACATGGGCGCCTTCGAGCTGCAGGTCGCGCCGGCGGTCAGCCTGAGTGCCGAGGCACTGGACTTCCCGGACACACGGGTGCAGACCACGTCCGATCCGCTCAGCGTCGAAGTCACCAACACGGGTGATTTCGAACTCAACATCAGCGGGGTCAGTGTCGGCCAGCCGCTCGCGCGCGGCGCCTCCAGCTTCGCCGCCGACGGCAGCGACTGTACGGCCGCCGCGATTCCGCCCGACGGCAGTTGCAGCATCGAAGTGACTTTCACGCCGGGCAGCCGCGCCGATTTCTCGGGCAGCCTGGATATCGCTACCGATGCCGACCCCGCGGACTACAGCGTGGCGCTTACGGGCACCGGTGTGGCACCCATCGTCAACGTCGGCCCGGACCGCGACTTCGGTGCGGTCCTCACCGGCACGACCAGCGATGCACAGATCGTCACGCTCGCGAACACCGGCGATGACGCACTCGAAGTCACCGGCTTCGATCCCGCAGTGGAAGCGCCATTCTCTCTCGACTTTTCCGATTGCGGAACCGGCCTGCCATTCACCGTGCCTGCCGGTACATCCTGTGAACTCTCGACCACGTTCGAGCCGAGCGCGACCGGTAGTGCCGGCACGACGGTTACGGTCGAGTCCGACAGCCTGAACACCGACACCAATCAGTTCAGCCTGAGCGGCCAGGGCGTGCTCGGGCAATTGGTCGTCAGCCCGGGCGGCGATATCGATTTCGGCGAGGTTCCGCTCGGCGAATCCGGGCAGACCGAACTGACCCTGACCAACGAAGGATCGGCCCCGGTCACGGTTGAAGACTGGACCAATCTGCCCGATCCGTTCAGCATCTCGGGCGACTGCCCCGAGCCGCCGTTCACGCTTGAGCCGGACGAATCCTGCAGCCTTACCGTGACCTTTGCGCCGGAGAGCGCGGGCGACTACGAGCAAGGTCTGGAGCTGGGCTCCAATGACGGCACCGGGGCGGACAGCACACAGATCGCGGTGAGCGGTCGAGGCACCGCGCCGATCGAACCGGCCTTGCCGGTTCCCACGCTGGATCGCATCGGCCTGATCGTCGGCTCGGGCTTGCTGGCGCTGATGGGCCTGTTCGGCCTGCGCCGCCGGCGCCAAACGCCGCTGGACTGATCGCCGACGCATATCCGTCCGAAAAAGCCCGGATCGCACGGCGGTCCGGGCTTTTTCATTGCTGCAACAGGGCTCAGCGCCGGTACAAGTACTCCTGCATGCCGTTGCCCAGTAGCATGGTCTTCTCGGAAGTGAAGCCCGGCAGGCGCTTTTCCAGTTCCTTGGGGCTGTAGCGCGGGGCCGCTACTGTGGCCGGATCACCTTCGGGCGGATCGTCCACAAGTTCGAGCCCGACCGGCGCATACGAGGCGGGAACCGCGGGCATCCGGGTGGCCCGATACTCGATGAGTGCATGCAACCTGGCCTGCGGCGAAGCTCGCTCGGCCAATCGCCTGCCGAGCGCCTCGATGACGCCGGCGGGCAGATAGTTGAGCAGGTTCCAGCACAGTACCAGGTCGACGCTTTCACCCTGGGTCGGCGGTAGCAGGCCGTCGAGCCAGCGCTCGACGGCCTCGGGCCCGCCTTCTTCGTCCACGTCTGGCAGATCGCCCAGCTTCGCCGGCAGATCGACGACATCGAGCCGGCAGCGATAGCCGCTGAACAAGGCCACGGTGCCTTCACGCGCGCGGCCGAGATCGAGCACCACGTGGCGGCGATCGTCCTCGAAGTCTTCCACCGCCATGGCGAACAGCGGGGCACGGATCGGCTCCGGGCCGCTGTCCTCCAGCGGTCGCGCGGCATCACTGCTCACGATTACAACCCCTTATCGAGCGTCAGAGACTGGCCTGCTTTCCGGCTTCGGATCCGGATTTGTTCGAGCCGCTATCCGAATGCGTTGATTCCGTCTTGGCACCTGCACTCGATTCCTGCGAGGACTTCTGGCCGGAAAAGGCCTTGCTCCGGGTTTCGCTCTTGGTGTCCATGTCGATCGAACCGTTGAATTGCGCGCCGTCTTCCAGGCTGACGCGCGGGGCTGCGATGCTGCCTTTCACGCGCGCGCTCTTGCGGATGACGACCTGCTCGGAGGCGACGAGGTTGCCGTCCATCTGTCCGTCGACAAAGATCGAATGCGCATACACATCGGCCTGGACATTCCCCTGGTTGCCGATCGTCACGCTGTTCTTCTTGAGTTCAACGGTCCCCTTGACCTTGCCTTCGATAACCAGGTCCTCATCACCAAGCAACTTGCCGTCGACGTTGATCGACGGACCGATCATCGCCGTTCCGCCGGCATTGCGCGGCGGCGCCGATCGCTTTGCCGGAGCAGGCGCATCGGCCTTGTGACTTTCGCTGGTGGAACCTTCGGATTCGTTTTCGCGTTTGTTGAACATGCCTGTTTACCTGAATTGGCGATTTGGGGGCTGTTCAAACTACTCCCGGGCAGGGAGACGGTCAAGTGCCGAAAGCGGAATGGAAGCCGGCCGGGCGCAAGGGCCCGGCCGGGTCGTGACGGGCGTCACATCACTCCAGGTCGAGGAAGCTTCTGAGCTGTTCCGAACGGGTCGGGTGGCGCAGCTTTCGCAACGCCTTGGCCTCTATTTGACGTATGCGCTCCCGTGTGACGTCGAACTGCTTGCCGACTTCCTCGAGGGTATGGTCGGTATTCATGTCGATGCCGAAGCGCATGCGAAGCACCTTGGCCTCACGCGGGGTCAGCCCCGAGAGCACCTTCTGCACCGTGTCCGTCAGGCCGGTGGTGGTGGCCGTGTCGATCGGCGAGAGGATGTTGGCATCCTCGATGAAGTCGCCCAGGTGCGAGTCTTCGTCGTCGCCGATGGGCGTTTCCATCGAGATCGGCTCCTTGGCGATCTTGAGCACCTTGCGCACCTTGTCTTCCGGCATTTCCATGCGCACGGCCAGCTCTTCCGGGGTGGGCTCGCGACCCATTTCCTGCAGCATCTGCCTGGAAATCCGGTTGAGCTTGTTGATCGTCTCGATCATGTGCACCGGAATGCGGATGGTGCGTGCCTGGTCGGCGATCGAGCGGGTGATCGCCTGGCGAATCCACCACGTCGCGTAGGTCGAGAACTTGTAGCCCCGGCGATATTCGAACTTGTCGACCGCCTTCATCAGGCCGATGTTGCCTTCCTGGATGAGGTCCAGGAACTGCAGACCGCGGTTGGTGTACTTCTTGGCGATGGAAATGACCAGCCGGAGGTTGGCCTCGACCATTTCCTTCTTGGCGCGACGCGCCTTGGCCTCGCCGATGGACATGGCGCGGTTGAGTTCGAGCAGGTCGCCGACGGGGATGCGCTGGTCGCGCTCGAAACGCGCCAGCTTGTCCTGCAGGTCTTCCAGCTCTTCGGCGTGTTCCTTGAGGGCCTTGGCCCAGGTGCTGCGACGACGGAGCAGCCCCTTGCGCCATTCCGGGTCGGCGGCATTGTCGCGGAAGCTGGTGATGAATTCCTTGCGCGGCATGCCGCAGCGCTCCACGCAGATCTGCATAATCGTGCGCTCGACGTCGCGCGTGCGTGCCACCTGGAAGCGCATGCGGTCGATCAGGTAGTCGAACAGGCGCGGCGGCAGCTTCAGGCGCATGAACTGCTCGGCGATCAAATCGCGCAGCTCAGAGGCCTTGGGGCTGTTGGGGCCGTAACGGTCGTGCAGCTTCGTGAAGCGCTCGTGCAGCTTGCGCATCTCGTCGAAGAACTGGGTCACCTGCTCGGGGTCGGGCAGCGTGTTGACCGTCGGCGCCGGCTTGTCCTCGTCTTCTTCTACGTCCTCGTCGATGTAGACGGCCTCTTCCTCGACGGCCGCTTCCATCGCATCCTGCGAGATTAGCTCCATCTCCGCCAGCAGGGTCGGATTGATGAAGCCGCTGACCAGTTCGTTGAGCCGCAGGTTGCCTTCCTTCCACGATTCGACTTCCTCGAGCAGCGTCTCGATCGTGCCGGGGAAGCGTGCCAGCGCCTGGTTGACCTGGTTGAGGCCGTCCTCGATGCGCTTGGCGATGTCGATTTCGTCCTCACGCGTGAGCAGCGAGACCGAGCCCATCTCGCGCATGTACATGCGCACCGGGTCGGTGGTCCGGCCCAGCTCGGTCTCGACCGCCGCCAGCGCCGCTTCGGCGTCGGCCTGGGCCGTTTCGTCGTCGGTGTCGGTACTCGCCGAGTCGTTGATAATGAGCTCGTCGGCGTCCTCCGGCTCTTCCTCGAAGACCTTGATGCCCATGTCGTTGATCATGTTGACGATGTCCTCGATCTGCTCGGGATCGACGATATCGCCGGGAAGATGGTCGTTGACCTGGGCGTAGGTCAGCCACTGCCCCTGTTCACGGCCTTTCTGGATCAGCTGCTTGAGCTGAGAGGGTCGCGGTGCGTTTTCCATAGTTGCTGCGTTTTCGGCTTTCATATTTGTCCGTCTTGGTTACCCCAGGTCAACCGGCGCAACTCGCTGGATCGGTCTTCATCGAGCCCCCCTTCGTTAAGCTGGGCTTCCTGAAGTTCGCGAATTCTTGTTTGTATCATTTGACGACGAATTCTGGCCAAAGTTTGTGCCAGCGCCGTCGGCATTTCTTCCCGGTCGGCGATTACGTTCCGCGCCGCCAGTCGAGCCAGCCAGGGCGCTTCGCGGCGCTCCCGCCAGGCTTCCAGAAGTTTAGCCGTAGAAAACTGGGGCTTGTTGCGGCAAAAGTCAATCAATTCTCGCAGGAAATCGACCCCGCGGACCGTCGCCGGGCCCTCGAGGGCACCGTCGTCGACACCGTCGGCCAGGCTCGGACGCTGCACGATCAGGGCCACCGCGTACTGGACCGGGGTCAGCGGGCGGTCCTCTTCGCCACCCTGCACGCGGGACGTCTCCGGCCGGGCTTCGGCGGCCGGTCGACTGCGGCCGCCGTGTCCGCTTCGCCGCACCAGCTCATCGTGCATCATATCGGCAAAGGCACCTTCCGGCAGCTTTTCCAGATAGGGTTCGGCCAGGGCCACCAGTCGCGCACGCCCGTCGAGCGTTTTCATGTCCAGCGACTCGGACAGGTGGTCGAAGAAAAAGCTCGACAGCGGCTTCGCCTCGTCGAGCATCCGGGCCAGCGTTTGTGCACCTCGCCCGCGCACCAGTGAATCGGGATCCTCACCCTCGGGCAGGAACAGGAAACGAACCTCGCGGTTGGACTTGAGTTCCGGTAGCGCCGCTTCCAGGCCGCGCCAGGCCGCCTGAAGGCCGGCGCGGTCGCCGTCGAAACAGAACACCACCACCGGCGAGGCGCGAAACAACAGGTTCATGTGGTCGGGCGTGACCGACGTGCCCAGCGTGGCCACCGCATTGTCAAAACCGTACTGGAACAGCGCGGCCGCGTCCATGTAGCCTTCGACCACCAGGATGCGTGGCGGCAGTCCGCCGCGGCGGACCTGGAACAGCCGGTAAAGCTCACGGCCCTTGTGGAAGACGGGCGTCTCGGGCGAGTTCATGTATTTCGGCCCGCGCTCGCCCAAGGCTCGTCCGCCGAAGGCGATCACCCGCCCGCGCCGGTCGTGGATGGGGAACATCACGCGGTCGCGGAACTTGTCGGTCGTGCGACCGTCCCGGCGCGTCACCAGACCGGCCTCCTCGAGTTCCTGCGGCCGAAAACCCTCGTTGATCAGGAAATCGGCCAGGGACTGCCAGGCATCAGGTGCGTAGCCGATGCCAAATTCGTCCACCGTGGCCTTGTCGAAACCGCGCGACTTGAGATAGGCACGGGCCGCTTCGCTGGCGGCGAGCTGGCGGCGAAACCAGGTCTGTGCCTGGCTCAGCGCCTGGTAGAGGCGGTCATTCCTCTTGACCGGCGCCTGGCCGCCCTCGTGCGGCACTTCGAGGCCGGCGATATGAGCCAGCTCCTCGATCGCGGCCGGGAATTCCAGCCCGTCGTGCTGCATCACGAAACCGATCGCGGTGCCGTGCGCACCGCAGCCGAAACAGTGGTAGAACTGCTTGTCGGTGCTGACCGTGAAAGATGGGGTCTTCTCGTCATGGAAGGGGCACAGGGCCTTGTACTCGCCGCGCCCGGCGGGCTTGAGATCGACGCGCGCACCGACGATCTCGACGATATCGGTGCGCTCCAGCAGGGATTCGATGAATTCTTCGGGGATGCGGCCGGCCACAGAACCAGTTTAGTGTAACCCGCCATTCATTATGTAACTTTTAGCGAGTCGCCGAGCGTTTAGCTGCAAGGCCCAGCGGCCTGAAGCTCAGCCGGCCAGTTTCGAACGGACCAGCCCGGAGACCTTGCTCATGTCCGCGCGGCCCTGGAGCCGGGGCTTGAGCAGCCCCATGACCTGGCCCATGCCGCTCATGTCGCTGGCGCCGGTTTCGCTGATGGCCTCGTCGACGGCCTTGTCGAGTTCTTCGTCGGAGAGCTGCTCCGGCAGGTAGGGCTCGAGCAGCGCGATTTCGGCCTCTTCGGCTTCGGCCAACTCGGGACGGTTGCCCTCCCGGTATTGCTCGGCCGACTCGCGGCGCTGCTTGATCATCTTCTCGACCACGGCCAGCACCTGCGCGTCGTCGAGCTCGGTGCGCTCGTCGATTTCGCGCTGCTTGATCGCGGCGGTGATCATGCGCAGGGTCTTGAGGCGTTCCTTTTCACCGGAACGCATCGCCTGCTTGACGTCGTCATTGATCTGCGCTTTCAGCGACATGACCGGCCCGCCTCGCCGAGAAGTTGCGTAGAATGCGTGTTCAGTAGAGTCGCTTGCGGTTGACGCGCTCGCGCGAAATCTTGCGCAGGTGGCGCTTGACGGCCGCGGCCTTCTTGCGCTTGCGTTCCTGGGTCGGCTTCTCGTAGAACTCGCGGCGGCGCGCTTCGGCGACCACCCCGGCCTTCTCGCAGGAGCGCTTGAAGCGGCGCAGGGCGTATTCAAACGGCTCGTTTTCCTTGACCTTTACACTCGGCATTAAAATCCCGTTCCAGTAATTTGTGGAAAGCTCACCATTATAAACCGGCAAATCCCCGACGTGCAAAACATTCTTGGCATCGAAACGTCCTGCGACGAGACCGGCGTAGCCCTCTACAACGCCGACCGGGGCCTCCTCGCGGACCTGGTCTACACCCAGGCCGACCACGCCGCCTACGGTGGGGTGGTGCCGGAACTGGCCTCGCGCGATCACGTGCGCAAGCTGCCGGCCATGGTGCGTGAGCTGCTCGATTCGGCCAACATGCCGGCAAACGAACTCGACGCGATCGCCTATACCGCAGGCCCCGGCCTGGCCGGCGCGCTGCTGGTGGGTGCGGCCACCGGCGTGGCCCTGGCCGCCGCACTCGGCGTGCCGGCCATTGCCGTCCACCACATGGAAGGCCACCTGCTCTCGCCCCTGCTCGAAGATCCGGCGCCGGAATTTCCCTTCGTCGCCCTGCTCGTGTCGGGTGGGCACACCATGCTGGTGGCCGTGGAAGGATTCGGCCGCTACAAGCTGCTGGGCGAGACGCTCGACGATGCCGCCGGCGAGGCCTTCGACAAGACCGCGCGGCTGCTCGGCCTGGGCTATCCCGGCGGCCCGGAAGTCGCCCGCCTGGCCGAAACCGGCAACCCCGACCGATTCGATTTTCCGCGACCGATGACCAACCGCCCGGGCCTGGACTTCAGTTTTTCGGGCCTGAAAACCCACACCCGCGAACTGATCGCGCGCGTGGATCTGGCCGATCACGCCGACGTTGCCGCCGGCTTCGAACAGGCCGTGGCCGAGACCCTGGCCATCAAGTGCCAACGCGCCCTCAAGGAAACCCGCATGCAGCGCCTGGTCATCGCCGGCGGAGTGAGCGCCAACACCCGCCTGCGCGCCGAACTCGAGCATCGCATCCCCGGCCGCGTGTACTATCCCTCGCTCAAGCTATGCACCGACAACGGCGCCATGATCGCCCATGCGGGATGGTACCGACGCGCTGAGGCTAATCGAGATGGGGTGATTGCGGTCAGCCCCAGGTGGCCCATTGACTCCCTGAGCCAATAGTGAAAGCGCAAATTCGAAATCCGAAGCACCAAATCCGAAACAAGGCGACCTGATGTTCTTCGTTTCGAATTTCGTACTTCGTGCTTGTTTCGGATTTCGATATTCGAATTTCGAATTTCGCTCTCGACCGCCGTGACAGCCTGACGCACCGCCTTACGTTCGCCAGTACACCCAACCCCGGGAGCGCCTCACCAAGTGGATATTGTCTTCATAAAAGACCTCGACATCGAAACCGTCATCGGCATCTATGACTGGGAACGCAAGATTCGCCAGACGGTTCGTCTCAACCTGGAAATGAGCAGCGACATTCGCAAGGCGGCGTCCAGCGATCGCATCGACGACGCGCTCGACTACAAGGCCGTTGCCAAGCGCCTGATTGGTTTCGTCGAGTCGAGCAGTTTCCAGCTGGTCGAAACACTGGGCGAGCGTTGCGCCGAGATCGTGCTCGAGGAATTCCCCGTCGACTGGCTGCGGCTCGAGCTCGACAAGCCCGGCGCCGTGCGAGGCTCGAAATCGGTCGGCATCCGCATCGAACGGGGCAGAAAGCCATGAGCACCGTGTACCTGGGGCTGGGTTCCAACCGGGATGCCGAGGCCAATATTCGCTCGGGCATCCGCGCGCTGTACCGCAAGTTCGCCAACACGGCCATTTCACCGGTCTATCGGTCCGCCGCCGTCGGTTTCTCCGGCGACGACTTCCTCAACTGCGCGGCACGCATCGAAACCGACTGGTCGCCGACCGAACTCAAACAATGGCTGACCGCACTGGAAGACGAGCACGGCCGCGACCGCAGCCAGCCCCGATTCTCCGACCGGACCCTGGACATCGACATCCTGTTGCATGACGACAAGGTCGGCGACTTCGACGGCCTGACCCTGCCGCGCGAGGAGATCCTGAAATACGCCCACGTCCTCAAGCCCCTGGCCGATCTGGCGCCGCAGTTGCAGCATCCGGTAACGGGGAAGACATTCGCCGAGCACTGGGAGGAGTTCGAGGGAGATCGATCCCTCGAAGCCGCCGACCTCGGTGACACTCAACCCGCCTCGCCGAATTGGTGGGGGAGTGGTTGAACAAATGGAACAAATCCGAATTTCGAAGCACCAAAGTTTGAACCAAATCCGAAATCCGAATATCGAAATCCGAAACAAGCACGAAGCACGAAATTCGAAAAGCATCCGGCCGCCGCGTTTCGTGCTTGGGTTTTCGAATTTGTTTCGGATTTGAGATTTCGAATTTCGAATTTCATCGACCCGTACTCAGGGAATCCGTATGGCAACACCAACCATAGACCACCCCACTCCCGAAAACGCCCTCCTCCTCCTCGTCGATGTTCAAGGCAAATTGGCGCGGATCATGCACGAGTCCGAAGCGATGATCCATCAGCAGCAGGTGCTCATCGAAGCCTGCCGCCTACTCGAGGTGCCGGTCATCTGGGCCGAGCAACTGCCCGACAAGCTGGGGCCCACCGTGCCCGAGCTGGCCGGGAAACTCGAAGGCTACTCGCCCTGTGCCAAGAGCAAATTCGGCTGCTGGGGCGACGAGACTCTGCGGGAAGCCGTTCGCGCATCCGGCCGTGATCGCATCCTTCTGGCCGGCATCGAGGCCCACGTCTGCGTCTGGCAAACCGCCGCGGCCCTGCGCTCGGAAAACTACGAGGTCCACCTGGTCGCCGACGCGGTCTCCTCGCGCTCGGCCTTCAACCGCGATATCGCCTTCCGGCGCATGCAAGCCGCCGGCGTGCACCTGAGCAACGTCGAGATGGTGCTATTCGAGCTGATGGGCGATGCCGGCCATCCGAAATTCCGAGACGTTACCCGCCTGCTGAAATAGCCGGGCAGTTTCGACGATAATTGCCACTGATCCCGACTGAGCCCCCAAAGTGAACGAATCGCAAGCCGAACTGATCGCGGCAATCCACCAGCGCAAATGGTTTTACCCCTTCGATCTGCCCGACGGCAGGAGCACCGCTTCCTACCTGCCCAAATCGGCTGTCGCTGTGCACGAGACGCGGCTGGCAATGATGCGCAAGGTACTCGGGCCGGCACTTGCCGATGAGCAGTTGACGGCGCTCGACCTGGCCTCGCACCAGGGCTGGTTCAGCATGCACCTGGCACACATTGGTTGCTCGCGAGTGACCGGCCTGGAACCGCGTGAAAGCCACGTGGCGGACTCGCGGCTGATGATGCGAGCGCTTGGGCTGGACGCGGTATCGTTTATCCAGTCCGACATTGAGCACATCGACGACTCCGGGGTCGAACCGGCCGACATCGTGCTGATGTTCGGCCTGCTCTACCACCTCGAAAACCCGGTGGCGGCCATTCGTGCCGCCCACCGTTACTGCCAGCGGGTGTGCCTGATCGAAACGCAGGTCGGGCCGCATCTCTCCGGGCCGCTGGACTGGGGCAGCTACGAGTTCGTGCATCCGATCCAGGGCTGTTTCAGCGTCATCGACGAAACCCATGAAACGCACGGTCCGGAAGGCTCGACCGGTGGCATCTGCCTGGCCCCGAGCGCGCCGACGCTGCTGTGGATCATGGAGAAGGTCGGTTTTCGCGACGTCGCCCTGATCGAGCCGCCGGAAGACGGTTACGAGCAGCACCGCCACCGCAAGCGCGTGGTGGCCGTCGGCTGGATCTGAATCGGCTCAGAGGTTCAGGAGCCGGCCGCCGTCGACTGCGAGGATCTGGCCGGTGATATAGGGCGCGTCCAGGGCCAGAAAAGCGACCGCGCCCGCGACGTCTTCCGGCCGGCCCTGTCGCGCCAATGGGACGCGCTCGAGGATTTCCTCGCCGGCCTCGGGCGATTCCCCGCCCTCCGGCCACAGGATGGCGCCGGGCGCGACGCCGTTGACGCGGACTTCGGGTGCCAGTTCCTTTGCCAGTGAGCGCGTCTGGGCAATCAGGCCGGCCTTGGCCTGGCTGTAGACGGGGTGGTTCGGAAGCGGCACCAGGCCGTGGATGTCGACCATGTTGACGATCGTGCCCTCGCGCGCCGCCAGTTCGGCGCCACAGGCCTGTGAGAGGAAAAACGGTGCGCGCAGGTTGCTGGCCATCAATTCATCCCATTGCGCCTGCGTGGCCGAACCGACCGGCGTCGGGTAGAAAGCCGAGGCGCTGTTGACGAGTACGTCGATTCGCCCGAAGGCGTCCAGCGCGGCGTCGCGGAGGCGTTCGGGAGCGGCATGATCGGCCAGGTCGGCCTGGATGAGGGCAACCGAATGGCTCCGGCGCTCGAGCAACTCCGCGCGCAACGCCTCGGCTTCATCGCCGGAGCCGCGATAGTGGATCACGACATCCAGCCCCCGGCCATGCAGTCGGCGGGCGATGGCCGCGCCGATGCGCCGGGCCGCGCCGGTTACAATCGCCACACGTCCACGCTGGGCTTCCACGTTTGTATTCATCCGTTTCTCCATCCCTGTCACTGCCCGAGCCGCCGGCCGAACTGGCGAGCCTGAGCGAACGATTGTGCCGAAATATCGTGGCCGAAATCGAACGCAGCGGGCCGATGTCCTTCGATCGCTACATGCAGATGGCATTGTACGAGCCGGGATTGGGCTACTACGTCAACGGTCTGCACAAATTCGGCTCGGCCGGCGATTTCGTCACCGCACCGGAACAGGGTGGCCTGTTCGCGGCCGCGCTGGCGCGCCAGTGCGACGAGGTCGCCGGGCAGCTGGGCAGGAACTGGACGCTGATGGAGCTGGGTGCAGGCTCCGGCGTGCTGGCACGCGATCTCCTCGAAAGCCTGAGCAGGCTGCCGCGCGAATACCTGATCCTCGAACCCAGCGCGCCGTTGCGCGAAGTTCAGCATGAAACCCTGTCGCGATTGCCCACGGAACTGTTCGAGCGCGTTCGCTGGATCGACCAGCCACCGGGCGAGCCTTTTGACGGCATCATCGTCGGCAATGAAGTCATTGACGCCCTGCCGGTGGCCCGCTTCGAGATCGGCGAGCATGATGAACTGCTCGAGCAGTGCGTGGAGTTCGACGGAAAGCGCTTTGTCTGGGCCAGCGGCCCGCCCCGCCCGCGACTGCAGGAAGCCGTCTCGGGACTCCGGCAACGGCTCTCACGGCCGCTTCCGGACGGTTTCGCCAGCGAAGTCTGCATCGACCTGCCCGGCTGGGTCGAAACCGTCACCGAAGCCCTCTCCAGCGGGCTGGTGCTGTTTATCGACTACGGCTACCCGCGCGAGGAATACTATCTCCCCGACCGCGGCGAAGGCACCCTGGTCTGCCACTACCGCCATCGTGCCCACTTCGACCCCTTCGTCTGGCCGGGACTGACCGACATATCGGCCTTCGTCGACTTTACCGCCGTGGCCGAAGCCGGCACCCGGATCGGGCTCGAAGTGGCCGGCTTCACCAGCCAGGCGGGTTTTCTGCTCGGGCTCGGGGCGCACGAAGCCGTCGAGGCGGCAAGCAATGATCGACAACGCCTGAAACTGGCCGGCGAACTCAAGCGCCTGACCCTGCCCGGCGAGATGGGCGAAAAGTTCAAGGTGATTGGACTGAGCCGGGGCCTTGATTCGCCATTGAGTGGATTCGGGTTGATGAGCCAGTTGCATAGGCTTTGAATGAACACTCTCCATCTAGACCCCCCGTTCTAAATCGCGCGTCTATCATCGATGATGCGATAAACTCAGGCGCAGCATCATGCCCAGAACCTATGACTACATCATCGTCGGCGCCGGTTCAGCCGGATGTGTCCTGGCCAACCGGCTCAGCGCCGATCCGGATGTCAGCGTGCTGCTGCTCGAGGCCGGGCCGCGGGACTGGAACCCCTTCATCCACATGCCGGCCGGCCTGGCCAAGCTGGTCAACTTCAAGTCGCTGAACTGGAACTACGAGACCGAGCCGGAACCGGCGCTCAACAACCGCCGGCTCTACTGGCCGCGCGGCAAGGTACTCGGCGGGTCGAGTTCGATCAACGCCATGTGCTATACGCGCGGGCACCGCAGCGACTACGACGAGTGGGCGGCTGCCGGCAATCCAGGCTGGAGTTGGGAGGACGTACTGCCCTACTTTCGCAAATCGGAGAACCAGGCGCGCGGCGAATCCGACCTGCACGGCACCGACGGTCCGCTGAGCATCTCCGACCTGAGCTACACCAACCCGCTCAGCGATGTCTTCATCCAGGCCGCCGATCAGGCCGGTTTCGCCCGCAATCCCGATTTCAACGGACCGGCCCAGCGCGGCGTCGGCTTCTACCAGGTCACCCAGCGCCAGGGGCGCCGCTGCAGCACCGCCACCGGTTTTCTCGATCCGGTCCGGTCACGCCCCAACCTGACCGTGCTCACCGGCGCCTTCACCCTGGGATTGACCTTCGCCGGCAACGACCGGATCAACGGTGTTCGTTACCGTCGGCACGGCACCACGCGCACGGCCGTGGCCGAACGCGAGGTCCTGCTGACCGCCGGGTCCATCAATTCACCGCAGCTTTTGATGGTCTCGGGCATCGGCCCGGCGGGGATGCTCGAATCCGCCGGCGTCACCTGCCGGCACGAGTTGCTCGAAGTCGGCCGGAACCTCCAGGATCATCTCGATATCTGCACGCTCACGCGCTGTTCCCAGCCGGTCACCTACGACCAGCTCAACGAGCTGCGGGTCGGCCTGCGCTATTTCCTCCACCACGAGGGCGAGGGCACGTCGAACATCGCCGAGGCGGGCGCCTTTGTCGTCAGTGGTCGCGACCGCGACGACCGCCCCGACATCCAGATGCACTTCGTGCCGGCCCTGCTCGACGATCATGGCCGCAACCGCCTGCCCGGCGACGGATATACGCTGCACGCCTGCCCCTTGCGGCCCCTCAGCCGCGGCCACCTGGCGATCCGTTCCGGCGACGCCAGAGAGCCGATCGCCATTCACGCCAACTACCTGAGCGAGCCTGAGGATCTGGAAATGATGCTCGAATGCATCAAGCTCTCGCGGCGTATCCTGGAACAGCCTGCCTTCCGGGCCTTCCGGGCCCACGAGATCAACCCCGGCAATGACATCAACGAACGCGACGACCTGATCGACTTCATCCGCACCAAGGCCGAGACGATCTACCACCCCGTCGGCACCTGTCGCATGGGCAGCGACCCCCACGCCGTGGTCGATCCGCAGCTGAAGGTTCGCGGACTGGAAGGCCTGCGCGTCGTCGATGCCTCGATCATGCCCACCCTGGTGGGCGGCAACACCAATGCGCCGACGATCATGATTGCAGAGAAGGCCGCCGACATGATCCGTGCAGAGGCCGCTGCCCGACAGCCACGGGCCGGCGAAGCCGCCTGAGTACGCATTTGAAGTATTTCCTGAGGATTTCTTCAGGTTTTTCGCAAGTCATCGCCCGTTCTCCTGCCGAAACTGCGGGACAAGCGCTGTCATCCCGACGGCGCCGGTTTCACAGCACGCAAGGAGATCGTCATGACCCGATACAACAAGCTCATCAACACATTGCCGGCCGCACTGGCCCTGCTGATGCTGGCTTTCGCCGCTCCGACCGCATTCGCGCAATCCGGGCCGCCCGGCGATGCGGGCCCGAGCATGCGCTATTGCGTACTCCTGGGCATGCTCGGCGGCAACCTGCCTCCGGAATGCCTGGATGAAAGCGAAGAGGACGACTACAGCGCCGAGCTCGACCAGCTCCGTCTGGCCACGGTGGCCTTCCACAGCCACGATGTCGCCGCGGCGGCCGGCTGGGACACGACCATCAGCGAATGCGTCGAGGCGCCGCCCGGCGGCATGGGTTATCACGTCGCCAACCTGGACTACCTGGCCGACGGCGGGCAACTGAGCCTGCTCGAGCCCGAAGTCCTGCTTTACGTACCTGCCGAGGACGGCTCGATGGCGTTTCTGGGCGTGGAATACATCATCCCCGCCGAAGACTGGAAACAGGAAGAGCCGCCGGAGTTCTTCGGCCGCGAACTGCGCTTCAATCCCAATCTGGACATCTGGGCCCTGCACGTGTGGTCGGCTCGCGAAAACCCGGCCGGGCTGTTCGAGGACTTCAACCCGGAAGTCGACTGCGCTTTCGCCGCAGAGGAATGAGCACCCCGAGACCGGCCGGCCTAGCCGGCCGGTCCCATCAACGGCAGGGGCACGTGCAGCAACGCGCACACCACGCGTAGCAGGTCGAGCTCGTCGGCGACGACTTGTTCATCATCAGCGGCGCAGCGCAACAACGCCACCACCAGCGCATGCTTCGATGCCGGCCGCAGGTCATCGAGCCGCGCGAGCAGGTCGTCCAGGCGACCGGCCCAGCCGGCCACCGAAGGCATGGCGGGAACCTGGCCCTCGAGTTCGGACATGCCCGCCGCGAAGGCCGACTCCGCCCCGTCGGGGTCGTCCGGATGGCCATAGCGGGCGAGGATGGCCATCAGTTCGGTCGCCTCCGGCTTGCGCGCAGAAAGCTTGCGTCGGCCGGACGCAGCGGTCTGCGCCGGTCGCAAGGCATCACGGACCAGGACATTGACCAGGCGCGTGAGTGCAAACTCGTGCATGTCCAGCTCGCCATCGGCCCCGGCCAGCTCATCGAGCAGGCGCATGAAGTCCAGCAGCCCCGACTCGGGCCGGCGCCGAATCTGCGGAAAGGCCACCTCGACCAGTGGCAGGCGGATGGAGCGGGGTTGATCGGCCACTGCCTCGTGGAGCTGGCGGACCTTCTGTTCGCTGTCCCCGCCAAGCGTGCGTGCGATCTGCAGCAACTGCCGTTCTCGCACATCGCTGTCGGAACTGATCAACAGGCAGCAGACCAGTTCCTGGGCCCATTCGTCCGAGTGAGCGGCACGCTCGAGCGGAGCGGGAATACCCGCGGCCATGACCGCGGCAGTCAACGCCTGTTCCAGGCCCGGCTGCCCGATCTGCTCCGCCAGGCCGCCCAGGTCGGTGACCAGCCGGGCCGGGTCGATGCCTTCTGCCGCTTCGGCCGTCTGTTGCCGGCGTTCGGACTCCTCCGCCTCGGCCTTGCGCGCCCGGGCGTGCCGGTCCAGCTCGCGTTTGATGTCTTCCAGTTGCTCGGGCCTGAACGACGGATCGATGGCCTCGATCCGCTTTTCCAGCGGCGGATGCGTGGCGAACATCTGATAGCCCATGCCGGTGGAAAACAGCATGTGTCCGACCTCTTCGCTGTCGGCCGTCATGAAGGAGCCGGCGGAGAGCGCACCGATCTTCTTGAGTGCCGTGCCGATGCCGTCGGGATTGCGCGTGAATTGCACCGCCGAGGCGTCGGCCAGAAATTCACGCTGGCGGGAAACGGCCGCCTTGATCCAGCGCCCGAAGAACAGCCCGATATAGCCCAGCACGACGATGCCCAGGCCGGCAAGTACCGCCGGGGCCGCATTACGGCTGTCGCGCGCGAACCGGGCCGAATAGAGCAACTTGCGGCCGACGATGGCGATCACCAGGATGCCGAACAGGAATCCGATCAGTCGGATGTTGAGCCGCATATCGCCGTTGAGTACATGGCTGAACTCGTGGGCGATCACGCCCTGCAGTTCATCGCGGTCGAGGTGTTCGAGCGTGCCGCGCGTGACGGCGACCGCCGCATCGGCCGGGGAAAAGCCGGCGGCGAAGGCGTTGATGCCCTGCTCTTGCTCGAGCACATAGATTTCGGGTACGGGTACGCCGGAGGCGATGGCCATTTCCTCGACCACGTTGCGAAGTCGCTGGCGCAGGGGATCGGACGGGGCGGCATCGATGCGGGTCCCGCCCATGGCCTGTGCCACCTCGCCCCCGCCGCCGCGCAACTGCAGCATGCGCATCGCGCTGGCGCCGACGATGATGCCGCCGGTAATCACCGTCGCCCAGAACAGCGTCCAGGGATCGGGCCCGATTGCGAAATAGACGAACACGTCGACGGCGGCAATGATCGCGACCACCGCCAGGGCGAACATGACGACCAGAAATCGGGTTTGCCGGCGGGCCTTGTCCTGATGTTCGAAAAAATTCATCGCTTACAGCAGCGTAGGTCGGCGTTACATCGCCGACGGACAACGTAGAGGGCCTCGATACACGTAGCGATGCGTGAACATACCGAATGGTCGTCCGTCGCGGATGTTACCGCGACCTACGCGGGCTTGGTTCGACAACATACTCAACCGAAATCGACTTGCACGGCCTCGCGCTTCTCCGGATCGTCGATCTCGAGGAGCTCGGCCGGCTTGAAGGTGAACATGCCGGCGATGATGTTGGCCGGGAAACTCTCGCGCAGCGTATTGTAGTTCATGACCGAGTCGTTGAAGGCCTGGCGCGCGAAGGCGACCTTGTTTTCCGTGCTGGTCAACTCCTCGGAGAGCTGCATCATGTTCTGGTTGGCCTTGAGATCGGGATAATTCTCCGACAGGGCAAACAGCCGGCCCAGCGCGCCGGACAGGCCCTGCTCGGCCTCGGAGAGCTTGCGCATGGCATCCGGGTCGGAGGGGTCGGCCGCCGTGGACTTGAGTTGCTGGTGCGCGCCGTTGCGTGCCTGAATGACGGCCTCGAGCGTTTCTCGCTCGTGGCTCATGTACTTTCTGGCGACCTCGACCAGGTTGGGGATCAGGTCGTGGCGGCGATTGAGCTGCACGTCGATCTGCGCAAACGCGTTCTTGTAGCGATTGCGCGCGGCCACCAAACGGTTGTAGATCGTGATGGCGAAAGCCGCGGCCGCCACGACGATAATCAAAAGCACCCATTCCATGGGCCTGTCCTCCTTGCAAAGTCCGGATTCAGTTTACTCGCTGAACTCGCCGGCGTCAGTGCCGCCGATGCGAAGGTCGAACAGCAGGCCGACGAATCGACTCTCGACCAGCGGCCAGCGCAGGAAATGCGCGCCCTCGGGCAACAATGGCGCCGGACCCTGGCGCGAAGCGAACGGGGACTGGAGCCAGACCAGGGCCTCGGCAGATTGGTGCCACCGATCAAGACGGCTCGCGTCGGTCCCGTCGAGCGTTTGCGGGTCCACCAGAAGCACGTCGCAGGGCTGTGGTTCCACACGCGCATCAATGACCCGAATGCCCCATCGCCGGCCCAGCCCCTTGAGGATCCGCAGGGTCGGCGCGGAAACACTGGCGGCGACCCGCTGATCGGCCAACAAACTCGAGAACCGATCCGCGGCGACTTCGGCCGAAGAGTCGAGTCCCGGAAGCCGTACCCGGAACCGGCTGCCGCCGTGGCAGGCGTCGATCAGATCCAGCCGGCCGTCCATGGCGTCGACGAGCCGGCGACAGATCGCCAGGCCCAGGCCCGAGCCGCTGTAGGAGCGGGTAATCGATGCATCCAGTTGCGTGAACGGCTCGAACAGGCGCTCGCGATCCTGGTCGCTTATGCCCGGCCCCGAATCGGACACCACCAGCACCAGCTGACCGTCGTCGCCGACGGCGGCACTCATCTCGATGCCGCCATGCTCGGTGAACTTGACGGCATTGTTGAGCAGATTGCCGAGCACCTGGCTGATGCGATCGCTGTCACCCGTCGCCGCCAGTGGCAGGTCGGACGCGATTCTCAGGCGCAGGTCCAGCCCCTTGCGGGCGGCGTTGGGTGCATGCAGGTCGACCACCTGTTCCAGCATCGCGGCCAGGTCGAAGGGCTGCGGATTGAGGCTCATCCGTCCGGCTTCGATGCGGGATATGTCGAGCACGTCGTCGATGATGCGCTGCAGCTGAAGCCCGGACTGACGCAGGGTATCGAGAATGTCCTGCTGGCCGGGCTCGGTCTCGGTTTCGTGGAGCAGTTCGACCATGCCCAGCACGCCGTGCAGAGGGGTTCGGATTTCGTGACTCATGGTGGCCAGGAACTCGGATTTGGCCTTGCTGGCCTGCTCGGCGTGTTCGGCCAGCGTGCGCACGCGCTGCAGCAACAGGGCGTTGTGAAGCGTCTGGCCGGCCATTTCCTCGAGCAGACGCAAGCGTTCGCGGCTTTCTCCCGTGAAATCGCCCTGGGCTCCCTGGACCAGGACCCGGGCCACTTCCCGTTCGTCCACGCGCAGCGTCAGCGCGAGATCGGTAGCGCCATCGGCATCATTGAGTTGCTGGCGCCACTGTTCCCGCGTCAACGGCTCGGCCTCCGGCTCGCTGCAGACCAGATCACGCGGCAGGTGTTCGTCGATATAACCCATCCAGGCTCGCCGTCCGCCGGTTACCAGCGCGATCTCCCGGGCGATGGTCTCGGCAAGCAGTATCGGTTCGAGGCTGGTATTGAGCCGGGTGATGATCTGGCGCTGCTCTTCGGCCAGGGCACGCTTCTGGCGGGCGTCCCGAACTTCCCGCCTGCGCTGATTGGCGCGGCGATAGCCACGATACCCGGCCCCGGCGCCGGTCACCGCCAGTAATGCGTAGGCGGCCATCGCCCAGCCGCTCAACCACGGCGGCTGCCGGATGACGACGGAAAGCTCATCCCCATCCTCGTTCCAGGGGCCGCCCGGGGCCGCCGCTTGTACGCGGAAGCGATAGCGGCCCGGCGGCAGGCTCGAGTAGTGGTGCCTTGTCTGGCCGGTAAGCCGGATCCAGTCGGCGTCCCAGCCTTCCAGCTTGACGCGGTAGCGCGTGCGCTCCATCGCCAGGTACGAGGTAGCCAGAAAGTCGATGAACAGATTGTTGTCGTCGTGATCGAGCTCGATCGCTCCGTCTTCACCCGGCGAGAACTCGATGCTCCGGTCACCCGCCTGGAGACCGGTGACATGCACTTCGGGCGGGACCGTAACGCGGCTCAGACGCGCCGGATCAACCGTGACGATACCGCCGCGCCCACCGAACGCGAGCCGGCCATCGGGCAGCGTGACGGCGGCGCGTTCGCCGAACTCCACGGTCGCCAGCCCGTCCTTTTGGTTCAGATGCCGGAGGCTGCCGTCACCAGGTCGGTAGACGGACAAGCCGCTTGTTCTCAGCAACCAGAGATTGCCGTGATCATCGGGCAGAATTCTGGACAGACGCCCGGGCGGCAGCCGCCCCTGCAGGGAGAACGCATGTGTCTTTTCGATACGCGGGCCCGAAGGGCGCCATGATTGAATCGAGTGGCTGGTCGCCAGCCACAGGTCTCGATCGTGCCAGGCGGCCGCGGCCAAAGGTCCATCCAGGGCGATCGGCCGGGCCACGAAGCCCTCCTCCCCGTGCCAGCGGTAGACGGTTTCGGCCCCGATCAGCCACCAGCCACCTTCCGGGCTCTCGATCAAATCCATGGGACCGGCTTCGGGCAGATGATGGCGGCCCTGGCCTCCGGGATGGAATCGCTCGTATTCTTCGCTTCGTTCATCGAACAGGAACACGCCGGCGCTGCGGGTTCCGATCCAGAGACGATCGGCGTCCTTGCGCCGGGTTAGCCAGAAATTGCCGGAATCGAGCTGCTTGCGGCGCATCAGAACGTTGTGGCCGCCTCCCGGCCCGATGTCGACGCGCACGACACCGGTCTGCATGGTGACGTACAACGACTGGCCCTCGCGCATGACATCCAGAACGGCCGAACGCGGAATCGTCGCCAGCGCGGGTTCGGGTGATTCGGGAAAGTCTCCCTCGAACGGGTCGACCGGCAGGAACTGCAGTTCACCGCGCAGCCCGCCGACCCAGTAGCCGCCGGCTTGTTCATCCCAGTAGAGACTGATGGCCGGCTCGACGTTCAGCACCGTCCGATCATCAACGCCGGGGACCGGTTGATAGCGTTCGAATGCGGCCGAGCCCGGTGGAAGGTAGGCGGCGCCGCTGCGGGTCGTCGTCAGCCACAAACCGCCCTCGCGATCGAACATCAGACCGTCAATGGAATTTGAAGGCAGGCCGTCGGCGATCCCCGGCACGTGGCGCACGACGCGAAGTTCGCCGTCGCTACCGGGTGACTTCCGGTGTAGGCCGACGGTCGTGCCGACGAGGATCTGTTCGCTCTGGGGATCGTCGGCAATATCGGTGATGATCGCCTCGATGGCGGCAATCCGCGCGGGTTCGGCACTCGGTGCGTCCTCCACGGGCCCGAGCTCGTAGAGTGCGCCGCCTTCGTTGAAATAGATACGCCCTTCGGCTTCAGCCAACGTCATGGCGAATCGGCCTTCACCGGGCTTGCGAACCGGCACGAACGCCTGCCGGGCCGTGTCGTAATAGGAAATCTGGCTTGTCTGAACCAGCCAGAGCCGACAGGTGGAGTCGACCTGGAGGTGCACCTGGAACCCTTCCGGATTCAACCCGGCCTCCGCCGTTTGCGGGAAACGCTCGATTGCGTTGGTCGCCGGATCGTAGACGGCAACCCCGCCGCGCATGAAAGCCAGCCACACACGCCCGTCGCAGTCTTTGGCCATCGACCAGATCTGTTCGTCCGGCAGTCGCCCACCCTGCTCTTGCGGTTCCAGATGGGTTCGAAGCCTGAGATCGGGTCCGATCTGCACCGCTCCGCGGTCTTCGACCGCGGCCCAGACCGTGCCGTCGCTGTGAGCCATGAGCGACATGACGTTGCTACCCGGCAGCGGATCGGGCTCGTCGGCGTCGCTCGAGATGACACGCATGCGGTCGCCCTCGTGCCGGATGAGGCCACCGCGGGTGCCGATCCAGATATAGCCGTGCGTGTCCTGGACGATGTCTTCGACACGGCGGTCGGGCAGCCCTTCGGAGACACTGAGCGTGCGAAAGACCGGGCCGAGTTCGCTGGCGCCCAGCATGGGCGAGAAAAGGAAGATCACGACCGGCAACGCTACAATGCGCAGAAGATGCATTGGCGTTCTCGAACTATCACTGACCCTCATGCTGTTCCTTGCCCGCCATGAGCCCCCAAGGATAGCGGCCTGAATTCCCGATTCAAGTCTTGCGGAAAGAAGCTGGCGCCCGGGTCGGACGGTGATTCACTCGAGCAAAGCGGGTGTTAGGCCAGAACATGCGAGGAGAGAAGAAAGGAACGCCCGCTATTACGATGAATCAGCGTTACTGCACCCCGTGATTCCCGGTTCTTCCCCCGCTGAAAACGATGACGTTGAACGGATTGCGCAGATACGCCCCGCTGTCGGGGGAGCATGTGCAGCTCTCAGACCGAGGGAAGACCCTACCCTGACTGGACGGGGCTTGCTCTCATTCTTCCGAATCGGATTGAGGGTCGTCACCTTCGTCGCTGTCGGCCGCAAGCAGTTCCTTGCACTCTTCGCTCAGGCTGGAGCCGGCCAACTGGCGCGCACGACAGGCTGTCAGCTGACGTTCCTGTGTCGCCTCGGCCATGCGTTGCTGCTGGTCTTCCTCCAGCATCGCCTGACGCCGCTCGGTCTGATTGATGGCCGATATGTATTCACGCCAATTTCCGGCTTCCTGTTTCGTACGATCGAAACGCTCTGCATTGGCAAATGCCTCGTCGGCTACCATGCGCTGTTCACGATCACCGGGACCCGCCTGGTTGAAGCGTGCATTGCCCAGCAGTAACCAGGCATTGGCAAGCCGATCATCGTCCATGCCGCCTT